>NC_010125.1:1662500-2336250 GCF_000067045.1 Gluconacetobacter diazotrophicus PA1 5
GCGAAAGCCGTAGTCGATGGAAACCGGGTGAATATTCCCGGGCCTGCCAGAAGTGACGAATGCAATATGTTGTCGGGTCTTAACGGATTGATCCGGCTTTTGGCGCATTCCAGGAAATAGCTCTGGCATATAGACCGTACCCGAAACCGACACAGGTGGACTGGTAGAGCATACCAAGGCGCTTGAGAGAACGATGCTGAAGGAACTAGGCAAATTACTCGCGTAACTTCGGGATAAGCGAGACCCATCGTTGGGCAACCATCGGTGGGTGGCACAGACCAGGGGGTAGCGACTGTTTAGTAAAAACACAGGGCTGTGCGAAGTCGAGAGACGACGTATACGGCCTGACGCCTGCCCGGTGCCGGAAGGTTAAGAGGAGGTGTGCAAGCACTGAATTGAAGCCCCGGTAAACGGCGGCCGTAACTATAACGGTCCTAAGGTAGCGAAATTCCTTGTCGGGTAAGTTCCGACCTGCACGAATGGCGTAACGACTTCCCCGCTGTCTCCAGCATCGGCTCAGCGAAATTGAATTCCCCGTGAAGATGCGGGGTACCCGCGGTCAGACGGAAAGACCCTATGAACCTTTACTGCAGCTTTGCAGTGGCATCAGAGACATTCTGTGTAGGATAGGTGGGAGGCTTTGAACCCGGGGCGCCAGTTCCGGTGGAGCCATCCTTGAAATACCACCCTGACTGTTTCTGATGTCTAACCGAGACCAGTAAGCCTGGTCCGGGACCCTGCATGGTGGGCAGTTTGACTGGGGCGGTCGCCTCCCAAAGTGTAACGGAGGCGCGCGATGGTGGGCTCAGGTCGGTCGGACATCGACTGTTGAGTGCAATGGCATAAGCCCGCCTGACTGTGAGAGTGACAGCTCGATCAGAGACGAAAGTCGGCCATAGTGATCCGGTGGTCCCGCGTGGAAGGGCCATCGCTCAACGGATAAAAGGTACTCTAGGGATAACAGGCTGATCTCCCCCAAGAGTCCACATCGACGGGGAGGTTTGGCACCTCGATGTCGGCTCATCACATCCTGGGGCTGGAGCAGGTCCCAAGGGTTCGGCTGTTCGCCGATTAAAGTGGTACGTGAGCTGGGTTTAGAACGTCGTGAGACAGTTCGGTCCCTATCTGCCGTGGGTGTTGGAGACTTGAGAGGATTTGTCCCTAGTACGAGAGGACCGGGATGAACAGACCTCTGGTGCACCGGTTGTCGCGCCAGCGGCACAGCCGGGTAGCTAAGTCTGGACGGGATAATCGCTGAAAGCATCTAAGCGAGAAACCCACCTCAAAACCAGGTCTCCCCGAGGGCCGTGATAGACCATCACGTCGATAGGCCAGATGTGAAAGCGCAGCAATGCGTGCAGCTAACTGGTCCTAATCGCCCAACAGGCTCACTCACACCGCCTGCCCAGCAGGCAACACACATGCACAGCAATCATCCACACAACACACTCACCTCTCACCGCACCAACCTCACACGCCCAATAACACCCCACAGGGTGGACTGGACGACCTGGTGGCCATGGCGGGGATAGACCCACCCGATCCCATCCCGAACTCGGCCGTGAAATGCCCCAGCGCCTATGATACTGCGTCTCAAGACGCGGGAAAGTCGGTCGCCGCCAGGTCTTCCAGTCCACCCCTCACAACACACACACCACACCAGCGCGGGGTGGAGCAGCCCGGTAGCTCGTCAGGCTCATAACCTGAAGGTCACAGGTTCAAATCCTGTCCCCGCAACCATATTGACTTGGAACCCCCCACCGCCCAAACAGGCTGTGGGGTTTTTGCTGTGCTAGGCACAGGCCCCGCTATACGGCCGCAATCGAAAATACTGTGCGAACCGCGAAGGTTGATTTCCTGAATGTCCCTGCTTGACACATCCCCCGGCGCCGCCGGCGCGCTGGTGCTTTCCGATAGCGAAGAGCAGGGGGCTGCGCCCCCATTGCTGGGGCTGGCGGAACTGTTTCGGACGGCCTTGCAGGAAGTGGACATTGCTCGTCATGTGCCGGGATTGATCGCGCGCGCCGAACGCGAGGCCGATGCCTACGCGCTGCTCGACCTGGCCTTGATCCATCAGTTGCGTTTCCAGAAGGAAAGCGGCCTGGCCATCCTGGGCGAGGCGCTGAAACTGCGGCAGGTGTTCCGCATTGCCAGCGGCGGTGACCAGGCACTCCATCTGCTGGTCATCAAGACGCCGGGTGACCTGACGGCGAACACGCCGCTGGAATGCATCCTCGAAAACGCGGGGATGACGATCGACGTGCTGTATGTGGGGCCTGGCCTTGAATGGCCGGCGCGCCTGCCGCCCCACGACCTCGTCTTCGTGGCCATTGGCGAGGCGGATTCCCACAGGGCGACGCTCGCCCAACTCGCCGTCTACCTGAAGGACTGGCCACGGTCCGTTCTCAACCGGCCGCAAAATGTTCCCCACCTGTCCCGTGCCGAGGCGTTCGACGTGCTTCACGACGTGCCGGGACTGTGCATGACCCCGACCTACCGCATCGATCGTGCCGCGCTGGAGCAACTTGCGACTGGCGCGGTCTCGCTGCCGCACCAGTGGGGCGACCTCCGCTTTCCGATCATCGTCCGTCCCCAGGGCGCCCATGGCGGTATCCAGCTCAGCCGGATCGAGGCGGCTGAGGATATTGCCGTGTATCTGCGGCAAGCCGACGCCGAACGGTTCTTTGTTTCCAACTTTATCGATTACGCCTCGGCTGACGGTCTGTTTCGCAAATTCCGCGTGGTCCTGATCGACGGGCATCCTTTTCTGGCCCACATGGGAATTTCCGAACATTGGGTCGTCCATTATCCCTACAAGGAAATGAAGGCCGATCCGGCCCGGCGGGCGGAAGAAGCGTCCCGGATGGCACGTTTCGATGATGATTTCGCGGTTCGGCACGGTCGTGCCATGGCCGCGATTCATGAACGCATCGGACTCGACTATGTTGGATTTGACTGCGCGGAAACCCGGGATGGAGATCTGCTGGTTTTCGAATTGTCGAATGCGCTGGTGATCCATGCGGCTGACGATCCCGCGCTGTTTCCTTATAAAATTCCCCAGATGCAGAAAATCTTCCACGCCTTTCGGGACATGCTGTCCGCCAAGGCGCGGCGGAACGGCGAGCACACGGATGCGGCTGGATTATGACGGCAACGATGCAGCCGGATGGAAAAAGGTTTCAGAAAGCCGGGCGAAAGGCTATAGCATGGCTAGACAAGGCGAAGGAGACGGCAGTCGATCCATAGGGGCGAATAAGCCGGGCCGCTGAAACAAAAGCGGCATCGGCCTGGTCCGACAGGAAAAGTGTTTGACTTCTTTCTGAGACATTACTTGCTACGCCCGCCAGAAAAACTGCTAGTGGACTAGGTTGAAATGCTGATACCCCGTCTGTCGTTCGGGAAACTTGTGCATATTTCGTCGAGCCTGATGACACTTCTCCTGGCCATGAACATGCATTCCCTTGCCGAATACCTGAGAGATGACGGCACGGAAACGTCCGGGCAGACCCTCATGGGCCAGGCCAAGGCGGCGGAAGGGACATATACCGAGTCGATCGTCGGCGATGCCCGGTCCATGTCTGCCAAAGTGTCCGGCACAGTGTCCGGGGATGTGGCGGCAGCCCGCAAGACGGCCGAGGGATGGGTGTCCCTTATTCAGCCCGGCGGGCATGAAGGCGAGGCCACTCAGACGGCTGCGCCTGCCACCGTGCAGAAGGTCGCCGTGTCCGAAGGAGACTGCCCGAAGGATATATCCTGCGTCGGGATGGAAAAGGCGGCGGCTGCGCAGGGCAGCGACACCGACCCCGATGTCAGCAAGGCAGAGGCCGGCCTGGTCAAGGACATCCTGGCGCGCCGATCCAGTTTTGACAGTGAGCAGCGGGACCTGGACGAGCAGAAGCACGTTCTCGAAGCGGCCAGGGTCGCGCTTGACGAGAGAATGCACGAACTCGACATGTCCATGGCGTCGCTTGCCGAAAAGCAGGCGGCCCATCAGGAGACCATGTCGGCCGAAACCGACAGGCTGGTGAAAATATACGAGGAAATGCCTGCAAAGGCGGCCGCCGCTGTCTTCAACATCATGGATATCCACGTGCTGGTATCCGTCGCGAACAAGATGAACCCCCGAAAGGTTTCGGCCATCATGGGGAACATGACGCCGGAGCGTGTGAACCTTGTCTCGCAATACCTGGCCGGTGTGCGGAGTTTCCGCCCTCCCCATGTTTCCCTGGGAAGTGACGGCACGCCGGAGCAGGCGGCGGATGCCGGAGCGTCCGCTACCTGGTGGGCAGGGAACTCCGCGCAGCATCAACGTGACCAGGGTCCTCCGCTGCTGAAGCCTTCCTGGCAATAACCATTCGACGAAAAAAGCCCGGGTTCTGCCCGGGCTTTTTTGTATGCTGTTGGTCCTGTGTGGGAGACGGTAACGCCCTCAGGTGATTGTCGCGACCGTCTTGATGCGAGAGCGCGGATATATCTCGGATTGCGAGAGGACCGAAACCGATGGGCGCACGCGTTCCACGATCGAACGCATGGAATCCCTGACCGGGGTGGAAACGACCACGACGGGGATCTCTCCGCTCGCCGAGACCGTATTGAAGACCTCGCGCAGTTTTCCGACGAATTTGTTCAGCATGGAAGGCGGCATGGCCAGCCGCCGATCGTCGGCCTGTCCGGTGATATGGGCCATGAATTCGGCCTCCCATTCCGCTGACAGGGTAATCATGGGAATGTATCCGGCCCCGCCAACCAGCGCGTTGCAGATCTGCCGGGAAAGGCGAACCCGCACGTGGCCGGTCAGGGCCTGCACGCCACGGAGGCCAAGGCTGCATCCTTCCTGGATGCTCTCGAGGATGGTCGGAAGATCGCGGATCGAGACGCGCTCGGCCAGGAGCGACTGCAGGACACGCTGGATCGTGCTTAACGGCACCTGCGACGGAATCAGGTCGTTGACCAGCTTCTGCTGCTCACGCGGAAGGTCGTCCAGCAATGTCTGGGTGGCGACATAGGTCAGCAGGTCGGGCAAGTTCTGCCTCACCGCCTCGCTGAGATGCGTGACGATGACGCTGGCCGGGTCCACGATGGTGCATTTCATGGCGACCGCCTTGGGCTTGAGCGAGGGGTCGATCCATACGGCGGGAAGGCCGAATGCCGGCTCCGTCGTCCGGTCGCCAGGAAGGTCCGGCGCGCCGCCGGACGGACTCATGGCCATCAGTTTCCCCGGCTTGACCTCGCCGGATCCGATTTCGATTTCCTTGAGCTTGATGACGTAATTATCCGACGGAAGCAGGATGTTGTCCTGTATCCGCACGGGCGGGGTGATGAATCCCAGTTCGGTGGCAACCGTCCGGCGCAGCGCCTTGATCTGTTCGGTCAGTTGCGGATTCTCGCCGCTCGTCAGGGGCAGGAGGCCGAAGCCGAGTTCCAGGCGCAGCAGGTCCAGCTTGAGCATCTCGGAAATCGGCGGCGCCGTCGGCTGGGGCGAGATCTGGGTGACGTCTCCGTCCCCATCCTTGACGGGGGTCTTGTGGCGCATCCACGCCCCGATGCCGGCCCCGACGGCGATGACGAGGAAGGGAAGGGCGGGCAGACCGGGCATGATGGCGAAGAGGGCCGACAGCCCGCCGGCGACGGCCAGCGGTTTAGGATTGCCGCCCAACTGCCGGACCAGCGTGACGTCGGTCGATCCGTCGGAGCCCCCCTTGGTGACGACGATACCGGCGGCGGTCGACACCAGCAGGGCGGGGATTTGCGAGACCAGCCCGTCACCGACCGTCAGCGTGGTAAAGGTGCTGGCGGCCTCGCTCAGGGGCATGTCATGCCGCAGGATACCGATGGCCAGGCCGCCGACGATGTTGATCGCCGTGATGATCAGGCCGGCGATCGCGTCTCCCCGAACGAACTTGGCGGCGCCGTCCATCGCGCCGTAGAAGGCGCTCTCGTCTTCCAGTTCCTTGCGTTTCGCGCGCGCGGTCCGTTCGTTGATCGCCCCGGACGAGAGGTCGGCATCGATCGCCATCTGCTTGCCGGGCATCGAGTCCAGGAAGAACCGGGCCGCCACTTCGGCGATGCGTCCCGAACCCTTCGTGATGACCATGAAGTTCACGACCAGCAGGATGCAGAACACGATCCCGCCGATGAAAAGGTCGCCCCCCATCAGGAACCCGCCGAAGGCGGCCACCACATGTCCGGCGGCGTAGGTGCCCTCGCTGCCATGGCTGAGGATCAGGCGCGTGGTCGCGATTTCGAGCGACAGGCGCAGCAGGGTCGTCAGCAGGAGCAGGGTGGGAAACGACGTGAAGTCGAGCGTGCGCTCGAGGAACAGCGCCACCATCAGGACCAGCACGGACGACGTGATCGACAGCGAAAGACCCATGTCGAGGATGAAGGTCGGAAGCGGAATGATCAGGATGGCCAGCAGGACGACCACGCCCAGGGCGAGGCCAACGTCCGTGCCGGGAACCAGGGAACGCCATGAGGTTGCCCGCCATCCCCCGCTTCGCAGCGTCTCGGCCGAAAGGGTCACGTTGCGGGAGGCAGATGAAATCTTCTGTCGCGCTGCGGCCGTTATTTCGGCCAGTCTGCCGCCGCCCGGCTTCTTGATTTCGCTGCCACCGGCGGTATCCAAGAGCCGTGTTTCCTTTCGTGTGGGGATGAGCCACTGCCCTTCCGCAAGGCACATGGCCAGCGGCCTGCCCGGCCATTCGTCCCGGTCACCGGGCTGTGACTTCAGGGCCGGAAACTACCGTTATCGCGGGTCCCGGGCAAGGCCGGAAAATGACGGCGACAGGCGTTCCATTGTCTCGAATCTTATGGCCATAATCGCTTCATGATGACTGGCCATGCGGGAACGCGCGGGAATGATCCCGCGGGCTGGCAGGGCGCGCGACGGAAGCGGCAGAGGATCAGGATGCAGCAAATAGAAACAGTGTCGTCATGTGAAGGCGATGCGACGCAGTCCCTGGATGCCGACCTCTCGAAAGACACTGTGCTGCAGTCGCCGACGGCGGAAAATGTCACCACCATGGTCAGCGACCTTTTCCTGAAGGGGGAGGTCCTCGACGCCGTTCGCCTGGCTCTTGAGGTGGTGGCCAGGCACCCGGACAACGTGATCCTGACCCTGGTCGCGGCGACCTTGCTCGCGCGGCATACCGCCCTGTACGACGTCGTGGCGACGCTCGCCCGGCGCGCGCTGAAGCTGGAGCCGGACAGCGTCGGGGCCCAGACCATCCTTGCGGACGCCCTTGTGGCAGGTGGCGATGTTGCCGGAGGATGCGCTCTTTTTGCAGACATGATGGCCCGCTATCCTGGAGAGCGCATCGGCCTATGCGAGCATATTTCCTTTTCGCTGGTGGACGCGGGATATCCTTTCGAGGCGCTGGGGATTTTGACCGCATGGCTCCAGGAGGGCGAACCGAGTTTCTCGCTTCTGAACAATATGGCATGCATCCTTGATCGGATGGGCCGCCCCGCCGAGGCCGTCTCATGGTACAAGCGGGCCCTGGCGATGGATCCGGGGAATGCGACCGCCGCCTTCGGGTATTCGCTCAGCTTGCTCAAGGCGGGGAATTTCCGGGAAGGATGGGCGCGCTATGCCGAGCGGGTTCCCCTGACCAATAGCGTGACATGGTGGTTCATGTCGCTGCCCCGCCTGCGTCATGGCGACGACGTGTCCGGAAAGAAAATCATCCTCTATCAGGAGCAGGGCCTGGGAGACACTCTCCACTTCATCCGCTTTGTCCCTTATCTTCAGGCGAAGGGGGCGGACGTGACGATCGTGGTCCCGAAGGCTCTTCTGCGTCTTCTGACACAGTCGTTCCCGGGCGCATCCGTCAGGTTGATTGAAGAATTCGGCAGGGAGGTGGAGGATGGCTACAGCTATGCCGCTCCGATCCCGGACCTGCCCTTTATCGGCGGCGTGATGTCGGAAAGCGATATCCCTGCGAATATTCCCTATTTTCGGGCCGATGCCGGCGATATCGCGAAATTCGCCGCCGAACTTCCCTCCCGGCGTCCCCGTATCGGCCTGGTGTGGGCCGGCGAGCGGCGTGGAAGGCCTGAACTGGCCGCGGCCGACAGGCGTCGTTCCACGACGCTGGCCATGCTGGGGGAGGCCCTGACTCCGGTGGATGCCACCCTGGTGAACATCCAGTTCGGGGTTCCACACGCCGAGATCGCGGCATGGCACGGCCAGCCCGTATTCGACCCGATGGGCGGCGTCCGCGACATGGCCGACACCGCCGCCATCATGGAAAGTCTGGACCTGTTCATCTCCGTCGATACCTCGCCGCTCCACCTGGCCGGCGGACTCGGCCGTCCGACATGGCTGATCAGCCGGTGGGATGCCTGCTGGCGATGGGGAGCGGAGGGGGATACGTCGGCGTGGTATCCGACCATGCGTGTATTCCGCGCGCAGGAGAGGACCTTCGGCCCCGTTCTGCGCGAAGTCGGGGAAGCCCTGCGTGAGTGGGTGAAGGACTGGCAACCGGGCAAGGGAGCATGATCGATCCTGCCCGTCGCGATCTGCCATCAGGTGGAAACGGGACGATGCCGCCGCTGGACCTGAATGTCTGGATGGGTGGGGTACTGCAATCCCCGACGCCTGAAAACTGACCCAGGTATGCGAAACCTTTTTCTCGCGGGGGCAGGGCAGGGACGCCGCGCGCCTGGCCCTGGAGGTCGTGTCCCGCCATCCGGACGATGCGGCCCTGACCCTGGCGGCAGCGGCGCTGATGTCGAAGCATACGGCCAGGCATGACGTCGTGGCGACGCTGCTACGGCGTGTGCTCCGCCTGGAGCCGGACCATATGCTGGCGCAACTCAGCCTTGGGGGCGCCCTGGTGGCGGGCGGCGATCTCGCTGGAGGATGTGCGCTCTTTTCCCGGATGATGGCCCGCTATCCTGACGAGCATGTCATGCTGTGCGAGCACATCTCCGCATCGTTCCTGAATACGGGATATCCCGCCGAGGCGATGCAGATCGTTTCCCTCGGCCTCAAGGACGGAGAAACAAACGTTGCGCTGGTAAACAACATGGCCTGCGCGCTCGACCGCCTTGGTCGCTCCCCCGAGGCTATTTCGTGGTACGAGAGGGCCTGCGCGCTGGCCCCGGAGAACCCGATCCTCGCCTTCGGATACGCGACGACGCTGCTCAAGGCGGGGAATTTCCGGGAAGGGTGGGCGCGCTATGCCGAGCGGGCTCCGGCGACCAGCAGTGTGATGTGGTTCATGTCGCTGCCTCGCCTGCGCCTTGGCGACGACGTGGCCGGAAAGAAAGTCATCCTCTATCAGGAGCAGGGACTGGGAGACACGATCCAGTTCATCCGGTTCGTTCCCTGTCTGCTGGAAAAGGGGGCGGAGGTGACGATCGTCATCCCGGAATCCCTCGTGCGTCTCCTGACCCTGTCGTTTCCCGGTGTGTCCGTCGTCACGACACGATCGAAGCTGGATGCGGAAGACGGCTACAGCTATGCCGCCCCGATCCCCGACTTGCCTTTTATCGTCGGCATGGCGTCCGAAAGCGACATTCCCGCGCGCATTCCCTATCTACGGGCCGATCCCGGCGACGTTGCGACCTTTGCCGCTGAATTTCCCACCGGGCGTCCCCGTATCGGCCTGGTATGGGCCGGCGAGCGGCGGGCAAGGCCCGACCTGGCCGCGACCGACGAACGCCGGTCTACAACGCTCGCGGCGATGGGGGCGGCCCTCAGCCCCGTTGCGGCCACGCTGGTCAATCTCCAGTTGGGTCCTCCGCGCGGGGAAATCGGGACATGGGATGGCCAGATGCTGTTCGACCCGATGGACGGCGTCCGCGACATGGCCGATACCGCCGCCATCCTGGAAAATCTCGACCTGTTTATCTGTGTCGATACGTCGCCGGCTCACCTGGCTGGTGCGCTCGGGCGTCCGGTGTGGCTTGTCAGCCGGCGGGATGCCTGCTGGCGGTGGGGGGACGATGGAGACACATCGGCATGGTACCCCACCATGCGCCTGTTCCGTGCGCGGGAAAGATCCCTCGCCCCCGTCCTGCGTGAAGTCGGCGCGGCCCTGCGGGATTGGGTGACCGCCTGGAACGCAGGGTGCTAACCCGGCTGTGGCGCCAGCCGCCGCGGCGCGACCAGGGCCACGGGGGCTGCGCGGTATGAGGCCAGCGTCCGTCCCTGCGTGCCTTTCGTGACCGGCCTGTTCGGAGACGGTGGGGCAAAATTCCTGTTGCCGACGAAGGGATGGAACGCCCTGACCGGCGTCGTCGTCATTCCGGCCGGTGCCGCCGCCATGACGGGCTGGTGCGGCGCCAAGGCGGGGACAAGCGGACGGGGGAAGGTCTGTGCCGCGAAATAGGGCGCGGCCCGGGCGTCCTTTCGGGGCGATATCTGCGGGTCGCGCCCGTCCTGCGGAACAGCCCATGCCTCCAGCACCTTCCATTGATAGGGCGTGCCGATGCCGGGCGTCTGCGAATGATAGGCCGCCGCCGCCCGGGGCCAACTGCCCATCTTGTCGTGCAATTTCAGGAGAAAGGTGGCGGCGTAGCGCGCGTTGCGAACAGGATCGAAAGCCTGATCCAGGGTGGAAAAAGCGTCCGGATGCTGCTGGAGGTTGACCTGCATGCAGCCGACATCGATCGACGGGTTTCCCTGCTGGCGGAACATCTGGACGGCGGCGATGGCGTCTTCGCGGGTCATGTAGTAATGCCCGACCCCGTTGACGGTGATGGTCCAGGGCCACGCGGAGATCATGCCGTCCGGTTCCGGCCTTCCGCTTTCGACCCGGCTCATCGCGGCAAGGAATCCATCGGGGATATGCAGTGCCCGCTCGGCCTGTGTCGTCGCCTCCACGCACAGCGAAGCCTGCGGCGAGCGGGCAGAAGCGTTCCATACCGGATGGACCAGAATGGCAGTCGTGATAAGAGCCATGCGGGACCGGCGACGCAGGCAAGGGATCGGCATGGCGTCCATTCCGATCTCCATATCCAAATTCCGCGCAACCATGAATGTTTTTTTGCCGGCGATCCGTCCCGGCATGGAACAGAGGATGGCCATGGCCATTGAATGTCATGGCGTGGGCGCGTATCCTTGCCGCGAAGCTGTGGCCTGTCCTCGGAAAGTCATGGGCTGAAACGCAAGGGTGACCAGTTCTATGAGGAATCGCCTCAAGGCGACTGTCGGATATCGAGGCGGACTGTCGCGCTGGAGTATCCTGCTGGCCGCGGTGGCTCTTTTGGCAACCGGAATGGCCCCGATGTCGTCAGCCCGGGGCGAGCAGGTCAGGATCAAGGATATCGTCGATTACGAAGGCGTGCGGGACAACCAGCTCGTCGGCTACGGTCTCGTCGTCGGTCTGAACGGGAGCGGCGATCGCCTGACCAACACGATCTTCACGCGAGAGACGCTGATCAGCATGCTGAACCGGCTGGGCGTGAATATTCGCGACCGGGAAATCCAGTTGCAGACGCACGACGTGGCCGCCGTGATGGTCACGGCCACACTGCCGCCTTTTTCGCATGGCGGCGGACATATCGATGTCACCGTTTCCGCTGTGGGCGATGCCCGCGCTCTGACCGGCGGCACCCTGCTCGTGACACCGCTCCAGGCCGCCGATGGCGAGGTCTATGCCGTGGCCCAGGGCTCGCTGGTGACGAATGCCTTCACCGCGACCGGCCAGGCTGCCAACGTCACGCGGAATATCCCGACCAGCGGCCATATCGCCAACGGTGGCGTGGTCGAGCGTGAGGTTCCGGTGATGCTCGGGGAAAAGGGCTTCATCCGGCTTTCCTTGTACAATCCCAACTTCACGACGGCGACACGGATCGCCGATGCCATCAACAGTCATATCGGCCGGGGCATCGCCCGGGTCGATGATCCCCGGACGGTCGCGGTCAACCTGACGGGGCGCGATCCGTCGCAGACGCTTTACCGGATCGGCGACCTCCTCATCGAACCTGATACCATGGCCAAGGTCGTGGTGGACGAGGCCAGCGGCACGATCGTGATGGGCGACAACGTGCGTATCACCACGGTGGCGATCGCCCAGGGCAACCTGACCATCCAGATCACGGAGACGCCGCAGGCCGTCCCGGCGGCCCCCTTCACGAACGGGCAGACCGCGGTCGTGCCGCGAACGCAGATCACCGCCAGCACCGACAGTACGCATCGTCTCGGGATATTGCGCGAGGGCCCGACCCTTGCCAGCCTCGTGGGCGGCATGAATGCACTGGGCATGGGGCCACGGGACATGATCAGTATCCTGCAGGCCATCAAGGCCGATGGCGCCCTGCAGGCGGATCTGGAGGTAAGGTAGGGAACATGAGCATCGGAAGCATCGCGGCCTCGCTGTCCTCCGTCCAGCAGCAATTGTCGCCCGCGCCGTCCGCCAAGGACACCCGCACGGCGGAACAGGCGCACAAGGCCGCCGTCGAATTCGAGGGATTGACCATCGGCGAACTGATCCAGCCGATGTTCGACACCGTCGATACCTCGAACGACATGTTCGGGGGGGGGGCGGCGGAATCGCAGTTCCGGTCGCTCCAGGTGTCGGAAATGGGCAAGCAGATCGCCAATTCCGGTGGGATCGGCCTGGCTGACAGCGTTTATCGGCAGATGCTGGCCATGCAGGAAAAGGCCCAGTCATGATTTTCTCCCGGGCTGGATCGGGCGCGCGTCTCCTGCATCGCTTTCAGCGGGTGTGTGCCGCGCTGGAAAAGGAGAATGACCTTCTGGCCGCCGGGAAACTGAAAGACGTGGCGGCCATGCTTCCGATGAAGCAGAAGGAGATGGCGGCGCTTGAAGACGCATTGTCTGCCAATGAGGGCGCTGCCGAGCAGAAGCGTGCGCTGGCCACCCCGGATCTGGAAGAAGCGGCAAGGCGGTTCGGCATCCTGGTGCGCGCCAATCGCAAGCTTCTGAAAAACGCTATCGACGCCCAGAATGCGGTGATCAGACTGATCGTGGACGCGGCCCAGGCGTCATCCGCGGGATATGTCTCTTCAGGTCATTATGGGGCGGATACGATCGCCTCGGGGGCGCTGAGATTGCGCAGCGACGTCTGACGTCATACCCAATCAACGACGCGGCGGGGATCATCGTCCGGCCCGTCATCCCCGCATGTGCCTACGGCGGCGCGGCGCGTATCTTCATGGCAGGAATCCTACATGCGTAAATTCTTCATCAGCCTCGACCGGACTCCGGAGCGGGCCGAGCGGTTCCTGGCCGCCAACGCCCATGTGCCGGGGTTCGAACGCTCCCCTGGTGTCGATGGAGAGACGGTGGATATCGAAGCGATGAGGGAGATGGGTCTGGTATCGGATGCGTGTGAGTTCACGCGTGCGGCGATCGGGGCCGGGCTTGCCCATGTCGCGTTCTGGGGGAACGTCGCGGAAAGCGGCGTCCCCGCCCATATTTTCGAGGACGATACCTATCTCTGCCGCAATTTCGAGCAGGAAAGCGCGCGGGTCATCGCCGACCTGCCGGTGGATTGGGAAATCATCCTGTGGGGCAGCAACCATCGCGGCATGGCCCTGTTCGAGCTTCTGCCGGGGATTACGCAGTGCTTCACGATCGTCCCTCAGACATCCGTCAGAGAGGGCATCGATGCGTTCGGGATGATGGATGTGACGACCCTTCCGTTCAGGCTGACGCAGACGTTCGGAACCTGCGGCTATGCGATCTCGCCGGCCGGCGCCAGGAAGATGATCAAGCGCTGTCTTCCGCTGACGACGGTGAAGGTTCCCCATGCCTGCCTTGGTGGCCGTATCCTTCCGGCGACCGGTATCGATACCCTGATGAATCGCCATTACGCGGAGATGAAATCCTATATCAGCTTTCCGCCGTTGTGCCTGACCGACGACGAAGCGGTCGGTTTCGATGCCTGACACGGGTGATCGGGTTCCGGGCCCGATCATGATTGGGACGGAGGATAGCCAGGTGGGCGAAAGCAGTCGTTCCGGCGGTCAGGCCGCGATGAGGCCGCGTCCCTTTGGCGCGCTGGTTGCGGGCATGCTGCTCTGTGCTGGCGCTGCCGGATGTTCGACACCGGCGCGGCCATACCTGAACGAGGGAATGGCGTTGTCGCAGGCTGGTTTCGTCGCTCATCCGGCGGACACGACGGCGCGCTATGCCATGATGAACACGCTTCCGCCGGGTCAGTTGACATACCGCCCCTCCTCGATGGGGCCGATCTATCTTTATGCCGATCCGATCGGTTGCGGCTGCGTCTATATGGGCTCGGAAGCCGCCTACAGGACGTCGCGGGGGGCGGCGCCGGCCGGAAAAGGGCGCAAGGCGGCATCGGTCCAGCAGGATCTCGAGGCGATGGTGGCCGAGAACCGGCGTGATACCGCCCTTTGGGACTGGAGCGCGTGGTCGTCGAACGCCGACCCGGGCGGCGACCAACCGCGGCATGTGATCGGCGGATATTGGTGAGCGTGGGCTGTGGCGTCGCTCGCCTGTCGTGACGTTTTTGGAATGGTCTTCCGGAAACGGCCTTGTGCGGCCGGGGCAAGTATGGCTATCTAGTCTACTGGACTATTGAATGCTGTTCAGGCCGTGGTGCCACCACGGAAAGAAATGGAAGTGATGTCGTATGCTGGAAGCATTGTCCCAGGCCGCATCAGCCAATGGCGGGACGGATCTGCTGGGGCTGGCCAAGGATCGGCTGCACTGGCTTGAGGCCCGTGAATCCGTCCTCGCGGGCAACGTGGCCAATGCAAACACACCTGGCTACGTACCGAAGGACATGACCCCATTCCAGGGCGTCCTGCAGGAACAGATGGGCATGACGCTGGCCCAGACCGAACCGGGTCACATGGCTGGCCAGGGCGGCAGTGCCAGGACGCATCGGACCGGTGGCTCCGCCTCCGCTGACAAGAATGAGGTCAGTCTTGAGGCGGAACTTGAAAAGGTAGCCGATACAAGCGACCAGCAGCGTTTCGCGACGAACGTGTACAGCCTGTATATGTCGATGTACTCGACCGCCCTGGGCACGGGCGGATCGACTTCGTAGGCGGGAGGCAACCATGGATTTCTCGGACACCATAGGGGTATCCGCCGCCGGGATGCGCGCGCAGGAAGAGCGGCTGCGGGTCGCGGCTGAAAACCTTGCCAACAAGGACACGACGGGCTCGACCCGCGGTGCCGATCCCTATCGTCGCAAGACCATTACGTTCCAGGCGACGCTGGACCAGGCTTCCGGCGTCTCCAGCGTGAAGGTCAAAGGGATCGGGCAGGATAATACGCCCTTCCAGACGAAGTACGACCCGTCACACCCGGCGGCGGATGCCAATGGCTACGTGAAGATGCCGAATGTGAATTCGATGGTCGAGATCATGGACACGCACGAAGCACAGCATTCGTACGAGGCCAATCTGAACACCATGCAGATCTCCCGTTCGATGGCGACGCGCACCATCAACCTCATAAAGTAGGAAAGCCTCGGTACCGCAATCCGCGGACGGCGGCCGGGTCGGCAATCCGGGGCCGGGAGGAAGCATTGCTTGCCGTGCGATCAGGCTGGCAGGCGCGATAATACCCGATCAGCAAGGACAGTGATGCTTCTGAAGGAGGGCCGGGCTTTTGCGGGGCCTGGCAGTGCGTTGACGTCCTGTCACATCTCTCGTTCGCCGTCGCCTTACGGCAGGACAAAAAAAATACCCCCGGCCGAAGCCGGGGGCACTTTCTGCGTAATACCGTAATCGGAAGACGATTACTGGAACAGCTGCAGAATGTTCTGGGACTGGCCGTTCGCGATCGTCAGGGACTTGATCGCCAGGGACTGCTTGGTCTGCAGCGAGGTGAGCTGCGCGCTCTCGGCGGCCATGTTGGCATCCGTCAGCGCACCGACGCCCGCCGTCAGGTCGTCAGAAACGGTCGTGCCATACGTGGTCATGCTGGCGATCAGGTTCGAGGCATTGCCGAGCGTCGAGGTGACGTTCGTCATCGCGGTGATGGCGTCCTGAACCTGCGTGATCATCATGGCGACGCCGGTGGAAGCGATGCCGGCAGAGTTGCCGAAGGTGCCGGTGAAGGCGCCCGTGCCGCTGGTGGGGTTGAACGAAACAAAAACGTTCGCGGTCGCGTTGCCGCCGGCCGAGCCGCCGACCGCCAGACCCAGCGCTTCCGACAGCGAGAGGCTAGCCGTGCCCGTGCTCGTGGCGCCGCTCATGTCTTTCGAGATCATGGAGTTGAAGCCCGAAACGGACTGCGTGTCGCCCTGCAGGCCCGTCACGTAGTTCAGGGTCTGGCTGGTGATGCCGCTGCCATCCGTGGTCGAGCCGGCCAGCAGGTTCACGCCATTGAAGGTCGCGTTCCGGGCGATGGTGTCGATCTGAGCCAGATAGCCTGTGATTTCGGTCGCGTCCTGGCCCAGCGAGGTCGGCGAGCCCGAATCGTTGCCAAGGTTGGTGACGGCGTGCTGAACGCTCTGGAGCAGGGTGATGATCTGGTTGGCGGCGTCGGAGGTCCCGCTGACGACCTGGGCGGCAAAGGACAGGCCGCTGTTCACGGCGGTCTGGCCGGCGATGTTGCCGCTCATCTGCTGGGCGATGCCGAAGGCGGCCGGGCCGTCGGCGGCGGTCGCAACCGACTTGCCGGTGGAGACGGCGTTTTCCGTGTTGCTCAGCGACGTCTGCGTGGCGTCCAGGGTCTGGAGCGCGATCATCTCCGACGTATTGGTGTTGATGGAAAGGCTCATGTTTTTTCTCCATGTCGAGTCGGGCTAGACGCGCGCTCTTCCAACGCCAGTAGAGCCGAAAATGGTAAAGAGAAGGTTAGCTGCATGGTCTTTTTTAAGGCTTTCATGGAAAAGCCCGCCGGTCCGGATGGCGCCGGTGTTGCCATTCGATGACGAGGCGGCATTTCGATGCATGGTATAAGGAGACTGGCCTTGTGATCAGTGCATGGCTGGGTTATTCCCAACCTAGGCAATTGGCAGGAGCGCGCTTCCGGCCTCTTGGAGAGGTCGGCAGGGAAGGGCGCGGACATCATGATCAGTGACATCGCCACACGCAGTCTCGATGCGGTCAACGCCTACGGGCTGACTCAGAAAACGATGCAGGCGTCCGCCGACACGCAGGACGCCGACCCCAACGCGCAGTCCTCCGACGTCGTGACCGGTTTCAGCGATGCGCTGAACAGCGCGATCAAGGGCGCCATCAAGACGGGAAAGACGGCCGAAGCGCAAACCGCGGTCGGGCTGTCCGGGAAGGGGAACCTGACGGACATCGCGACCTCGGTCGAGGAAGCGAAGCTGACCCTGCAGACCGTTACGGCGGTCCGCGACCGTGTCGTCCAAGCCTACCAGAACGTCATGCAGATGACGATCTAAGCCCGTTTATGCATCATACGGTCGACATTCACGATATCCTGCGCCAGACGCTGATTGTCGCCGTGAAGATGGGGGCTCCATCCCTGCTGGCGTCCCTGTGCGCCGGCGTGCTCGTTTCGTTGTTCCAGGCCATGACGCAGGTGAACGAAGCGACGCTGTCCTTTGTGCCGAAGTTCGTCGCGGCCATGGCCGCTCTTCTGCTGACCGGGTCGTTCATGTATTCCACGCTGAATACATACGCTCACGTCATTTTCGACCAGATGGTCATGGTCGGCGGTTCGTGACAGGCGGCCGCGCACGGATGATCGCCGCGCCGGAATGACGGGCGATCCGTCCTTTCCTGGCGGATCGTTGCCAGTTCTCGCCACCATGTTCCTCGTCGTCCTGTGCCGTGTCAGCGCCCTGGTCATGGCGGCTCCCGGCCTGGGCGAGACGACGTCCCCGATGCGCGTCAGGGCCGGGATCGCGGTCTCCGCCACCGTCGCCATCCTGCCGGTGGTCCAGGATCGGCTCGTGGAGGTATCCGGGACGGCGTTGCGCATGCCGTCCGTGGCGATCGCGGTGGTCGTCGGCGAATTGCTGTGCGGGGTCTTCATCGGATGGCTGGCGCGGCTGGTGACCATGGCGATCAGTATCGCCATGCAGGTCGTTGCCGTTTTTACCGGCCTGGCCAGTGTGCTCCAGCCGGATTCCGAACTTGGCGCGTCGAGTACCGCGATCAGCCACATGGCATCGATGCTGATCCCCGTCATTTTCCTTTCAACGGGCCTTTATGCCTTGCCGCTGGCTGCGATCACGGGGTCGTACAGCCTGTTCCCGCCGGGCCATATGCCCATGGTCGGCGACATGGCCAGGAGCGTCACGGAAGCCACGTCGCAGACATTCGCGCTGGCGCTGCAACTGGCCGCGCCGTTCGTCCTGATCGGGACCTTGTGGCCAGCCATGCTGGGCGTGTTGAACCGGCTTCTTCCATCGATCCAGGTCTATTCCATCGCCATGCCGGCACAGTTGCTGGGTGGGGTCATTCTCCTGGCCATGCTGATCCAGGTGATGACGGGCGTCTGGCAGGAAAGGGTGGCCGATCTGCTCGTGGCTCTGCCTGGCACCGGCGGCAGTCCGCCGCACCACTGAAACCGCATTGATTTAGGGCACGCACGCACATGGCGGAAGGATCGGGCGGTGGCGAGAAGAGCCAGGACCCTACCGGGAAAAGGCTGGAGACCGCGCGGGAAGAGGGAAACGTCGCCCAGTCGCGCGAATTGCTGATGCTTGCGATACTTGGCGGGTTTCTGCTGGTCTTTACCATGGCGACCGCAGACTCGGCGCGCAGGTTCGTCGCCCATGTGGGTGGCACCATGGAACATTTCGACAGCATCCCGACGGACATGACGTCGATTTACCGGATCGCGGTCCAGACGGCCCTGGAAGGGGTGCTGCTGGCGGCCCCGCTTGTGTTTACCGGTTTCGTGGTGACCATCGCCTGCGGAATGCTCCAGACGGGGTTCCTGTATCGTCCGCAGGCCATTCTTCCGGATATCACGCGTCTTTCGCCCATGCGCGGCCTCCAGCGCATGTTCGGCATGACCAACGTGGTGGAGATGCTCAAGAGCCTGACGAAGTTCGTCGTGTTCGGGGTCGTTCTCTACGCCGTGGCGAAGGGGACGCTGCATGTGGCGCCCGAGGCCGAGCGGTGGTCCATGCTCCGTCTCGTCTCGGAACTTTCCTCGTGGTTCGCGTATGCCGTGCTGGTCGTCCTGCTCGTGCAGTGCGTCATAGCCATCCTCGACGACCTCTGGACGCGCTATCACCGGATCGTCGGGCTGCGCATGAGTTTCCAGGACATCAAGGACGAGTTCCGCCAGACCGAGGGCGATCCGAAGGTGAAGGGGCGGCTCAAGCAGATGCGCCGCCGGCGTGCCCGGCGGCGCATGCTCCAGGCGGTCAAGACCGCCACGGTCGTCATCACGAACCCGACGCATTACGCCGTGGCGCTGTCCTACGAAAGCGGGGCGGACAGTGCTCCGAAGATAGTGGCCAGCGGAACCGACGAACTCGCGGCGCGCATCCGCCATGCCGCGGAGGATGCAAAGGTCCCCGTGGTCGCGAACCCACCGCTGGCCCGCGCGCTCCATGCGCTTCCACTGGATTCCGAAATCCCGTCGGAATATTTCCAGCCCGTCGCGGCGATCATCGCCTATGTCATGAAGCTCAAGACTCCCGGTGCGCGCGCTCCATAGAAAGGCCATGGCCTGTTGCCCCGTTCTTGACGGCCTGCTGCCTGCCTGAGGCGAAGGAAAACCTTGCGTTTCGCGAGGTGCATGCTACTCAAGCCATAGTGAGGGCATAGGCCATTCCATCGGCGTTCATGGAGCATTGCCTTCGGACGGTAACAGCGCGCACAGAACGAGGATGGCTTATGTCAGTTTTCAACGCCCTTTCGACGGCTGTCAGCGGGATCGACGCGCAGTCGACGGCCTTCACGAACCTCAGTAACAACATCGCCAACAGCCAGACCGTCGGCTACAAGGCCGAATCGACGTCCTTCCAGGATTTCGTGGCCGGATCGCTGACGTCGAGCACGGCGTCCAGCGATATTTCGGATTCGGTGGCTGCCGTCGACGTGCAGAATGTCGGCGCACAGGGGACGGCCTCGGCCAGCACCGATACCCTGGCCATGGCCATCAACGGAAACGGGCTCTTCGACGTGTCCGAGGAGACAGGCCAGGCGACGTCCGGCACGACGCAGTTCGAGAATACGCAGTACTACACACGAAACGGCGAGTTTTATGAGAACAACGAGGGCTACCTGGTCAACACGACCGGCTATTACCTTGACGGCTACATGGCTGACAGCAATGGTTCCCTGGGAAACACCCTGACCCAGATCAACGTCGCCAACGTCTCCTTCCGCCCGACGGAAACGACGACCATTACGCAATCCGCCGCCGTGGGCACGATCCCGAGTGATTCGACCTCGTATACAGCCCAGTCGTATTCGACATCTCCGGTCACGACGTATGATGCCGATGGCAACGCCTCCAAGGTCGCACTGACCTGGACCCAGAGTTCGACCAACCCTCTGGTCTGGACGGTCAGCGCCTATGATGCCGGCGGCACCGGCAAGGTTGCCTCGAACAGTTTTGAGGTGACGTTTGACAGCAGCGGTGATCTGGCTTCCGTCACGGGCACCAGCGATGGCTCCAGTTATACGTCTTCGACGTCCAGCGGTGCCTCGGTTGATCCGACCATTACGCTGACCTCCAATGGCGTTGCGCAGACGATCCGTCTTGATCTCGGCACGATTGGCGGAACCAGCGGCACGACGATGGCGGCGTCCAGCGGTACGGCAAGCGCGAGTGGGGTGACCAGCCTGTCGGCGTCAGGGACAGCGCTCTCGATGGCGACGACCACGCTGGGTACGACCACCGGATCGGGGCAGAGCTATATGACGGCGCCGACGGACGTCAACAGCGTGCCCGTGTCGGCCGTGTGGAGCCAGACATCTGCCAATCCTTCGACGTGGTCGGTTTCGTTGGTCGATCCGTATGGTGGTTCCGACGTCAGTTCAGATACCTACAGCGTCGTTTTCAATTCCAATGGCACGGCGCAAACGGTTACTGATACGACGACTGGCGCGACGACCACGCTGTCCAGCCTGAGCGCGACAGTTAACGGTAAGGCCTACACCCTGGATGCCAGCGCGGCCTCTTTGTCCACGACCGCGCTGACCACCAATACGGCGCTGACCAGCGACAGCGTGACCAGCGGCACCTACGAGGGGGCCGAAATCGAGAGCGACGGCTCCGTCATGGCCGAGTTCAGCAACGGCGACACGCAGTTGATCGGCAAGGTCGCGCTCAGCACGTTTGCCAATGTCGATGGCCTGAATGCGGTCACCGGCCAGGCTTATACCGCCACGGCGGCATCCGGCGCGGCGCAGACGGGCACCGTCGGGTCGAATGGAACGGGAACGCTGGAAGTCGGCTATGTCGAATCCTCGACGACCGACCTGACCAGCGATCTGTCCGCCCTGATCGTGGATCAGGAAGCGTACTCGGCCAATACCAAGGTCGTCACGACTGCTGATGACCTGCTCCAGGCCACCATCTCGATGAAGCAGGGCTGATGACCATGCCCGGCCCGCGCGGGAGCGCGGGCCGGGCATGAAGTCGAGTAGCCTTCAGAGGGTTTCCAAAGGCCAGCGGCGTTTGGCGGGTCCAGGGCAGAGCCCTGGATTTTTCGTTTTTGGGGAACGCAACGTGCAGGGGCGAGGCCCCTCAGTCGTTCCGTATGGACCCTGCAAGCTCCGCAGTCCTGATGCCCGGGCGCGTTGCCCGACGAGGCGTCTTCAATTCGTCGATCTGGAATTCCCCGACGAGGCGGGCCAATGTTCCGGCCTCCTGCTTCAGGGAATGGGACGCTGCCCGCGACTGTTCCGACATCGCCGCGTTTTGCTGTGTCACCCGATCCATCTGACCCATCGCGATATTGACCTGGTTCAGTCCCGTTGCCTGCTCTTGCGCCGCTGACGAGATCCTGGAGACGAATTCGCTCAACCGTCCCACCTGGCCGATGATGCGCTCCAGTGCCTTGCCGGTTTCGCCGACCAGCTTCACGCCGCGATCGATCTGCTCGTCCGACGTGGCGATCAGGTCCTTGATCTGTCTGGCGGCTTCGGCCGACCGGTCGGACAGGGCCCGCACTTCGGTGGCGACGACCGTGAAGCTTCGGCCGGCCTGGCCCGCCCGGGCGGCCTCGACCGCGGCGCTGACCGCCAGAAGATTGGTCTGGAATGCGATTTCGTCGATCAGCCCGAGAATATGGCGGATTTCACTCGCCGCGTGTTGAATCCCGTTCATGGCGGCCACGGTTTCCTTCACGACCGCGCCGGAATGCGCCGCATCGGTTGAGGCGCTGCTGACCAGGGTGTCCGCATTGGAGGCGCCCTGCGCGGTCTTGCGGACCGTCACGGTGATTTCGTGCAGGGCAGCGGTGGTCTCCTCCAGGCTGGCGGCCTGCTGTTCGGTCCGGCGGGACAGATCCTCGGTGGCCGTGGCGATCTGCGTGGAATCGGATGTCACACCGCCTGCCGCGGACGCTATCGCCGATATGGTCTCCTGAAGCTTGTCCATCGCGGTGTTGAAATCGCCGCGAAGCGTCTCGTATTCGGGGGCGAAACGTTCATCCAGGCGAAAGAGCAGGTCCCCCGAGGAGAGGCGTTCCAGCCCGTGTCCCAGTTTCGTGACGACCTTGTTCAATTCGGCAGCCTTGGCGGCCTGGGCAGCCTGGGTCTCGGCACGAAGCCGTTCGGCCTTGCGTCGTTCCGCTGTCGCGGCCTCTTCGTTGCGCCGGCCGTCGGCCAGGGCAAGGCGGAAGCCGTCCAGGGCAGTCGCGATGGTGCCGGTTTCATCGTGCCGCTGCCGGCCCGTTACGGGGCGGGCGTAATCCCCCTGGCTGAGTGTCTCGACAGACGCCAGCAGGGATTCCATCGGGCGGCGCACCAGCACGGTAACCATGAAGTAGAGCGTTCCCAGCACAAGAAGGACCGTGATCAGCCCACCGATGATCATCACCTGCAGATCCTGCCGGACCGGTGCTTCCAGGACGTCTTCGGGGACATCGACGATGATGGCCCAGGTCGTTTTCAGATCCGGTATGGCAAATGGATAGATGACGCGTTCGATGGTTCCACCGTGGATCTTGTGCAGGATACGCGACCGACCGTCCGCGATGGCGGCCGCGAGTTCCCTGGCGCCTTCTCCCGCGTAGGCCGTCATCAGAAGATGCGCATCCGGGTTGGTCACCCAGGTGCCGCTGCCGGAAACCAGCATGACATGACCGCTGCCGAATGGTCTCATGGTCGCCAGCATTCGGGAAAGCCGGTCCAGCGGCGCGTCGATTCCGGTGACGCCGACTGATTTGCCGTCAAATTTGACAGGATAGGCAAACGAGACCATCTCGATCCCGCTGCCCTCATCGACATAGGGCTCGGTGATGATGCCGCGGCCCTGGGACATCGGAAGCGTATACCATGTCTGCGAATAATGGGCCGGCAGCGCTGAGAACGTGAGCTTGCCGTCGCTTCCTCTCATCCAGTACGGATTGAAGACGCCGTCCGCGTTGTCGCCTGGCGCATGGGGGTTGGTGGTCCCGTCCAGGCCCAGCGGCGCCTCCTCCATCCAGGTGCCGAAAAGATCGGGAAGCCGTTTTTCGCTCATCCGCAGCATGGCGACGATCAGGCCACGGTCGGGCAACCCGGCCTCGTGTGCGGCCTCTACGGCGCCGCTCATGAAATTCGCCGCGGAATTTTGCGCCGTCAGCCTTGTTGCGACTTCGTTGGCGGCTATTTGCGCCTGTGCATCGGCCTGGGCAAAGACATAGCGCTCGACACGTGTCTTGGTCGTCCAGGCCAACAGTGCGATCGCGCCGCAAAGAATAACGGCGAACGCCAGCCCGGCTGTGCCGATCAGCTTCCTGGAGAGGGAATTGAAAAAATGCGGCTGTTGGGTGGGCGTCATAAGCGAACACCTCTGGATTGATTCCATTTCGTCGTGGAAACAACCTTCAATAATTCATTTCGTACGTCAATCTGATCCGAACAGGGACGACTATACGCACGATGTTATTGGACGACACGTGTCGCAGCCAAAACGTTTTTGAGAGGACTGGATGCGGTGGCCATATAGAAAGGGCAGGGAAGCAGGACGGCGCGGCGAGGGGCCTCAGGGAGGCGTCGAGCTTTCCGCGAGCGCGCCGTCCACGTGCTTTGCCAGCAGCGCGAAAACGCGTCCGTTGTCACCGTCCATCTGCCTGTTTCCCACCCGATCGGCGATCCAGTCGAGCGTGCGCCGGTCGTTTACCCGTGACGCGTCGGATGCCAGGCGAATGGCGATGGATTGCTGATCTTTGGTCAGGGGACCCTTCTGCGGAATTTGCACCGCAGCGATCTTGCGCACGTCGGCCACTGCCGCAGCCCACTCGCCCTTGCCTTCGTGAATGTGGGCACTCGTATCGAGAGAGGCCACGCTCATATCGCCGTTGAGAAGGGAGAGCGCCGCGGACTGATCGCCGCTGACGAGGGCGATCTCGGCCGATATCCGCCGCCTGGACGCCTTGATGTCGTCCGAAAGGGTGGGGTCGTCTGTCCTGGCCAGGGCGTCCGTCGCGTCCTTGGGCAGTTTCCTCTCGATGTCGGCGCTCGCCAGTTCTTCTCCAGCCATTCCCCGAATATCGGGAGAATCGAGCATCGGGATTGCCTGGGAGAGGATCTGGGCCGCCTGGTCCGGCAGGCCGAGCGTAAGAAGCATCTTGCCGTATGCGACCAGGATCTCGCCCTTTTTCGGACCCGGCGTCAGTTCCGGCAGATGCGCGCCCAGCATGGCCGCGTCATGCAGCAGGCCGTTCTGGTCCGTTCCGTTTACGCCCGCGCTGGCCACGCCCGCGAGGGTCTGGAAAAGAAGCGGCGCGGCCATCGTCTCATTTGCCGGAGAGGATGCGGCCTGGGCCTTGTCGATGGCGGTGAGCGCATCGGTCCATTTATGCACCTGCATGAAGGCGTCGGCCTGCAGGAAGCGCACGATGGCTTCCCGGCCGGCAAGCCGCGCATCCGGGATGATCGAGCCGAATGCATCGGCGGCCGCGTCGGGCGTGATGTTTCCGCCGGCAAGATCGAGCGAGATCGCCTGCTCGGACGCCTTTTCGGAAACCAGCGGGTTGCGGTCATCGGCGAGCTTCTTGAACGCCGCATACGCAAGGTCGCGTTTTCCGGTCCGCAAATCGCGGAACGCGGCGGCGAGCTGGTAAGGCGAGTCCGCCGGCATGTCGTTCAGGGCAGCCAGATCGTCCTGGGATCCGTAGCGTCCGATTTCCTCGGCGGCCAGCGGCAGGACGACGTCCCGCACATTGGCGGGATAATTCCTCAGCCTTGTGAAATCCCTTGCGAGGAGGTGAGCCGCCTCCGCGTCATGGCCGCCGGCCGATGTCAGGTACAGACCGCGCCATACCTGCGTCGCGCGCTGCTGGTCGTCCGGCCAAGGCCCCTCCAGCAGGGACGCGTCCCCGACATCGTTGCACAGAAGCTCGGTCGCTCCGAGAAGGAACCTGACATCCGGCCGTGATATCTCTTCCGGGTCGTCCTGCAGGGCGACCGTCAGGATGCCGCGTGCCTCCACGAAGGACCCGATACCGAACGCAGCCCTTGCCGCGTCAAGCCGGCGCGCGAAGCGCTGTGCCGGATCCGAATCCGCAGCGGCGAGGGTCGCATCGTGAAACCGTTTCTGCAACTCCTGGTCGGGACGGTTCTGAAGGCCGAGCCATTTCAGATCGACATCGCTGGCATAGATCGCCGTCCCGCCGTCGGGAACGGCTTTGTCGGACCAGGTCAGCAGGGCGCCGTCGGGTGTCGCCCGCATGCCAACGTCCGGAGACCGGGCCGCGACGACGACACCTTCCTTCGTCGGCCACACGTCATATCCTTCTCCCTGTCGCAGGGACAGGATACCGCCATCGTCCGTTGTCGACGTGCCCACGAAAAGCCGCGCCCCCGACGTCGGGTCCGTGATCGAGAGGACGCGACCGGGCCGGCGCATCGGATAAAGGATACCCCCGTCGCCCAGCCGCGGGTTGATGACGCGCCTGTCCCCATAGTCGGCTCCGGGTGGCGGTTCGCTTCCCAGCACCCAGCCCTCGGCCTGCTGCGACAGGTAGAGCTGCCGCGTGTCCGGAAGGTGGACCTGGATCAGGGTGGCATCCGGCATGGTGTTGACGGTCAGGGTCGAGAAGATCCCGTCTCCCCGCAATGTGCTGGTATCCATCGGCTCGGCATTGTCGACGACGATGAAGAACGAGTCGCCGCTCTGGTAGGCGGCGATTCCCATATGCGGTGGTACCGGGATCAGGACGCGATTGCCGATGGCCGTGCCCTGGTTCGCTCCTTTCGTGCCGGCTGTGGCATTTTCCGCCGGCGCGGGCTTGCGCGTGCCCTTCGCTTTCCCGGCCCGGGCACTCTTGATTGCGGCGTGCGCCTTCGGTGCGGGTGGAGGAAGATCAAGAACCGTCGCCTTCCACGGCGCCGGCAGTCCCTGCAGGAGGATCCCGTCGGAAAGATCGCCATCTTGCGGTGAAACGGGGGGTACGGGCGTGACCGGAGGGGGGGCGGCCGGATCCGGCTTGTCCTGCTTTCCCTGGGGTTGGGAATGCCCATGCCGCGCCCCCGCCATGGCGGGGGGGAAGGCCGAGCAGGACAGGAGCATGATAATCGGAAGCGCGATGCAGCGTCTCACGCGTGGGGATCCGCTGAAATACACGTGTCCTCAATCCTGAAGGGCCGATGCCCCAGTTGTCTGGCTGTACTCTTCCGCATTCCGGTCGGTTGTCGTCGATGGGACATGCGTCGAGGATGACCAACGGGGGCGGAATGCACATCGTGGGGCGAACTCGTCCGGCAGAACCGCAAGCTGCCAGCCCGGCACCTCCACCATGCCTTCGATGTCACCATTGATACGCGCCCCATTCGTCAGGGGTAGAAACGCCGTAAGGTCAGAGGCCTCTTTTTCCCGAACGCGCGGGATACCGGCACCGAAGAATGCTGATCGCGGGGCGGAAGGACCGCCCCGCGGCATCGTGTTCGCGTCCGCTCCGGACGCTGCTCAGGCGAAGAGATCGACGGCACTGGCCGTCGCGGAGGCCTTGTTGTGCGATGTCGTCGAGGGAACGATCTGGCCCGTCGAATCGAACTGCGTGGACGATTTGGACCCGTCAGCGTTGGCGGAGACGAGATTGACGCCGACACCAGCCGCATATTCCGGCTTCACGGCGCGGTGGGCTGCATGAGCATTCTGCGTCGTGGCAATGCGCATGCTGGAAGCGAGCGCCGCTGCTGCTGTGGTATCCGTCATTTTTTAATGACCCTTTGGAATCAGAGAACGAACAGAAAGAAGAACCGCCCGGCAACAAAGCCGAACACAGACCCTGCCCCGAGTCTGTCCATCTGCTTCGATCATGCCCTCGTATTAGCTGAACTATAGAACCTCAGTCTATGGGATGGCCATGGCCAAGCCAAGGTGTTTTTTGGCTTATGGCATCCGCTTATAAGGGATAGATAGCTGGGGGCCGGTTCCCATGCCAGGATGGCTGTCGGCACTTACGCTGCGGGAATGGATATGCAGATACTTTGTATCGGTGACAGTTCGGCCGATGGTGATGGAAGGCCGTGCAGCGGATTGGCGAAAGCCGCGATCGAGGGGGCGGTGTCGATAACGATGTCGGGCCCCGAGGGGAGCGTGGAAACATTGCGCCGCTCCCATTACGACCTCGCCGTGATCCAGCAGGGATCGCCGAATGCACGGCTGCTGCGCCGCATACGCAGCAGCCGCGTTCCGACGCCGGTCATCATCATTGCCCGGGACACGACTCCGCCCGCGATCGCCGAGGTCCTTTCCGTCGGTGCCGATGACTGCGTTCCCGCCTCGATCGACCCCACGGAACTTCTGGCCCGCCTGCGCGCCATCGTCCGGCGCGCCGGCGGGCATGACAGCCTGACGCTCCAGATCGGACGCCTGACCGTGAACGTGAACCAGCGGGAGGTCCATATCGACGGGAAGCCGGTTCCACTGACCCGGCGGGAATATGACGTGGTCGAGCTTCTGGCGCTGCGCAAGAATCAGGCACTGAGCAAGGAGTCCGTCCTCGACAGCCTCTATGCCGGACAGCACGAGCCGAGTGGCAAGGTCATCGACGTCATGATCTGCAAGATCCGCAAGAAGATGCGTGGCCTGGGCATAGAGGAACCGTTGACGACGCAATGGGGCATTGGCTACCGCCTCAACGAGGACGCCTTCGCTCCGCTGGGTGCCCGGATGGATGGAATCGTCGGGCAGGGGCCAAGGGAGTCCTGTATTCCCGTGACGCCGGGCATCGCCATCATGGCCCCCTCGGGGGCTCGATCATCCCAGACAAACTGAAGCGGCCGGAGGCGAGGGGGCTGGTCAGGATCAGGTCGCGTCGGCGCCGAATTCCTGCATGTTGTGGCTGCCTGTGAGTTCCAGGCCATCGCGAACATTCTCCGCGATCCGAATCAAGGGGGTAAGCGGCAGGGCGGGGTCCAGCATGGCCCTGATTCCATAGAGCTGGGACCGATGGGCCAGGGTGACGAAAAGCTGACGGTCTTCCTGGGGCGTAAGGCCCGAATCCTGAACGTTCGCATTCATGATCATCGCCCAGAGGCGCTGGCTCCTGGCCAGGGCATGCCGTCGGACGGTATGATCCGAACTCGCCTCGGCGGCCTTGAGTTCGTCGATCAGCATTCTGAAGCATGCGGCATCGGCTTCGCGTCCCGTCAGGGATGATCCCGCGATGCTCTGGTAGGCTTTCATTCCGGGGTGCGTCATCATCGCTCCGTCAACCGTCCGTCATTCTCAACCGTCGGTCATGACACCGTGGCGTATTGCCGGTCATGGTTCTACACAGGGTGGGCATTCCTGACCAGACCTTCGACGGCGGCGTTCTCCATGGCCAATTCCATGTGGAAATGTGCGGGGCAAGGCCATATAGTGGCGGTTCGTGGAATTGTTGTGTCCTGCTGTGTCGCGGTCACGAATGCAAGGAGTGGACTGATGAGTGGGTCTATCAGCGGTACCTCCCCGATCAGTTTGTACCTGGCCGCCGAGAAGGACGAAGAAACCGCGGCCGCGAACTATACGAAGGAGAACCCGACGATCCAGAACGAGGTGACCTCCTTCGAGGAATCGGCGTCCTCCATTACTTCCGCCGCCGATCTGATGAGCAATAAAAACTATACGGCGGAGCAGGTCGTTCTCGGGGCCTACAATCTCAGTTCCATCTCGGGGGAAACGGCCCTGGTCAAGGACCTGCTGACGCAGGATCCGACATCTTCCAAATCGGTCGCGAAATCGTCGGGCAACGCGACGTGGCTGGCCTTCGCCGATGCGTTCTCGACCTGGGGCCAGAATGGCGGAAGCGCGAGCGCGTCGCCGTTTACCTCGGACACGATCAGTTCGATCGTGACGAAATTCGAGGAAAGTCAATACGAAAGCAGCACCGCCAACCAGAACAGCGGCGTCGGCAATGCGCTCTATTTCACGCGCAACATGACCAGTTCCATGTCGCTGGCGGATATCATGTCGAATGCGACCCTGCTCAAGGTCGTCGAGACGGTTTCGGGATTCAATCCCGACCAGTTCGGGGCGCTCGACTATCCGGAGCAGGTCCGTCTGCTGCAGAACAAGGTCGATCTCAGCGATTTTTCGACGCCGGAAGGGGTTCAGAAATATGCCGAGCAGTATCTCGCCATGCTGCAGATCAACCCTCAGACGCCTGATACGCCGATAACCATGATGGACCTGTTTGGGGGCGGTACCAACAGCAACGGAATTCTCGCGCTTTTCGGTTCCAGCAGCAGTTCCTCTTCGTCGGGAAGCCCGGAACTCTCGATGTTCTGACGTGTCGTGGGTCGGTGGCCACCGACATGCCCTGCCTGACGTCATGATTCCAGCATGTGCCCCGATGCAATGAGCGCAGAGATTCCCCCGTCGCCGTCCACTGACGTCGTATCCGAGATCCCCGATATACTGGACGCAATGCGGACCGCCGTGGCTGCGCCGCGCCACGATGTCCCGGTTGGCGTTCTTGAGGGGCGGGTGACCGGGCTGTCGGGATTGACCGTGTCGCTCAGCGGCCTGCGGGATTTCACCGGGGTGGGGGATCGGGTGACGATCTTCGGCCTGGACGGGCGTGAGACCGATGCGGATATCCTCCCCTTTCACATCAACACCGCGATCATCATGCCGTACGGATCGCTGGAGGGGATCGGGTCGGGATGCCGGGCCATGTTCCAGCTGTTCGACCCGGAGCAGAGAAGGCGGCGGGCTGGCGGCACCTTGGTCGTCAATGATGCATGGCAGGGGCGTGTCATCGACCCTATGGGCAGGCCCATTGACGGAAAGGGGCCGCTGCCCCCTGACGGCGTGCCCCAGAAGCTGCATGCTCCCCCGCCCGAGGCGGCGCTCCGGGCGCGGCTCGGCCCGCGCATCGATCTCGGCGTGCGCGTGCTCAACCTGTTCGCGACATGCCGCGAGGGCCAGAGGCTGGGTCTGTTTGCCGGCTCCGGCGTCGGGAAATCCACCCTGATGGGCATGCTGGCCCGCAACACGGACTGCGACGTTGCGGTCATCGCCCTGGTGGGGGAGCGGGGACGGGAAGTCAGGGAGTTTGTCGAGGACGATCTTGGGCCGGAAGGGCTGGCCAAGTCGGTTGTCGTGGTCGCCACCTCTGATACGTCGCCGTTGATGCGCCGGGAAGCGGCGTATGCCGCGACGGCTGCTGCCGAGCATTTCAGGGATCAGGGCAAGTCCGTCCTGCTGCTGATGGACAGTGTCACCCGGTTCTGCCAGGCCCTGCGGGAGATCGGCCTGTCGTCCGGCGAGCCCCCTGCCACCAGGGGGTATCCGCCGAGCGTCTTCGCCGAGTTGCCGCGCCTGCTTGAACGCGCGGGGCCGGGCCTTCCCGGTCCGGACGGGAAGGCGGGGCAGATTACCGCCATGTTCTCGGTCCTCGTCGAGGGTGATGACCATAACGAACCGGTCGCCGACGCGGTGCGCGGCATTCTGGACGGACATGTCGTCATGGAACGGCGGATCGCGGAGTCCGGACGGTACCCCGCCATCAATGTCCTTCGCTCGCTCTCGCGGACCGTTCCCGGATGCAATTCTGCTGAGGAAAACGCGTTGACCCGCGATGCGCGGGCCGACCTGTCGACCTGGGAGGAAATGCAGGACATGGTCCGCCTGGGCGCCTACCGCGCGGGGAATGATCCGAAGGTCGATCAGGCAATCCGTATCGCGCCCGCCATTGAAGAGATTCTGAGGCAGGGACGCGGCGAGAAAGCCACGATTGCCGAAAGCTTCGACGCCCTGCGCGCCGCCTTGTCGCCGCCCGGGACTCCGTGACGGACGCCCGGACGCGCGCGCTGCACTCGCTGGTCCGGCTACGGAAGACCGAAGTCGATCACGCGCGAAGCGCGATGGCCAGGGCAATGGCCGAGGAACACGCCGCCGGCGCCCTGGTCGAAAGCCGACTTGCACTGATCGACAGCGAGCAGCGTGAAGCATCCCTGGGGCACGCGTCGCTCGACGATTTCCGTGCCTGGCTGCCGGCGGGTGTAGATGCCGTCGAACGCGCCAGGGCGGCACTGGATGTCGCTCGCCAGGCATCCGATCAGGCAAGGGGAATGCTCATGCAGGCGAACGCGGCCCTGAAGGCGGCGGAGGCCATCCTGGACAAGCGGCTGGAGGAGGAAAGGGAGGCGCGTGCCCGCAGGGAGCAGGCGGAACTCGATGACCTGTCGCGACGGAACCGGGCTTTTTCCACATAGCCTTTTTATGGTCATGAAAGGGCCATTGTCGCGAGGATGCCGGCTCTCTAAAGTCGATCTGACGAGGCGCTTTATCATGTTTCGGCCTTGAGAAACTGGAATGCGCCCGCTATCGCTTTCAACCGGGGCGGAATATGACCGCAGTAGATGCGATCCGATATCCCCATGGCCATGAGTGACTAGGAAAGCGCATGCAACAGACACAGCAGCCGGCTGAAAAGGTATTTATCGCCACGCCATGCTTTGGTGGTCTGGTGACGCAAGAATACATGGAATCCATCATTGCCTGCACCGGTGTCCTGCGGGTTCCCATGACGCTCTCGCTGCTGGGCGACGACGCGATGATCAGCCGGGCGCGGAACACGCTTCTGCATCAGTTCTGGGCGCGGTCGGATGCCTCCCATATCCTTTTCATCGATGCCGACATGGGCTTCCCGGCGGAAGCGCCCGCGCGGCTCCTGGCTGCCGGAAAGGATCTCGTGGCCGGTCTGTATCCGATCAAGGAACGGTTCTGGGACAAGGCGACCCAGGAATACGCGCGGCATGGCGAAACCCAGGACACTGCCTCGCTGCGCTATGTCGGCGAGACGGAGGCCATGCACAAGGAGTGGGAAAAGGGACCGCTTCTCAAGACCCATTATGCGGGAACGGGGTTCATGATGATCAGCCGGAAGGCGGTCGGCATGATGATCAAGGCCTATCCCGAAACGGCATACCGCCGGATCGACGCGGCGGATGACGGTGACGGGGGACTGTATCATGCCCTGTTCGATGCAAGCATCGATCCCGATACCGGAACGTATCTGAGCGAGGATTTCACCTTCTGTCGCCGCTGGCGGGAAATCGGGGGCGAGGTCTGGCTGGATACGTCCATCAGCCTGACCCATGCCGGGCGCGCCGTATTCCGCGGAAATCCGTCCAGCCGTGTCGGCATGCTTCACCACAAGGGCGCGTAAGACCGCGATAAAGCCAGATGGCGAAGAACGACAACAAGCAGCAGCCTATCCTCATCAGGAGAAGCGACGGCGAGGACTCGGAGGAGGGCGGGCACTCCGGGGGGGCGTGGAAGATCGCCTACGCCGACTTCATGACGGCCATGATGTCGTTCTTTCTCGTCATGTGGCTGCTGAATGCCACTACGGACGAGCAACGCAGGGGCATTGCGCAGTTCTTCAATCCGATGGCCGATCGGGACACGCACGCACAGCCTACGGACTCGATGCTCGACGTCCAGCCCTCTCCTCTCTGGGGGGGCAGTGCGATCAGGCGCATCAAGAATGGCGACACGCTGGACCCGGTGCAGGATGGGGCGCCTGGGGCGCGGAATGCACCCAGGACGGTACGGCAGGACCGTTCGTCCGATGACATAACCCTGGGCCTCAGGACGCGGCTCAATCCGTCGCCGCCCGCGATCGTTCCGATCGGGGGACCGCAGACCGGTGCGGCCAGAAGCGTGGGCTATATCGGCGCGGGAAGTCCGGCCGAAGCGTCCGCCGAAGAGGCGGCGGTCGAACAGATGGCCAGCGGCCTGCGCCAGGCCATCCAGGACAATCCGGAAATACGGGATGCGGCTTCCGACGTGTCGATCCAGATCGGACGGGACGATATTCGGATCGAACTTCGGGACTCGAACAACACGCCGATGTTCGACAGCGGATCGGCGACGCCCAATCGTCTCGGCAAGCAGATGCTGGCCCAGATTGCCGCATGGCTTGCGCCCATGCCCGAGCCGATCTCCATCGTCGGCTATACCGATGGGGCGCCCTATCACGTCGGCAGGCAATGGGGCATGTCCAACTGGACACTATCCGTAATGCGGGCCGACCACGCCCGCGAAACGCTCGTCCAGGCGGGCTACCCGGATCGCAACATTCTTGACGTGTCAGGCCGCTCGGACAGAGATCTGGCTCTTCCGTCCGATCCCTCGGGCGCCGGGAATCGCAGGGTCGTGCTGATCATGCACCGGCGTTTCAGCAACCCGGCCGGCCCTGCCCCGGTCGCCGGGGCGCCTGGCACGCCGGCCAGTCCTGCCAAGGCAGACAAACCCGAGGGGACAGCCGGCGCGGGGGCGCCGAAATAGGCGGTGCAGGCCGGCACGCCCTTCGCCGGCGCCGGCCAATCTGCCGGGAAGGACCGTAGACCGCCGTCGGCGCTTCTGCCGCGCGGCTTAACCATGGACGGAAGTGGAGACTGCTAAATGCTTTTCATCGGGGGGCTCGTCTTTGTGCTGCTCTGTGTCTTCGCCTCCTTCGTGGCGTCCGGGGGGGCTCTGGCCCCCCTGATCATGTCGATGCCCTTCGAACTGCTGACCATTCTTGGGGCGGCCGTCGGAATATTCGTGATGGGGAATTCCAAGGAGGCGCTCAAGCACGTTCCTGGCGACCTCCGGCTGGTGCTGGCCGGACCGCGGCACGACAAGGCAGCTTACCTCGACCTGCTGGTCCTGCTCTATCGGTTCATGCGCCTCGCGCAGGCCAAGGGCGACATGGCGCTTGAGGAGCATATCGAGAACCCGCACGACAGCGCCATCTTCGCGATGTCACCGCGTATTCGGGATGACAAGACAACCTGCAATCTGATCTGCGACTATCTCCGGCTGACCAGCCTGAACATAGAAAACGCCTATCAGATGGACGAGGTGATGAGCCGTGAACTGAAGAAGAACCTCACGGAGCAGTTGCACACCGCGAAATGTCTGCAAAGCATAGCCGACGCATTGCCGGCGCTTGGCATCGTCGCCGCGGTCCTTGGCGTCATCAAGACCATGGCCTCGATCAGCAAGCCGCCCGCTGTCCTTGGCGCGATGATCGGCGGTGCCCTTGTCGGCACGTTTCTCGGCGTTCTTCTGTCCTATGGCGTTGTGGCGCCTCTGGCGGCAAGGATGCGTGATGTGGTAATGCAGGATAGTCGCTATCATGACCTTATCAGGATCGTCCTGGTGACCCACCTTCAGGGCAGCCCGCCTCAGGTCTGTGCCGAAATCGGTCGCAAGGATATTCCGCATATCTTCATGCCTTCGTTCAGTGAACTCGACATGGCCCTGACAGAGTCATCCAACCCACCCCCAGGAACTGCCTGATCGCGCAGTAAAGCGGTCAGGATTACGGAGCATCTGATGGGTATTACGGCAACGAGAGGTTCGACTTCGACCGATCCGGCGCAGGAAACGCCGCTGTCGGGCTTGTTGCTTGCCGTGTCGCCACAGAAATCGACGGCGGCCGCGTCGTCAGGCACCTCTGGAAAGCAAGCGGCGGGTGGAGGAGAGGGGTTCGGTAAGATCCTCAAGAATCTCGCCGGTCATCAGGGCGGCAAGGGGCAGGGAAACGGCACGGCGGCGACGTCGGACCTGTCGGCGGATGACGGCGCGAACGGAGTCGATGGCGGGTCTTCCCAAGCCTCCGCGGGGACAGGCGGTTCCGCCTCCGGATCGCTCCGTGACGCGGGCGACAGCCAGGCGAGTGTGGCCTCTGATGCTTCCACCGGCACGGGCCAGCAGGTGCTGAACCTGCAGGCATGGCCAGGCATGGCCATGACGCAGATGGCCATGCCGACGCAGGCAGCGGAACCGGCCCCGGCGGACGCTAAAAATGAGACGCCCCCGGCGGCGTCGAAAGACGTACCGTCAGATACGACAGATACGACCCTGCTCGGCGCCGCCGGCTTGGCTGGAATCGGGACGGGTGGCATTTTTCCCGCTGCGGTTGCGGCACAATCCTTGCCGTCTGCCACGGTCACCGCGTCGACGCCGCACTCATCCCATGTCACGCGCGGGCAGGCGAAGGACCATACGAAAACATCGGCGGAGTCCGATGCGGATGGCGGCCAACTGGCCCAATCGGCGACGAGCACGTACCTGACGTCGGTCTTCGCCGTTTCCGGAGCGGCTTCCGGAACCCCGTCGGTTGCCGGAACGGGTTCTGCCGCGCCGTCGGTGACCGGTGACGGGGTCGGAGGGAATGCGGCCCCGGCGCCCGCCTCCGCCGCGTCACCCGTATCGCTGGCGACTGTCGCGAGCGACGCGGCGTCTGGCCAGCCCTCGGCCTCCGCGGGGAGCACCGCCACAGGTGCGTCATCCATCCCGATGCCGCAGACCGATGCTGGAGCCGTGACCCAGCCATTCCAGATGATGGTGGCGGCCGGCGGCGCGTCCGTCCCGTCCCCGGATTTTTCTGGCATCGCCGCTGTCACCGCGTCCTCTGTCCGGATGCAGGGGGATGCCGGGACCCAGGCCAGGCAATCCCAGGCCACTGTGGCCGGCGCCACGTCGCCGGTTCCGGCGGCGCAGAATGGCGCAGGGGCTGCGGCCTCATATCAGGACATTGCGGCGAGCGGCGTCCCATCCGTCGTGTCTTCGGCCTATTCGAGCCTCGTCAAATCGTCGGTGGTGAGTGGCGGTCCATCGGCAGGAAGCGCGACCTCGGACGCTTCTGCGGCTGGTGCCTCGCCCGCCCAGGTGCCGCAGGGCGGACCCGGCGGCGTGGCCCAGCAACTCCAGGTGGCCGTGAACGGCGTCGTGACGGCGGCGCCCGGTCCGGGCGACAAAAATGGTGCCCAGCCGTCCCGATCCGCATCCCCGGATGGCGGAGACGTCTTGGGATATGGCGCCACCCTGACTGCGGTCGGCGGGACAGCGACCGTCGAGGATGCGCGATTTCAGGAGGGGGCAGGCGGGCATCCCGGGGCGTCCGATCATGGGCAGGAAGGAAGCGGCCAGGCGGCTACCGCCGGGAGCGCGAACGATACCGGCCTCCCTGTCGGGATTGCCCTGCCAGGTTCGTTTTCCCAGGCGCTGGACGGCAAGTTCGCCGTTGCGCAGTCGGCCGAGGGGGGAGATAGGACTGACGGAGGCCATGCCGCCGGAAATCGCACCGCCGGAGATGCCGAGGGGGGGGCGCAGTCTCTTTTCACCTCGTCGCTGGCACGACCGTCCGATGGCTCGACCTCCCTTTCCATGACCGTCCTGACGGATGATTCCACCCCCGTTCATGTTCGTGTCGAAGGGGCGAATGGCGTTACGACCGGTGTCGTTCTTCAAAGCGAGGACGCGGCAACGGCCCGTCACCTGGCCAGCAGCAAGCACGAACTGGTCGCGGCGCTGGATGCCGCCGGAGTGGACGGAAACAAGGTGCGCATTGATGTCGTGCCCCCCAGTCACGGCACTGGAGGCCAGCAGGACCAGGGATCGGGGGGCGGCTCGGCCAACAGCGGGAATTTCTCCGGCGGGATGTCCGGCAACGGGGCCGGCCAGAATGGCGGGCAGTCCTACCAGGGCAACGCATGGAACAGCGGCAGCGCATCCCTGGGGCAGGGAGGCGTCGACAGTGAAGGAGACGGCGGGGACGGGTCCACGATGCCTGTTCGGGCCAGCGCGGGAAGCGGAATCAACATTACTGCATGACCGCGGGTATGGTCACGGTGGCAGGGGAAGGATAAGAGGGAATGACGACGACATCGAGCATCAGCAGCGAGTATCAGCTTGTCCAGGCGGCGGAATCGTCCGCCAAGACGTCGGCGAGCAGCTATGCGAGCAGCAGCGCCGCCACCGGAACGGGCAGCAGTTCCGTATCGAGCCTCGCGTCGCTCGCGGATAATTACAACACCTTCCTGACCCTGCTGACGACGCAGTTGCAGAACCAGGACCCAAGCAGCCCGATGAGTTCCGACACCTTTACGCAGGAACTCGCGCAGTTCGCCGGGGTGGAGCAGCAGGTCCAGACCAATACCAATCTTTCGACCCTGATTTCGCTGAACGAGGAAAGCCAGCTTAATTCCGATGCCAGCCTGGTCGGCAAGACGGCGACCGCGGATTCGACGACGCTGCCCCTGCAGAATGGTTCCGCTTCCCTCAGTTTCACGGGAACCGCCGGCGAGACGGTTGCGATCGCTGTGGCCAATTCCTCCGGCACGGTCGTGAAGGACGTCGTCGCCACCGCCGACAGCGGTACCAACACGTGGACGTGGGACGGAACGGACAATAGCGGCAACCAGTTGACGGACGGTGCCTACAGCGTCGCGGTGGAGACGATCAATTCCTCCGGTACGACCTCTGCCGTGCCGTTCACGGTCAGCGGCACCATCACGGGCGTGACGAAGGGAAGCACCGATATGGAAGCCGAAATGGGAAGCGCGGATATTCCGATGGCGGACATCACGGCGACCTCGTCCTCCACATCGTCAACGTCGACGTCGTCCAGTGGAAGCAGCACCGGCTCCTGATTGTCGCCGCCACGGCCGAAGGCGGCAGTTGGCCTGTCTGCCTTCTGCCGGCTTCGCTGGATATGGCAGTGATGCGTGAATCGATGTATCCGGTCCCGTAAATGGAGGCGGGGGTTATCCGAGGCCGGGCGGGCAGGCTGGACCTGATCCGATAATGTATCGCGCGTGTAAAGTCCTGGGGGACGGGAACAGGTATCTATGATGACGAAGCGCGGGATGACGGTACTTCTGGCCGTGGCTGTTGCAGGGTGTGCCCCGGACTACATCGCCAAGCGCCTTACCGGACGCGAGTGCAATGCCGGCTATATCCAGCAGGGCGAGGACTGGTGCGCGCCGGTAGAAAGGCCCCCGGCCCCGCAGCCCTATTGCACGGCAAGCTGGAACGGCGTGGATTGCTGGAGCCGTCCCGACCTGATGCCGAATGTCGCCCGCGAAGTCGCGGAGGGCCCGACCGGCCTGACCCAGGACCAGAACGCCAACAGGCTGAACAGTTCGGTCAAGACGGTCCCACCGACGAACGCCTACACCCCATAGGGGAGACCGGGCGAGCGGAGCCGAGGCTCGGAGCCGTGCGTTGCGTTTTTATCACAAGGGGCCTTTTGTGCCTTTCTGATAGCGCGCGTGTCGCTATTATGGTTTACGGATGCTCCAGACTGCCTCGGCGCGGATGACAAGGCGACGGCAAGGCGAGGGGCATGGTCATCGAATAGCTAAATTGCCGGAGGATTTTGTGGGCTCCAGTTCCAGTATCGTGACAACGTAGCGAATCCTGCATGCAGAACATATTGGCTAGCCTGAAAGGCCTTGGGCGCAAGCAGTTGGCGGCGCTGGGGGGTGCGGCGGCGGTTCTTCTCACGATACTCGGATTTCTCGTCTTCCAGGGGGGCGGTCAGACGATGGCCCTGCTGTACGGTGATGTCGACCTCGGCGAAGCCGCCGAAATGATCGACGACCTGGCCAAGGCCCACATCTCTTCCACGACAAGTCCCGACGGAACGAGCATCTACGTTCCACGTGACAAGGTCGCCAGCGCCCGACTCCTGCTCGCGAAGGACGGCCTGCCCAGCGGCGGAGCGGTAGGCTACGAACTGTTCGACAAGAGCGGGACGCTCACCAGCACGCAGTTCGAGCAGACGATCAACGAGACGCGGGCCATGGAGGGCGAACTCGAGCGCTCCATCCGCCTCGTCCACGGGGTACGCAACGTCCGGGTTCACCTGGTCCTTCCGCACCGCGACCTGTTTTCGACGCAGACCAGCCCGTCACAGGCCAGTGTCGTCCTCGATATCGGCAGGGCAGGGCGCATGGCGCCTGATGGCATCCAGGCGATCCAGAACCTGGTCGCGGCGGCCGTGCCCGGCCTGCGTCCGCAGAACATATCCATTGTCGATACGCGCGGCGACGTCCTGGTGAAGCCAGGTGACCCCGACAGCGCTGCCGGCCAGGAATCCACGATCGAAAAGCTTCAGCATGCCGAGGAGCAGCGGCTGGCGCAGGATGTGGAAGACATGCTGGTGCCGACCCTGGGCGCCGGGCATGTCCGTGCCCGCGCGGCCGTCACCATGGCGACCGACGAAATTCACGAGACGGATGAAAGCTACGATCCCAACCAGCAGGTCCTGCGGTCGGAACAGACGACGTCCGACAAGAGCGTGAACACCGAGGCGAGTCCGAACACCACGGTCTCGAACAACCTGCCGAACGCCAACGCCAACCAGGACAACAAGACCGGTTCGAGCGACGACCGCGAGGAGGACACCAACAACTACGAGATCGGCAAGCGCGTCCGCGTGATCAGCCAGACCCGCCCGCGCGTATCCCGGATCAGCCTCGCCGTCATGGTCGACGGGATGGTGACGCGGGACAAGAACGGCAAGGATGTCTGGCAGCCGCTCGATACGGCCGAAATCCAGAATATCACGACACTCGCCAAGACGGCGATCGGGTACGACCAGAGCCGTGGCGACGAGGTGAATGTCGTCTCGATGCGCTTCATGCCTGACGGGGGGCTGGGCTTCCCGACATCGACCGGCAGCGTGTTGAGTCGCGATACCCTGATCTATATCGCGGAATGGGTCATCCCCATCATCCTGGCGCTTGGCGCCATCTTCATCGGTATCCGGCCGATGCTGCGGCGCGGTGCGATCAATCTTCCCGCCCTTGCCGCCGGCCACCTGCAGGAGGGACTGCCTGGCATTGCCGGGCATGCCGGCCGCATCGGCAACGAGATGACCGGCGCATTGATTCCTTCCGCCCATATCGGCAGCGACGGAACGGTCAGCATCGACGGTATCGAGGGAAAGATGCGGGCCGAGGCGATCGCGAAAGTCGCAAGCCGCATTGAGGAAAGTACTCAGGAAAGCGTCCTTATCATTCGCAACTGGCTGGCCGAGCCGGATCCGGGGAAGAGAGGCTAGACATGGCCGAGGCACCAGTAACTCCACTCGACGGCGGCCGGATGCCCGAGCCCGCGCCGGTGCATCTGTCCGGCAAGCAGAAGGCCGCCATTCTCATGCTCGCCGTGGGGCGTGATGAATCGGTGAAGATCCTGAAGTTCCTGCAGGAAGACGAAATCCGCGACATCTCCGTCGCTATGGCGAGCCTCGGCCTGATCAGGGCCGACCTCGTGGAATCCGTCTGTCACGAATTCACAAGAAACTTCGAATCCTCCGAAGGGCTTGTGGGAACGTTCGAGACTACGGAAGAACTGCTGCGCAAGGCCCTGCCCGAGGAGCAGGTCGAGAAGATCATGGATGAAATCCGTGGTCCGACCGGCAGGACGATGTGGGACAAGCTGGCGAACGTGCAGGAAACGGTGCTCGCCAACTATCTTCGCAGCGAGTACCCGCAGACGGCCGCGGTCATTCTGAGCCGGCTGCTGCCCGCGCATGCCGCGCGCGTTCTCGCCCTGCTTCCCGAGGATTACGCGACCGACGTCATGATGCGGATCCTGCACATGGAGACCGTGCAGAAGGACGTTCTGGACAGCGTCGAAGCGACGCTGCGGTCCGAGTTCATTTCGTCCCTGGGGCGCTCGGCCAAGCGCGACAGCTACGAGCTTCTTGCGGAAGTCTTCAATAATTTCGACCGCAAGACAGAGACGCGTCTGATGGAGTCGATGGACAAGCGCAATCACGACGATATGGAAAAAGTGAAGGCGCTGATGTTCACCTTCGAGGACATCAAGCGCCTGTCGCACGAATACCTCATGCGGATCGTCAACGAGATCGATCGCGAGAAGCTGCCGCTGGCCCTGAAGGGGGCGTCCGAGACGGTGCGCAAGATGTTCCTGCAATGCATGTCGAAGCGCGCCGGAAGCATCCTTCTCGAAGAGATCGCGGCACTCGGGCCGGTTCGCGTCAGGGACGCGGACATGGCGCAGATGGATATCGTGCTGACCATCAAGAAGATGGCCAACGCCGGTATCATCGACCTGACCGAAAACGGCGGCAACGACGAGATCATTCAGTGACGGCGGCGTTCCGGCCAATCCGGCGGCTGTTCGTTGATGTGGAGGATTTCGCCGCTCCCGTAAGGGACATGGACGCGGTCGTTGCGCATGCGGATAATCCGCAGCAGGAGCCCGCGCCTGAACCCGAGCCCGATCCCGATCTTCTCACGATGACGCAGGCCGACCTGGACAGCCTGCGCGAGGCCGCCTTCAACGCGGGCCTTGAAAAAGGCGCGCGGGACAGGGAAGAGGTGCTGCAGGGGCAATTCGCGTCCAGCCTGTCTTCCGTTGCCGCCGCGTTCGAGGCGGAGAACGGCCGGCGAAACCAATTGGTGGCGGATGCCGGGAAATCCTTCGTGGCGACCGTCGTCGATGTCGTCCGGAGCCTGACGGCGCTCGACGGGGATGTCCTGGCCGGCATGCAGCGGGATCTTCTTTCCGATGCCTTGGCGTTCGTGGCGGAATGCGAGGGCGCCGTTACGGTCCAGTGCAGCACGGCCGATGTCCCGCGCCTGCAGGCGCTCGTCACGGGGGACAAGATCGTCCAGATCGAGGCGGTGCCGGGCATTGATGAGGGGAAGGTACGCATCGTATCGGCCGCGAACGTCATCGTCATCGATCCGGAACAGTGGCGAAAATCCGTTGCCGAGAAAATTGTTGCCGCAGTGACGGCCCTCGCGGAGCGGCGCGTGGATCAGGGCGTGCAGAAAGCATAGATCAGGCGGAGAGTACCATGAGCACTAACGACCCAGGCATCGGACTTGAGGATTTCTCCAGCGCCGCTCCGTCGCCCGCGGGCGCGGAGCCGGATGGCAGCGCAACGGCGGCCGGCCGGAAGCAGAAGAATGGCGACGGCTCCGGCCAGATGGAAGCGGTCTACGACATCCCGGTGAAGATCACGGCCGTGATCGGTTCGGCGACGATGCCCGTCAGCCAGTTGCTCAAGCTCGGTCGCGGCGCGGTCGTGGAACTGGACAGGAAGTTGGGGGAGGCCGTGGATATCTATGCGAACAACCGGCTGATCGCCCGGGGCGAGGTCGTCGTGGTCGATGACAACCATATCGGCGTGACAATGACAGAGATCATTTCGTCGGCCGCCGTGTCCGGCTAGGAGACATCGGAATGTCCGGGACAGGTGTTCCGAACATGTCCCAGACCGGGTCGCTCGCGCATGGCACGGGACCGTTCGCCACCGTGTGGCTGACGGGCCTCGCGTCGTTCGCCATCGTCATCGCGCTTATCCTTCTGTGCCGCTACGGCCTGAAATTCCTTGAGCCCTATCTGTTGAAGGCGCGCCGGACACGTAGCCTCGCGATGGTGGAGAGCCTGGCCATCGACCCGCGTCGGCGCGTCAGCCTGATAAGGTGCGGCGAGAAGACGGCCCTGATCCTGACTGGTGGAGGAAATGACGTGTTTCTGGGTTGGATGGATGGCGAGGACGGCCGGCCGCGACCGGTGGCGCCCTCGGCCAATTCCGCGAGCGATCCAGGCGAATGACGTGAATACCGGAGCGAACGCGTTGACATCTCGGTCATCCACGGGGCGTGCCGCCAGGTTCGGTGCCGTCGTCATGTGCGTCGTAGCGGGTGCCGTGCTGGCTGGCATGCCGACATTGGCCCACGCCCAGTCCCTGTCGCTGGATCTGGGGAAGGGGATGGGTGACGCGGGAACGACCAGCCGCCTCGTCCAGTTGACGGCGCTGATCACGATTCTCTCGCTTGCGCCCAGCCTGCTGGTGATGGTGACCGCCTTCACGCGGATCATCGTCGTGCTGTCCCTGTTGCGTGGTGCGATCGGGGCGCAGGGGGCCCCTCCCAACACGGTACTGATCGGCCTGGCGCTGTTCCTGACCTTCTTCGTCATGCAGCCTGTTTTCCAACAATCATGGGATCATGGCATCGTCCCCATGATGGATGGCCGCGTCAGTGAAATGGAAGGCCTGACGGCCGCGGCAGAGCCGTTCCGGACGTTCATGCTGGCGAACGCGCGGCCGGCCGACATCACGACGTTTCTGCATCTCGCAAACGTGCCGCCGCCGGCGACGCCTGCCGAGACGCCGTGGCGGGTGATCATGCCGGCCTTCATGATCGGCGAACTCAGCCGCGGTTTCGAGATGGGATTCCTGCTCTACCTGCCGTTCCTGGTCATCGACATCGTCACGTCGAGCGTCCTCATGAGTCTCGGCATGATGATGCTCCCGCCTGCCACGATCTCCCTGCCGTTCAAGCTGATCTTCTTCGTCATGGTGGATGGGTGGCAGATGGTGGCGGGGGGATTGGTCAGAAGCTTCGGGGGCTGACCGAAGCGGCGACCGCCAAGGGTGATCCTGTTTCGTTACAGTATTGGTTTTTGGGAAGAATTCCTTCCCGAAGGCCGTCTGGGGCTTGCCGGGCATCGGTAGAGGAGGATCGGGGATCAGGATAGCCATGCGAAAGCCTTGAACGACGGGCTTGACAGAGTTGCGCGCTTGGACGATCGCCTTGTTGTAGCGGCTCCCACGCAATAAAGACATGTAGTCATGAAGCATCTAAACTGGCTTGGATGATGTCCGGGCGTTTTCCACGGTTGGTGGCCGGCAAGGCGGCGATGAAAAGGCCATCGGCACCAGACGTACTATATGAGGCGGGAATTGGTGCGCTGGCGCTTCCATGCGTGGCACCCCGTGAAAACAAGAAGGGAAGTTGCATCCGCATGCTGAAGTGGCTGAACCAGGACGCCCCGCTGCGCGTCAAGATCAGGATAGCTATGCTGTGTCTGGAAGCTTACCTGATGCTCCAGATCATCATCGAGGCAGTAGGCTATCTCAATCACGAGCCGGTCGAGCATATGTTCCTGATGAACATGAGCGCGCTCGGCTTTGGTGAAATCGTCGTCTATGCGCTGTGGTACGCCTTGACGATCGGGGTCACGACCCCTCTGGAGCAGATCGTCGATATCGGCGAGAGTCTGGGGCGTGGCGAGATCAGTGGTGATGTTCCGTTCCTCGACAACAAGGACGGGGTGGGCCGCCTGGCCCGCGTGATGGTCTCGTTCGCCCGGAGCGTGCGGGAACAGAGCGAGGCCAAGTCGCGCCAGGATGCGATGGCCGAGGAAATCAAGGAATCGCTCAAGCGCAGCCAGGAACGCGACCGGCAGACGCACGAGGTCATCGAATCTCTCGGCTCGGCCCTGGCGGATATGGCCAAGGGCGACCTGCGGGTGCGGATCTCGGGCGCGATCTTCGACGGCGAATTCACGCCGCTGCGTGACGCGTTCAATCACTCGGCGTTGCGCCTGAGCGAGGCGCTGCGGGCCGTGGCCAGCAACTCCGACCTGATTGCGACCGGCGCCACCGAGATCTCGACCGCTTCCGACGACCTTGCGAAGCGGACCGAGAAGCAGGCGGCGAATCTCGGCCAGGCGGCGGCGTCCGTCCGCACCGTCACCGACGGCGTGCAGCGCAACGCGAAGGCCTGCGCGGAGGCCAATGCCGAGACGAGACAGGCTCAGGAGAAGGTCAAGTCGGCCACCGGGGTCATGGCCGAAACGACCGAGGCGATGGACGGGATCAAGAAGTCGTCCGACGCGATCGGCGAGATCATCTCGGTCATCGACGGCATCGCGTTCCAGACCAACGTCCTGGCCCTGAACGCGGGCGTCGAGGCGGCCCGTGCCGGTGACGCGGGACGCGGCTTCGCGGTGGTGGCGCAGGAAGTGCGGTCCCTGGCCGAGCAGTCGGCCAAGTCGGCGCGAGAGATCAAGCGACTGATTTCCGTTTCCGCCGATCAGGTCGTCAAGGGCGTCGACCTGGTGCAGCAGACCGGTCATTACTTGGCCGAGTTCGCGGTAAGCACGGAAAACATCGCGACCCGGGTCGGGGAGATCTCGGTCTCCACGCAGGACCAGGCCCAGCGCCTGTCCGAGATCACGGCCTCGATCGGCGACATGGACCAGGTGACGCAGCAGAATGCCGCCATGGTCGAGCAGACGACGGCTGCCAGCCACAACCTGACCGCCGAGACCAGGACGCTGGCGCAGACGCTCAGCCGGTTCAAGATCGGCATGGGGCGAGAAAACGGGATTGCCGGCCAGAGTCCCGCGAAGCTTCCGCCCGCGCGGGCGGTCGTCAAGCCAAGCCGGGTCGCGGAAACCGCGCTCGCCACGCCACTTTCGACAACGTCTTCCGACAGTGGATGGGAGGAATTCTGATGGCGGCCGCTTCCTTGTCCACATCTATCGAGTCCGGTGCCGGTCCCGCGGTCTGCGTGACGCTGCCCGAGCGTCTGGATACCGCCGCAGCCTTTGCGCTGAAGGGCATGATCGAACAGGCGAAGGAACAGGGTGGGGCGAACGGGGTCAGCCTTGATTCGTCGGGCGTTGCCTATGTCGGCGGCCTGTGCCTGCAGATCCTTGTCGCAAGCGGATGTCCGCTCGTTTCGCCCTCAGAGCAGGTCAAGGAAGCGTACTCGCTTTTCGGGACGGGTGAATTCCTGTCAGAACCACTCACCCTTCCCGTGGAGCAATGAACATGGTGGGAAAACCGGCTGTGCGCGTCCTCACCATCGACGATTCCCGGACCATGCAGGGCATGCTGCGCAAGGCCCTGGAAGGGAACGGATACGATGTCATCCAGGGCGGCGACGGAGTGGAAGGGATCGAGGTCCTGAAGGCCGCCAGTCCGTCCCCCAACGCGATCATTACCGACATCAACATGCCGCGCATGGACGGGTTCGAGGTGATCGAGGCGGTCCGCAAGATGGACCAGTTCAAGCATCTCCCGATCATCGTCCTGACCACGGAAAGTGATCCCGAGAAGAAGGCCAGGGCCCGCGCGGCCGGGGCGACGGGGTGGATCGTCAAGCCATTCAGCACCGACAGTCTCGTGGCGGCGATCCGCCGGGTTACCGCCTGACAGGGAGGAGCACCAGAATGAGTGGTGACATCGACATGAACGGCGACATGGACGACATCCTCCAGATTTTCTTTCAGGAGTGTGACGAACAGCTTCAGGAGCTTGAGCGCGGGCTGTCGGCACTTTCGGACGGCGAATCCGGGCACGAGACCATCAATGCCGTCTTTCGAGCCGTGCACTCCATCAAGGGGGGCGCGGCCTCATTCGGACTCGAAAACCTCGTGCGCTTCGCGCATGTATTCGAAAGCTCCCTGGACGGTCTGCGTTCCGACCGTATCTCGCCGACGCCCGAGATCATCAAGACCTTCCTCAAGGCGATGGACGTTCTCAGCGACCTGGTGGCCGAGGCCCGCGATGGGGCGTCCGTGGATCACGGACGTGTCGCCGAAAGCCAGGCGGAACTCGAGACCCTCATCAACGGCGATGGTGCGCCGAAAAAGACGGAAGATGTCATTCCGGCGGATTTCGTCCCGGTCCCGATGGATTTCGTCCCGGTTCCCGTGGATTTCGAGCCGGTGGCGGTGGATTTCAGTTTCGACGAGGAACCCGCGCCTGCCGCTCCCGCCGCTTCGCACCTCGTCGTCACGTTCCGCCCGCATGATGCCATGTACGAGCGCGGAGACGATGCCAGGAACATCCTGATCGGGCTTGCGGACGCGGCATCCGCCTATGGCGGAGTGGGAACGGGCACCTGCGATGTTTCGGCGCTTCCGGCCTTCGCGTCGCTGGACCCCGAAATCTCCTACCTGTCGTGGCGCGTCGTTCTTCCCTCCGAGGTAACGGAGGAGAGCGTCCGGGCCGTGTTCGACTGGGTCGGCGATGTGTGCGACCTCACGGTGTCCCGCGGTGACGACCAGGAACCGGATCAGGACGAGGCGGCGCTGCCCGCACCGGATGCCGTCGCATCGGATGCAGGGGTACCGGAGGCCGAGGACGCGGCGGTATTGCTGCCGGCGTCCAGCCCGCCCCAGGACACGCCTGTCCACGTGGCGCCGGCGCCCGAGGCACCCCCGGCCACCGGGGGCGGTGGCGGGGCGCCGGTCCGTCGGCCCGAGCAGGCATCCATCCGTGTCGATCTTCACCGGATCGACGACCTGATGGACCTTGTGGGTGAACTGGTCATCGCGCAGGCGGCGATCGAATCCCTGTCCCGACGGGACGATTCCTCGGCAATGCGGGAACTGGTGGAGAGTGTCACCAGCATGCAGTCCCTGACACGCGACATCCAGGACGCCGTCATGGCGGTCCGGGCGCAGCCGGTGCGCAGCGTGTTCCAGCGCATGCAGCGCGTGGTGCGCGAGGCGTGTTCGATGACCGACAAGGATGTCGTCCTGACGCTGGAGGGTGAAGACACCGAAGTCGACCGGACATTGGTCGAGAAGCTGACCGACCCGCTCACCCACATGCTGCGCAATGCGGTCGATCATGGCATCGAGAAGACGGAGGACCGCCTGGCAGCCGGCAAGTCCGCGACCGGCCACGTTCTTCTGTCCGCGGCGCACCGTTCCGGGCGCATCCTGATCACGATCAGGGATGACGGGGGCGGCATCAATCGCGAGCGTGTCCTCGCGACGGCGATCTCGCGCGGCATCGTCGCGCCGGACGCGGTCCTGACCGATGACGAGATCAACAATCTTCTCTTCGCGCCCGGCTTTTCGACAGCGGCAAAGGTGTCCGACCTGTCCGGGCGCGGCGTGGGCATGGATGTCGTCAAGCAGGCGATCCTCAGCCTTGGCGGCCGGATCACGATCAGCAGCGTGCGGGGCGAGGGAACCACGTTCTGCCTCAGCCTTCCTCTGACCCTGGCCGTGCTGGACGGCATGCTGGTCAGTGCCGGCGATTCCATGATGGTCATTCCGGTGTCATCCGTGGTGGAAACCATGATGATCGACCATCAGGACGTCTACACCCTGCCGGGGGGAGGGAACGTGATCTCGATCCGCGGCAGTTGCATGCCGCTGGTGCCGCTGGGTAAGGAACTGGGCCTGTCGTCGGCCGGGTCCGATGAACGGTCGGACGAGGCCGTCATCCTGGTCGTCGAAAACGAGTCGGGTGCCCGGGCGGCGCTGATCGTGGACAAGATCCACGACCAGACGCAGGTCGTCATCAAGAGCATGGAGAAGAATTACCGGCAGATCCCCGGCGTCTCGGCGGCGACCATTCTTGGCGACGGCAGCGTTTCCCTGATCCTCGACGTGCCGGGCCTGATCGCCTCCGTCATCGGGCGTATCGATACCAAGCCCCCGGGGGCCCGCACAGGGTTGGCGGCGTAACAAAACCGCAGTATGGCGATCAGTATTCAGCAGGGAACCGACATGACGGAAGAAGCAGGGACCGAAGACGCCAAAATCGTGAAGATGATCGTATTCGTCGTAGGGGAACAGGAATACTGCATACCGATCCTGAGTGTCCGCGAGATCCGGAAATTCGAAAAGACGACCGCGCTGCCCTATGCCCCGGCCTATGTATGCGGGGCCATCAACCTGCGGGGCGTCATCCTCACGGTGATCGACCTGGCGGTCTATCTGAACGTGAAGCCGGAGGCCGACAATCCGCGCCGGGTCGTGGTGATCGTCGAATCGAGCAACGGCATCGTGTGCGGGATTCTGGTCGATCGGGTCATCGACATGGCCGACGTCAATCTCGGCGAAATCCAGGCGGTGTCCGAGGAAGGCAGCAGCCTTAGCGGGCTGGTCATGATCGGCGACCGGATCATCGGCGTTCTTCGCCTGGATACTGTCGTGGGCGAGCTGGTGGGGAACGCGATTCCCGAATGATGGACATGACGTCAGCCGGCGGTCCCGATTACACGGATGCCGATTTCCAGACCGTGCAGCGGATCGCGCAGAAGGAAGCCGGAATATGCCTTCCGGATTCCAAGAAAACGCTGGTGTATTCGCGCGTGTCCCGCAGGGTGCGCGAACTTGGGCTGGCGTCGTTCCGCACGTATCTGGATTTCGTACAGGCCCCCGAAGGGCAGGACGAACTGGAAAAATTCATCTGCGTCCTGACGACCAACGTCACCAGCTTCTTTCGCGAGAAGAACCACTTCACCCACCTGAAGGAATTCGTCGTGCCGCGACTGGCGGCGAAGGCCCGTGCGGGAGGGCGTGGGCGATTGTGGTCGGCGGCCTGTTCGACGGGGCAGGAGCCGTGGAGCATCGCCATGTCCGTCATGGCGGCGTTTCCCGAAGCGTCCTCGCACGACGTGCGTATCCTTGCGACGGACATCAATTCCGACGTCGTGGCGCAGGCCGCGACCGGCATCTACCCGGAAGCGGAAGTCGAAGCCATTCCGGCGGGCAAGCGGGCCCAGTTCATGGAGCCATGCGGCGGCGGCGACTTCCGCTTCACCGGCGGTATCTGTCGGCTGCCGGCGTTCCGCGTCCTCAACCTGAATGCCGACTGGCCGATAAAGGGAAGTTTTTCCGCCATCTTCTGCCGCAACGTCGTCATCTATTTCGATGAGGCCACAAGGGAACGTCTGTGGCGCCGCCTCGCCGACCGGCTCGAAGAGGGCGGCTTCCTCTATGTCGGCCATTCCGAGAGGGTGGCGTCCAAAAGCGAGTGTGGCCTGGAGCAGGTTGCACCGACGATCTACAGGAAGGGTCACTGAGCCATGGAGAAGCCGATCAGGGTTCTCGTTGTTGACGACTCGCGGACAATAAGGGCGCTTATCAAGAGGTCCTTCGGCCAGAACCCGGATATCGTCGTTTGTGGCGAAGCGGCGAACCCGATCGAGGCGCGGGACCTGATCATCCAGGATCAGCCGGACGTCATCACGCTCGATGTCGAGATGCCCGGCATGAACGGTCTCCAGTTCCTGGAGAAGATCATGCGACTGCGCCCGATTCCGGTCGTGATGGTATCCAGCCTGACCGCGCGGGGTGCCGACACGGCGATCACGGCCCTGCAGATGGGCGCGTTCGATTGTTTCCCGAAACCGTCCTCGGTCGTCGGCGCGGATGCTTTCGCCGGCCTGGCGCGGCTTGTCATCCAGGCCGCGCGTTCGCATCCCGTTGCCAGGCTTCCGCGTCGCGACCCGGCGTCCCCGCCGCGCCAGCATGCGGACTGGGGGCATTCGATCGGGCTGATCGCGATCGGGGCCTCGACCGGTGGAGTCGAGGCGATCGAGGAAGTGCTGTCAGGCTTTCCCGCCCAGAGCCCACCCATCGTCATCTGCCAGCATATGCCCGCGCTTTTCACGGCCAGCTTCGCCAACAGGCTGGACCAGAAGATCGCGGCCCTGTCCATAGGTGAGGCAAGGGATGGCGAGGTGCTGGCGCCCGGTGTCGTCAGGATCGCCCCGGGTGGGGACAGGCACACCGTGGTGGAACGGCGCGACGGCCGGTACGTGACGCGCCTGGTGAAATCACCGCCGGTCAGTGGCCACTGCCCCTCGGTGGATGTCCTGTTCGGCTCCGTTGCCAGGCAGGCCGGCAACGATGCCCTTGGCATTATCCTGACCGGCATGGGCCAGGATGGAGCCGAGGGCCTCCTTGCCATGCGGCATGCCGGGGCTCAGACGATTGCGCAGGACAAGGCGTCTGCGGTCGTTTATGGAATGCCTCGGATTGCAGCCGAGATCGGGGCGGCTTCCCGGATTGTCCCTCTTTGCCAGATCAGCGCCGCCGCCATGACCGTTCATACGCGTTGACGTGACATATCGGCGGGAAACCGCACAGTAGCGCTTGATGCCGGCGACATCGGCCGGAATTTGGACAAAGAGAGAAAGGGGAGGCAATGCCAGCCGCTTCACAGATCAGGTCACTCATCGTCGACGACCAGTCCTCTATCCGCCAGGTTCTGGCCAACAGCCTGGCTCAGCTCGGTTTTACCAATATCGCGCAGAGAAAGGATGGCAAGGAAGCTGTCGAATATCTGGACCAGAACCAGACCCATCTGGTGATTTCGGACTTCAACATGCCCGTCATGGACGGCCTGGCTCTACTGCGTGCTGTCCGAGGCAATCCGAAGACCCAGAAAGTCGCCTTCATCATCCTGACCAGCGAGGCCAGCAAGGACCTTGTTCAAGAGGCCGTCAAGGCCGGCGTGAACAACTTCCTCGCCAAGCCGTATACCGTGGCGAAGCTGCGGGAGGTTCTGGAAAAGGTGTTCGGACCTATAACGTGACGACAGCCTCCACGCTTGCGACAGTTGTACAGGGCGAAGTGATGATCTCGGACGATCCTTCGGTCGTCCTGGGCACGCTGCTTGGCTCCTGTATTTCGATCTGTATGTACGATCCGGTCGCGCGCGTTGGTGGCATGAACCATTTTCTGCTTCCGGGGGGCGGCGAAGGCCACGACGGTACGGCGATGCGGTTCGGCGTCAACTCGATGGAAATGCTTGTGAACGGGATTCTCAAGGCTGGCGGAAACCGGACGCGTCTCCTGTGCAAGGCGTTCGGAGGGGCTGCCGTCGTGCCTTCCCTGGGCCGGGTCGGGCGGGAGAATATTCGTTTCGCGCTGAACTATCTTTCGACCGAGGGAATAACCTGCGTTTCGCAGAGCCTCGGCGGCAGTCAGGCGCGGCGTGTACGGTTCTGGGCCGATCAGCGGCAGGGCGCAGCAGAGCCTGGTGCATGACGCACAGGCCATCGGGCGGCAGGAAGTGGCCTATAGCCGGCGCGAGGCGGAAGCCGAGCAGAAATGGGCCAAGGAGTCCGGCTCCGACGTTGAACTGTTTTGAGTGTCCGGGCCCAAAAGAGAGAGATCACGATGGAAACGCACTCCGCCCCGACGCAGAAGGTGCCGGGCAGGGATGTCACGGTGCAGGAGGCCATGACACGGGTCACGTGGCTTCTGGACGAAGCCTGCGCGGATCTGCTCGGCGCCCAGCAGGCCGTGGACGATTGCGTGACAAAGGTCGTGATCGGGGAAGAGGAGATGCGCAGTCTCCAGAAACTGGATTCGGCGACGCAGATCATCGAAGCCGTGGCGACGATCCTGCGGAACCTGACATGCCTTTCCACCACCTGGAAGACAGCCACCGTCAGCACGGCCGGCCTCTATGACGGGGTGAAGCTCAGCGCCGTTCAGCAAGTGCTGAGGGGCGAGAGCGCGCCGGACATGACGCATCCTTCCGGCGAGATCGATTTTTTCTGACAGGTTACGACACGCTGTCGATTCAGAACGGAAGAACGTTATCCAGGATCTGCTGCCCGTATCGCGGCGTCTGGAGCTTGGTCAACTGACCGCGTCCGCCATATGAAATCCGGGCCTCGGCGATCCTGTCATGGGTCACCGTGTTATCTTCCGTGATGTCCTGGGGCCGGACGACGCCGCTGACCATAAGCTGCCGCAATTCGCCGTTGACCCTGACTTCCTGGCGGGCCACCACGACGAAATTGCCGTTCGGCAAGACCTGCGTGATCGTCCCGCCCAGGGTGAGGCCGACTGCCTCGGTCCTGGTGATCCTGCCTGTTGCCGTGTTGGCGGTGGCGCTGCTCGTGTTGAGGGCGCTCGAACTGGAAAGGTGTGACGCCACCTTGCCCTTGAGGCCGAAGATGCTGGGAATGCCGAAATCTTCGGACCCGCTGCCGGCAGCCGACGTATTGTTGACGATGTTGGCGTTGTCGGCCACCTGCACGATGATCGTGATAAGGTCGCCAACCTGCGATGCCCGCTGGTCCTTGAAGAAGGATCGGCTTCCCGGTCGCCACAGACTACCGACTTCCGTAGGCGGCGCCTGGAGCGGCGGCATCGGCATCGTGACCGGCCGGTAATCGGGACTCTGCGTCGGGTCCGATGTCGTGGTCATGCGCGGCGGATGGCCGTTCTCGCTGAGATCCGACAGGCCGGCACATCCGGTCAGGAACAGCAGGCCTGCCATGGCCGCGCCCGCTAGGTAATATTGCGTCACTGAAAGGTCCCAACGCATCTGGCGATTACCGGAACGAAGACTCCGCCCGCGTGTTCGGGCGGGCGGACGCGGTCAGAAGCCGCAGGGCGTTCGAATTCGAAGGCACGGCCGTCGATCTGGAATCGACCTGGATTTCCGATGCGCTGGTCACGCGGCCGGTCACGATCATGCCGCTGCCGACGTTCAGCGCATGCACATATTGGCCGTCACCGCCATCTTCCAGGGCCCTTCCGGTTGCGGCCAGGTGGATTCCGGGGACGGTGAACGCGATCAGGATAGGATTGCCCTTATGCATCACGACCGACCTGTGCAGGTCCCGGTCCAGGACCGGCTGGCCGGCGACGACATTGTGCATGAGGGTCATGCCCTCGATCCCGCCCGCATCCGTCATCACGCCATCCGACAGGCGGCCGACATAGGCGTCGTCCACGCGCACGTCCGAGGAAGAAAGTACCGTATCGGCGGACAGCGCGCGCGCGAACACCAGCACCCTTTGCGCAGCGTGCACGGTCCCGGTCAGCATGAACGAATCCTGCGTCACGTCGCCGGTCGGATGCGTGCGATAGATTGTCGCGGAGAACCGGCCGCTGCGCTGATCCCAACTGACGTCCGACATGGTGACCGGCTTTGGATCGTCCGGCGCGACCATCAGGGGATGGAAATCGACCAGGTCGACCGAGAGAGGATCGGTCCCGCCGTCCGACAGGCTCCTGCGCACGAATTCGACAAAGAACTCCTTGTCGAGAAGCCGGCCGGCCCGCGTGATGGTGGCCAGTGCCGACGGCGACTGGTCGATCCAGTCCACGCCGAACTGGTCGGCAATGGCGATCAACTGGCCGCCGCCGACATGGATGCTGGCGCCGGGTGCAGGCGCCGGGCCGATGACCCTGTCCTCGCCCGGCTCCAGATCGGCAAAGAGATCCGACAGCCTGACCGTGTTCGATGTGATGACCGTGGCGCTTCGCAATGTCGCCGCGCATACGGAAGCAACGTGAAATGTCATCATGCCCGCAGCAGCGGTTGCCACAAGTGCTGCTCGCATGGACACGTTATTTCAGGTTCGTCAGCGTCTGAAGCATTTCGTCCGAAGCGGTGATGACCTTGCTGTTCATCTCATAGGCGCGCTGCGCCGTGATCAGGTCCGTGATTTCGGTGACCACGTTGACGGACGATTCCTCGATGAATCCCTGCTGGATCAGGCCATACCCCTGGGCCTGGGGGGTGCCCAGGATCGCGTCACCCGACGACGTCGTCTGCGTGAACAGGTTCTGGCCCATGGCGGCCAGCCCGTTCTCGTTCTGGAAGATCCCAAGCTGGATCTGGCCCGCGACCTGAGCCTGCGTCTGGCCGGATATCGTGTACTGGACCTGGCCGCTCTGATCGACGGTGATGTTCTCGGCGTTGTTCGGCAGGGTGATGTTCGGGCTCAGCGGATATCCGTCCGCGGTGACGATCGTGCCGTCTTCCGACAGCGAGAAGGTGCCGTCACGCGTATAGGCATATTCGCCCGATGGCAGCGTCACCTGGAAATAGCCCGGCCCCTGGATGGCCATGTCGAGCGCGTTGCTGGTCTGCTCCAGCGTGCCCTGTTCGTTGATCCGGTAGATTCCGGCGGTGCGAACACCCAGGCCGATCTGCGCGCCCGCGGGTACCAGGTCGCCCGTGTCGGAACTCATGGTCCCGACGCGCCGGACGTCCTGATAGATGAGATCCTGGAATTCCGCCCGGCGACGCTTGTAGCCGGTGGTCGTCATGTTCGCGATATTGTTGGAAATCGTATCGACGTTCGTCGTCTGAGCCTGCATGCCCGTGGCGGCAATATCAAGGGACGGCATCATGGGATGGCGGTACTCCGGATGTATTTCACGTCACGACCATTGCCGGCATGCAGATATGGGCTACGGTGTGCCACGCGTATATAAAATGTAATGGATTGTCGTCCGCACGACGCGCTGGCCTTGGAAAAATAGGCGGACGCCACCGCCATGGCAAGGCCTTTTCTGAAGTGTTGCCGTTGTCATGGCGATCCGATATCCTGAATCGCAGGCGGGCCGCCCAGCCGGACCATGTCCTTCCGGAGCCGGATATTGGAAAACACGACCTACATCGCCCTGTCCCGCGTCGACGTGCTGTCCCGCGCGCTCGAAGTGACGGCCAACAACCTGGCCAACGCGAACACGGACGGTTTCAAGGCCTCGAAGGAGCTGTTCTCGGACTATCTCGTCCAGCAGAAGGACGTGCATGGGCTGCCGGGCGACAAGGAAGAGGTGTACACTCAGGACAGGTCGACCTATCAGGACCGTCTGCAGGGGGCGTTGCGGCAGACGGGCAACCTGACGGATTTCGCCATCAATGGCGAGGGCTATTTCGCCGTTCGCACCACGCAGGGGGTCCGGCTGACCCGCAATGGTGAATTCAACCGTCGCGCGGACGGGACGATCGTCGATGGTTCGGGAAACCCGCTGATCGACAGGAACGGCAACAACGTGGTCATCCCGCCGCGGGATCATACGCTGTCGGTGGCGTCGGACGGAACGATGTCGACTGAAACCGGACGGGTCGCCACGCTGGACCTTGTGACCGTCGACAACCCCAATACCCTGGTGCCGGAGGGCGGCTACCTCCTGCGGCCGACGACGCCGACCCGGAACGTGGCCAACAAGGAAATACGGCAGGGGATGCTGGAGTCGAGCAACGTGAACGCCGTTTCCGAAACGACGGAGATGGTCGAGATCCAGCGCGATTACGACCTGACCTTCCAGTTGATCCAGACGGAATCCACCCGCCAGTCCAACGCGATAGACAAGATCACGGCCGACCCGACCACATAGGCCCGACCGCGCGCGCAAAAGCCTTGTATTGGCCATGAACATACGCCATACGAAGGCAGTAGTGTTGCATGGGCATTGTGTGGCCGTGATTCGCGCGAGGGAATAAGATGGACCTGCTGTCATCGCTGTCAACGGCCACCAGCGGACTGAACGGGATCGAGTATCAGTTGGGCGTGCTGTCCAATAACGTCTCGAACTCGAGCACCACGGGATATGTCAGCGAGACGGCCGAGGTATCGTCGGCCGTGGCGGGTGGCGTCGGGGTCGGTATCAAGATCGGCACGACGCAACTGAGTGTGAACAAGGCCCTGATGGCCGCTCTTTACGGACAGAATGCGCAGGTGGCGTCGTTGACGGCGACGAACAACTCGCTGGCGGCGGTTTCAGACATCCAGGGATCGACATCGGCGGATGCGGGAAGCACGACCACGTTGGCCGACGAACTTGGCAATGTGCAAAGCGCCCTCACGACCCTGACCTCGACCCCCACGAACAGCGCGTCGCAATCGGACGTGTATTCCGCCGCGCAATCCCTGACCACCACCATCCAGTCGCTTTCCTCGACCTATACGGCCCAGCGCCAGGACGCGGAAAACAGCGTTGTCTCGACGGTATCCTCCGTCAATTACGACCTGACGCAGATCGGGCAGCTCTCGCAGCAGATCATGAGCCTGCAGGCCAGCGGAGGAAGCACCGCCGACGTCGAGAACCAGCGTCTGCAGGTGATGTCGAGCCTGTCGTCCGAACTTTCGGTCACGTTTTCCGAGACGTCGACCGGCGACATGATCGTCCGGACCGCCGATGGAACCGAGCTTCCGACCCGTCCCGACCAGATCGGGGAAAATGACAGCACGGTCACGCTGCCCACCAGCACATGGCCGCTTTCGACATCCGGCAGCACCATTACCCCATCGTCGTACTACCAGGCTGGAGATACTAACTCGACGATCTCCGGGATCACGCTGAACGGCACGGACATCACCGCGCATCTGACCGGTGGAACGCTCGGAGCGAACATCACGCTGCGCGACAGCACGTATCCGACGATGCAGGCCCAGCTGGACTCGTTTTCTTCCACGCTCGCGACCCGGTTTTCCGATGCCGGGCTTTCGCTGTTCACCGATGGTACGGGGGCTGTTCCGGCAACGGACCCGACGGCAGAGACGCCCAGCGGCATCGTCGGCCTGTCGTCGGTGATCAGCGTGGATACGTCCGCGCCGCTGACGACGGACGGCGATACGTCGACGATTACGGCGGTCCTCAGCACGGCTTTCGGAACCGCTTCGACGGATGTGAGCGGTTCGCTTGAAGCGCCGTCAAGCGGCCTTGGACCGGAGGGCAATCTGTCGACCGGATATTCGGGCACCCAGGGACTGGTGGCCCTTGCCACGTCCCTGACCTCGGCCCAGGGCGCGGTCATCGGCGACGCCACCGACGATCTGACGTCCGCTACCTCGGTGCAGACAACGTTGCAGACGTCTGTCGCCAACGTGTCCGGCGTAAACGTGGACGATCAGATGTCGACGGTCGTCGCGCTGCAGAACGCCTACGCGGCCAATGCGAAAGTGGTGACCGCGGTGCAGACGATGTTCACCGCGCTTCTCGACGCGATCCAATAGACGGCTGGGAGACACCGCCATGAGCACGACTATCGGTCAGTACGGAAATTTCGGATCGTCCCTCATCCTCTCCGCCGGTATCGACGCGATGACGCAGGAGCAGCAGACGATCGCGTGGGAGACGTCCACGGATACGCTTTCGGAAACCTACGCCGGTCTTGGCCAGGCGCGATCCGCCGCCATTTCCCTTGCCCCGCAGATCACCCAGGTCGCAGCCTGGCAGACCAACGTGACGAATGCCCAGAACAGCCTGTCCGTCCAGGCGGATGCGTTGACGCAGATCGTCTCGTTGGCGCAGTCGCTGTCCACCAGCCTGATCGGCGTCACCGGAACGACGACGGACAGCGCCGTCACGGCCACCGCGGGCGAGGCGACGACCGCGCTGTCGGAGCTTGCAACCGTCCTCAATACGTCCGACGGATCCGGGTATGTCTTTGCGGGCAAGGATTCGACCGAGCCCCCGATCGAGGACACGGCATCGGTTACAAGCGGCACGCTCGCCACGCAGATCGCCAGCATCGTCAGTTCCTTGGGGTCTTCCGACGCATCGACCGTTATCGAGCAGGCCACGACCGCGGCAGCCGACAATACGGCGGGCACGTCGGTTTTCTCGTCGCAGCTTTCGGTCTCGGGGGATGCGGCGACCGCTCTGCAGAAGTCGGTCGTAACCGGCAGCAATACGTCGACCGAGGTCGGCATCGTGGCGACACAGGGAACTGCAGCGAGCCTGACCTCCACCGGCTCTCCCATCCGGGACCTGATGCGCGACATGATGATCGTTTCCGGCACGAGCGGGATGTCGTCCACCACGAGCGGGTATTCGGATCTGGTCAGCCAGGTCTATTCGTCTCTTCAGACCACCATCAGCCAGCTTACGGATATGGAATCGTCGGTCGGGACGACACAGGACAATTTGACCGCAAATGCCACCCTGCTGACCAGCATGAATACCGCGCTGACGGGTCAGCTTGGCGATGCCCGCGATGCCGATCTCGCCGCGGTGGCGGTGCAGTCGTCCAGCCTCGATACCAGTCTCAAGGCATCGTACATGCTGGTTTCGGACATGAAGAGCCTGACGCTGGCGAATTACATCTAGGCATTCCGTCCAATGTTCCGGATCTGATGGATTTCAGGTTCGGGACATTGGATCATCCAATATTGTAATGACCTGTTGATGTCCTGAACGACAACAGCAGGATAGCTCATTCGATCATATCGAATGGAAATTCCTTCGGGGCATGATCGCCATCAGGAGCGGCCCATGCGGGGTCCGCCGCCAGCAGGGAATGCCTTGCAAGGCCAGGGCAGGCGGTGCCGCTTCATCGGACCGGGCGGCACAGCGGCCAGGCCCGCGGCGAACAGCGATAAATTTAACGAAGGCCTATGGATCTGCGGGCCAGTTGCCACGTTATCCCTATGGCCTTCTCAAGGCTCATGGCGCGTTTCAGGATAGGGCCGGCTCGTTTCGCTTCCGAATGTTCAGCGCGGCGCGTGAGGCCGACTTTCGGAGATTATTATGAGAATTGATCCCGCTGACTACGGTATTTCAAGGCGGGGGGAATAAATTTCCACCTCAGAATGAGGTGGTGAACATGTGTATTGTGGAGGCTGTCGTGGCGGATACCAGCACAGATAATATTTTTACCTCACCTGTGGGTCACATTACGGACATGCGCATCAGCCGCCTTGTCGGAAGGCTGCATACGGAATTCCTTCCCCTGCAAACGCCCGATGCGATTATCGAGCAGGCCGGCAAGGTCAAGGACGTGACGGTCGCCTTGAAAAGGATCGCGGTGAATAGCCCGGAGCGCCTGGGGGCTATCCTTGGCATCCTGTCCGAAATGGCAGATGTCGGGATTATCCGCAATATGGACGATGCACTTCAGGAAGCACTGCGCATCGAGAACAAGCTGCCTATCGAGGTGATCGAGGGCGTTCGGACCATGGACGCAACGGGACCGGCGCTGCCTCGGCGGCCTTATCCATCCAAGCCACGCGTGGCACCGAATGTGGCCTATCGGAAAGTCAACGCCGTGGCTCCGTCCGGTTCCGCGCCGGGGCAGGGGGCGAGCCAGATACCAGACCTGCCGTCCGGACAGGCCGAAATGCCCGCCAAGGCGGACTATGGACGGGAAGCCACCCTGGCGGCCGGTGACGGAGTCCAGCCCGGTATGTCGCTTGAACTGCCATGGAAACCCCGTCAGTGGATTGCCAAGCGGGACCATCCCACCCACCCGGTGCAGAACTCGGTCCGTGAGGATTCCCTGACGTGCCTGCATTGCGGCGAGGCGTTTACGATGCTCAAGCGTCATATCGAAAACAAGCACAGGCAGACGCCCGAGGCATATCGCGTGTATTGGGGATTGCCGGCGAATTACCCCATGGCCAGCGAGGCCTATTCCGAGATGAAAAAGGCCGAGGCGGAGATATCCAAGTTCGGCTCCTACGACCGGCGGAAAAGGAACCAGAAAAAGGAAGCCAAGGGGCGGGGCGCGAACAGCGCGTGGCGCTGAGGCCGGCGGGGGCTGGCGCGGATCGTGATGGGGTGGGCTCACCTCATCATGCGAAGACGGGCCGAAAGGACAGGTCTGGCGATCGGAGTCAGGCGGAATTGCCCGATCGTGACCTGTTCTGGCGTCCTTCGCGCCTGCGACCGGGGGTGGGCTTGTTCCCTGCGGGTTCGTTGCCCGCCGACTTGCTCCCCGTGGGTTTGTTTCCCGTGGGTTTGTCCTCCGGCGACTTGTCCTCGGCGGGCGTGTCCTCTTCCAGGTCCACGACCGTTGCGTCGGCCGGTGATGCGACGATGGAATCAGGCTTGTCCGACGCATCCTGGTCCGAGCCGGCATCCTCGGCCTCTGGCGTATGGGGCGAGGACGTCAGCTCCGGACTGCAATCCGGGTATCGGAGATTCCTGGCTTCCTGGACAAGTTCCAGCCGGGTTTCCTCGGTCTTCTCGAGCAAATCTTCCAGTCGCCTCTCCTGGGACGGTATCTTCGTCGCCAGGCCCTGAAGGCGGTCGGCCATCGAATCGGCCTTGCTCACCATGGTGTCGAGTTCCGTGCTCGCCATCTTGGCCTGTTCGATCATCCTGCTGAGCGGACGTCCGCTGACCTCGCCGGCAATGCGCAGTTTTTCGACCCCTTCTTCGGCGCTTTTCACACTGCTTTGCAGTTTCTCGACGAGACCGAGGAGGCTTTCACGGTCCCGCTTCAGGTTCGACAGGACGCGACTGAAATAGAGGCTGTAGATTATTCCCAAAAGCAGGAAGAACGACAGGATGATCTCGATGATCATCTGGATCTGTGTCAGCATCTGCTCGATGATCTCCAGTCTGTCACGTACTCTGGCTTTCTGTTCTTAAAGCATCGTCTTGCGACTGGACGAGTCCGCCCCGTCGCGTTCCAGTCCCCGCCGCACGGGGCGGGGCGACGGTCCATTCCATTCAGGCTTGCGTCTTCTGCTCGTCTGGCGGGGCCGGATCGGGAACGGCCGCCTCGTTCATGTGCGGCCCAGCGGGTGGCACCAGCCTCTTCTCGATCTTAACGGCTGCCTTGTCCTGCAGTTTTCCCAGCCGTCCCTCGAACAGGGGGGTCTGGCCGCATTGGAGCCGGACGTGGATCGGTGTTCCGTTCTGATGGGGAAAGCTGATCAGCATGCCGGGACGGAGGCCGAGGACCTCCGAAAGCAGAATCGTCTTTTCCTCGAATACCGCCGAAACCTGGATGTCGGTTTCGAGAATTTCGGAAACCAGGTGACCTTCCCATTTTGAATCGCGTCCGAACCGCTCGCCCATGAATTGCTGGGACAACTGATCGCGGACAGGTTCCAGCGTCACGTAGGGAATGATCAGGTCCAGGCTTCCGCTCCGGTCCTCCATGTCGATGTGAAGCTTGGTCATCACGACGGCGTTCGAGGCGCGTGCGATCGCGGCGAAGCGCGCACTGACCTCAAGCCGCTCGAACGTCAGGTCGATGGTGCAGACCGGATTGAAGGCCGTGGAAAGATCGTTGAGCGTCAACGTGACGAGCTTTTCGATCAGCGCCCTTTCGATGGCGGTATGTGGGCGCGCTTCCACCCCTGCGTAGCCGACCCCGCGCGGACCACCCATCAGGATGTCGATGATCGAGTAGGACAGCGCGGAATCGATGACGATCAGGCCGTAATTTTCCCATTGCACGGCCTTGAAGACCGCGAACAGGGACGATGACGGCACGGCATTCATATAGTCGCCGAAGCTCATCGAGCGCATGCCGTCGATGGTGATTTCGACGTTGTCGTTCGTGAAGCTGCGGAGCGTGGACGACAACATCCGGACCAGGCGGTCGAATACGATCTCCAGCATCGGCAGGCGTTCGTAGGCCACGAACCCTGCCTTGATGACCCGTTCCAGGCCGGACTCTTCCTTGATGGGAAGCCCGCCGAACGCGTTCCCCAGCAGGCTGTCGATTTCGGACTGGTCCAGCACGTGACCACCCATATCGTCATGAGCCATCGCGGGCGAACTGTCTTCCTTGGCGGCGTGCCCGCCGCCTGCCCCGGCAGGCGCGGCCTCATGCACGGGCTCGGGCTGGGATCCGGCGGCCGTCTCGTGGTGGTCGGCTCCCTTCGTCGTGTCGTCCCCGTCCTGCATGTCGTTGCTTGCCGCCGTTCCCAGATGAGTAAAATTTTTCGATATTTCGGAGGTCTGCGGGATCACTGGACGAGAAAATCGACGAGGTAGAGATTGGTCACCTTCAAGGGCGCCATGTCGACGCGCAGGCGGCGCATGATGGCTTCGCGCAGCCGATATATCCCGTTGCCCCGGATATCCTGCGGGCGGGTTTCATGCAGGTACGTCTGGAACACGTCCTGGATCTCGGGAATCCTGTCCTGGAGCGAGGCTTCGTCGGACGCGCCCGAGATCTCGACCTTCGCGGTGATCTTCACATAGACCGGACGTCCATCTCCGCTATCGAGGTTGGAGATGATCGGCGGAATGCCGAGAATAATGGGCGGATGAAGGACACTGTCGGCGGCGCTCTCCCGGCTCGCCACGTCCTTCTCGACCTTCTGCGCTACGCCGCCCCGCTCCCACTTCACGCCGCCGGCGACAAGCAGAAGGGCCGCGATCCCGCCCGCGGCGGCGATGATCAGCTTCCGCTTCGCAGGCTTTGCGTCCTTCCTGTGAGGGAGAGCCGTCTCCGCCGTTTCCGCCCGCAGCGCCGACTCCTTCCGTGCCCCTCCAAGCGGGGAGGCGGTTGGGCCGCCGGTTGCAGTCTCGCTCATATGTGGGGGCTCCGGGAGGGTAAAATCTATCCATCGGCAGTCTAGCCATTGGGCCGCGCCTACTCAATGGTCTCTATATGGCCATGCCGGCTGGCGGCCGGGCCGGCCGATGCCTATATGCATGCATAGCGACATGACCGGGGGATTTTCGCCGCCGTCGACAGGGGCGGCAGAGCATTCTGTGCCGAAAAGGGCGCACCTGTCACTGTTGCAATTTGTTGCGTTGCGGTTCGACGAATTGCTTGCCGAAAGGGTGGGTGTTCTTGGTCTGTTTGCGTGGAACGAAATAGCTTTCATTCGGGCTACGAATGATTTTTATAATTTACTTCCGGTTGCGGTTTGCGTAGAACCGCGTTCATGCCCAGCCTATTCCATGCGGGTCGTTGGGCGTTGCTGCTTGTTCGTGCGACTGAATGTGATATGGAAATCCGATGAATACTCTTCTTCTGAAATTGCTTGTCCTCAAGAATAGCCGTCGCGGCGTTACGGCGCTGGAATATGGCCTGATCGCGGCCCTGATCGCTGCGGTCATCATGACCGCGGTAGGGACGATCGGCAGCAAGCTGAACACGGTTTTCAGCTCTATCGGTACCGATCTCTAATTGAACGCAGGGTAAGTCGCCAAGGCATGTCACTGGCCTGAGTATATGAGAAACTGGTGGGATGATGGGCTGGGTTGTTGATGGCTTAGTCGTTATTTCCACCATTTTTCTTGTATATGCCGCGTTGCATGATGTGGCGGTCCGAACAATACCTGATCAAGTGGTCGTCGCCTTGGGTGGGCTTGGGGCGACGATCGCCATTCTGCATGGCCATATCGTGGGTTCCATTCTGGTCGCGATCTGCGTATTCGGTTTGTGCTTCGCGATCTGGTGGTTCGGGGCGATCGGGGGCGGCGACGTCAAGCTGCTCAGTGCGGCGTCCTTGTTGTTTCCGCCCGCCGCGGTGCCGTCATGGATTTTGACGATAGCCATGTCGGGTGGTGTTCTGGCCGGTTTCTACTTGATGGTACGTCATCGGGTCACGGTCGGTCCGGTGCGACACGGTTGTTTCGGCCGTATTGTGCGGAGCGAGCGTTGGCGGATGCGTCGCGGCGGTCCTTTGCCTTATGCCGTCGCCATCGCGGCGGGGTCCTGTTTTCAGCTTATCCGGTGAAGTTGTCTGAATGATCGGGCGTATCCTGCTGATAGTCGTTGCCGTGTCCGGTCTGATCGGCGTGGTGATCCTGGGACGGCTGGCGCTCCATTCGGGTGAGAAGCCCGTGGTCGCGCAGGTCACGGAAAAGAAGGTGCCGACCGTCGGCGTCCTGGTTGCGCGGAAGGCGGAGCCGGCCGGTGCCTTGTTGCAGTCCGGGGATCTTCAGACGAAAGATTTTCCCGCCAACCTGGTGCCCCCCGGTGCGATTCACGACGTGCCGTCCGAACGCGCGGCGTTGACGGGCGGGTTGCTGCGCGTGCCGGTTCCCGAGGGCGGCCTGCTGACGAATGAAGCCGTGCTGCGCGTCGGCGATCACGGGTTTCTGGCAGCCGTATTGAAGCCCGGGGATTCAGCCGTCAGCGTCGGTGTCGACTCCGTTTCGGGGGTGGCCGACCTGATCGAGCCCGGGGATTACGTCGATCTGATCGTGACCCATGACGTGGCGACGGCCGACGTCGCCAATTCGGGGGGTGGGGCAGGCGGCAATCCGGGCGGGGACGCGGGTGGCGGTCGTATTGCTGCCGAAACGGTCCTGTCCGCCTTGCGTGTCGTGGCCATCGATCGTGAAATGCAGCATACGAGCACTGTCGACAGCCGGGGAGTGGGTAACCGGACGGTCACGCTGGAGGTGACACCGGCCCAGGCTGAGGCTGTCGCCGTGGCGGGGCGGCTGGGGCGCCTGACCCTGGCGGTCAGGTCGCTCGATCAGGCCGGGGTCGCGGCTTTTGCCCCGCATACGACATGGGGTGGCGATGTTTCGCCCGCGCTGGCGCATGGCCCGGAATCCGACGCGGAGACGGTGCACCTTTATAATGGGACCGCGGATCTAAAAGATGTTCATTTCTAGACGGGTTCTGCCCATGGCGGCGTTCGCGGGCATGTCGCTATGCCTGGCGGGTGCGGATGCCCGATCGACTCACCCGGCCGCATCCGGATCGGTGGCGCACGGTGCCCACGCGGTGCTGGGAATCGAGGAAGGCGCCGGCAAGCTGGTGAAGCTGGATGGCATCGCGACGAACATCTTCGTGGCGGACCCCAAGGTGGTCGAGGTCCGGGCCGCCAGTCCGGACAGCATGTTCGTGTTCGGGGTCGGGGCCGGGCAGACGACGGTGATCGCCACCAGCCGGTCCGGCGGCGTGGTGGCACGCTATACGGTGGTCGTCCTGCCCTCGAGCTATCGCGCGTCGGCCCTTCGCCGGGATGTGGGGCAGCAGAATCCTCGTGTCCGCATCGGAACGGGGGCGGACGGCAGCATCGGCATCGAGGGGACTGAAACCTCCTCGGAATCGGCCGAGCAGGCGCTGGAGGGGGCGACGGCGCTGGTCGGAAAGGGGGGGCGTGTCGGCGATTATGCGTCCGTGCCCGGTTCGATCCAGGTCAATTTGAAGGTCCGGATCGTTGAAATGTCCCGCAGTCTGGTACGCGAACTGGGCGTGGAATGGCAGTCGGTCAATGCGCTGGGGACGGCGGCGGCGATCGGGATATCGACCAGCAACCCGTTGGCGGCCCTGACGACGGAACAGAGTGCCTTCAACTTTCTGTCCCGCTTTTCGGCGGCGGGGCGTCCCGTGACCGTGGAAACCGTCATCGATGCCCTGTCCCAGGACGGGCTGATCCACAGCCTCGCGGAGCCCAACCTGACCACCGTCAGCGGTCAGGCCGCGAGCTTCATCGTGGGTGGCGAATATCCGATTCCGGTTTCCAGCTATAACAACAACATCAACGTGCAGTACAAGCAGTATGGCATTTCGCTGGCCTTCGTGCCGACCGTGCTGGCTGATGGACGGATCAGCCTGCATGTGCGGCCGGAAGTCAGCGCGCTTTCGACCCAGGGGGCAGTGACATTGTCCGAGGCGAACGGCAACCTGCAGATTCCGGCCCTGACGGTCCGGCGCGCGGATACGACGGTCGAACTGGGGAGCGGCCAGAGTTTTGCCATTGCCGGGCTTATGCAGGATTCGACCAACATGCAGGGGTTGGGCCTGCCGTTCCTGGGCGATATTCCGGTTCTGGGGGCCCTGTTCAAATCCAGCAGTTTCCAGAAGAACGAAAGCGAACTGGTCATTGTCGTCACGCCTTATCTCGTCCGGCCGGTGGATAATGAATCGATGCTGCATAGCCCGGACGACAACTGGGCTCCGCCGGGCGATCTGGATCGTATTTTCCTGATGCGACAGAATATTTATAAATATGCCGGCAAGAAAAATGTGGCGCGTCGCGACGTGAACAGCGACGCTGGATTCATGGTGGAGTGACCATGGAATGACCATTTGCCGCAATCATGTCGCCTTTGCGCGGATCGGGTGCCGTGCCCGGCTGGCCCTGGCCCTGGCCCTGCCGGCTCTGGGGGGGTGCACGACCATGGCGCCGCTGCAGATGACCTATCACTGGCGGCCGCTCGGGACCAATCAATCCAACATCGAGGCGCAGGTCGAACGCCCCCAGGACCTGGTACATGGACGTCCGTTGGGCGATGCCGACGCGCATGAGGCGGCGGTGGCGGTACAGCGCTGGCGGGACGGCAAGGTCATGGACCTCGGGAATAGCGGACTGGCTGAAATGACCTTGCAGTCCAGTGGTTCGGGCTCGGGTTCGGGTGCCAGCGCGGGAGCAGGCGCCCTGATGTCCGGGACGATCTCCGCCCCCCGGGCCCAGACGAATGCCGAAGGCACGCCACCCTCGGAAATCCTTGCGCTGGTCTCGGACGCTTTCACGGAATCCCTGCTGCGGGAGTGCCTGGCGGACCTGCATCACCAGGACAGCACGGTCATGCGCATGTCCTGCCAGCAGGCGGTCGAGTACCTGCGGAGTCACGAGACTCCCGGGATCCTGATCCTGGATGTCAGCGGCGAGGACCAGCCGCTGACGACGTTGACCGAACTGGCGAATGTCGTGTCGCCCGACGTCACGGTCCTGCTGATCGGCGATCGGGAAGATGCCAATTTCTATCGGCAGGTGACGCGCGGATTCGGCGTTTCCGAATATCTGTACAAGCCGCTGAACCGCAGCATGGCGACGCGGTTTTTCGGACCGGTCATCATGGGCGGCGAGGTCGCGCCGGATGCGCCGCGTGGTGGGCGCGTGATTACGGTCAGTGGCGTGCGCGGCGGTGTGGGCGCCACGACGATCATGACCAACCTGGGATGGTACCTGGCCGAGGAAGCCAAGCGACATACCGTGATCGTCGATTTCGACCTGACGACCGGCAAGACCGCGCTCCTGCTGGGGACGCAGAGCAATAACGGCCTGCGCTCGGCCATGGAAACGCCCGATCGCGTGGACACCTTGTTCCTGGAACGCAGCGCGCAACTGGTCGGCGACCGGCTGAACCTGCTGTCGAGCCTGAGCGACCTGCAGACGCGGCCGAAGACCAGTGCCGCGGCCATGCGCCACCTGATGGCGACGGTCACAAAGCGATATAATTTCGTCCTGGCGGAAGCCCCGCTGTGCCCGGACGAGACCGAGGCCGCGTTGCTGGACGTCACGTTCCAGCGGATTATCGTTCTCGATCCGACATTGGCGGCCGTGCGCGATACGCTGCGAATCATGCCCCTGCTTCAGACCCGGGGACAGGGGTCCCAGCCGCTGGTGGTGCTGAACGGGCTGGGGCGGCCGGGTACGCTGACGCTGGATGAGGTGGTGAAGAGCCTGGGAGACAAGCCTGACGTGGTCATTCCCTTCCTGCCCAAGCCCCTCGGGACGGCCGAAGTGGACGGCATCCCGGCGGTGAAGACCTGCAAGGAGTTCCGGTCGGCCATCGTGAAGCTGACGCACGAGGCCGCATCGGTGGTCGCCGACCAGCCGCATCATGCGCCCGGATTTTCGTCGGGCCTGTTCCGGCGCCTGTTCGGTCGCGGCACATGAGCTTCGGAAAGGGCTTCGGCCGGCTAGAGAACAAGCCTGTCGCCACCAGGCCGGATCCGGCGCCGAGCCAATCGGCGGGGGGCCTTCAGCCTGTTCAGGAGCCGAGCCAGCCACCCGCCGTCCCGGCGGTTCCGGACCAGGCCCCCGTTGTCGATGTCGAGGAAAACACGGCGACGAAAGCCCATTCGCTGGAATTGCGCGCGCTGTGCCTGGCCCGTCTGGATCCGGGCGTCGTGCTCGCCCTGGCGCCCGAGCGGCTGGCCGAGGAAGTCGAACGCGTCGTTGGCCAGGCCGCATCCGAGCGGCGCATCCAGCTCAACCTGCGCGAGCAGCGGGAAATCGCGACCGAACTTGTCCATGACATGCTCGGTCTCGGGCCGATCCAGCCCCTGCTGGACGACGAAACGATTTCGGACATCCTGATCAACGGGCCGAACCGGATCTTCGTGGAAAGGCGGGGCAAGACGGTCCTGTCGAATGTCCGGTTCCGCGATGTCGATCATCTGGTGTCCGTCAGCCAGCGGATTGCCTCGGCTGTCGGGCGGCGCGTCGACGAATCCAGCCCGACCGTCGATGCGCGCCTGAAGGATGGATCGCGCGTCAATATCGTCTTTCCGCCGCTGGCGCTGGACGGTCCCTATGTATCGATCCGGAAATTTTCCAAACGCCCGATCAATTTTTCCCGTCTGGTCGAAAATGGTAGCTGCACGCCCAAGCTGGCGAAGATCCTGGAAATCGCGGGACGGGTGCGCCTGAATATCGTGATTTCGGGCGGCACGGGGTCGGGCAAGACCACCCTGATGAATGCGGTGTCGCATTTCATCGATTTCGACGAACGCGTCATCACGGTGGAAGACGCGGCGGAACTGCAGCTTCAGCAGCCGCACGTCGTGCGTCTGGAAACCCGTCCCCCGTCGATCGAGGGCAAGGGGGAAGTCACCCAGCGCGATCTTGTGCGCAATGCGCTGCGTATGCGCCCCGACCGGATCATCATCGGCGAGGTCCGAGGCGCCGAGGCGTTCGACATGCTGCAGGCCATGAATACCGGCCATGACGGCAGCATGTCGACGATTCACGCCAACACCACCCGCGATGCCGTCACCCGTATCGAGAACATGGTCCAGATGGGCAGCTTCGGACTGCCGACCACGGCCATCCGGACCCAGATCGTGGGGGCGGTGGACATGATCGTGCAGGTCGGCCGTCATCGCGACGGCGGCCGCCGGATCGTGCAGGTGACCGATGTCTCGGGGCTGGAGGGCGATGTCGTCGTCCTGAACGATATCTTCAATTTCGTCTTCGACGGGGAAGACATGGACGGACGCCTGCACGGGCGGTACGAGGAATCGAAGATCCGCCCGAGCTTTTTCGACAAGCTGAAATATTATGAGCTGGATCGTGCCTGGTACGCGGCGTTCGAAGAGCTTGAGTGAGCATGCTCGGGATTGTCCTGCTCAGCCTGCTGATGACGATATTCTCGCTGGTGACGAGTGTCGTTCTTCTGTACCGGCGCAGCATGGCGACCGAACGACGGGAAGGCCGGTTCGAAGCTGAACTCGGGGCCTATCGCCTGCGGGCGTTGCCCGTTACCGCATCGGGACGGCTCGATCATCTGCGCGCGGCGCTGAACCTGTCGGCGGTTACGGCGCGGGTCTTCGGCTTCCGCCCTGAATCCTATGCCCATATGCAGGCGGGGATGAAGCGTGTGGTCGGTTTTTCCGCCATCCTGCCGGTCGTGGGGCTTGTTCCGGGACTTTTGCTGATCGGTCCCGCCAGCCCGGCATTGCTGCTGGTCCTGTGGGTGATTCTGGGGCGGCTGGCATTCCGGATCGTGGACCGGCGGTATGCCGCCAAGCTGTTTCAGCAACTGCCCGATGCGCTGGGCATGATCGTCCGGTCGTTGCGGGTGGGTATTCCCCTCAGCCGCGCCCTGATCATCGTGGGTCAGGAGGCGGAATACCCCACGGCGGACGAATTCAGAATGATCTCGCAGGACGTGGCGGTCGGAAAAAATCTGGGCGATACCTTGCATAATCTGGCCGAGCGCACCGGTTTGCAGGAATATCGGTTCTTTGCGACGATCATGGCGTTGCAGGCCCAGACGGGCGGAACCCTGGCGGACGTACTGGCAAGTTTCGCCGACATGATCCGTCAGCGGATCGCGGCGCGCAAGCGCGGCCACGCCCTGGCATCGGAGGCACGCATGAGCTGCTATGTCCTGGGTGGGATTCCCTTCGCCATCGGCGGAATCATGTCCATTATCAATCCCGACTACATGGCGGTTTTTCTGACGACGCACATGGGGCATATGCTGCTGGGCGTGTCCGCGCTGATGTTGGGCCTGGGATTCGGGTCGATGCGTTTCATCATGAAGCGGTCCCTGGGATGAACAGCAACACAATGATCATGATTGCCGCGCTGCTCATGACGATCGGCGGCATCTTCTCCGCCTGCTACCTGCTGTTTTCCAGGATGGAGCAGGAGGGCAGGCGGACCCTGCGCCTGCGGCAACTGCATGAACTATCGGTGGGGGAGGCGAACGCGGTCCGGACGATCGACGGCCGGATCTGGTTCCGCTTCCTGGAGCGTATCGGTGTGTTTTTCGCGCGCAGCGGCCTGCTGAGCGCCAAGACCCTGGGGGAATTGCAGCAGACATTGAGTTCGGTGTCGTTCCTGGGTACTCGTTTCCTGCCGGTGTTCATCGGGGCCAAGGCCGTGACCCTGGTCGTCGGCATCGTCGTGGGATGGCTGATCCATGAGGAGACGCGATCCGACGGGATGCTGTACCTGGTCCTGAGCCTGGGGGCGCCGGTGGTGGGCCTGCTGGCTCCGGATTTCGTCGTCAAGCGGATGCAGGCGCATTATCTGCGCAATGTCGACCAGGGGATACCCGACGCGCTCGATATGCTGGTGATCTGTGCCGAGGCCGGGTTGCCGATCGAGGCGGCGATCGGACGCGTCGGGCGGGAGATGACAGCCGTCAATCGCAGCGTCGCGAACGAATTTCGCCTGACGGCGCAGGAAATGGGTGTCGCGTCGGACCGGCGCGACGTGTTCCTGCATTTCGGAGAGCGGACCAACCTGTCCAGCATGCGCCGCATCGGCAGCGCATTGAACCAGACCCTGCAGGCCGGATCTTCGGTCACGCAGGCCTTGCGGGTGCTGTCCGTCGAAATGCGAAAGGACGCCCTGACGGAGTATGAGGCCCGCGCGGCCCGGTTGCCGGTCCTGTTGACCCTGCCGATGATCCTATTCATCCTGCCGGTTGTTTTTCTTGTGGTTGGCGGGCCGGCAGCGGTGACCGTCATGCATGCGCTCGGACGATAAGGATGCACCCCTACCGTACCCCGCGACGCGGGCCTTTGACGGCCGTACTGCTTCGCTTTCCCGCAATCCTCGTCACGGCGTTTCTGGTGACGGCGTGTACGGGGGCGGGCACCAGCGCCGTACCGGACAAGTCGAATGACGACCTGAAATTCGCCGATGTCGAGCTGGAGAGCGGCGCGCCGCAGGCCGCACTCAGCATCATGCAGAAGCGACTGCAGACACATCCGCATGAGCCGGACACCCTGGTCAGGCTCGGCCGGGCGAACGCGGCCCTGGGGCGGACGGAGCCGGCTGTCCTCTTCTTCCGTGAGGTCCTGGCCACGGACCCGGATTCGGTCGAGGCCGGCAAGGGGCTGGCAAGGGTCCAGTTGGCTGCCGACCCACGGGAAGCGCTGGCGACCCTGCGCAGCCTGGCGGCCCGGCATCCCGAGGACGCGCAGGTCCAGACCGACCTGGGAGTCGCCTACGATCTGTGCCTGCAACATGCGCAGGCGCAGGCGGCGTACCGGCAGGCCATGCGGCTGAACCCGTTCGCAATCGCGCCGCAGGTCAATCTGGGCTTTTCGCTGGCCATGAGCGGCAGGCCGAACGAAGCGGTGCAGATTCTCGGCCCGCTGGCCACGTCCGCCGACGGGACCGTGCGCATCCGCCAGGATTTTGCCTTTGCCGAGGTCCAGGCCGGACATGAAGACATCGCGCGTCGGATGCTGGCCCGGGACCTGCCCAAGGACAGGATCGGTCCGATGCTGGAGGTCTTCCGTGACTTCAACCGCATTCCGTAGGGACAGGCGCGGCGTTACGGCGGTCGAGTTCGGTCTGCTGACCCCTGTCATAATCGGCCTGCTGCTGATGGTTCTGGAGGTCGGCTGGCAGATGGCGACCGAAATCGCATTGCAGCACGGGGTGCATGATGCCGCGCGTTTCGCGATGACCGGACAATCCACCGTTCCCGGCCTGGACGGTTCGCCGACCTGCCGGGCGCAGGCGATCGTGTGGCTGGCCACCGCCGAGGCGCCGGGTATCCTGTCACCGTCGAACCTGTCCGTCATGGCCAGTGCCAACGGCGGCACCGCCGTCGGTTCCTCGCAATCGGGTTTCGGGGGAAATGCGACCCAGACGATCGTCTATGTCTTCACATACAGCCAGCCGTTCCTGACGCCCCTGGGATCGATGGTACTCCATAGAACCAGTATGACCCACCAGGTCACCATGCTTGTGCAAAATGAACCTTATTCGACGCCTAGCTGCTGAGCGCCGCGCGATCGCGGCCATCGAAATGGCACTGCTGGCGCCGGTGCTGCTGCTGATGTGCCTGGGTGCCGCGGACCTGGTGCTGGAAATCGAGAACTGGTACCGGCTCAATAACGTCACGACCCAGATTGGCGAGATCGTGTCGCAGTGCCAGGCAGTTTCCCCCACCGATATCAACGCCTTGTTCGCGGATGCGGCGCAGATCGCGGCCCCGCTCAGCATCACCGGGGCGGACAGTTCGGTGAACGGCACGACGTACATCACGGTGATCGGCCTGAACAGCGGGAACACGCCCGTCGTGGAGTGGCAGCAATTCCAGGGCTATTCGGGCAATCACAGCAATTTCGGCGGTCAGGGCAGCGCGGTCTCGGCGACCAACATCGGCCAGTTCAGCCTGACCAGCGGAGAGGTGCTGATCGCGGTCGAGTCCTTCGCCAAGCCGTCTCTCTGGGGCCTGTCATATGGATGGATGGGAAACGCGCAGCCCCTCCTGTCCAGCGAGTCGATGTTTATCGGGCGGATCAGCGGCACGACCACGGCGGCGACCGGCCTTGCCACGTCGCCCGCAAGCAATTCCTCAAGCGGAGCGCTGTGTACGCAATGAAACGGAAGGGATCAGTCAGCATCGTGATGGCCGTCTGCGCCTTTGCCATGCTTGCCATTTCGATGATGGGGGTCGAGCTGGCGCGGATCTATATCGTCCAGGAACGGTTGCAGACGGCATTGGATGCGGCCTCGATCGTCGCCGCCCGGGAAATGAGCGCGGTCAACAACGTTGGCACCTGTACCGGGAGTTGCGCGTCGGACACGACGGCAATCTTCTGGGCGAATTTCTCCTCGGCGCATCAGGCGAACGGTCTGGGCCCGTTCCAGGCAGTGTCGACGGGACCGGTCATCACCCCGCAGAACGCCTCCACGATCACGATCCAGGCGAATGTGCAGCTTCCCCTGCTGTTCACAAAGATCCTGGGGGTGAGCCAGATCGCGCTGTCCGAACATGCGCAGGCCGTAAGATCGAACATGGGTATGGAACTGGCCTTGGTCCTCGATAATACCGACTCGCTGGAAGCCCAGGGTATCGAGGATCTGCAGTGTGGTGCGAAGATACTTGTGGATACCGTCTATGGCGTGGCGGCACCCGGGTCGTGCGGCGGCGGAACGGGAGCCGATACCGTCCCCAACCTCTGGGTCTCGATCGTGCCGTTCGCCGGCGAGATGAATATATTCGGCTCTACCTATGGCGGACCGAGCAACTGGCAGAGCATGCCCTCCGGCTGGCTTACGGCGGGGAGCGACATCAGCACGACCCGGTACGGGTCGAACGGCTGGATGGGATGCGTGATGGCACGGTATAGCGGGTACAACAACAGTCCCGCGCATATCTACGACGTGAACGACGCCAATCCGATCCAGGCCCCGTTCACCCCGTTTTACTGGCCTTCGACCTATCATAAATATAGCCAGAGCAGTTGGTTTGGGGGAACCTCATGGGTTGTCGGGGATAATGACTGGATCTTGTCGGGGGGCGTCGTCACGCCAAGCAGCGCGGCCAGATCTTTATACGGTCAGATGGCTGAGAGTCCGCTTATAACCAGTTTTCCCACGACGTCCGGAAGCCTGGTCACTGAATCCGGCCTGCAGGTTGGGCCGAATTTGGGATGCGATCCCTCGCCGACGTTGCCTGAAACGGCCAGTCGCTCGGTGGTTGAAGCGCATATCAGTTCGATGCCCATGATGTCGCGTGGCGGCACGATGTTGCCCCAGGCCTTGCAGGCCGGCTGGTTTACGATCAGTCCGAACTGGCAGGGGTTCTGGCCCAATCCGGCGCTGCCGCTGGCGTACAACACCCCCAACATGACCAAGGTACTGGTCCTGATGACGGACGGAAACAACCAGATCTGTCCCTGTTTTCCAGTGTACAATTATTATGGACCTGTAGCACCGCCGCAGTCAAACGGTGATACCGACATGGTTGCGTATGGACGGTTACTTCAGGATGAGTTGGGGGTCGTTTCATCTTATAATGGAAACGGATATTATGGAAGCAATGGATTTTCTAGTAACATTCTTCCTGAAATGAATTCTCTTGTTTCGACTGTATGTGATAACATAAAAAATTCCGGTATAACGATATACGTTATTCTGTACACTCACGAAGGTGAGGAAGCTGATGCTACGACGCAGGCAATGTTGCAAAATTGTGCGTCAAAGCCAGGAAATTATTATGACGCTCCAACCGCGGCTTCCATGAAACAGGCGTTCAGTGATCTAGGTGGGCAGCTATCAGCTTTGCGAATTTCACAATGAAGTGGGGTGAGGCGCACGCTTGTCCCGGATGAGTGCCATCGCGAATGCCGTCGGTTTGCGCAGGTGGGTGCCGGTGGGCTATCCTGCAGGTAGAGCACCACCCCGGGTGTCTTCCGGCGTCTTCATGTTTGCGGCAGTTCCTGTCGCCGGCCAGGATTGAGCATGTCTTCGAATTTATCGGTGGTTTGCATCGGTGCGGGGCCCGCGGGCCTGACTGCCGCCTATCTGCTTGGCAAGGAGGGCGTGGCGGTCACCGTTCTTGAACAGGATCCCGTATACGTCGGCGGTATTTCCAGGACGGCGACCTACAAGGATTTTGCCTTCGACATTGGCGGGCATCGTTTCTTTTCCAAATCGCGGGATGTCGAACGCCTGTGGGATGAAATGCTGCCCGACGGGTTTCTGACCCGGCCGCGAAAATCGCGCATCTATTATCGCCATCGCCTGTTCGACTACCCGCTGCGTGCGTTCGATGCCCTGTCGAAGCTTGGTGTGTGGGAGGCCACGCGCTGCGTCCTGTCCTATGTCCTGGTCCGGCTTCGTCCCCACCGGGCGCCGCGCAATTTTCAGGAATGGGTGACGGACAAGTTCGGAAAAAGGCTGTTCGAAATCTTTTTTCGTACCTACACCGAAAAAGTCTGGGGAATGCCCTGCACCGAAATTTCGGCGGACTGGGCGGCGCAGAGAATCAAGGGGCTGTCCCTGTCCAAGGCGATCTGGCATTCCCTGATTCCCCAGAAAACCGACGGCGCACGCGAAAAGATCATCAAGACGCTGGTCGGCAGCTTCCGGTATCCCCGGCGTGGTCCGGGCATGTTGTGGGAGGCCGTGGCGGCCAGGATCGGTCGCGAGGGGGGAGAGGTCCTGATGGGCCGCCGCGTGACGGCGCTCGGCCGGCGCGCGGATGGACGCTGGCGCGTGACCGCGCGGGATCGCGCCGGTCGCGAACAGCATTTCGATTGCGATCATGTCATATCCAGCATGCCCATGCGCGACCTGGTCGGCGTCGTGGCGCCGGTCCTGCCGGATGCCGTATCGCGCGCCGCCGCCGGATTGCGGTATCGCGATTTCCTGGTCGTCGCGCTCGTCCTGAAGGATCGCAATATATTCGATGACAACTGGATCTATATCCATGATCCGGACGTAAAGGTCGGCCGGATCCAGAATTTCAAGTCATGGTCGCCGGACATGGTGCCGGACCCGGCCCTTAACTGCTACGGGCTTGAATATTTCTGCTTCGAGGGCGACGATCTGTGGAACGCGCCCGATGATGCGCTGGTCCGGCTGGCCAGTGCGGAACTTGTCAAGCTGGGCCTGGTGACCGCCGGGGATATCGTGGACGGTACCGTCGTGCGTCAGCCCAAGGCCTATCCGGTCTATGACGGCGAGTACCAGGACCAGGTCGCCACAATCCGTCAGGCCTTGGATGCGCATTGTCCCAATCTGCATCCGGTCGGACGCAACGGCATGCATAAATACAATAACCAGGACCATGCGATGATGACCGCGATGCTGACGGTCAGGAATATCATGGCCGGACGCAGGCTCTATGATGTCTGGCAGGTCAATCAGGACGCCGAATATCACGAGGAGGGGCAGGCCGGTTCCCGCCAGACGATCGATGCCGGACGTCACCGCACACCGGCGGCGCGAGAGATGGCCCAGGCCACCGCCGGAGAGGCATAGTGCCGGTCGCGCAACGGTACACGTGGGTCGGATCGGTCGCGGTCGTCCTGCTTCTTGCGGCCTTGTGGTGCGCGGCGCGGCCGTTTCTGGGCATTGCCGAAGATGCGGAACTTTATACGATCCAGGCATTGAACGGGTTGATGCCCGGACGGTTCGCGACGGATCTGTGGTTCCAGTACGGATCGCAGGACCAATTCACGTTATTTTCCGTAATCTATAAGCCGTTTCTGCGCCTTTTCGGTCTGGCCTGGGGAAATTTCATCCTTTCGGTCATCGGATATGCCTGCTGGGTGGCCGGATTGTCCCGCCTGGCCGGCGGTCTTTTCAGGGATGGCCGGCTGACCGTGATCGCCATGGCGGGGGCTATCGCGATCGAACCCGGACGGTTCGAACTGGCCCGGTCCGGCGATGCGCCGCTGACCCCCCGGCTGTTTGCCGAAGCCCTGACCATGTGGGCCCTGGGGTCGATGCTGCGCGGCTATCCGCTGCGCGCGCTGGTGCTTCTGGGGTTCTCCCTTTTCATTCACCCCCTGGCGACGCTGGGGGGTATCGCGGTCCTGTTTTTCTACCAGGCGACGAGGCGGCCGGCCCTGTGGGGGCTTGCCGCCATTGCCGTTCCCGTCATCCTGATGCTGGCCTATGGCGGGATCCAGCCGTTTCCAAGGGTCCTGGCGCGTTTCGACGCCGAATGGCTGCGGATCGTATGGGTCCGGGATTCCAATTGTTTCCTGACGGAGTGGGGCATCACGAGATGGCTGCCGGCCGCCGACAATTTCGTGCTGGCGGCTATCGTGATGATCTTCGCCGATGCCTGGGAACGGCGGTTCGTGGCAGTGGTGCTGGTCGTGTCCGCCGGCGGTTTCCTGGCCAGCCTGATCGGCGGTGACTGGCTTCATAACGAACTGATCGTCGATCTCCAGTCCTGGCGCGCGATCTGGCTGCTGGACCTGGTCGTGCATCTGTTTGCCGGTGCGTCGCTTCTGCGTGTCCGCGCACGGAGCGATTTTTCGGCGGGCAGCGCCGCGTCCGTGCTGGCGGTGACGTGGGGATTGCTGTTCCTGGCCACGTTCCTGCCCGCGGTGAATGTCGCGGCGGCCGCGATGGCGCTGGTCACCCTGGGCGTGTGTGCCTGGGAGCATAAATACCGACAGCCTCTTCCCTTCAGGGGCCGTTTCCTGGTCCAGCTCTGTACCGGGGCGGCCCTCGGGCTGACACTGGTGATCCTGTATTCCGCACTGGTCACGCCGCCGTTCGTCTGGTGGTCGATCTATGGCGCGGCGGTGGCGGCGGTGACGCTGGTCGTCCTGTGGCGTGTGTCCGGGGGATCGGCGGGCGGTGGATGGACGCCCCGTCCATTGTCGGCGCTGGTCGTGCCGGCGGTGCTGCTCGCGCTTGCGGGTCTTGGCTGGGACCATCGCGCGCCGTGGCGGATCTTCGTCGATACGGCGGACAGGCCACCCGCCGCACTGGCCGCCCTGTTGCCCGGAAACGGGCCGATCTATTGGGAGGGCGACGTGACCGTGCCATGGTTCGTCCTGAAGCGGCCGAGCTATTTTTCCTGCGATCAAGGCGCCGGCGTGCTGTTCTCACGCGGGACGGCGATCAATTTCCAGCGCCGGTCCGACGTTTTTCGCTCTCTTCGTACCTTCGATTTCGATGGTCATTTCTGTCCCGCCATCGATGACCAGCAGAAGATTTTCACGCGCGGGGACCTGTCGTCGGTCTGCGCGGCTTCACCGGGGCTGGAGGCGCTGGTGCTGGCGCGACAAGCTGCCGATGACCCCGGTGCCGTTTGGGTAGCACCGGCCGAGCAGGTGAATGAAGTGCGGCGCGGCGGCGTCCTCAAGCGATACGCGACGAACACATTCTTCATTTATTCCTGTGCCGCCCTGCGATGATCGTCCTGCCACGATCCTCCGCGATGCCGGAGCAGGTCGATCGCCGTAACGTCATGCGCGTGCTGACTATCGCGGCCGCCGCATGTTCCATCTTGCCGATTATCTTTATCGCGAAACTGATGACCGGGCACGAGGTCCTGTACCCGGACTTCTTCGGCCTGTGGACTTTTGGACGTTTTGTCCTGACCCATGATCCGGCTACGATTTACGATGCAGCCAGGTTGACGGCGTTCCAAGGCGGGTTGGGCATGCCCGTGGCAACGGCAGGCACCTATCCCTTTCCTTATCCCCCGCCCATTCTGTTGTTGCTGGCTCCTTTTGGGGCATTACCCTATACGGTGGCGCGGCTGTTGTGGCTGGGCGTGTCGCTGTCCGCCTATGGCGCGTCGTTGGCGGTCTGGCAATGGCCAAGGCCCCTCATGCTCCTCCTGCTGGTCGCGCCGTCAACGGTGGTCTGCTGCCTCGTGGGGCAGGGGGGCCTGCTGCTCGCCAGTTTGATGCTGGGCGGTCTTGGCCTTCTGTCATCGCGGCCCGTTCTGGCTGGGGGCATGCTGGCCGCAGTGGCGATCAAGCCGCAATTTGCCATTCTGGTGCCATTCTACCTGCTGTTCGGCAGGTACTGGCGGGCGCTGGGGGGCGCCGCGATCATGGCGGCAGTCCTGATCGTGACCAGCATGGCGGCCTTCGGAATCGGAATCTGGCATGCATGGATCATGTTTCTGCTGCATCAGGGCGTGTCCCTGACCGCAGGGCGCGAGGGGCAGCTTATGGACATGATGCCCACCGTGACATCACTGACCAGATTGATGGGCGGATCCGTGGCGCAGGCCCATTCAGCCCAGGCCGCGGCTGTCGTTCTGGCGATTTATGCGTTGTGGCATGTCCGGGGACGCCGGGATGTGGCCGCGCGATCCTGCCTGCCTATCGGAACGTTCCTCGCGACGCCCTACGCATTCCATTACGATCTTCCCGTCGTGACCGGATCGATTCTCCTTGTGATCTCCTCGCGCATCAAGGCGGGACAGCGGTTTCGCGCCGGCGAATTGCCCGTCCTTCTTGGCTGCGTCGTGATCCCGGTCCTGCTGGTGGGCCATTCCCCTGTTGGATCGGCATGTCTGCTGGTCCTGCTTGGTCTTGCGTTGATGCTGACGGCAAATCAGGCGGCGTTCCGAGGCGAAATTGACAAATAGGAATTTTTTCTGCCTTGGTCAGCCCATGTCAGATTCGATCGACTCGTTTCAACTCGACGAAAAACTGGACAGGCCCCCGCCGCTGATTGCCCGGGGAAGAAGTACCGGATCCGGGTACGGATTGCCTGTCGGTTTCATCCTGATGATCGCCCTGCTGGATGGGGCGCTGGATCTGCGGACCGGCCTTGCCTTTACCGGGTGGGCGCTTCCTCTTTCCGCGATCACGTTTCTGCTGTCGATCGGTGTTGTCTATACGACGGTCCGAAAGCGGCCGGAGCTTGCCGAACTGGTCATCTATACCGCGCTTTGGGTGGGATTCTGCCTGTTCGGCGCCATTCTGACCTATCACGTCATCGCGCTGTCGGGGCCGCTGCGGGACGCAGACCTTGCGCGTTTCGACCGGAATCTCGGTTTCGACTGGCCGGAATGGATACAGGGCCTGAAGGCCCATCCGTTCGTGCAGGTGGTGATGGCGGCGACGTACGGCAGCCTGATATTCCAGATCATCGGGTCTCTGCTGGTGTTGGCCCTGGCGCGGAAGAGAGGCCGCAATCGGGAGCTTCTGGTCAACATGCAGGTTGCGTTGTGCCTGACGTCGGTGCTGGTCGCATTGATGCCGGCCGCGGGCCCCTGGACCTATTTTTCAAGCGCAGGACACGTAAAATATAGTTACATAGATAGTTTCATGGCATTGAGAAACGGTCACAATCCACCCTTCATCCTGAACAGGATGGAGGGGGTTTATACTTTTCCGTCCTTTCACGCGGTCATGGCGTTTCTGTTTACTTATTCTCAACGTGGAATTCGGGGGTTTTTTCCTGTTTTCGCCGTCGTCAACGGCATCATGCTGTTCTCTATTCCGTCCGAAGGCGGACATTACCTGTGCGACATCGTGTCCGGCGCGACCGTGGCTGTCCTGACGCTCTGTTTGACTGGCCGTGTATTCCGGACGGGCGAGACGTCCGGGAGCGATGCCCCGCCGAAGCCATGAGCGGCGCGCCTGCCCAGATGGCGCCGTTCGGATTGCGGGACAAAAAAGGGCGGGGCCGGACTGACCGGCCGCCGCCCTTCTCATGGATAGAACAGATCGTTTCTATTTCGCGACGAACGCCGCGATCGCCTTGTTGATGTCGGCCGCCCGCTCCATCTGCGGCATATGGCCGACCCCGGGCAGGAGGTCGATCGTGACGCGGCCCGGCAGGCCCCGGGACTGCTTCGCGGGCAGGATCTCGTCGTCCTCGCCCCACAGGATCAGCGCCCTCACGTCGCCCTGTTCCAGCACGGGCCGCAGGTCGTCGGCCTGCTTGCCGTCGGGGAAGCAGGTGGCGGCAATCTGCGTCAGGGCGGCGACGGCGCCGTCCAGGCGCTTGTAGCGCAGGACGTCGTCCGCCATCTTGCGCCCCACCAGCGTCTTGTCATGGACCAGCATGGCCAGGACCGGCTGGATCGTCTTCTGCCGGTCGGCCGTGATGAACCCGGTGATGAAGTCCATGTTGATCTCGGGGCCCATGCCGGCCGGCGCGATCAGCGCCAGGGAGGCGACGCGCGCGGGTGCGGTCCGGGCCACCGTCAAGGCAACGCCGCCGCCCAGCGAATGCCCCACCAGGTGGGCCTGCGGGATGCCCAGCGTGTCCAGCAGCCCGACGACGATGCCGGCGAAGAAATCCAGCGACCCCGCGCCCACATCCTTCGTCGATCCGCCATGCCCGGGCAGGTCGAAGGCGATGACGCGCCGGCCGGCGGCCAGGGCCGCGTGGTTGAACAGCCAGTTCCCGATATCACCGCCGAAGCCGTGGACCAGCACGATGGGCGTGGCGTCCCCATGGCCCAGGTCCAGGACCCGCAGGCTGTTGCCCTGCACGTCCACCAGTTTCGGTTCCGGGGCCGCTTCCTCGGCCTCGCCGCCGGCGCCGGAGGAGAATTCGGCGTTGAAGCGCGTGATGAAGGCGTCGATCTCGGCATCCGGCACGCTGGCATCGGCCAGCACGCCGATCAGCGCGCCCACCGGCAACGTGTCGCCTTCCGCCGCCACCTGGCGGCGCAGCACGCCGCCGGCCGGGCTTTCATAGGCGTTGGTGATCTTGCTGGTCTCGATATCCGCCAGGTCGTCGCCGGCCTTCACGCTGGTACCGGGGCGGACCATCCAGCCGGCCAGCTTGCCCTCGGTCATCGCCAGGCCGAACTTGGGCATCGTGATGGGCGTAATGGAATCAGTCATGGTTCAGGCGACCTCTCGGATGCGATGGGTCATCACGGCACGGGCAGCCGCTTCGATCTTCGCCACGTCGGGCAGGTACAGGCTTTCCAGCACCGATGCGAACGGCACCGGCGTGTGGGGTGGCATCACCCGCCGGATCGGGGCCTTCAGCGCGTCGAACGCCTGTTCGGCCACCAGGGCGGAGATGTCGGCGGCCATGTTGCAGCGCGGGCTGGATTCATCGACGATCACCAGCCGGCCGGTCTCGGTCACGCTGTCCAGGATCGTCTCGGCATCCAGCGGCGAGGTGGTGCGCGGATCGATGACGGTGCAGCCGATGCCCTGCTTTTGCAGCCGGTCGGCGGCCTCGTTCGCCAGCTTCACCATGCGGCCGAACGCCACGATCGTCAGGTCGTCGCCCTCACGCGTCAGGTTGGCCTCGCCGAACGGGATGGTATAGGCTTCGTCGGGCACCTCTTCCTCGTCGTCATACATGACCTTGTGTTCAAGGAAGATCACCGGATCGTCGTCGCGGATCGCCTCGATCAGCAGGCCCTTGGCCTCGTAGGGCGAGGACGGGACGACCACCTTCAGCCCGGGAATGTGGGTGAACAGCGGGTACAGCGCCTGGCTGTGCTGGGCCGCGGCGTTGAAGCCGGCGCCGAACATGGCGCGGATGACCAGCGGGGTGCGGGCCTTGCCGCCGAACATGTAGCGGAACTTGGCGGCCTGGTTCATGATCTGGTCCAGGCAGCAGCCCACGAAATCGACGAACATCAGCTCGGCGACGGGGCGTAGGCCGGTCGCGGCGGCCCCGGCGGCGGCGCCGATATAGGATGCTTCCGTGATCGGGGTGTCCAGGACGCGATCCTCGCCGAATTCGCTCAACAGGCCCTTGGTGACGCCCAGCACGCCGCCCCAGGCGTCGGTGACGCCCGACGATCCGCCATGTCCGCCGGCGACGTCCTCGCCCATCAGGATCACGCGCGGGTCGCGCCGCATTTCCAGTCGCAGGGCCTCGTTGATGGCCTGCCGATAGCTCTTCTTGCTCATTTTTATGTCTTTCAGGCTGACAGGAACCGGGAGATGCGGGCGGGATCAGTAACGGACATAGACATCGGCCAGCAGGTCCTCGGGTTCGGGCAGCGGGGCCTGCTTCGCGGCGACGACCGCGCTTTCGATCTCGTCACGGACCGAGGCGTCGATGTCGTCCAGGTCGGAATGCTCCAGCAGGCCGGCCTCGGTCACGCGGGTGCGGAACAGCGCCAGGCAGTCACGGTCGCGCCGTTCCGCCGCGACTTCGCCGGACGCGCGATAGGTCATGGCATCGCCTTCGAAATGCCCGTACCAGCGCGCCAGATGGACATGCAGCATGACGGGGCCCTTTCCGGCGCGGGCATGGGCGATGGCTTCGGCCGCCGCCTGGTGCACCGCGAAGAAATCCGACCCGTCACATTCCATGTAGGGCATGCCGAACCCTTCGGCCCGGGCCTTCTGCGATCCGGCGCAGGCGTAGGACGACGCCGTGGCCTCGCCGTAGCCGTTATCCTCCAGCACGAAGACCACCGGCAGGCGCCAGACCGACGCGAGGTTGAGGCTTTCCAGCGTCGAGCCCTCGTTCGACGCGCCGTCGCCGTAGAACGCGACCGCGACGCCGCCATCCTTCAGCGTCTTGTGTGCCAGGGCGGCGCCGCACATCAGCGGCGGGCCGCCGCCCACGATGCCGTTCGCGCCCAGCATGCCGCGCGACAGGTCGGCGATGTGCATCGACCCGCCCTTGCCCCGGCACACGCCGGTGCGACGGCCGTAGATCTCGGCCATCATGCCCGCGACCTCGACCCCCTTGGCGATGCAGTGGCCATGGCCACGATGGGTGCTGGAGATGGTGTCGGTATCGGTCAGGTTGGCACAGACGCCGACGCCTGACGCTTCCTCGCCGCAATAGAGGTGGACGAAGCCGGGGATTTCGCCCGTCGCGAATTCGACATGCAGCCGTTCCTCGAAATCACGGATCGTCCGCATGGCGCGATAGGAGCGAAGCAACGTTTCCCGCGCGATCTGCATTGGAAATCTTCCTTGTTATTCATGGGATATCGGAACCGAAATCCGTGATCCCACGGGAACGCCGATCCGCCTTTTCAGCAAGAAATTCTCTTATACGAATAACGGATATGTGACGCCGCGCGTCCGAACTGTCGCGGGACTGCTACAGGTCGGGCGGTTTAGAAAGGGCGACCGCAATAACCGTTCGGAAGAGACGGATGATATCGATTCACAGGGACAGCGCCGGAGGTCACCCGGCGATCGGTCGGACCATGGGCATGGCGCCGGCAACGGGACAGACGATCCTGGCGGCATCCTGGCGGCGCTGCATGGGCGATTACGCACTGGACCCGTCAGGCTGGGGCCAGCCGGACCTGTTGTCCTGCGTCGAACTGCGCCAGTCCTGCGACAAGGCTGGGCCGCTTCTGCGTTTCGCGGACCCGGAACTGGACCGGCTGCACGCCGTGGTGGGCAGCCTGGATTACGCGGTGCTGCTGGCCGATTCGACCGGGATCGTGCTGACGCGCCGCACCGCGCAGACCGTCGAGCGCGGGTGCCGGCGCTGGCACCTCTGGCCCGGTGCCAGTTGGAACGAGCGCGACGAAGGCACGAACGGCATCGGCACCTGCCTGGCCGAAGGGCGCGCGGTGACGGTGCATATGAACCAGCACTGGCGGGTGAATCTGCGCTACCTGACCTGCAGCGCCGTGCCCGTCTATGACGCGCTGGGGCGGCTGGCCGGGGCGCTGGACGCCAGTTCGTTCCGGCCCGACCCCGATGGGCGCGAGGTCGCGCTGATCCGCATCGCGATCACCGAGGCGGCGCGGCGCATCGAGGCACGCTGCTTCACCGACCTGTATCGCGGGCAGATGATCGTCAGGATGGGCGAGGGGGACGAGGGCGAGGAGGGCGACGGCAGTTCCGCGCCCATGCTGGCGCTGGATTCCGACCGCCGGGTGGTGGGCGCCACCCAGGCGGCGCGGCGCCGGATGGGGCTGGCGCCGGGGGACGACCTGCAATTCTGTCTGATGGACGGTGCCATGAGCGGCGTATCCGGCTTTCGCGAGGCGGAAAAGGCGGTGGTTGATGCCGCCCTGGCCTCGGCGCGCGGCAATGTCAGCGCGGCGGCGCGGCAACTGGGGATCAGCCGGTCAACCCTGCACCGGAAGATCCGCGCCCTGTCGGGTGGCGAGGACGCCTAAAGTCTTGGCGGCCTGCTGATCTCCGAAATTCATCTATGAATTTCGAAGGCAGGGCGCCAGCGCCGCGTTTACCCCGAATTCGCCCGGCAGGCCGCCATGGGGGAACAGGACGTTGACATGGCCCATCTTGCGGCCGGGCCGGGCCTCTTCCTTGCCGTAATGGTGGGGCAGCAGGCCCGGGGTGGCCAGGATGGCGGGCCAGAGGGCCATGTCGTCGGGGCCGACCAGATTCTTCATCACCGCGTCGGAATGGCGGACGGCCGGGGGCAGCGGCAAGCCCGTCACGGCGCGGACATGCATGGCGAACTGGTCCACCGGGCAGGCATCCATCGTCCAGTGGCCGGAATTATGCGGCCGGGGGGCGATTTCATTGACCAGGACCCGGCCGTCACGGTCCACGAACATTTCCACGCCCAGCAGGCCGACCAGGTCCAGCGCGGTCGCGACGCGCATGGCGATGTCGCGCGCCTGTTCCGCGATGTCGGCGGAAACACGGGCCGGTGCCAGGCTGATATCCAGGATGCCGTTCCGGTGGCGGTTCTCGGTCACGTCGAAGGTCACGGCCGTGCCGTCCAGCCCGCGCGCGACCATCACGCTGACTTCGCATGCGAAATCGATCATCGCCTCGGCCACCAGGGGATGCGGGGCCAGGGCATGGAAGCCCGGCAGGGCCTCGTCCGGGGCGTGCACGCGGTGCTGCCCCTTGCCGTCATAGCCCAGCCGGGTGGTCTTCAGGATGAAGGGCAGGCCCAGTGTCGCGATCGCGGTGTCGAGATCCTGCGGCGTATGGATTTCGGCCCACGGGGCCAGGGGAATTCCCGCCCCGGCCAGGAACCGTTTCTCCGCGATGCGATCCTGGCTGATGCGCAGGATGCGGCCCGACGGGCGGACGGGACACAGGCCGGCCAGCAGTTCCAGCCCATCGGCGCTGATATTCTCGAATTCGAACGTCACGACATCGACGGACGAGGCGAAGCGTCGCAGCACGTCGGGGTCGTCATAGGCGCCGACCGTGACGGCGTGGGCGACCTGGGCGGCCGGTCCCTCGGCCTCGTCGGTCAGGATGTGGGCGCGAAACCCCAGTTGGGCGGCGGCGACGGCCGACATCCGGCCCAACTGGCCGCCGCCGACGATGCCCAGCACCGCCCCGGCGGGCAGGGCTTCGGGGAAGGGGGCGCTCATCGGGCCGGGACGTCCGCGACCGCGTCCGTCTGCGCCGTGCGCCACGCCGCCAGCCGGGCGGACAGGGCCGCATCGCCCAGCGCGAGGATGGAGGATGCCATCAGCGCCGCATTGATGGCCCCGGCCTTGCCGATCGCCAGGGTGCCGACGGGAACGCCACCGGGCATCTGGACGATGGACAGCAGGCTGTCCATGCCCTTCAGCGCATGCGATTCCACCGGCACGCCCAGCACCGGCAGGATGGTCCACGCCGCGCACATGCCCGGCAGGTGCGCCGCCCCCCCGGCGCCGGCGATGACGACCTTCAGCCCGCGTCCGGCGGCCGTGCGGGCGTAGTCCGCCAGCCGGTCGGGCGTGCGATGGGCCGAAACGATCCGGACTTCGTGCGCGACGCCCAGCCTGCCCAGGATCTCGGCGGCATGCCGCATGGTTTCCCAGTCCGACTGGCTGCCCATGATGATCCCCACGAGCGGGGCGGACATGTCGGCGGATGAGGGTGCGGTATCGGGCAGGGGGGGCGTATCGCTCACGCGGGCAGGCTTTCGGGGATCAGGGATGGAGGTCAGGCGATATTGTCGGGGATCAGGCGGCTTTCCAGCCACGCGATTTCGTCCTTCAGCAGCAATTTGCGCTTCTTCAGGCGTTGAAGCTGGAGCTGGTCCATTGGATGCAGGGCCAGCCGGCTGATGACGGTGTCAAGGTCGCGGTGCTCGCTGCGCAGTTCGTGCAGCTTCCGTAGCAGTGTATCCCGGTCTGTCAGCATGTTGCCTGTCTAACCTGTGGTCATCGGGGCCATTCTATCCATTCCAGCCAGGATGGCGAGATGCATGGCCGCCCCGCCAAGTCCTGCAAATTTAACATACGCACCGGACGCGGGGCTGGCCTAGGCTGACAACACCGAAACGCACATCTGCCGGAGGTCCCATGTCCTACGAAGCCAGGATTCACAGCCTGCGACTGCGTCATGCCCGTCTCGACGACCGGATTTTCGACGAGGACCACCGACCCGCACCCGACCCCGCCGTGCTGCAGCGGCTGAAGGTCGAGAAGCTGCGCATCAAGGAAGAGATCGAACGGCTGTCCCACCCCGCCTGACGGCGGGGTCTACCGGGGAGAACACCCCCGGAGAGCCGGGATCAGGCGACGTCTTCGCCGATATCCAGCGGCGCCGGAACGGCCTGGCCTTCGCGGGCCAGGCGCTCGTTGGCGGCGTGCACCATGGCGTTCAGGTCGGTCTGGCTGCACAGGCCCAGGATGACCGGATCGCGCGGCTTGATGTTCGCGCTGTTCCAGTGCTGCCGGTCGCGGACCTTCGCGATCGTGTCCTTGGTGGTGCCGACCAGCTTGACGATCTGCTGTTCCGAAAGCTGCGGGAAGTTGCGCAGGATGAAGGCAATGGCGTCCGGGCGGTCGTTGCGCTTGGCCACGGGGGTATAGCGCGCGCCCTTGGACCGGCGATGAATCGGATTCGGCGTCGTCAGGATCTTCAGCCGCAGGTCGGGATTGCCCTCGCAGCGGGCGATGTCTTCCTGCCGCACCTGATGATTGGCCACCGGATCGTAGCCGACGATGCCCTGCGCGACCTCGCCATCCGCGATGGCCTGCACTTCCAGCGGATGCATACCGCAGAATTCCGCGATCTGGGTAAAGGTCAGCGCCGTCTTTTCGATCAACCACACGGCGGTGGCCTTCGGCATCAGGGGCAGTGCATTCATGGTGACGGGTCCTAACTGCGCTATGGGTGGCGCCGCGCAGGCACCCTTCCCATGTCGGCGCCCCGAGACCCGGGCGCCCTGCGTGCCTGCAGACGCGCAATGACTTGACCATGGATATGGGGCCGGCCGGGGGGGCGGGTCAAGGGTGCAGGAAGGCAGGGGCGCTCGGGACCGCGAAAAAAGGGGTCGGACCAGCGGTCCGACCCCCTTTCATGGTCTGAATGCAACGTGTTGGCCGCGATCAGGCCGCGTGTTCCGCCGGGGACGCCGCGACGCCGTCATTGGCGGCGGGGGCTTCGACCCGTTCCGGTTCCGCCGGAGGTGCGACGGCGGGGGAGGCAGTGGTGATCGGAATGCGGCGCGGCTTCAGTGCCTCCGGCACCACATGCTTGACGGTGATGCGCAGCAGGCCGTTCGTCAGGTCCGCGCCCTCGACCAGGATATGATCGGCCAGGGCGAAGCGGCGGTCGAACGCGCGGGTGGCGATGCCGCGATGCAGCAGTTCGCCGGCCGGGGCGGTGCTGGCGACGCGCCCCGTCACGACCAGCATGTTATCCTGGACCGTCAGGTCGATATCGTCCGGGCCGAAGCCCGCCACCGCCATGGTCAGGACGTAGCTTCCGTCACCCAGCCGTTCGATATTGTACGGGGGATAGGACGGAACCGCCGGGTTTTGCGCGGCGTTGTCCACAAGGCGTGCAAGCCGGTCGAAACCGATGGCCGTCCGAAACAGCGGCGCGAAATCATAGGTCATGTCAACCTCCTCAACAGCAAGGTCTATGTCAGCAGGCAACGCGATACCCCTCGGCGAGCGGGCTGTGCCTGGCTGGCGGGAACCCGGATGGCGTTCCCGTGTCCCATACGTGAGAAACCCCGCGCCCTCTTTCAAGGGGCGGGGTTTCCGCAAGACATGATCGCGATGATCGGGGGGCGGACCCCCCGGCCGGCATCAGGCTTTGGCGCGGCGTCCCAGGCCACCGAACTTCTTGTTGAACTTCGCCACCTGGCCCCCGGTGTCGAGCATGCGCTGCACGCCCGTCCACGCCGGATGGGACTTCGGGTCGATGTCCAGGCGCAGGGTCGCGCCCGGCTGCGCGTAGCACGAACGCGTCTTGTATTCGGTGCCGTCCGTCATGATGACGTTGATTTCGTGGTAGTCGGGATGGATGCCGGATTTCATCGTCAAACCTTACATGTTGGGCCCGCCGATGCCGACCGGGGGCGTTTGCGTGGGCGTATAGACGAGCGCCGGCCCCGGATCAATGTCTATCTGGGGCGCGGGCGCCACGCCGGCGGCGGGAATGCGGTAACGTGCTGTTTTCCTGTTCCTGCGACGGTCGGCGGATTGCTATCAGGGTAAGCCAAAAGAAGGAGGCTCCATGGCCACGAAGATCCCGTCCATCCACGCCCCGGGATGGATTTCCGAATTCCGGACGTTCCTCATGCGGGGGAACGTCGTCGACCTGGCGGTCGGTGTCATCATCGGCGCCGCTTTCACCGGGATCGTCAACAGCCTGGTCAAGGACATCTTTACGCCGTTCATCGGACTGCTGATCGGCGGCATCGACTTCACCAACGTCTTCTTCACCCTGCGCGGGCCGCATCTGCCCACCCTGGCCGACGCACAGAAGGCCGGGGCGGTCACGATCAATCTGGGCCTGTTCCTGAACGCCGTCATCCAGTTCGTCATCATCGGCTTCGTGATCTTCTGGGTGGTCAAGGGCGTGAACAAGCTGACTGTGAAGCACGAAGCCCCGGCCGCGCCGCCCGCGCCGCCGCGCAGCGAAGTGCTGCTGCAGGAAATCCGCGACCTGCTGGCCACCAGGGAAAAGACGGCGCCCTGACGTCCGGCCCGTCCGGTGGGCGCGGGGCATGACCTCGCGCCCACCGGGCGTTACAGGCGCTGGATGCGACGGGCCTCGCGCGCATGGTCGCGCAGGATTTCGGCCAGGTTGGACATGACCGGCACGCCGTCCTCGACCAGGATCGCGCCGTTGACGATTGTCGTCCCTGCGACGGCGGGGGCGCAGCGCAGCCAGGCCTCGACCGGGTCGCTCAAGGCCCCGGCCCGCGCGATATCCGACATCTTCCAGATGACCAGGTCCGCGCAGGCGCCGGGCCGCAGGTGCCCGATCTCGTCCTCCCACCCCAGGCAGGCGGCGCCCCCGCGCGTCGCCATGTCCAGCGCATCACGCGCCGACATGGAATGCGGGCCGTTCCTGAAGCGACCCAGCAGCAGCGCCATGCGGGTTTCCAGCCACATTGATCCGTGGTCGGTGGAGGCCGAGCCGTCGCAGCCCAGCCCCACCCGCATACCGCGCCGGCGCATGCCCATCGCATCGGCCGCGCCGCCGCCGATCATCATGTTGGAACACGGGCACTGCGCCGTGCAGACCCCGGCATGGGCCAGGCGATCGATCTCGTCGCTGGAGGGGTAGATGTAATGCGCCACCCACGACCGGGGGGTGGCCCAGCCCACGCGTTCGAAATATTCGGTGGGTGTGCACCCATAGACATCGGCGCAATACCGGTCCTCGTCGGGGTCTTCCGCCAGATGGGTGTGCAGCCGCAGATCGTGCTTTTCCGCCAGCCGTGCCGATTCGGTCATGATCCGCTCGGACACGCTGAACAGCGAGCACGGGGCCAGGGCCACGCGGCCCATCGCGCCGGGCGACGCGTCATGGAACGCCGCGACCAGCCGTTCGCTGTCCGCCAGGATGGTGTCCTCGTCCTGCACGACGGATGCGGGCGGAAGGCCACCATCCTTCACCGACCGCGTCATGGACCCGCGCGTGGCATAAAAACGAAAGCCGATATCCCGCGCGGCGCGAAACTGCGCGTCGATCAGGAAGGGCTTGGGATGGACATACATATGGTCCATCGAGGTCGTGCAGCCGCCCATCAGCAATTCGACCATGGCGACGCAGGTCGACAGGTAGACCGATTCCGCGTCCAGGTCCGCCCATAGCGGATAGAGACCCGTCAGCCATTCGAACAGCGTGCCGTTCGTCACCGGCGCATAAGCCCGCGTCAGGTTCTGGTACATGTGGTGATGCGCGTTGATCAGCCCCGGCGTGACCAGTTGCACCCGCGCGGAAAGGATGGTCCGGGCGGGGGGCGCCGTCGCGACTTCAGCGCCGACGGAATGAACGCGCCGGTCCTTGATGGCCAGCCAGCCGTCCGCGATTTCATGATCGCGATCGACGTAGATATAGGCGTCGCGGATAAGAAGATCGACCGTCATGATAGGGGCCTCCGTGCAGATACCGATGCCAAGGCGGGCGCCTTGTCGCGATGAGCCCTGTCCCGGAGGTGCGAGGTCCGGATCGTCATCAAATCGGTATTGAACGGGCGGTGGTCGATCGACCCTTTATCATCGAACGGTGCGCGATTCCATTGCGCGATGATCACGAAAGCGGCCGCCCACCCAGGGCGGCCGCTTCCGGTTCGTCCGGTTACGCTGTCAGGCCGCCATCGACCGCCAGCGCCGCCCCGGTGATGTAACCGGCCTGCGGGCCGGCCAGGAAGGACACCAGTCCGGCGATGTCGGATACCGCGCCATAGGCGCCGGTGGCGGTGAAGCTGCGCAGCATGTCGGCGGCCTGGCCCGTGGCGGGGTTCAGTTCCGTATCGATGGGGCCGGGTTCCACCACGTTGGCGGTGATGCCGCGGGGCCCGAGGTCCCGCGCCACGCCGCGCGCGAAGCCGCACAGCGCCGCCTTGGTGGCGGCATAGAGCGAGATGCCGGGGAAGGGCGCCCGCGCGCCGAAGGCCGAGCCGATATAGATCAGCCGGCCGCCGTGCGTCATGTGCGCCACGGCTTCCATGGTTTCCACCATCACGGCGCGCAGGTTCAGGTTCAGCGTCCTTTCGATCTGCTCCACCGTCGCCTCGCCGATCGGGCCGTAGGGATACATCCCGGCGTTGCAGACCAGCACGTCCAGCCGGCCGAGGGCCTTCACGGTGTCGCGCACGGCGGCGATGTTGCCGTCGGTCGTCCCGCCATCGGCCTTGATGGCCACACCCTTGCGTCCCGCCGCCTCGACCTGCTGGACGACCTGGGCCGCCGCCGTGGCGTTGCTGGCGTAGGTCAGGGCGATGTCAAAGCCGTCCTCGGCCAGTTTCCGGGCGATGGCCGCGCCGATACCCCGGCTTCCCCCGGTGACAAGAGCCACACGCTGGGTCATGGATCGTACTCCTTGGCTTGATGGAACCTGCCCACCACATGCCGGACGTTCCCCCGTGGGGCAACCCGGCCGGGCGCGGATCAGGGCTTCGGCGCCGCGCTGCGTGCCGTCGGGACAAAAAGCCGCCCCTGGTCGCTTCAACTGGACGCGATCGAAGGATAGAGTCTTCGCTGATGACAGGAAGCCCGGACATGATGAAGAGACCGCCCGCCTCGTTCGACCGGCGCCGGCGATCCGGGCGTCCCCTTGTGCTGACGCTGGCCGGGGTGCTGGCCATGGCGGGATGCCGCGCCACGGCGCCCGACGCCGCCGTGCGGCCGATGGAGCAACTGCCGCTGGCGCTGCAAGCCTATCTGAGTATCGATACCTATTTCATCGCGCAGGGCATGGTCAGCGGCCGCCTGGCCAGCGGCCACCTGAAGCAGGATCAGGCCCGCGACCTGGTCGCCACCACGCTGTATGCCCGGCACCTGGCGGCGGAAAACGTCCTGCATCCCACCGAGGGCGGCGAGCGCCGGGTCCAGGTCGCCATCCAGTGATGCTGGCCTGCGTCGGGCAGGCCGACAGCGGATCGACCGCCGCCTGCCTGCCGGCGCCGGTCAGCGCGCCGGACGCGCGTCGCGCCGAAGTCGCTTCTCGCCCAGTAGAAGCAGGAGCGGCGCCGCGATAAAGATCGAGGACGATGTCCCGACCACGATCCCGAACAGCATCACCCAGGCGAAGCTGGACAGGCTGGCGCCGAACAGCGCCAGCGGCAGCGCCGCCAGGAAGACCGTCGAGGACGTGCCCAGCGTGCGGCCCAGTGTTTCATTGATCGACAGGTCGATCAGCTCGGCCAGGGGCATGGTGCGGTATTTGCGCAGGTTTTCCCGCACCCGGTCGTACACAACCACCTTGTCGTTGGTGGAATAGCCCAGGATCGTCAGGATGGCCGCGACCATCACCAGGTCGAATTCGAAATGCGTCAGCACCAGGAAGCCGATGGTCTTGGTCAGGTCCAGCACCAGGGTGACGACCGCGCTGACCGCGAACTCCCATTCGAACCGGAACCAGATATAGCCCAGGATCATCAGCAGGCTGATGCCCAGGGCCAGCATGCCGTTGCGGAACAGTTCGGCCGACACCGACGCGCCCACCGCGTCGGCCCGCAGCACCTGCGCGCCGGGCAGGGTGGCCACGGCGTGGCGCACGGAATCCACCATGGCCTGGGTATGGGCCTCGCGGTCGTGGTCGCCGGCGGGGGGCGCGTCCAGGCGGATCAGCACGTCGTCGGGCGCGCCGAAGGACTGCACGCCCGCGGCCTCGACATGCTGGGCGGCCAGGGCCGCGCGGATCTTGCCGAAATCGGCCGGGCCCTGGGTCCGGGCCTCGACCACGATGCCGCCCCGGAAGTCCAGCCCCAGCGTCAGGCCGGGATGCAGGAACAGGATCACGGATGCGATCGACAGCACGGCGGAGGTCGCTAGGCCGACGAAACGGCCGCGCATGAAGTTGATCCGGGTGCCCTTGGGCACGAAGCGCAGGAGGGGACGAGAGAACATGATGCGCCTCCAAACTGGAAGGGCGGTGGGACGGGTGCGGGCGTACCAGCGCACCATCAGCATCCGCGACAGCAGCAGGGTGGTGAACAGCGTGGTCGCGATGCCGATCATGATCGTCAGGGCGAAATTCTGGACCGGGCCGGTGCCGAAGACGAACAGCATGATATGCGCCAGCAAAGCGGTGGCGTTGCTGTCCAGGATGGTGGAGGTCGCGCGTTCGAAACCGGTCTGCATCGCCGCCAGCGGGGTGCGGCCACGGCCGACTTCCTCGCGCACGCGTTCGTTGATCAGGATGTTCGCATCCACCGCCATGCCCAGGGTCAGCAGCATGCCGGCCATGCCGGGCAGCGTCAGCGTGGCCTGGAACAGCGACAGCACGGCCACCATCAGGACCAGGTTGGCCAGCAGGGCGGCGTTCGCGTACCAGCCGAACCGGCCGTAGAACAGCGCCATGAACACGATCACCAGCGCGAAGCCCACGCCCAGGCTGATCATGCCCGCGCGGATCGAATCGGCGCCCAGCGACGGGCCGATCGAACGCTGTTCGATGACCGACAGCGGCGCCGGCAGCGCGCCGGCCCGCAGCAGCAGCGCCAGGTCGGTAGCCGACTGCGCGTCGAAGCCGCCGGTGATCTGGCCGTTGCCGCCGGTAATGGCGGTGCGGATGACCGGGGCCTGGACCACCTTGTTGTCCAGCACGATGGCGAAGCGACGGCCGACATTGGCCTGCGTCGTCGCGGCGAAGGCCCGCGCGCCGGCGGAATCGAAGGTGAAATTGACCGCCCATTCGCCGCTCTGCTGGTCGATGGCCGCCCCCGCGTTGGTCAGGTCGGACCCGTCGACATCGACATGGTCCCTGACCGGCAGCTTCTGGTCCGGCGCGTTCAGCATCGGCAGCAGGGTGACGCCGGGACCGGGCACGGCAGAGCCCAGGGCGTTTTCCTGCACCATGTGGAAGGTCATCTTCGCCGTGGTGCCCAGCAGCTTCTTGACATGCTCGGGGTCGCTGATGCCGGGCAGTTCGACGATGATGCGATCCTCGCCCTGGCGGGTGATCTCGGGATCGACCGCGCCGGTCGCGTCGATGCGGCGGCGCACGATTTCGATCGATTGGGTCACGGCCTCGGCCGCGCGCTGGCGCATGGCGACGGGCGACAGCGTGATGGCGATGCTGCCGTCAGGCCGGCGATCGACCGAAAATTCGTCGGCCACCGCCTTCGGCATGGCGCGCAGGGTCTTCAGGTCCGCATCGGACTCGGCGGGCTCGCGGGGCGTGAAGGTCACGGTTCCGGCCTGCGCGTCGGTCGCGATGTCACGGTAGCCCAGGCCGGCGCCCAGCAGCGCCTGGCGCGTGCCGTCCGCCAGGGTCTGCAGGCGGTCGGCGCGGATGCTGTTCATGTCCACCTGCATCAGCAGGTACGACCCGCCGCGCAGGTCCAGCCCCAGGTGGATCTGGCGCCACGGCACGGCGGGGGCGGGCTGGCGCAGGGCGTTGGGAAGGCAGAGCAACATTCCCAGAAGACATACGGCCACGACCGAGGCCAATTTGAGCCGGCTGTAATACATCATGACTGAAAGGGGTGCTCCTTACGCCCGGCCCAGCCGGCTCCCAGTTCTCGTGGGGCGGGAACATGCCGGGCCGTGGCGCAGGATGCAACCGCCTGGCAGGGGCCGTGGAGGCAAATCCATCCGTTCCGGTCGCGTTTCGTGCGGCCTGTTGCCGGACTGCCCGCCTAAAACAGTGATAGCTGCGGGTCCTGGCGCAAGGGCGGCGGCGCGAAGCGGGAACAATCCAGCGGCCGCTCACGGTCCAGCCCCAGCGCGCGGCGGGCGCGCAGGAAACGCTGCCGCAGCAGGTCGGCCTCCGCGCCCTCGCCACGGCCGCGCCGGCCGAAGGTCGAATCGTACAGCGCCCCGCCACGCATCGCGCGGATCCGCCGCAGCACGTGCTGCGCCCGGTCCGGGTAATGGCGGGCAAGCCAGTCCTCGAACAGCGGCGCGACCTCCAGCGGCAGGCGCAGCAGGACATAGGCGGCGCCGCTGGCCCCGGCCCGGGCGGCTTCCTTCAGGATCGCCTCCAGTTCGTGATCGGTCAGCGCCGGGATCATCGGCGCGGCCATGACGCTGGTGGGGATTCCGGCCCGGGCCAGCGCGGCAATGGCCTCCAGCCTCCGTGCCGGGGTCGAGGCCCGTGGTTCCATCCTCCGTGCCAGGTCGGGGTCCAGGGTCGTGACGGACAGGCTGACATGCACCAGTCTGCGCGCCGCCATGTCGCCCAGGATATCGAGGTCGCGCAGGATTCCGGCCGATTTGGTGACGATGGTCACGGGATGGGAAAACCGCTCCAGCACCGCCAGGATGGCGCGGGTGATGGCCTGTGTGCGCTCCACCGGCTGGTACGGGTCGGTATTGGTGCCCAGCGCGATGGGGCGCGGCTGGTAGGACGGGCGGCGCAGTTCCTGTTCCAGCAGACGCGCGGCATCGGGCTTGCAGGTCAGGCGGGTTTCGAAATCCAGCCCGGGCGACAGGCCCAGCCAGGCATGGGTGGGACGGGCATAGCAATAGATGCAGCCGTGCTCGCACCCGCGATAGGCATTGATCGACCGGTCGAAGCCCAGGTCGGGGCTGGTGTTGCGGGTGATGATGGTCCGGGCGGCCTCGAACGACAGTTCGGTGCGCGGCGCGCCGTCTTCGCCCTCGGCCAGCGTGCCCCATCCGTCATCGACGGGGGACGCCTGCTGCGCGGCGTGGCGGTCGGGCAGCGACAGCGTGGCGCCGCGTCCGTGGCGGATGCCGGCCAGGCTGGTGGACCGTTCGTCCAGCGTCCGGGCCGCCGAACGCGTCTGCTGTCCCTGGCCGATGCGGATGGGGGAGGGGTCTGGCATCGTGGGCTCCGGGGTGTCCATCCATGGTGGCAGACCCTCCTTCCGCCCGTCAAGAACAAAACGGGAACACATGCCGGCCCCCTCTGGCCCATCCGCCATGGCTGTTCTACCCCTTCGTCATCGCGGACGCGGGAGGGGACGATGGCAGGGTTTTTCGGCGGCGGAACGGGGCGCGGGGCCGGGCGGGGGGACGAAGCGCGCCGGTTGCGCGTCGGCGTCATCGGCGCCGGGCATTTCGGGCGGTTCCACGCCCTGAAGGTCGCGTCTTCGGCCCGGGAAAGCCTGGTGGGCGTGCATGATCCCGACATGGCGCGGGCGGCCACGGTGGGGGCGGAGGCCGGCGGCGCGCCGGCCCTGCCGCTGGACGCGCTGCTGGAGCAGTGCGAGGCGGTGGTGATCGCGGCGCCCGCCGAACATCATTTCGTGCTGGCCGACCGTGCCCTGCGCGCGGGGCGGCACGTGCTGGTGGAAAAGCCCATCGCCTCGACCCTGGAGCAGGCGGACCGGCTGGCCGCGCTGGCGGCGGAGACCGGGCTGGTGCTGCAGGTCGGCCACCTGCTGCGCTATTCCGCCGAGCATCGGGCGATCACCGAGCGGATCAGCCGTCCCCTTTATATCGAGGCCACGCGCATCGCCCCGTTCAAGCCGCGCGGGACCGACGTGTCGGTGATCCTGGACCTGATGATCCACGACCTGGACCTGGTGCTGGCGATCGTGGACAGCGAGATCGAGGATGTCGACGCGCTGGGCGCGGCGGTCAGTTCGCAGCACGAGGACATCGCCAATGCCCGCGTCCGATTCGCCAATGGCTGCGTGGCCACCATCACCGCAAGCCGGATCTCGCTGAAGACCGAGCGGCGCATGAGGCTGTTTTCCGAAGAGGGCTATCTGTCCGCCGATTTCGTGAAGCGCGAGCTGACGATGATCGGGCGCGAGAAGGGACTGCCCCTGCCGGGCACCGGGGGCTTCCGGCGCGAAGCCGTGACGTGGGACGACCACGACACGCTGGCCGCCGAGCACGCGGCCTTTGCCGCCGCCTGCCTGGACGGGGTGCCGGTGCTGGTCGACGCCCAGGCCGGACGCCGCGCCCTGGCGGCGGCCCTGGCCGTCACCAACGGAATCGCGGCCGCCCGCGCGCGGATGGAGAGATCCGGGCTGGTGCACCGGGTGGCTTCGCCACCTTAATGCGGCAGCGTTTCGATCCGCGCCGCCATGATGAAATCGTTGCGGTGCAGCCCGCCGATGGAATGGCTTTGCAGCGACAGCCGCACATAGCCCCAGCCGAACGCGATGTCGGGGTGGTGGTCGGCGGCTTCGGCCAGGGCGGCGATGCGTTCGACCAGCGCATAGGCGGTCGTGAAATCGGGCAGGACGAAGGCGCGTAACAGAAGCGTGCCGTCGGGTGACAGCGTCCAGTTGGGCACCTGGCCCAGCAGGGTTTCGGACTCGGCCCGGGACAGGGGGGCGGCGGTCCGGGGGCAGGGGCCGATCACTTCGCGGGCAAGGGCGGAGGCGGCGGATGTCGGCATGGCGCGGTCTTCCTTCTGCCTGTGTCCCGTTTCGCCGCGCGGCTCCGGGGGCATCGGAAGACCCGGCGCCGGGTCAGGACGAACCCAGCGTTTCGCGCAGCATTTCCAGTTCCAGCCACCGTTCCTCGGCCGCGGTCAGTTCGGCCTCGGCCCGTTCCAGTTGCCCGGTCGCCGCCGTGAACGCCGCCGGATCGCGGGCATACAACGCACCATCCGACAGAACGGTGCGCAAGCGGCCGATTTCATCCTCCAGCGCCGCGATCTGGCCCGGCAGGCGGTCCAGCGCATGCTGGTCCTTGTAGGACAGCTTGCGTGCCGGTCCCTTGTCCGGACGCTTCTGGGCGGGGGCCTGCGTTTCCGTGCCGGGGCGCCGGCCCCGGCCGGCCGGGGCCACGCCGCCGCGCTGGGCCAGCATGTCGCTATATCCGCCCGCATATTCAACCCATCGCCCGTCGCCCTCGGCCACCAGCACCGACGTCGCGACGCGGTCCAGGAAGTCGCGGTCATGGCTGACCAGCAGGACGGTGCCGGAATAATCGTCCAGCATCTCCTGCAGCAGGTCCAGGGTCTCCAGGTCCAGGTCGTTGGTCGGTTCGTCCAGGACCAGCAGGTTGGAGGGACGCGCCAGCGCGCAGGCCAGCATCAGCCGCCCGCGCTCGCCGCCCGACAGCATGCCGACGGGGGTGCGCGCCTGTTCGGGACGGAACAGGAAATCCTTCATGTAGCCGACGACGTGGCGTTTTTCGGTCCCGACCTGGACCATGTCGCCCCCGCCGCCGGTCAGCGTATCGGCCAGCGTGCGGGCGGGGTCCAGCGCCCGGCGCTGCTGGTCGAGCGTGACCGTGGACAGGGCGGTGCCGACCCGGATCTCGCCGGAATCGGGCTGGTCCTGGCCGGTCAGCAGGCGCAGCAGCGTACTCTTGCCCGCGCCGTTGGCGCCGACGATGCCCAGACGGTCGCCCCGCAGCAGCCGCAGGTCCAGCCCGTCGACGATCACGCGGGACCCGTAGGCCTTGCGCACCTGTTCGGCCACGGCGACCAGCTTGCCGGACAGCCCGTCCTCGCTGGCCTGCATCTTCAGGCCGCCGGGCGTGCGCACGGCCTCGCGCCGGGCCTGCCGCAGGGCGGCCAGTTCGCCCACCCGCCGGACGTTGCGCTTGCGCCGGGCGGTGACGCCGTAGCGCATCCAGTCCTCTTCGCGCGCGATCTGGCGGTCCAGCTTGTGGGCGTCGCGGGTTTCCTGCTCCAGAACCTCCTCGCGCCAGGATTCGAAGCGGGCGAAACCCTGGTCCAGGCGGCGGGTCGTGCCGCGATCCAGCCAGACGACGCTGCGCGACAGGGTTTCCAGCAGCCGCCGGTCATGGCTGATGATCACCATGGCCGAGGACAGCGACAGCAATTCGCGTTCCAGCCATTCGATGGTGGGCATGTCCAGATGGTTGGTCGGCTCGTCCAGCAGCAGCAGGTCGGGCTCGGGCGCCAGGGCCCGGGCCAGCGCGCAGCGCCTGGCCTCGCCCCCCGACAGGCTGGCCGGGTCCTCGGCCCCCGTCAGGCCCAGTTCGCCCAGCAGCAGGGCGGCGCGGTGTTCCGGGTCGCCGGGGGCCATGCCCGCGCGGACGTAATCCAGCGTGGTGGCGAAGCCCGACAGGTCGGGCTCCTGCGGCAGGGTGCGGACCGAGGTGCCGGGCTGGAGGAAGCAGGTGCCGTCATCGGGCAGCAGGTCGCCGGACGCGATGCGCAGCAGGGTGGACTTTCCGCTGCCGTTGCGGCCGACCAGGCAGATCCGCTCGCCGGCGGATACGCCGAACCCGGCCCCGTCCAGCAGCGGCTTGCCGCCGAGCGTGAGCGTGATGTCCTGGAGGAGAAGAAGGGGAGGCGCCATGCCAAGGGTTCTGGCCCAAGCGCCATGCCCGGCGCAAGGGCCATGCCTTGCCCGGTGCCCGGCCTATCTTATCTGCGGGCCGCCGGTGACCGCCTGGTAGGTCGCGATGGCCAGGGTCGTCGGCTCGAACGGCTTGGTGATGACGAAGGCGGGTTCCACGGCCTCGCCGGTCAGCAGTCGTTCGGGATAGGCGGTGACGAAGATGACCGGCGCGTCGTGGTGGCGCAGGATGCTGGTGACGGCGTTCATGCCGTCACCGCCCGCGCCCAGGTTGATGTCGGCCAGGATCAGGCCCGGGCGGGTTTCCCGGGCCAGGGCGATGGCGTCGGCTTCCGTCGCGGCCACGCCGGCGACCTGATGGCCGCAGCGCCGCACGAGGTCCTCGATATCCATGGCGATGATCGGCTCGTCCTCGATGATCAGGATCGAGGTCTCGGCCACCGTGCGCAGTCCGGCACGGGCATGCGCCAGGATCTCGGTGGCCCGGGCCAGGTCCAGGTCGACGATCCGCGCCGCCTCGGCGATCGGCAGTTCCTCCAGCGACGTCAGCAGCAGCAGCTTGCGTTCGATCGTCCCCATCCCGGTCGGGGCGTCCGTTCCGGGATGGGAGGTGTCCGCGGGTCGGTAATGGCGGGAAATCCATTGATACAGGCTCTGCCGGGCCGGCAGCGATCCGACCTCCGCGAGGGCGAGGCCCCGCAGGCTTTCGGCAACCAGGAGGTCACCGCGCGATTGGCTGCCGGTCAGGGCGCGCGCATATCGCCTGGCATAGGTGTTTTGTCCCGGGATTTGGTGGTGCGGATTAATGTATGAACCGTGATGGTTCTTTTTCCCACTGCTGACAAATGAATTCATATGGAGTGAGGCCGCGCAGGGTCTTGAGCCTGCGGGCGAAATTGTAGGCGGTAACGAAGTCGGCGAGGTGTTGACGCAACTGGTCATGTGTTTCGTAGTAGAAGCGCTTGACGGTGGCGTCCTTGATCGTGCGGTTCATCCTCTCGACCTGGCCATTCGTCCAGGGATGTCGCGGCTTTGTCAGTCGATGCTCGATATCGAGATCAGCACAGGCCAGTTCAAAAGAGTGGCACCGGAACAGGACACCATCCGCCCGCATGGCCTTGATGTCTTCGGGTGTCCATCCATTGCCGGCCGGATCGGTAAAATGCGTGCCGTTATCGGTCAGCACGGTATGGATGCGGTAGGGAACCGCAGCGGCCAGAGCACGCAGGAAGTCACCGGCAACGCGACGTGTCGCTTTCTCGTGCAATTGGACAAAAGCGAATTTCGAGGTCCGGTCGATCGCCACCAGAAGATAAAGGCGCCCCATTTCAGTGCGGACTTCAGCAATGTCGATGTGAAAATAGCCGATCGGATAACTCTTGAACTTCGACCGTCTTGGTTTGTCGCCTTCGGTCTCGGGCAGGCGGCTGATCCCATGGCGCTGAAAACAACGGTGCAGGGAAGATCGCGTCAGATGCGGGATCGTCGCCTGAAGCGCATAAAGGCAATCATCAAGAGGCATGCAGGTATGGCGACGGAAGGCCACAACGATCGCTTCTTCTTCGGTCGACAGGATGGTTGAGGATGCGACCTTCGGACCGGTGCGTCGATCCGACGTATCGGTCCGCCCCTTCCATTTGGCGACCGTCTTCGGGTTGATCCCGTAGCGTTTCGCCAGAACCCTCAGGCTCTCTTGACTATGTTGTATCGCTCGACGGACTGCCGCTGTCGTCGTGGCGCTTCCGTGGTGAACCTGGCCCATAGCGCATCCTTCCACTCATGTGAAAATAATGCACCACCAAATCCCGGGACCAAACACATAGGGAAGGGCGCGGATCAGATCCTGCCGCCGCGAGTGGGGCATCGGGCGTTCAACTCCGAAGGAATATGGTATCTGTCCGGATCATGACAGTGTTACAATTGTTCGCAAGGAAAATAGGGGACATACCCTGGCGTCAGAAAGTGCCTCGGCGAGTGATCGCACGATATCGCAACTGCGGCGCGAGATCATGTGTCTTTTACCTGATTTGCGGGGGTTTGCGCGCTTCCTGACGCGGGATACGGCGGCCTCTGACGATCTTGTGCAGGAGACGGTGGTCCGTGCGCTGGGGGCGCTGGAGCAGTTCCGGGCGGACACCAACCTGAAGGCGTGGCTGTTCACCATCCAGCGCAACATCTTTTACGAGCAGAGGCGCCGCAACCAGCGTGAACGGCTGGTCATGAGCGATTATGCCGCCGAGCCGCGACACGGCACCCAGGGGCGGCCGGCCAGTTCGGGCGACGACGTGCGCGATCTGGAAAGCGTGTTCTGGCTGCTGACCCCCCTGCTGCGCGAGGCGCTGATCCTGGTGGGCGCGCAGGAGATGACGCACGAGGAAGCGGCCAGGATCTGCGGCGTGCCGGTGGGCACGATGAAGGCACGCGTGTCGCGGGCCCGGGCCCGGCTGGCCATCCTGGTCGCCCGGCCCCACGAAGACTGCGGTCTGGACGCCGACCTGGAATGCGATCCTGCGGCCGACGAGGCCCCGTGACGGGGCGAAAAGCGGACCTCACGTCTTCGTTATGACAAAAACGCAACCCTGTCGCGCCGCCGTTCATTGTTTCGGATGTGTGAAGGGAACCGAAACCAATGACGAACAATTTTCATGACCAGGTCATCTCGATCCTTCCCCGCCTGCGGGTCCAGGCCCTCGCCCTGACGCGCAACAGGACGATGGCGGAGGATCTGGTGCAGGATGCCGTATGCAACGCGTTGGCGGCCAAGGAGAGCTTCATCCCCGGCACAAATTTTTCGGCATGGATGCACCGCATCCTGCGCAACCGTTTCATCTCCGACCTGCGCAAGCGGCGGGAGACGACGGATATCGAGGACGTGCCTGCGGCGGCGCTGGCGACTTCGGCCTCGCACGAGGACAGGCTGGCGCTGAAGGACCTGGCGCTGGCGATGGATCGCCTTCCCGACGATCAGCGCGAAGCGCTGATCATGGTGGTCCTGCACGGCATGAGCTACGAATCCCTTGCCGAGGCGACGGGGTGCGCGGTCGGCACGGCCAAAAGCCGCGTGTTCCGGGCCCGCCGGCAACTGGAGAGCTGGATGATGGGCGAATATGACAGCACCCAGGTCAAGATCCGTGCGGCCCGGCTGAGGGGGCTTCTGGCCGAACGGACCGCCGCGCAGGGGGCAGCCGCACCCCGCCCCTGAAAAGAGGCAGGGGGGCTGACGGCGCCTTGCCATAATTTGGTCGATATTGATCGGGCAGTGGCTGGACTGTCCGCGGGGGGTGATTTACGGTTTGTAAACATTTATGCAACCGGAACGCGGGTCCGAGAGTTTTGGCGGGGTAGCAGTGGGCCTCAGGGATCAATGATGACGCGGCCCAAGGATTCTCCTCCCAAAAGGCCGTCAAAGAGCACTATGAAAGCCCAGCAAGACGATCCGTTCGAGCTATGGCTGAAGCGTGGGCTGCATCAGTTATTCGATGATGTGGCGCGCGAACCGGTTCCTGAAGAACTGCTGCGTCTGATCGAGGAAGACCGCAAGACCGGGAAATAGATGGATCGTAAGAAGGGTTACGGCCGCCCGGGGCATAATGCCCCGCGTGTTGCGCGGCTTTGGCGGCTGTTCGATACGGTCAGTGCGCGCATGATGCTGATCATCCTGTTCTCGGCGGGGCCCATTGCCGTGATCGGCGGGTTGCAGGCCTGGAACAGCTATCGGCACACCCTGGCCGCCCCCGCGTTCCGCGCCGACATGGCGGTCAGCCGCATCGACCTGGAAATCCGTCACGACGTCGATCATGTCAGTGCCCTGCTGCTGTCGGTCAGCCATATGTCGCTGGACGAGCCGGGCATCGCGCGCACCCTGCAACTGGCGCAGTCCCTGACCGGGCATTTCTACCGGCAGATGGCGTTGCTGGACGATCGGGGGGTGATCCAGGTGGCGGTCGATAGCGGTCGCCCGCTGCCGCTGCCCGCCCAGGTGCCGGACGATGACCTGCCACGCTTCAGCGGCGATGTACGGATCCGCCCGCTGGTCATCGCGGGTCCCAACCCTGGCGGGTACTCCTATATCCGCATCACCGTTCCCACTGCGATCGCCGATTCCGAAGGCAACATCGTCCGCAAGGGGTTCCTGACCGCGATCATGCCCGTGGTCTGGAGCCGCCATCATCTGCAGATCGGCGATCCGCGCCTGGATTTCATCCAGCAGGACGGTGCGATCGAGGCTTGGATCGTCGGGCGCAACCATGACATCGCCCCGCTATGCGACGATTGCTGGCAGCCGGGCGCGCCGCCGCCGCAGGTCATACGCTGGATCCGGTCCATGCCGTCCGACCTGTCGAATACCCGCAGGACGTTCAGCGTCGGCGACGCGGCCTATGCGTACGGGCCGGTGGAGGGCGGGGTGGCCGCCCTGACCGTGACGCGCCGCAATTCGGCCGAGACGCATGCCCTGATCATGTTCGCGGTCTGGCTGTTCGTCATCGTGGCGCTGCTGGCCTTCGGTCTGGCCGGCGTGGCGCAAAGCGCGAATATCCTGCTTGTCGCGCCGCTGCGGCGCCTGACCAGTTCGGTCGGGTTGTGGCAGTCGGGCGGCGGCGTGTTCGACGCACATGCCAGTTGGGCGATGCCGACCGAAATTCGCCGCCTTGCCCATGCCTTCACCCAGGCCACCCGGAGCCTGACCCGGCACGAACAGCGTCTGGCCCGCGCTTCCGTCAGGCAGGAACTGCTGATGAAAGAGGTGCATCACCGGGTGAAGAACAACCTGCAGATCGTTGCTTCCCTTCTGAATTTGCAGGTCAGCCGCATTCGCCAGCCCGAAGCGCGCGAGGAGTTCGCCCAGGCGCGCGATCGGGTGCGCGCCCTGGCGACGCTGCATCGCTACCTGTACGCCGAGGGCGAGCTGTTCAGCCTGAGCATGGAGCATTTCGCCACCGAACTCTGCGGCCAGATCTTCCAGGCGGCGGGCGAGGACCGCGACGGCCGGATCGTCCTGTCCGTCAGCGCCGAAAAACTGGCGCTGGAGCCCGACCAGGCGGTTCCGCTGGCCCTGATCATCACGGAAATCGTCACCAATGCGATCAAATACGCCTTTCCCGACGGGCGGCGCGGCACCATCACGGTCCGGCTGAACCAGGTGGATGCGCGGCAGGCCCGGCTGGAAATCGCCGATGACGGGATCGGCCTGGCGCAGGGGCGCTTGCGCGCCACCGTCGATCGCACCGGCATCGGCATGCAGTTGATCCGGGGCTTTGCCCGGCAACTGGGCGGGACGCTGACCATCGTCGAGGAAGGCGGGACGCGCTACATCCTGCCGTTCCCCCTCAAGGGGGGTGACGCGGCGGCGGCCGCGCCGGGCTGAGGTTGCATGGCGGGTTCGTCGAGAATGGGTGTCGCTGGCCGGTCGCATCCATTATAGAGCGCGGTCATGAGCGGTGACAAAACAGTGACGCGGGCCTGGACGCGGGCGCAGTCACGCCTTGGTCGCAGGCAGGCGGCGCCTGTCGTGGCCATCGGCATGCTGTCCGGGCTGGTTGCGGTGGGACAGGCGTGGTGCGTGGCATCCATCCTTGCCCATGGCCTGGTCGGAAAGGGCGGGACGGGCGCGGGCGTGCTGCTGGCCGCCCTGGCCGGGCTGGCGCTGCTGCGCGGCCTGCTGCTGGCCGGCGGCGACATCGCGGCGGCGCGGGCGGGCCGCCGCGCGCGGCGGCGGCTGCGTTACGAGGTCCTGGCGGACATCCTGCGCGGGGGGCCGGCCCTCCTGCGCCGCCAGCACAGCGCGGAACTGACGGCGCTGGCCGTTGACCGTATCGAGGTACTGGACGGATTTTTCGCGCGCTGGATTCCGGCCTCCATCCTGTGGATCGCCGTGCCCGGGCTGATCGCGGTCCTGGCGGCGCTGGTCCAGCCGGGTTCGGCGGCGATCATGGCGGCATGCGGGCTGGCGGTCCCTGTCGGGCAGGCGCTGTTCGGCATCGGTGCGGCGGTGGCGTCGCGCAACCAGTTCCTGGCGATGACGCGGCTGCAGGCCCGGTTCCTGGACCGGGTGCGCGGGATCGCGACGATCGTCCTGCTGAACCGCACGGATGACGAGGCCCGGCGGCTGGCCGACGCCGCCGACGAACTGCGCCGCCGCACGATGAAGGTCCTGCGGGTCGCGTTCCTGTCCTCGGCCTCGATCGACTGCGCGATGGTCGTGGCGCTGGTGCTGATCGCGCTGCGCAACGGCGCGGTCGTGCTGGCCCTGCATCAGGGGGCCGCCACCACGCCCGCGCTGGCCGACGCCACGCTGCGCGGATTGTTCGTCCTGCTGCTGGTGCCGGAATTCTTCGCGCCGCTGCGCGGGCTGGCCCTGGCCTATCAGGACCGGGCCCACGCCGCCGGGGCGGCGTCCGCGATGGGCGACCTGCCGGACGGTCCGGCACAGGCCGCCGGCCAGGCCCAGACGCCCCGTATTTCGTCGCAGGGCGTGTCCGTGCGCTTCCAGGACGTGACCTTCGCCTGGGACGCGGCGCGGGGGCCGGTGCTGAAGGGCCTGGATTTCACGGTGGCGGCGGGCGAGACCCTGGCGCTGGTCGGGCCTTCGGGATCGGGCAAGTCGACGATCATCGAGATGCTCCTGGGCTTCATCGTGCCGGACAGCGGCCGGGTGCTGGTCGGCGGCGCCGACATCACCGCGATCGCGCCGTCCACCCTGTCGGGCCTGGTGTCGTGGATCGGGCAGAAGCCGGTCCTGTTCGCGGGAACGCTGCGCGAGAACATCCTGTTCGCGCGGCCGGATGCTGATGACGCCACCCTGCGCGCCGCATTGCACGCGGCGTCGGTCGATGCCTTCCTGCCCGGCCTGCCGGACGGCCTGGATACCGTGATCGGCGAGGGCGGGTTCGGCCTGTCCGGCGGGCAGGCGCAGCGTGTGGCCATCGCCCGGGCCTATCTGAAGGACGCGCCGCTTCTGCTGCTGGACGAACCGACCGCCCATCTGGACCCGGCGACCGAGGCCGGCATTTTCGTCAGCCTGCAGAACCTGGCGCAGGGGCGGACGGTGATCCTGTCCAGCCATTCGGCAGCGGCGCGCGTGCTTGGCGGACCCTGCCTGGATCTCGGCCTGGACCTGGGCCGGGATCGAGGCCTGAACCAGGGCCGGAATCGCGACCCGGGGCCGGATCGCGGCGGCCCGGTTCCTGCCGTGGGGGGAAATGCCCATGTCGGATAGTCACGTGCCGGATACGCATCGGGCAGAACAGGATGGCGTGGCGCCGGTCCTGCGGATCATGGCGCTGTGGCACAGGCGGGCGCCACGGATGATCGCGGGCGGGGTGCTGTCCCTGCTGGCGCTGATGGCGGGCCTGATCCTGATGCGGGGGGCCGGCGCACGGCTGGCGGGGCTGGTATCGGGCCTTGTCGTGGTCGGTGTCGTGCTGCTGCGGGCGTCGGGTGTGGCGCGCGTCGTGCTGCGCTATGTCGAACGGCTGGTAACGCATGACGCGATGTTCCGGGCACTGGCCGACATCCGGGTCTGGTTCTTTCGCCGCCTGGCGGGCGGCGCGGCCGCCGGCCTGGGGTTCCGGCGCGCCGGTGACCTGCTGTCCCGCCTGGTGTCGGATGTCGAGGCGCTGGACGGGCTGTATCTGCGCATTCTCGTGCCCCTGGCCGGCGCGTGCCTGATCCTGCCGTTCCTGGTGCTGGCGGTGGCCCCGGTCGATCCAACGCTGGCCGCGATCGTGGGCGGGCTGTTCGTGGCCGGGGCCTTCCTGCTGCCGCTGGCGGCGGCGATGCTGGGGCGGCGCGAGGCCGCGCTGCTGACCCATCGCCTGGCCGGACTGCGCATCGGGGTGCTGGACCTGGTCACCGGTCTGCGGGAAATCCGCGCCTTCGGGGCGGAAGGGCGCGTACTGTCCCACGTCCGGGCGCGCGACGCGGCAGCTATGCTGCAGGGACTTAGAGGATCCCGCGCGCCTGCTGGCGCTGCTGGGCGCCGTGTCTACCTGTGCGGGCAGGCCGCGATCCTGGCGGTGCTGGCCGCGGTCCTGGGGGTCGGCCTGGGGCCGATCCCGGCGGTGCGCGGGGTGGGTCTGCTGTTCCTGGTCGTGGCCGGGTTCGAGGGCGCGGGCGGCCTGACGCGCGCTGGTGCGCTGGCGGGCGGGATCAGCCGGGCGGCGGCGCGCATCGTCTCGGTGGGCGATACGGATGCCCCGTCCGCCCCCGTGGGCACGCTGCCCGCGCCGGCGGGTGCCGACATCCGCTTCGAACAGGTCGGCTTTCGCTGGCAGGCCAACAGGGGCCATGCAGGCCGGGCTGCGGTGTTCGACGGGCTGACGCTGGACATTCCCGCCGGGTCGCGGGTTGCGATCCTGGGGCCGTCGGGCATCGGCAAATCGACGCTGGCGGCCCTGCTGCTGAAGGTGGCAAGCCCGGAGGCCGGGCGCATCCTGCTGGGCGGGCAGGACCTGGCGACGCTGGACAGCGTGTCGGTCCGGCAGCGGATCGCGTGGCTGTCGCAGGCGACGCACCTGTTTGCCGATACGATCCGTGCCAACCTGCTGCTGGGAGGGCCCGACGCGACCGAGGCCGAATTGTGGACCGCCCTGGACCGTGCGCAGGTCGGCGACGTCGTGCGCGCCCTGCCGGAGGGGCTGGATTCCTGGCTGGGCGAAGGCGGGGCGTCGCTGTCGGGCGGGCAGGGGCGGCGGATCGCGCTGGCCCGCACCCTGCTGTCCGACGCGCCGATCCTGATCCTGGACGAACCGGCGACCGGCCTGGATGCCGAGACCGAGCGTGAGTTCCTGAAGACGCTGTATTCGGTAACGGCCGACCGCACGGTCATTCTGATCGCGCATCGGCTGGTGGGCGTGGAGCGACTGGACCGCGTCTGGCGCCTGTCGGACGGAAAGGCCGTCGCGGTCGCCGTCTGAACGCGGCGGATTGGCGGAACCTGAACGGTTGACGGGGGGCGAGCCAGCGGGCACCAAGGTATCCCGTATTATGTCGCTGACTTTCCCGCATGGTTGGCGGCCGATTCATCCATCAGCCGAAATCATAGGGGGGTCTGCCGATGCGTCGCCTGTCACTGGTCGTGGGTCTTTGTCTGCTGGCGGGGTGCGCCAGCCAGCCGTCGCGAAAATACGTCGTCTTCTTCACCCGCGATTCCGTCAAGCTGGAAGATCCGGCCCTGTGGGTCGTGACGCATGCCGCGCAGCAGGCCGCGCGGGACCCGCAATCGGTCATCACGGTCGAAGGCTATGCCGCGGCCCATGGCGATCTGTCGGCCGATGCGCTGCTGGCCGTCGACCGGGCGAAGAAGGTTGCGAGCCAGCTTGTCGCCGACGGCGTGGCTGCCGGGCGCATCCGCCAGATGCCTCGTGCGCCGTCCAACGAGGACGGTGCGGTGGGCTCGCGCCGGGTCGAGATCGAGATCGGCGCGTCCTGACGCGCGGGGCGGCCGGATCATGGACATGACGGATCACTATCCGGGTGACACGCTTCAGGCGGAACCGCCGGGCGACGCGCCACGGGCGATCCTGTCACGCGTGTTCGGCTTCCCCGACTTCCGGGGCCTGCAGGAACAGGCGGTCGGCGAGGTCATGGCCGGGCGCGACTGCCTGGTCCTGATGCCGACCGGCGGCGGCAAGAGCATCTGCTACCAGGTGCCGGCCCTCAGCCGCCCCGGCACCGGCCTGGTGATTTCACCGCTGATCGCGCTGATGGACGACCAGGTCGCGGCGTTGCGGCAGGTCGGCGTCAATGCCGGCGCGCTGCATTCGGAACTGGAGCCCGAGGACGCGGCGCGGATTCGCGCCGACCTGGTCGCGGGCCGGCTGGATATCCTCTATGTCTCGCCCGAGCGCCTGCTGTCGCCGGGGATGCTGGACCGGCTGTCGCGGCTGACCCTGTCGGTGATCGCGATCGACGAGGCGCACTGCATTTCGGCGTGGGGGCATGAATTCCGGCCGGAATACCGGGCGCTGGCGCGCCTGCCGGAACATTTCCCCGGTGTGCCGCGTATCGCGCTGACCGCGACCGCCGACCCCCGTACCCAGGCCGATATCCTCGACGCCCTGGCGATGCCGGATGCCCGCGTGCTGCGCGCCAGCTTCCACCGGCCCAACCTGGACATCGCCGTCCGGCCCAAGATTTCGGAAATGCGCCAGGTGCTGGACGTGCTGGGCCGCCACGCCGGCGAGGCCGCGATCGTCTATTGCGGCAGCCGCAACAAGACCGAACGCGTCGCCCGATCCTTGCGCGAGCGGGACTGGCCCGCCCTGCCGTTCCATGCCGGCCTGTCGCCGATCGAAAAGCGGGCGGCGCTGGCGCGGTTCCGCTCCGGCGAGCCGGTGGTGATCGTGGCGACCATCGCCTTCGGCATGGGGATCGACCGGCCGGACGTGCGCACGGTGGTGCATCTGGACATGCCGTCCTCGCCCGAGGCGTACTACCAGCAGATCGGCCGCGCCGGGCGCGACGGCGAGAAATCCGAGACCGTCCTGCTGTATGGCGGCGACGACATTGCCCGGGCGCGGCACTGGCTGGACCAGTCCAGCGCGCCCGAGGCCCAGAAGCGGATCATGAGCGCGCGGCTGGAGGCGATGATCGCCCTGACCGAGACCACGGGCTGCCGCACCCAGGCGCTGCTGGCCTGTTTCGGTGAGACGCTGGCCACGGCGTGCGGGCATTGCGACAATTGCCGCAATCCCGTCGCCTCGTTCGACGGCACGGTGGACGCGCAGAAGGTCCTGTCCACGATCTATCGCATCGGCCAGAAATTCGGCGCCGTGCATGTGGCCTCGATCCTGCGGGGCAAGACCAGCGACATGGCGGGGCGCTGGGGCCATGACCGGTTGAGCGTGTTCGGCATCGGCAAGGACAAGCCGGAACAGTTCTGGCGCGGCGTCATCCGGCAGTTGATCGCCCGTGGGATCGTGCAGGTTTCCGGTGAATATAACGCCCTGGCGTTGAACGAGGCCACCGCCCGTCCCATCCTGCGAGGGGAGGAAAAGCTGATGCTCCGCGTCGACCCCACCGACGATCTGCGGGCTGCCGGGACCCGGAGCAACCGGGCGGCCGGCGGCGACCGGGCGGCCGTGTCGCTGCCGCCCGAAGCCGAGGGACCGTTCGCCGCCCTGCGCGCCTGGCGCCTGGGCGAGGCGCGCGAACAGGAAATTCCGCCCTACGTGATCTTCCATGACGCGGTGCTGCACGACATCGCGGTGGAACGGCCGGCAACGCTGGACGCGCTGGCGCGGATCAAGGGCGTGGGGGCATCCAAGCTGGATCGCTATGGCGCGGCGGTGCTCCAGGTCCTGGCCGGGGCGGACTAGGGCGATGGCCGGCGTCCCGACCGAGGAACGGCACCGCGAAATCCTGTCCCTGGTGCGGACGCGGGGCTATGTCTCGAACGAGGACCTGGCCCAGCGGCTGCGCGTGGCCGTCCAGACCATCCGGCGCGATGTCAACCACCTGGCCGGATGCGGGCTGCTGACGCGCCATCACGGCGGCGCGGGCCTGGTCTCGTCGATCGAAAACATCGCCTATGCGGAACGGCAGATCCTCAACCGCCGGGAAAAGGAAGCGATCGGCCAGGTGGCGGCGCGGGAAATTCCCGACAATTCCTCGCTGTTCATCAATATCGGCACGACGACCGAGGCGTTCGCGCGGGCGCTGCGCCACCACCGGGCGCTGCGGATCATCACCAACAACCTGCATGTGGCGTCCACCCTGGCGCCGCAATCCGATTTCCGCGTCGTGATCGCCGGCGGGACGGTGCGCTCGCATGACGGCGGCATCACGGGGCCCACCGCGACCGCGCTGATCGACCAGTATCGCGCCGATTTCGGCGTGATCGGCATCAGCGGGATCGAAGAGGATGGCACGCTGCTGGATTTCGACCTGGACGAGATCGACCTGGCGCAGGCCATCATGCGCAACGCCCGCACGATTTTCCTGCTGGCCGACCATACCAAGTTCGGGCGCCGGCCGATGGGGCGGGTGGGCCACCTGTCGGACGTGCAGGCGCTGTTCACCGACCGCGCGCCGCCCCCGGCGGTGCGCGCGATCCTGGACGCGCATCGGGTCGCCCTGCATATCGCCGAGTCCTGAGCGAAAACCCTCGTTCCAAAACGAACATTTCTGCTGCTGCCTGCCGCTGAAACTGCGCAAATTGTCACAAAAACGTGCCTTGTCCCGCTATGAGAGAGGCTTGAAGACCCCTACGATGTTCGTTTACGAACATCGTAGGGAGGAAACGAGCATGCTGTCCGAAGCATCGAACGGGGGCGAACCGGCGCGGCCCCCTTATGACCTGCTGATCGTGGGGGGTGGCATCAACGGTGCCGGGATCGCGCGGGATGCCGTGGGACGGGGCGCGTCGGTGCTGCTGGTGGAACAGCACGACCTGGCCAGCCATACCTCGTCGGCCAGCACCAAGCTGATCCATGGCGGCCTGCGCTATCTGGAATATTACGAATTCCGCCTGGTGCGCGAAGCGCTGATCGAGCGCGAGCGGCTGCTGCGCATCGCGCCGCACATCATCTGGCCGCTGTCGTTCGTGCTGCCGCATTCGCGGCTGGTGCGGCCGGCGTGGATGCTGCGGCTGGGCCTGTTCCTCTACGACCATCTGGGGGGCAGGATGACCCTGCCGCGCTCGCGCGGCGTGCGGCTGGACCGCGATCCGCTGGGGGTGCCGTTGCAGCCGGCCTTCAAGCGGGGATTCGTCTATTCCGACGGCTGGGTGCAGGACAGCCGGCTGGTGGTGCTGAACGCGATGGATGCCCGGACGCGCGGCGCGGACATCCGCACCCGCACCACGCTGGTCGATGCCCGGCGCGTGGACGGTTTGTGGCAGGCCACGCTGGCCGATGCGGCGGGCGGGACCCGCACGGTCCGGGCACGGGCCCTGGTCAACGCTGCCGGGCCCTGGGTGGGCAGCATGCTGCGCGACCGGCTGGGCATCGCCACCACGAAGCAGGTGCGGCTGGTCAAGGGCAGCCATATCGTGGTGCCGCGCCAGTTCGAAGGCGAACAGGCCTATATCTTCCAGAATCCCGACAAGCGGATCGTCTTCGCCATTCCCTACGAACGGCAGTTCACCCTGATCGGCACCACCGACCTGCCGTGGACCACCGATCCGGGACAGGTCGAGATCTCCGCCGATGAAATTCGCTATCTGTGCGACAGTGTGAACCGCTATCTGCGCAGCCCGGTCTCGCCCGCCGATGTCGTGTGGTCCTATGCCGGCGTGCGGCCGCTCTATGACGACGCGGCGCGGAACGCATCGGCGGTAACGCGCGATTATGTGCTGGACGTCGATGTGGCCGCCGGGGCGCACCCTGCCGACGCGGCGCCGCTGCTGTCGATCTTCGGCGGCAAGATCACGACCTATCGCCGGCTGGCCGAACATGCGCTGGAAAAGCTGGCGCCGTTCCTGCCGGTCCTGAAGGGCAACGGATGGACCGCCGAGCGCGCCCTGCCGGGCGGTGACCTGGGCCCGGGCGGGTTCGATTCCGCCCTGGCGCGGCTGCGCAAGGACGCGCCCTTCCTGTCGGCCGAGGAGTCCTGGCGGCTGGTCCGCGATTACGGATCGCGGGCCTGGACCATCATCGGCGATGCGCGCGGCCCGGCGGACCTGGGCGAATCGTTCGGCGGCGGCCTGACGGCGCGCGAGGTCGATTACCTTGTCCGCCAGGAATGGGCGGTGACGGCCGAGGACATCCTCTGGCGTCGCTCCCGCCTCGGGCTGCATGTCACGGACGAGGATGTCGCGCGCCTGGACCGCTACCTGCGCGACCGGCAGCGGGACGCCGCCCCCGAAGACAGACGCGAACCATGCCCGGCCCGGGTCGCCCTGGCCGGCTGACCGCGCCGGCCGAATACCGAAAACCACACATTTCCCCAACAAGAAACCGAAAAGAAGTGGGACATGTTCAGGAACAGACAATTCATCGGGGAGCTGATCTCCGAATTCGTCGCGGTCTTCATCATCATCGTGATCGGTGATTCCGTGGCGGCGATGTACACGCTCTATGACCCCAGCCCGTACAAGACGGCCTATTGGGGGGTCTGCATCGTCTGGGGGCTGGGGGTCACGATCGCGATCTACGTCACCGGCGCGGTGTCGGGCACGCACGCCAACCCGGCCGTCACGCTGGCGTTGGCGCTCTATCGGGGCTTTCCCTGGCGCAAGGTCCTGCCCTACAGCGCCGTCCAGGTGCTGGGCGGGATGGCGGGGGCGGCGATCGTCTACGTGCTGTATGCGCCGGTGATCGATCACTTCAACCAGTTGCATCACCTGGACCGGCTGCATGACGGCGGGGCCGCCGGGGTGTTCTTCACCCATCCCGGGGATTTCGTGACGCCGCTTCACGCCCTGGTGGACGAGGCCATCCTGACCGCGATCCTGCTGTTCGGCATCTTCGCGGTGACGTGCGAATATAATATCCAGGCGCCGCAGGCGAATTCCGGCGCGCTGATCATCGGCCTGCTGGTGGCGGCGCTGGGCGGGTCCGCGGGATATCTGGAGGCGTGGGCCCTGAACCCGGCGCGCGACCTGGGGCCGCGCCTGTTCTGCTTCCTGGCCGGGTGGGGGCCGTCCGCCCTGCCGTCGCCCGGCGTATTCTGGTGGGTGCCGATCATGGGGCCGCTGCTGGGCGGCGTGGTCGGGGCAGGGGCGTACCAGATGCTGATCCGGCCCTACATGCCGCGCCGGCAGCCGCCGGTCCTGGTCGAGACCCTGCCCGCATCCGATGCCGCGATCCGGCGGTCGTCGTGACGGTCATTCCAAGTCGGGAGACAAGAAAATCATGAACAAGAAGACGACCATCCTGGCGATCGATCAGGGCACGACGTCCACCCGCAGCATCATCTTCGATCGCGACGCGACGCCGCTGGCGACATCGCGGATCGAGTTCGCGCAGCATTATCCCGACCATGGCTGGGTCGAGCATGACGCGGAAGAGATCTGGCGCGATGCGCTTTCGACCGCGCGCGCGGCGATCGAACAGGGCGGCGGGGTGGATGCGATCGCGGCCCTGGGCATCACCAACCAGCGCGAGACCATCGTGGTCTGGGACCGCGCGACCGGAACCCCCATCCATCGCGCCATCGTCTGGCAGGACCGCCGCACGGCGTCCATGTGCGCCCGCATGCGCCAGGACGGGTGCGAGGGGCTGGTGCGCGACCGGACCGGCCTGCTGCTGGACCCCTATTTTTCCGCCAGCAAGCTGGCCTGGATGCTGGACAACGTCCCCGGCGCGCGCGCGTCCGCCGAAGCCGGGCGCCTGGCCTTCGGCACCATCGACAGCTTCCTGCTGTGGCGCCTGACCGGCGGGCGGGTCCATGCCACCGATGTGACGAACGCGTCGCGCACCCTGCTGTTCGACATCCATCGCCAGGTCTGGGACGACGACCTGCTGCGGTTGTTCGGCATTCCGGCGGCGCTGCTGCCCGAGGTTCGGGGGAACAGCGAAATCTACGGCGAAACCGATCCCGCCCTGTTCGGCCGGCCGATTCCGGTGGCGGGCATGGCCGGGGACCAGCAGGCGGCGCTGGTGGGCCAGGCCTGCTTCGCCCCCGGAATGGCCAAGGCGACCTATGGCACCGGCTGCTTCGTCCTGCTGAACACCGGCACGGCCCCGGTGCAGTCGGCCAACCGGATGCTGACCACGATCGGCTACCGGATCGGCGACCGCACGACCTATGCGCTGGAAGGGGCGATCTTCGTCGCGGGGGCCGCGATCAAGTGGCTGCGCGACGGGCTGCACCTGATCACCCACGCGTCGCAGACCGACGACATGGCGACGCGTATTCCCCACAGTCACGGCGTCTACATGGTGCCGGGATTCGTGGGCCTGGGCGCGCCGCATTGGGACCCCGAGGCCAGGGGGCTGATCTGCGGCCTGACGCTGGACGCGACGGCGGCGCATATCGCCCGCGCGGCGCTGGAATCGGTCGCCTACCAGACATACGATCTGATGGCGGCGATGGCGCAGGACGGCGGCGGGGCGGTGACCACCCTGCGTGTCGATGGCGGCATGGCGGCCAATGACTGGTTCTGCCGGTTCCTGTCCGACGTGCTGCAGGCCCGGGTGGAGCGGCCGCGCCACCTGGAAACCACGGCGACCGGCGCCGCCTTCCTGGCCGGGCTGGCCACGGGGGTGTGGACGGACCTGGATGACGTGGCCGCCCGCCGGGCGCGCGGCAGCCTGTTCCAGCCCACGATGGACCTGGCCCAGCGCGGTACCATGCTGGACGGCTGGCACCAGGCGGTCCGGCGCACCCTGACCGCCGACGCTTCCGCGTAGACGGTCGAGTTTTAGGGTGCGTGATCAGGTGGTTCCACCTCATCACGATCTGCTTTAAGGGGCGGTATCGGCCGTGTCGGGTGCCGGACGCACGTCGAACTGGATGGTTCGTGTCGTGCCGCCCATGAAGTGAAACGTCACCGGGACGCGGCGCCCGGGCTGGACGCTGTCGTCATAGCCGACGCAGACCAGATGGTAGCCCCCGGGCGGGAAGACCAGGATGGTCTGGGCCGGCAGGGCCAGGTGGGAAAACAGCGTCGCGGTTTCCTGGGTGCTTTCCTGTTCGGTATGGTGGGCGAACAGGTCGTGGCAGGCGGGCGACGACACGCCGTCCAGCAGATGGACGTTCCGGCCCCGGTTTTCGATGGTGAAGTAGCCTGCGGCGATCCTGTGATCGGGACGGATGACCTGCATCCAGGCCGCGCGGATGTCGATATCGCCATCGGCGTCGACCTGGCCGGGAATGGAGGGGGGCGCCGGGTCGGCCATGGCGGTGCTGGTCATGGCAGTGCCGGCCAGTGCGGCCTGGGACAGCGCAGGGACTGACGGGCCCCAGCCGGCCAGCAGGGCGAACAGTCCGATCGGCAACACGCGTCGCTTCATGGTGGGAGTCCTCACCTTCGTCATCCAGGGACGATACCAGCATGGATGCATTGGACAAAATCGGGGAACGAACCGGGCAGGTGGTCGGCCGATCCTGACTGCCGCTCTTGCACCCGGCCGATTTCATGCGCATCTCGGTGCCAAACGAACGCCGGTCAGGATTGCCGCACGCATGCGATGCCCTTTTTGTGGTCACGAGGATACCCAGGTCAAAGACAGCCGCCCGCACGAGGATGGGGCCGCGATCCGTCGCCGCCGGATCTGCGCGGCGTGCAGCCAGCGATTCACCACGATCGAGCGCGTGCAGTTGCGCGACCTGTATGTGGTCAAGGCCGACGACCGGCGTGTGCCGTTCGAGCGCGACAAGCTGGCCCGATCGGTGCGCATCGCGTTGCGCAAGCGCCCGGTCGATGAGGAACGGATCGAACGCATCGTCAACGGGCTGGTTCGCCAGCTGGAGGCATCGGGCGAAACCGACATCCCGTCGCGCGATATCGGCAAGCTGGTGATGGGCACGCTGCGCGAGGTCGATATCGTGGCCTATATCCGCTTTGCCAGCGTGCATTGGGATTTCCGGGAAACCAAGGATTTCGCCGCGATTCTGCAATCGATTCCCGGCACGGCGGACGGTGACGTGCCGGTCGTTCCCGGCGACGCGGCGGCGGCGATCGCAGCAGAGTCTGGACCTGGCGGCGTAAAGAGGCGATGAAGCCGCCTTCGGCGACATCGCGGCAGCAGGAGACAGGCGCATGAATGGCATACCGGACGACGACAGGACCCATTCGAAGCCCCGGTCCCGGACCGCATCGCGCGTCGCGGTGGTGCAGGCCCTGTTCCAGATCGAACAGGCGGGCGATACGCCCGACACGGTGATCGCGCAGTTCCTGCGCCACCGGCTGGGCACCGCGTCCGGCGCGGACCAGGGCGAGGAATACGAGGACGGCCGCGTGCCGGAAGCCGACATCCGGCTGTTCGAGCAGGTGGCCCGCGCGGCCGTGGCCCGGCGCGAACAGATCGACGCGCTGATCGTCGAGGTGCTGCCGCCGTCCTGGCCGGTCGGCCGGCTGGACCCCGTCCTGCGGGCGCTGCTGCGGGCGGCGGGCGCGGAACTGGCCGCCACGGGGGGCGTACCGACCCGGGTGATCATCAACGAATACCTGGATATCGCGCACGGCTTCTTCTCGGGCGACGAGCCCAAGATGGTCAACGGCGTGCTGGATACGCTGGCCCGGCGCCTGCGCGCGGCCGACACCCCGGCGGATGTCCTGCCCGAAGACCCGCACGAGGCCGAAGAGGCCTGATCCGGCGGATCGTGGAATGTCCGCCGCTCTTCCCCCCGCCGGTCCGCTGCCGCCCGAATTCGGCTTCATCCGCCGCCATTTCCTTGCCCTGGCGGGCGAGGGCGCGCTGGGCCTGACCGACGACGCGGCGCTGCTGCGCGCGCCGGCGGGGCGGGAACTGGTCGTCGCGGTCGATACGATGGTCGAGGGCGTACATTTCCTGCCCGACGACCCGGCCGACACGGTCGGCCGCAAGCTGCTGCGCTGCAACCTGTCCGACCTGGCGGCGATGGACGCGATGCCGCTGGGCTATCTGCTGGCGGTGACCACGCCGCCGGCACGGGACGAGGCCTGGTTCGCCGGTTTCGCCCGGGGCCTGGCGGACGATCAGGGGCGTTATGGGCTCAGCCTGCTGGGGGGCGATACCACTTCCACGCCGGGGCCATTGGTGCTGTCGCTGACCATCCTGGGGCATGGGGCACCCGGCCGGGCCCTGCGGCGCAACGGCGCGCGCGACGGCGACGGGATATGGGTGACCGGGACGATCGGCGACGGGGCGCTGGGCCTGCGCGCCCTGCGCGGGGAAGTGGCCGATCCCGACGGGTTCCTGGCCGGCCGCTATCGGCTGCCGCGGCCGCGCCTGGGGCTGGGGTTGGGCGGAATCGCGTCGGCCGCCATGGATGTCTCGGACGGGCTGGTGCAGGATCTGGGCCACTTGGCCCGTGAAAGCGGCGTCGGCGCCCGGATCGACGCCGGCCGCGTTCCCCTGTCGCCGGCCGCCAGGCAGGCGGGCCCCCGCTGGCTGCCGACCTGCCTGACCGGCGGGGATGATTACGAATTGCTGCTGGCCGTGCCCCCGGCGCACGAGGGCGCCCTGCGGGAAGCCGCCCGGACGCATGGGGTGGCGGTCACGCGGATCGGCGCGTTCGACGCCACGCTATCCGGCGTCCAGGTACTGGACGGGGTAGGGGGAATCCTGGCGCTGGAGCGCACCGGATGGAGTCACCTGTAGAAGACGATCAGCGGCCCAGCACCCGGTCATAGACCCGGTAGCGCTTGCAGGGTTCGGGGGCCAGGCGTTCGATCAGCCGGCGCATCGGCAGGTTGGTCTCCAGGATCCATCCCATCTCGACCATGCGATAGGGCAGGGACCGGCCGCGCCGCATCAGTTCGGCAATGGCCTGGGCGGGCATGATGGCGCCCAGGGCCGTGCCCTCCAGCTTCGAACTGACGCCCAGCAGGATGACCCGCGCGGAATGGAAGCGGTGGCGCACCAGCCGCTCGGCCAGCTTGACCCAGCCCAGCGGGGTGGGCGCGCCGCCCAGGTCGCCCGCGATGTCGTACAGGTTGGGCACCACCAGGGCGACCGCCACCGGCTCGCCATCCTGTTCGATCAGCACGAAATGCTCCGACTTCAGGATCGGCCGCATCTGCCTTATCATGCCGGTCATCTCGTCCTGGGTCAGCGGGACGAAACCCCAGTTGTTGCGCCACGCATCATTATAGAGCCGGCGCAGGATCTCGCCGTCCTCGGCGATCTGCCTGCGGCGGATGCCGCGCGTGGTGATGCTGCCCAGCCGCCCTTCGCCCAGGCGCAGGCCGGAGGGCACCAGGTGCGCCTGCTCGGCGCCCGGTCCGGTCTCCATCTGGTAGGCCACGAAATCCATCGCCTTGGCGAAGCCGCAGGCTTCGACCAGGGGCGGCAGCCAGTGCGGATGCCAGGGCATGGCGATCATCGGCGGTGCCCGGTGGCCCTCGATCATCATGCCCAGCTCGCCGTTGGCATTCAGGGTGAAGGGGCCCCGGGCCGTGTCCATCCCCTGCCGGCGCAGCCACGCGCAGGCGGCATCGAGCAGGGCGGAGACGACGGACGCGTCGTCGACGGCGTCCAGCGCCCCGAAAAAGCCAATATTCTCGCCCAGGGTTTCGATAGCGAGGTCGTCGACCTGCGCCGAGATGCGGCCGACGGGCTTTCCCGCGCGCATTGCCAGGAAATACCGCGCCCGGCCGTGGCGGAAGAACGCGGTCTTGCGCGGATGCAGCAGATCCTTCTGCTCCATGTCCAGCGGCGGGACGTAACCCGGCAATCCGGCATAGAGCAGGCGGGGCAGGCGGATGAAGAGGGACATCTGACGGAAGCTGGATACCGGGGTAATGACAAGTTGATCCGCTTCGTTCATGACCGGTCCGGTGTCTGGGGGAACTGGGCCGGCTGTGACGGCCGACCGCGTGCTGATGACATGGAATCGGCATCAAAAGAAAGGGGCCCGATGGCCAACGCGCAGCAGAACGGGGAAATCCGCTTCGATCCCGTGACCGTCCTGATAACGGGGGCCTCCAGCGGCATCGGCGCCGAACTGGCCCGGTTCTATGCCCGGTCCGGCCGGACGCTGGTCCTGTGGGGGCGTGACGCCGCGCGGCTGGAACGGGTGGCGCGGGATTGCCGCACCATGGGTGCCACCGTGCGGACCCGGGTGCTGGACCTGGCCGACGGGCACGCGGCGATCGCGTCCTTTCGCGAGGATGACACCGACCACCCCGTGGACCTGCTGATCCTGGCGGCCGGGCTGGGCGACATGCGCCAGCATGCCGAGCGGACCGAACGGGCGGAAACGGTGCTGGAACTGGGGCTGGTGAACTACGCCACCCCGGCGGCGCTGGCCACGGCGGGGGCTGAACGCATGGTTCTGCGACAGCGGGGGCATATCGTGCTGCTGGGCTCGGTCGCGGCGTTCCACGCCCTGCCGTTCGCGGCGGGCTATTCCGGGTCCAAGGCCGGGCTGACGCGCTTTGCCGAGGCGCTGCGCAACGGCCTGGCGGAATATGGGGTCGGCGTGACGCTGGTCTCGCCCGGGTTCGTCGATACCCCGATGAGCCGCCGGGTCAGCAGCGCGAAGCCCTTCATGCAGACCGCGCCCCAGGCGGCCCGCCTGATTGCCCGCGCGGTGGAGGAAGAACGCCCGCACCTGATCTTCCCCCGCCTGTTCGCCGGCCTGCGCATCCTCGATATCATCATGCCCCGCCCGATCCGCGACGCCATCATGCGGCGCCTGAAGGCCGACCAGGCGCCCCGCGCCGCGGGATAATGCCGGCCGGCCTGATTTCCCTTGATCTCCATTCCGCACTTGACGTTGTGGCGTCGGGACGGGAAACCCGATCGGGCCGATAACGAAAACGTGCCCCGGGTACCTGCCGGGCAAGGAAGATCCAGGGAGTCTGACAGGACATGAGAGAGATCGTAGCCGTCGATATCGGCGGGACTCATGCGCGTTTCGCCATTGCCGGTGTCGAGGGCGGCCGTGTCACCCACCTGGGGGAAGCCACCACCCTGAAATGCGCGGAGCATGCCAGCCTGCAACTGGCGTGGGAGTCCTTCGCCCGTCAGGTCGGCCGCACCCTGCCGCGTGCGGCGGGCATCGCCGTCGCCTGCCCGGTGCAGGGCGATATCCTGAAGCTGACGAACAATCCCTGGATCATCCAGCCGGCCCAACTGGCCGCGAAGCTGGATGTGGACCAGCATGTGCTGGTCAATGATTTCGGCGCGGTGGGCCACGCCGTGGCCCAGGTGGACGCGGCCCATCTGCAGCACCTGTGCGGCCCGGACCGGCCGCTGCCCGCCAGCGGGGTGACGACCATCGTCGGGCCGGGAACGGGGCTGGGCACCGCCTATGTCGTGCGGCGGGACGGCCGCTATCTGGTGTGCGAGACCGAAGGCGGCCATGTCGATTTCTCGCCCCTCGACATGCTGGAGGACAAGATCCTGCAGCGCCTGCGCCGGCGATATCGCCGCGTGTCGACCGAGCGCGTCGTGTCGGGCCCGGGGCTGGTCAATCTGTACGAGGCGATCGCCGAAATCGAGGGCCTGCCGGTCCGCACGCGCGACGACAAGGAATTATGGACCCTGGCGCTGGACGGAGCCGACCATATGGCCGCGGCGGCGCTGGAGCGATTCTGCCTGGCGCTGGGGGCCGTCGCCGGTGACCTGGCGCTGTCGCAGGGTGGCAACAGCGTGGTGATCGCGGGCGGCCTGGGCCTGCGGCTGGCCCAGCATCTGCCCCGGTCCGGATTCGCCGAGCGATTCGTCGCCAAGGGGCGATTCGAATCGCTGATGGCCGACATGCCGGTCAAGCTGATCACCCACCCGCAGCCCGGCCTGTTCGGCGCGGCGGCGGCCTTCGCCGAGCGATTCGCCTGATAAAAACGCCAACGTGTTCACCTTTTAGTGAATGCGTTGGCGCCGAAGCCGCGCGTGAATCCGGCACGGCAATGCTGCCATGCGCCACGCGAATCATTGAAAGGGGGCGCCTGTCGGGCTTGCTTGGAGGTCCGGGCGGGAATCGAACCCACATTCGCGGATTTGCAGTCCGCTGCATCACCATTCTGCCACCGGACCTGACCGGGCGCGTTGGCTATATCCACGCTCTGCCCCGCGCGGTCAAGCCGTTGTGTGCACGGGACATGCTAGGCAGATGGAACGCAGGGACATAAAACGGCCCTGTGCCGCTTGCCGTGCGGTCGGGAAAGTTGTGAAGGGAGCGTCATGAACCAGTCCGCGCTTGGAGAAGCCGTCCTCGATTACGATGCCGCGCGGCAAAGGATGGTGGATGCGCAGATCCGCCCGGTGGCGATCAACGATTCGCGAATCATCGCGGCGATGCGTGCCCTGCCGCGCGAGGACTGCGTCCCCGAGGCGCTGCGCCCCTTCGCCTATGCCGACCAGAGCCTGGAGATCGGCCGCGGCCGCGTGCTGACGGAACCGCGCATTGCCGGGCGGATGGTGCAGATCGCGGCCCCGCAGGCCGCGCAGCGCGCCCTGGTGGTGGGGGCCGGGACGGGCTACCTGGCCGCGCTGCTGGCCCGGCTGGAACTGCAGGTCACGGCCCTGGAATCCGATGCCGCGCTCAGCGCGATCGGCAAGGCCTTCTGCGCGGTCGAGGCACCGGGCGTCACCTGGGTGGACGGCCCGCTGCAGGCGGGCGACCCCGCGCATGCGCCGTTCGACCTGATCGTGATCGACGGGGCGGTGCGTGAGGTCCCGCATGCCCTGCCGGGACAACTGGCCGAGCACGGGCGCATCGTCTGCGTCATCTGGCCCCAGGGGGGCGTCGCCTCCGCCTGCATCGCCGAGCCCACCGCGCAGGGGCTGGCGGTCCGCCGGGTCTTCGACGTCGCCCTGCCGCTGCTGCCGGAACTGGAGCCCGCGCCTGCCTTTGCGTTCTGAAGGCTGTAAACCCGTTCGCAACCGTTTGCGTGCATGAAACACGTCATGCGGCCTGAGGTGGCATTGTCGCGGGGGAGCGGAATGAAGCGGAACTGTGGGATCGGGGCGGGGCTGGCGGCGCTGCTGTGCGGCACCACGGCCTGGGCCCAGCGCTATGACGGCAGCGGGTCCCCGTCCTTCGTTCCCCATACGCTGCAGGAAGCGCTGGCGGCGTCCTACCTGACCAATCCGACGCTGCAGCAGGAGCGCGCGGCCCTGCGCGCGACGGACGAGCAGGTGCCGACCGCGCTCGCCGGCTGGCGCCCGACCGTCAGCACCAACGTGAACATGACCTATTACTCCGGCCTCAACGCGGTGGCGCGGCAGGAAGGGTACGCCTGGTATTCAAGGCGGTTCGACGTGCCGGGCTATACCGGCGGCGTGTCGCTTTCCCAGCCGATCTATACCGGCGGCAAGACCACCGCCAGCACCCACAAGGCGGTCAATGCCGTGATGGCGGAACGCGCCCGGCTGATCGCGACCGAACAGCAGGTCTTCAGCAGCGTCGTCAGCGCCTATGTCGGCGTGATCGAAGACGAACAGTTGCTGCAGTTGAACATCAATAACGAGAAGGTGCTGCAGGAACAGCTCCGCGCCACGTCCGAGCGCTTCCGCGTGGGCGAGATCACCCGCACCGACGTGGCCCAGGCCGAGGCCGCGCTGGCCAGCGCCCGCGCCGCCCGGCAGGAGGCCGAGGGCACGCTGCAGACGGCGCAGGCGACCTACACCCAGGTGGTCGGCATGTCGCCGCCCCCCAACCTGGTGCCGCCGCAGCCGCTGGTGCTGCCGGTGAAGTCGCAGAACGAGGCGATCGCCCAGGCGGTGCAGAACAATCCGAACGTGATCGCCGCCCTGTTCTCCGAGGCGTCGAACAAGGACGGGGTCGCCGTCGCCATGGCGGCGATCCTGCCCAAGGTGACGGCCGATGCCAGCTACGTCCACAGCATCAACCAGAGCAGCGGCCGGTCGCTGGAGGACGAGAAATACGCGACGCTGAACGTCCAGTTCCCGCTCTACCAGGGCGGATCGGAATATGCCGCCGTCCGCCAGGCGCGCCAGCAGGTGGCCCAGGCGCATCGCGCGGTCGACATCCAGCGCCGCGCCGCGTTGCAGCTCGCCTCGTCCAACTGGCAGCAACTGATGGCCTATGCGGCCTCGATCCAGAGCGACCGCACCGCCATCGCGTCGAACATCGTCGCCCTGGACGGGGTGGAGCGCCAGGCGATCGTGGGCACCAGCACGACGCTGGAAGTCCTGCAGCAGCAGCAGACCCTGCTTCAGGCCCAGGTCGCGCTGGTGCAGAGCCTGAGCAATCTCGTCACCGCGTCATACGGCGTGGCGGCCGCTATCGGGCGGCTGACGGCGGCGGACCTGAAGCTGGACGTCCCGCGCTATGACGAGACCGCCTATTACAAGGCGGTCAAGGACCGCCCGTGGGGCATCGGCGACCAGGCCACCGACCAGCCAGGCCGCTGACAGGCTGCTTCAAAAGCCCCGCTGCCGGCGATCCGACGCGCGTTTTCTGTGCTTCGATGCTCTCGGCCCGTAAGGTCGCTCCGCTTCGATGCTCGAAAACACGCGCCGGCCGCTCCGCCGACCCGGGAAAGTTTCTTTCGGCGGGAATTTGGGTATAAGCGGCGGATTCCCTTTCCCTGTCAGGTCTGGCTTTCGCGATGCTGAACAAGTCTTTCTCGCCCGGCGAGATCGAATCCGCCCTCTATGCCGAATGGGAGCGGAGCGGCGCGTTTTCGGCCGATCCGCACAGCAGCGCCCAGCCCTATACGATCATGATCCCGCCGCCCAACGTCACCGGCACCCTGCATGTGGGCCACGCACTGACGATGACGCTGCAGGACACGTTGATTCGCTGGCGGCGGATGCAGGGGCGTGACACGCTGTGGCAGCCGGGAACCGACCATGCCGGCATCGCGACGCAGATGGTGGTGGAACGCACCCTGCAGAAGGAAGGCATCAGCCGCCGGGACCTGGGGCGTGAGGCCTTCGAACAGCGGGTGTGGCAGTGGAAGGCGGAATCCGGCGGCGGCATCACCACCCAACTGCGCCGACTGGGGGCATCGCTGGACTGGCCGCGCGAACGCTTCACGATGGATGACGGCCTGTCGCAGGCGGTGCGCGAGGTCTTCGTCACCCTGTACCAGCAGGGCCTGATCTATCGCGACCGGCGGCTGGTGAACTGGGACCCGGCCTTCCGTTCGGCGATTTCGGACCTGGAAGTCGATAACCGCGAGGTCCAGGGCAGCCTGTGGTACATCCGCTATCCGGTCGAAGGCGACGCCGCGGGCCGCACCATCACCGTGGCCACGACGCGGCCGGAAACCCTGCTGGGCGACATGGCGGTGGCCGTTCACCCCGAGGATTCGCGGTACGCCGACCTGGTCGGCCGTTCGGTCGTCCTGCCGCTGACGGGGCGGCGCATTCCCATCGTGGCGGACCTGCATTCCGACCCCGAGAAGGGCAGCGGCGCGGTCAAGATCACGCCCGCGCATGATTTCAACGATTTCGAGGTCGGCCGCTGCCACAAGCTGGCCATGCCCAGCGTGCTGGACGAGGACGCGCGCATCACGCTGGCGGAGATCGCGGACGAACTGCGCTCCGAGGACGGCCTGGCCGACCCGGCTTTCGTGCGCGGGCTGGAAGGCATGGGCCGCGACGCGGCGCGAAAGGCCGTGGTCGCGGAACTGGAGCGCCTGGGCTGGCTGGAGAAGATCGAGCCGCACCGCAACCAGGTCCCGCATGCCGAACGCAGCGGCGCGGTCGTCGAACCGCGCCTGACCACGCAATGGTATTGCGACGCCGCCACCCTGGCGGGCCCCGCCATCGAAGCCGTGGAAACCGGGCAGGTGCGCTTCGTGCCCCAGCAATGGGAAAACACCTTCTTCGCCTGGATGCGCGAGATCCAGCCCTGGTGCATCAGCCGGCAATTGTGGTGGGGCCACCGCATCCCGGCCTGGTACGGGCCGGACGGCCACGTCTTCGTGGCGCGGGACGAGGACGGGGCGCGCGCCGAGGCCCTGGCCCATTACGGGCGCGAGGAGGCCCTGACGCGTGACGAGGACGTGCTGGATACCTGGTTCTCCTCCGCGCTGTGGCCGTTCTCCACCCTGGGCTGGCCGGAGCAGACGGCGGAACTGGCGCGCTATTACCCGACCGACGTGCTGGTGACGGGCTTCGACATCATCTTCTTCTGGGTGGCCCGGATGATGATGATGGGCCTGCATTTCATGAAGGACGTGCCGTTCCGCACCGTGTTCATCCACGGCCTGGTCCGGGACGAGCGCGGCCAGAAGATGTCCAAGAGCAAGGGCAACGGTATCGACCCGCTGGACATGGTCGAGCAGTACGGCGCCGACGCCATGCGCTTTACCGTCTGCGCGCTGACCGGGCTGGGCCGCGACGTGAAGCTGGGCCAGAAGCGGATCGAGGAACACCGTTCCTTCGTCACCAAGATCTGGAACGCCGCGCGGTTCTGCGAAATGAACGGCGTCGCACCGGTGGCCGATTTCCGGCCGGACGCCGTGTCCTCGCCCCTGGGGCGGTGGGTCCTGGGCGAGGCCGCCCGCGCGGTGGCCGAGGCCGACGCGGCGCTGGAGGCCTTCCGTTTCGACGAATACGCGGCCACCTGCTACCGCTTCGTATGGAACTGCTTCTGCGACTGGTTCCTGGAATTCGCCAAGCCGGTCTTCACCGGGGGGGATGCGGAGCAGGCGGCCGAAATCCGCGCCGTGGCGGCGCATGTGCTGGGGATCATCCTGCGCATCCTGCAGCCGGTCATGCCCTTCGTCACCGACGATCTGTGGGCGCAGTTCGGCTATGGCGAGAAGGGCAGCCTGATGACGACGGCGTGGCCCACGCCGGCCCGTCCCATGGATGGCGGGGCGGCGGCGGCCGAGATGGAGTGGGTGATCCGCTTCATTTCCGCCATCCGTACCGTGCGGGCCGAAATGAACGTGCCGCCGTCGCGCCTGGCCCCCGTCCTGCTGCGCGACGCGGCGGAGGCGACGGTGGCGCGCGCGACGCGGTGGGAGGAAGCGATCGGCCGGATGGCACGCGTCTCGGCGGTCGAGGTCCTGGCGGGCGACATGCCCGAGGGCGCGGCGCAGCTTGTGGTGGACGAGGCCACGCTGGTCATTCCGCTGGCCGGCATCATCGACCTGGCGCAGGAGCGGCAGCGGCTGGAAAAGGAGCGCGCCAAGATGGACGAGGAAATCGCGAAGGTCGAGCGCAAGCTCGGTAACGCCGATTTCATCGCCCGCGCCAAGCCCGAGATCGTCGAGGAAAACCGCGAGCGCCTGGCCCAGCAGCAGGACGAGCGCGCCCGTCTGGATGCCGCGCTGGCGCGGTTGGCCTGATCCACGCGCCCCCATCACCATCCCTTCTCTTTTAATCGGGTGGCGGGCGTCACATCTTGCAGGGAACGAACGCCCCCGGAGCGTGAGGGGTGGAAGGAAGGCGGATAATGGATGACATGACGCGAGCCCCCCGGACGGAGGTCGCCTATCTGGGCGGAGGCTGTTTCTGGTGCGTCGAGGCGATGCTGCGGGAACTGGCTGGGATCACGGACGTGGCGCCGGGCTATGCCGGCGGCACGCTGGCGGCCCCGACATACGAACAGGTCTGCAGCGGGCGGACCGGCCATGCCGAGATCGTGCGCGTCACGTTCGACCCCGCGATCCTGTCCTATGCCGACCTGGTGCGGATTTTCTTCACGATCCACGACCCTACCACCCTGAATCGGCAGGGGCCGGATTCCGGCACCCAGTACCGGTCGGTCATCTTCACCGCGACACCGGAACAGGCGGCCACCGCCCGCGCGGTCCGCGATGAAATCGCCGCGTCGAAACTCTGGGCCGACCCGATCGTCACCGAGATCCTGCCCCTGGAGCAGTTCTACGAGGCCGAAGATTATCACCACAATTATTTCGCGAAGCATCCCGAACGGGGATATTGCGCGGCGGTGATCTCACCCAAGGTGTCGAAGGTGCGACGGTCGTTCCAGGACCGGCTGGCGCTGGGGTAGGAAAGTATATCGGCCGATCACTCCATCTCGTCATCCAGGAACAACTGGTCCGCTTCCTCGTCGAAATCGAACAGTTCGGCGTAGCGGGCCCAGCCGATCAGGGTCTGCAGGGTCTGCCTGGCATAGTCGGGGGACATGCTGTCTTCCAGTTCGTCGCGGAAGCGTTCGGCGCTGGCGCGATGGTTGGGCCGTTCGTCGAGGACCGAGCGGATGGTGCGCACCATCGGGATATTGTGCAGCAGGCTGTGCCACAGGATCTGGCGGCGTTCGTCGTGCGTGCTCTGCACGAAGCGCGCGCCTTCGGCCGTCAGCAGGATGTCGCCGTCCTCCAGTTCCGCGAATTCCAGAAGCTGCAGCGATTCGCCCAGCGGAAACAGGTCGTCCAGTTCAAGCTGCAGGCGCGAGGCCAGCAGCGGCAGGTCCGCCCGGCCGTTCAGCGGTTCGGCGGCCAGGGTTTCCATCATGCCGACCATGGCGTTCATCGGCAGCGAGGGCAGGGCGACCTGGACCGGGGAGGCCGGCGGCGGAATCTCATCGCCCGAGGGCAGCTCGGCTTCGGACACGATCGGGGCCCGGCGGGTCATCAGGGCATAGATCCGGTCGACCAGATGCCGGAAGGCCGGGTCCTCGCGGTTGCGAGGGTGGGGGAACGGCACCGCCAGTTCGTGCGCGACCCGGCCGGGATTGGAGGAAAAGACCAGGATGCGGTCGCACATCAGCACCGCTTCCTCGATATTATGGGTCACCAGCAGCAGCGATTTGACCGGCAGCTTGTGCTCGGCCCACAGTTCGATCAGGTCGGTGCGCAGGTTTTCCGCCGTCAGCACGTCCAGCGCCGAGAACGGCTCGTCCATCAGCAGCAGGTCCGGCTGCACGACCAGCGCCCGCGCCAGTCCGACGCGCTGGCGCATTCCGCCCGACAGCTCCTTGGGATAGGCGTTTTCGTAACCGCCCAGTCCGATCAGGTCGATCACGGCCTCGGCCAGCCGGTCGCGCTCCGCCGCCGGGACGCCCTTGGCCTCCAGCCCCAGCTCGACATTCTTCTGCACGGTCAGCCAGGGAAACAGCGCGAAGGACTGGAACACCATCGCGATGCCGGGAACGGGTCCCAGGACAGGCCGCCCCTTCCATAGGACATCGCCCGCGCTGGGGGGCAGCAGGCCGGCGATGATGCGCAGCAGGGTGGATTTGCCCGACCCCGACCGGCCCAGCAGGCCCACGATCTCGCCCGATCGCAGGGTCAGGTTCACATCGTCCAGCACCACCAGGTCGGCGGCGCTTTCCTTGTGATAGGCTTGGCGGCAGGCGACGATGCGGATCAGTTCTTCCTGCGCGGGAGCAGAGACAGGGGCAGAGGCAGGGGCCGGTTGGCTGGTCATGGGGCGCGGTCTCAGCTCAGGGTGAAGTGGCGGCGGGCATATTCGGCAAGCGGGCGCCAGACGGCACGGTTGAACAGCAGGACGAACGCCGCCATGACCGTCATGCCCAGCCCGACATGCGCGGTGTCGCCGGCAACGGTGGCGTGGGCGATGTAGGCGCCCAGGCCGTGGGCGGACAGGTGATCGTCGCCCCAGCTTGCGACCTCGGCCGCGATCGCCGCATTCCATGCCCCGCCCGACGCCGTGATGGCGCCGGTGATGTAGAACGGCACGATCCCGGGCAGGATGACCCGCAGCCACCATAGCCGTCCGCCGACCTGCAGGCTGCGCGCGACCTCCAGCAGGTCGGCGGGATAGGACGCGGCCCCGGCCACGACGTTGAACAGGATATACCACTGGGTGCCCAGGATCATCAGCGGCGTCAGCCAGATATCGCTGCTCAGATGAAAATGGACGATGAACAGGACGAAGATCGGGAAGAACAGGTTGGCCGGAAAGGCGGCCATGAATTGGGCGATGAACTGGGCCCGCCGCGCCCGCACCGGGTCCAGCCCCAGCCAGACCCCCGCCGGCACCCAGATCAGCGAGGCCAGCAGAACCATCGCCACCACCCGCGCCAGCGTCAGGCCGCCCAGCGACACGACATGGAGGAATTCCGCCATGGAGATGGTCGCGCGCGCATAGAGCCAGACCTGCCACGCGGCCCCGCCGGACAGCATGGCCAGCCCGACCGCCCAGACCACGTCGCGGATGCGGTCGGGGACCAGCGGGGTGCGGCGCGCATCGGACGGGCGGCGGCCCAGCTTCAGGCCGCCGATCGCCGTCAGCCCGTCGCCGATCGCGTCCGTGATCCGGCGCAGCAGGGCGGTGCGGCGCAGCAGCACCAGCAGCCAGGGGTCGGACGCGGACGCGCCCTCGATGCCGGTGGCGGCGAAGCGCCCCGACCACGCGACCAGCGGCCGGAAGACGAGCTGGTCATAGGCCAGGATCACCACCATCATCGCCACGATGGCATACAGAACCGCCCACAGGTCGCGCTGGGCGATGGCGGTGCCGACATACGACCCGATTCCGGGCAGCAGGACATTGGTGTTCCCGACCGTGATCGTCTCGGAATACACCACCATGAACCATCCGCCGGACATCGAGATCATGGCGTTCCACACCAGGCCCGGCACGGCGAACGGGACCTCCAGCCGCCAGAATTTCTGCCATCCCGTCAGGCCGAAACACCGCGCGACCTCGTCCAGGTCGGGGGGGACGGCCCGCAGGGACTGGTACATGCTGAAGGCCATGTTCCAGGCCTGGCTGGTGAAGATGGTGAAGATCGCGGCCAGTTCCGCCCCCAGGATGCGCCCGGGGAACAGGCCCATGAAGAACACGACGGTAAAGGTCAGGAACCCCAGGATCGGCACGGATTGCAGCACGTCCAGCACCGGCACCAGCACCAGCCCCGCCCGGGGGCTCTTGGCCGCCCAGACCGCATAGGTGAAGGTGAAGAACAGCGACGCGCCCAGGGCCGCGAACATCCGCAGGGTGGTGCGCACCGCATAGCCCGGCAGCCAGGCGGGATCGAGGTGGATGGTGGCGGCGTTGGGGGCCGATATCGGGGCCAGCATGTGCCGCCCCGCCGTGCCCAGCACGACCGCCAGCCCCATGATGCACAGCAGGGCAGCCAGATCGAACACATTGGGCCGGGCCGGGCGGGACGAAGGGGCGGGCAGCGAACTCGCCGTCATGAACCTCTTTCCTGTTGTCCCGGGGCGTCGCGCCCCGGGGGCCTCAGCCGCGCGTTACGGGCTGACGCCCGTGCTGCCGAAGCCGCCGGAGGATCGCGTGGTTTCGTCCAGCGTCTCGACTTCCTGCCATGCGGCGCGGACGACGGGGGCCAGCACGGCCTGGGCGATGCGCATGCCGCGTTCGATGGTCAGGGGCGCGTCACCGGTATTCAGCAGGATGATGCCGATTTCGCCGCGATAATCCTCGTCGATCGTGCCGGGCGAATTGGGCAGCGTGATCCCGTGCTTCAGCGCCAGGCCGGACCGGGGGCGAACCTGCAGTTCGTAGCCCGGGGGCAGGGCGATACACAGGCCGGTGGGCACCAGCACCCGCGCCCCCGCCACCACCACAATGGGTTCGGTCACCGCCGCCAGCAGGTCAATGCCCGCGGCGCCGGCGGTGGATAGCCGGCAGCGGCAGTCCGCGGCATGGCAGACACGATGGGCACGGTCATGGACACTCCGGTCGGGGGAAAAGAAGGCGGCGATCCGCCGGGCCAGCTGCCGGGCCACGGATTCCTTGTCCTGGCGCGGCCAGCGTTCGGCGCCATCGGCGGTGATGAGGGTGATCTCGTTTTCCGTCCCGCCCATGATGCCGGTTTCCGGCCGCACGTCGTTGGCGACGATCCAGTCGCAGCCCTTGTCCAGCCGCTTGGTGCCGGCATGCTGCTCGACATCGTCGGTTTCGGCGGCAAATCCCACCACCAGGGCCGGCCGCGCGGGGCCGGGCAGCGACAACTGCGCCAGGATATCGGGATTGGGCACCAGGGTCAGGACCGGCGGGGGCGCGCCGGGGGCCTTCTTCATCTTGTGACCGGAGGTCTGGGCGACGCGCCAGTCGGCCACGGCGGCGGTGCAGACGGCGATGTCGCAGGGCAGCGCGTCCTGGCAGGCATCCTGCATCTGGATCGCGGTTTCCACGGCGCGCAGTTCGACACCGGGCGGGGGCGGAATATCCACCGGGCCGCTGACCAGCGTCACGCGCGCGCCGTGCGCCGCCAGCGCCGCCGCGATTTCGTAACCCTGCCGGCCCGACGACCGGTTGGCCAGGTACCGCACCGGATCGATCGGCTCGTGCGTCGGCCCGGCGGTGACAAGCGCGTGCCGCCTGGCCAGAGACGGGCTTCGCACGCCGGCCGCGAAGTGGCCGAAGATCGCCTCGGCGATCCGCGCGGGTTCGGCCAGGCGGCCGGGCCCGGTCTCGTTGCAGGCCATCAGGCCGGTTTCGGGCCCGACGACCGCGACGCCGCGCGCGGTCAGGGTGGCCAGGTTGGCCTGGGTCGCGGGATGTTCCCACATGCGGACATTCATCGCGGGCGCGATCATGACCGGCTTGTCGGTCGCCAGCAGCACGGTGCTGGCCAAATCGTCGGCCTGGCCCGTGACCATGCGGGCCATGATGTCCGCCGTCGCCGGGCAGACCACCAGCAGGTCGCCCGAGCGGGACAGGACGATATGCCCCATCTCGCTCTCGTCGGTCAGCGAGAACAGGTCGCTGAACACCCGTTCCCCGGTCAGGGCCTGAAGGCTGAGCGGGGTGACGAACTGCGCGCCCGCCCGGGTCAGGACGGTGCGCACGCGCACGCCGTCCGCCGTCAGCAGCCGGATCAGTTCCAGGGTCTTGTACGCCGCGATCCCCCCGCAGACGATCAGCAGGACCGTGCGCCCCCCGGCGGGGTGAGGGGCGGCCGGCTGGGGGGCGGCCACGTTCAGATCCGCCAGCCGGAATGGATGGCGGCGATCCCGCCCGACAGGTTGCGGACCGACACGCGCTCCAGCCCCGCGGCGCGCATCATGCCGGCCAGCGTCTCCTGGTCGGGGAACATGCGGATGCTTTCGGCCAGGTACTGGTAGCTGTCGCGGTCGCCGGCGATGGCGGCCCCCATGCGCGGCAGGACCTTGAACGACCACGCGTCATAGATCGGCGACAGCGCCGCCACCTGCACGCGCGAGAATTCCAGGCACATGAACTTGCCGCCCGGGCGCAGCACGCGCCTGGCCTCGCGCAGCACGGCGTCCTTGTCGGTGCAGTTGCGCAGGCCGAAGGCGATCGACACCCGGTCGACCGAGCGGTCGGGCAGGGGAATCGCCTCGGCATCCATCACGGCGAATCGCAGGCTGGAGATCAGGCCGCGTTCCAGTGCCCGGCTGCGCCCCACGGCCAGCATGCTGGCATTGATGTCCGACAGGATCGCCTGCCCGCCGCCGGCGCGCAGCCACCCGAACGAGATGTCGCCCGTGCCGCCGGCCAGGTCCAGCAGCGTCAGGTCGGGGTGCGCGCCCAGCTCGGTCACGAAGATCTTCTTCCAGGCGCGATGGATGCCCAGCGACATCACGTCGTTCATGATGTCGTAGCGCGAGGCGACGCTGTCGAACACGGCGCGGACCATCGGCTTCTTGTCCGCCACGGGAACGTCGCGGAAGCCGAAATCGGTCGTCCCCGTTCCAGTGGCATCGGGGCCGGCGGGATGGGGCGCGAACGGAGAGGGGGTGGGATTGTCGGTCATGTCCCAGGGATATAACCTCAGATCCGCTCATGCCGGAACTCCCTGAAGTCGAAACAGTGATGCGCGGGATGCGATTGCATCTCGACGGGAAGACGATCGCGCGGGTCGCGGTGCGTCGCGCCGACCTGCGTTTCCCCTTTCCCGCGGACCTGGTGGCCCGGCTGGAGGGCGCCACGATCACCGGTTTCGCCCGACGGGCGAAATATATCCTGATCCGGCTGGATACGGGCGATACCCTGCTGCTGCACCTGGGCATGTCGGGGCGGGTCCTGCTGTCATTGCCCGGCGACGCCCCCGTGCCCGACCGGCACGAGCATTTCTTCTTCGAGACCACGGACGGGACGCGGTGCGGCCTGATCGACCCCAGGCGCTTCGGCGCGGTCGACCTGATGCCGACGGCGGAGGAGCGAGCACATCGGCTGCTGGCCCGACTCGGTCCCGAACCGCTGGGCAACCAGTTCTCGCAACACTGGCTGCAGGAAGTACTGGCCCGGCGGCGGACCTCCATCAAGGCGGCGCTGCTGGACCAGACGGTGGTGGCGGGCCTGGGCAATATCTATGTGTCCGAGGCGCTGTTCCGCGCCGGCATCCATCCGGCACGCCTGGCCTGCACCCTGGACGCGGCCGAGGACGCGCGCCTGGTCCAGGCGATCCGCGCCGTGCTGCGCGAAGCGATCGCAGCGGGCGGGTCCAGCCTGCGCGACTATGTCCAGCCGGATGGGGAACTGGGTTATTTCCAGCACGCGTGGCGTGTCTACGGCCGTGCGGGGCAGGGATGCCCGGATTGTCCCGGTCCCCCCGCATGCCATGGTGTGGAGCGGCTGGAACAGGCCGGACGCTCCAGCTTCTTCTGCCCCCTGTGCCAGCCCCCGCCGGGCAAGGTCTCGTGAGAATGGATGCTCCGCGAAGACTTGTCTTGACGGGGGACAAGGGCATGGACTAGATCGCCAGCCTGATCTGGATGTCCGCGCATATCAGGGGCGGACCTCGTAACCCGATTTGCTGAACTGAGAACGATGGCCAACACTGCTTCCGCGCGCAAGCGCATCCGTCAGAACGAGCGCCGCAATGCGCGCAACACGGCACGCGTCTCGCGCATGCGCACCTTCGTGAAGAAGGTCGAGGCGGCGATCGCGTCCGGCAACAAGGACGAAGCGACGGCGGCCCTGCGCGCGGCCCAGCCCGAGATGCAGCGTGCGTCGGGCAAGGGTGTCATCCACGCCAACACCGTGGCCCGCAAGATTTCCCGCCTGTCCGCCCGCATCAAGTCGATCGTCGCGGCGTAATCGCCTGGCAGATATCCGGTATTGCTTTCCATCGGAAAGCGACCGGGTAGAATAGATCAAAGGTCGGGCCTCGCGTTCAGGCGTGGGGTCCGGCTTTTGTTTTATAGGGCAAGTTTCGATCGCTGCTCTCCGAAACGACAGGAGGATTCCGCAACGCGGGTCACGCGATTTTCGCGATCCGGAGCGGTCAGTTTTCCATTGCTTCGGCCGAGTCTGTGACCTATTCTTGCCCCTCTTCATACTGCGACGATGGGTGGGTTTTCGTGACCGGGCCACTTTTGGCGTCGGGCATGCGGGAATCTGCGTTCATCGTGTCGGGTGACCCGGTGGGGTACGGGCAGCGCGGGACGGTCGGTATGGCGGGGGCGGAAAGCAGAGGGGCGGGCGATCCGGGCAACTGGACGAACATGCCCCCGAGGGGACCGGGAGTGGACATGACGGGCGAGTTAAGTGGATTTGATGCCGTCGCGGAAGCCCGATCGGCCCGGAATGTCCTGGATATCCTGCGACCCGCTCTCCTGCGCGACTGGGTGCGCACCCAGTATGGCGACCGGCTGAGCGCCCTGTGGAATGCCGAGCTTCCGGCGATCCGCCGCGTGGAACTGCAGGTCGGCCGTCCGGAAGGCGCGGCCGACGGTGCCGCCCCCGCGCTCGCCGACCCGCCGGTGGCCGCGACGCCGGCCACCGCCGCGATCGTGGGCGACGAGCGGGTGCCGGAAAACCGCAACGACCTCGCGGCGCCGCTCGACCCGCGCTTCACCTTCGATACGTTCGTGGTCGGCAAGCCGAACGAATTCGCCTATGCCTGCGCCCGCCGGGTGGCCGAACGGCCGTCCAGCCCCGGGTTCAACCCGCTGTTCCTGTATGGCGGCGTCGGGCTGGGCAAGACCCACCTGATGCATGCCATCGGGTCGGAGCTGGTGCGGGGCGGGGCGGTCTCGGTCGCCTACATGTCCGCCGAGAAATTCATGTACCGCTTCATTGCCGCCATCCGGTCGCAATCGACGATGGAGTTCAAGGAGCAGTTGCGGTCGGTCGACGTGCTGATGATCGACGACCTGCAGTTCCTGATCGGCAAGGACAACACACAGGAAGAATTCTTCCATACCTTCAACGCGCTGGTCGATGCCGGGCGGCAGATCGTGGTGTCGGCCGACAAGTCGCCGTCCGACCTGTCGGGGCTGGAGGACCGGCTGCGCACCCGTCTGGGCTGCGGCATGGTGGCGGACATCCATGCCACGACGTTCGAACTGCGGATCTCGATCCTGGAATCCAAGGCGGCGGCCTCGGGCGTCGCGGTGCCGGCCAAGGTGCTGGAATTCCTGGCGCACAAGATCACCTCGAACGTGCGCGAACTGGAAGGCGCGCTGAACCGGCTGATCGCCCATGCCAACCTGTTCGGCCGGCCGGTGACGCTGGAAGCGACGCAGGATGTGCTGCACGACATCCTCAAGGCCCATGACCGGCGGGTGACGATCGAGGAAATCCAGCGCAAGGTGTCCGAACACTGGAACATCCGCCTGACGGACATGTCCTCGGCCCGGCGTGCCCGCGCCGTGGCGCGCCCCCGGCAGGTGGCGATGTACCTGGCCAAGCAGTTGACCAGCCGCTCGCTGCCGGAAATCGGGCGCAAGTTCGGCAATCGCGACCATACGACCGTCATGCACGCCGTCGCCCGCGTGACCGAACTGATGGAACGCGACACCGCGTTCGCCGAGGACGTGGAACTGCTTCGCCGCATGCTGGAAAGCTGACGGGAAGCCGCCTCTTTCGGGGGCCTTTCCGCGGTTGCCGGGGGCTGCTACTGTCAGGGCATCAACCCTGATACGCGACTGCCGGACAACGATCCGGGTGATCCGTTGCCGGAACCCATTCCCCCGTCAGGCCGGCCGCAGCGGGTTGGCCTCGGGCAAGGAGAGTCTCTACCCATGAAGCTGAAGGCTGACCGCGCGACATTGCTGAAGGCGCTGGCCCACATCCAGAGCGTCGCCGAGAAGCGGAATACCATTCCGATCCTGGCCAATGTCCTGATCAATGTCGCGGATGGACGGCTGACGCTGACCGCCACCGACATGGAAATCGCGGTGGTCGAGGAAATCGGGGCCGAGACCAGCCGCAACGGCGCGGTGACCGCCCCGGCCGCCGTGCTGTACGAGATCGCGCGCAAGCTGCCCGACGGGGTCGCGATCGAACTGGACCATACCGGCGGCGACGCGCCGCTGGCATTGCGGGCCGGCCGCTACGCCACCAGCCTGAACGTGCTGGATGTCGATGACTTCCCTTCGATGATGGCCGGGACGCTGCCGTACCATTTCACGATGCCGGCCGCGGTGCTGCGCGGGCTGATCGACCGGACGCGCTTCGCCATCTCGACCGAGGAGACGCGCTATTACCTGAACGGCATCTACCTGCATGTCGCGGCAGGTGATGAAGGCAGCATGCTGCGCGCGGTGGCCACCGACGGGCACCGCCTGGCCCGTGTCGAGACCGAGGTCCCGCCGGGCGCCGAGGAGATGCCCGGTGTCATCGTGCCCCGCAAGACAGTCGCGGAACTGCGCAAGCTGCTGGACGAGGGGACCGAGGACGTGGCGGTGGGCCTGTCCGATACCCGCATCCAGTTCACGGTCGGCACCGTGACCCTGACCTCGAAGCTGATCGACGGGACGTTCCCGGAATATGATCGCGTCATCCCGCGCGGAAACGACAAGATCCTGCGCGTCGGCAAGCGTGATTTTTCCGATGCGGTCGCGCGTGTCGCCGCGATCAGCCAGGAGCGGTCGCGCCCCGTCAAGCTGTCGATCGGCCACAACCTGCTGACCCTGTCGGCGGTCAGCCCCGACCAGGGCACCGCGAAGGAAGAACTGGACGACAATTACGTCACCTACGATTCCACGCCGCTGGAAATCGGCTTCCAGGCCCGCTACCTGAACGACATCACGGACCAGATCGACAAGGATGTCGAATTCGCGTTTTCGGACAGTTCCGCGCCGACGATCGTCCGTGACGTGGCCAGCCCTTCGGCGTTGTACGTCCTGATGCCGATGCGGGTCTGACCAGGACCCGACCCGCTGCGTCTTCGATCCGCTGCATCATGGCGCGTCTCGACCGGCTGGCGCTGACGGATTTCAGGAACTACCGGCACCTGGCCTGGCGGCCCGAGGCGCCCGTCACCGTGGTGACGGGCGAAAACGGCAGCGGCAAGACCAATCTTCTGGAAGCCCTGTCGCTGCTGGTGCCCGGGCGCGGCCTGCGCGGCGCGCGCAGTGCCGAGATGGCCCGTCACGGCACCACGATCTGGGGCGTCGCGGCGCGCTTCACCGGGCCCGACGGCGCCCCCTTCGACATCGCCACCGGCAGCGATCCGGCGCGGCCGGAACGGCGGGTCTTCCGCCGTGACGGCGAAACCCTGCGCAGTCGCGCGGCCCTGGCCGATCACCTGTCCGCCGTCTGGCTGACCCCGCAGATGGACCGCCTGTTCCAGGACGGCCTGCCGGGCCGGCGGCGCTTCCTGGACCGTCTGGTCCTGGCGCTGGAACCCGGCCACGCGCGCGAACTGGCGGCGCATGACCAGGCCATGGGCCAGCGCAATCGCCTGCTGGCGGCGGGACGCGCCGATCCGGGCTGGCTGTCGGCGCTGGAGGATTCGATGGCGCGCCATGCCGTCGCGGCCTCGGCCGCGCGGCTGGCGCTGGTGACGCAGTTGAACGGCGAGGCGGCGCATACGGTGCCGGACGGCTTTCCCCCGGCGCGGCTCGATATCCTGTGCCCCATCGTCCAGCAATTGCGCGACCGGCCGGCACTGGCGGTGGAGGATTGGCTGCGCGGACGGCTTGCGGCCGGCCGGGCGTGCGATAGCGCGCGCGGCGGTGCAGGGATCGGGGCCCATCGGGCCGACATGGCGCTGTCGGACCAGGCCAGCGGCCGCCCGGCGGCACAGGCCAGCACCGGCCAGCAGAAGGCCCTGCTGCTGGGGGTGGTGCTGGCCCACGCGGCGCTGATGACGCGCAGCCGGGGCGAGGCACCGATGATCCTGCTCGACGAACCGCTGGTGCATCTGGACGAGGCGCGGCGGGCGGCCCTGTTTCGCAGCGTGGGCGCGTTCGACGCCACGGTCCTGATGACCGGAACCGATGCCGATCAGTTCGCCCCGCTGCGCGGCCGGGCGGGATTCGTCTCCCCCCGCAATGGCGCGCTGGACGGGAAGCCTGTATGATCGCGTCTTTCGACCACGATCCCAATCTGGAGCATCTGCCCGGTATGTCCGATCAATCCAATCCCGTTCAGAAAACCGATGCGGATATGCCAGACGCGGATATGCCCAATTCGGACGCGACCGGGACCCTGCCCGACGATTCGGACTACGACGCGGCGTCCATTTCGGTCCTGAAAGGGCTGGATGCGGTGCGCAAGCGCCCCGGCATGTATATCGGCGATACCGATGACGGTTCGGGCCTGCACCACATGGCGTTCGAGATCATCGACAACGCGGTGGACGAAGCCCAGGCCGGATTCGCCACAAGCTGCATCGTGACCCTGAACGGTGACGGCAGCGTCACGGTGCGCGACAACGGGCGCGGCATTCCCACCGACATGCATGCCGAGGAAGGCGTCAGCGCGGCCGAGGTCGTGCTGACCAAGCTGCATGCCGGCGGCAAGTTCAACCAGAATTCCTACAAGGTGTCGGGCGGCCTGCACGGCGTGGGCGCCGCGGTGGTCAACGCCCTGTCGGAATGGATGGAAGTCCGGATCTGGCGCAACGGGCAGGAGCATATGATCCGCTTCCGCCACGGCGAGCGCGACGCCCCCCTGACCGTGGTGGGGCCGAGCGACGAGCCGCGCGGCACGCAGGTGACGTTCAAGCCCAGCATCGGGACCTTCACCAGGGTGGAGTTCGAATTCGCGATCCTGGAACGCCGGATGCGGGAACTGGCGTTCCTGAATTCCGGCCTGCAGATCGTGCTGCGCGACGAGCGCCACACCCCGACGCGCGAGGAGAATTTTCACTTCCAGGGCGGGCTGGCGGCCTTCGTCGAATGGCTGGATCGCGGCAAGTCGTCGATCGTCGATCCGCCGATCACCGGCAGCCTGCAGAACGAGGACAACGGCATCAAGGTCGAATTCGCCCTGACCTGGAACGACAGCTTCCACGAGACGATGCTGTGCTTCACCAACAACATCCCGCAGCGGGACGGCGGGTCGCACCTGGCGGGCTTCCGCCAGGCGCTGACGCGCGTGGTGGGCAAATATGCCGAAAGCAACGCCAGCAAGAAGGACAGCCAGTCCCTGGTGGGCGAGGACATGCGCGAGGGCATGACCGCCGTGCTGTCGGTCAAGGTGCCCGACCCGAAATTCTCGTCCCAGACCAAGGACAAGCTCGTCTCGTCCGAGGTGCAGCCGGTGGTCCATGCGGCGGCGTCCGACATGATCGCCCATTGGTTCGAGACCCACCCCAAGGAAGCGCGCGCGATCGTCGCGAAGGTGATGGACGCCGCGGCGGCGCGCGAGGCCGCGCGGCGCGCGCGCGAACTGACCCGGCGCAAGGGCGTGCTGGACGTGTCCTCGCTGCCCGGCAAGCTGGCGGATTGCCAGGAACGCGACCCGGCGCGCTCGGAACTGTTCATCGTCGAGGGGGATTCGGCGGGTGGCACGGCCAAGCAGGGACGCGACCGGCGCTTCCAGGCCATCCTGCCGCTGAAGGGCAAGATCCTGAATGTCGAGCGCGCGCGCTTCGACCGCATGCTGGGCTCGGCCGAGGTCGGGACGCTGATCACGGCGCTGGGCACCGGCATCGGGCGCGGCGACGTCGACCAGGGCGGGTTTTCGATCGACAAGCTGCGCTATCACCGCGTCGTCATCATGACGGACGCCGACGTGGACGGATCGCATATCCGCACGCTGCTGCTGACGTTCTTCTTCCGCCAGATGCCCGAGCTGATCGAGCGCGGGCACCTGTATATCGCGCAGCCGCCGCTCTATCGCGCCAAGCGCGGCAATGACGAACGCTACCTGAAGGACGATGCGGCGCTGGAGCAGTATCTGCTGGACAAGGCGCTGGCCAATGCGTCCCTGCGCTATGGCGACGGGCGGGTGGTCGCGGGGGCGGACCTTGCGGCCGACATGGCGTTCCTGCGGGACGTGACCCGCGCGCTGCAGCGCCTGACGCTGCGCGCGCCGCTCTGGATCCTGGAACAGGCGGCCATCGCCGGCGCGCTGAATGCCGACACGGCGACGGTCCAGACCCGGGTGGCCGCCCTGCAGGCCCAACTGGACGAGGTCTCGCTGCCCAACGAGCGGGGATGGAAGGTCGTGGCCAGCGCCGACGGGCTGGAAATGGCCCGCAGCGTGCGTGGCGTGGGCGAGGTCTATCGCCTGGACCCCGCGACCCTGCGCAGTGCCGAGGTCCGGTGGCTGGTCGAACGCGCCGACCGGCTGGCCACGGATTTCGCCGGCAAGGTCGAACTGACGCTGGACAGCACGACCCGGGCGGCCGACGGCCCGGCATCGCTGTACGAGCGTATCCTGGCCCAGGGACGGCGCGGACTGTCGATCAATCGCTTCAAGGGCCTGGGCGAGATGAACGATGCCCAGTTGTGGGAAACCACGCTGGACCCTGCCATGCGCACGCTGTTGCAGGTCAAGGTGGGCGACGTGGAAAACGCCGCCCAGGTTTTCTCGACCCTGATGGGCGATGTCGTGGAACCGCGCCGCGACTTCATCGTCGGCAACGCGCTGAAGGTCGCCAACCTCGACGTGTAGGCGATCCCGGCGGCGCCATGACACCCCCGATATCTGAGCAGAGGAGGGCACCGATGCCCCTGTCGATGCGCAGGCTTGCTGATCTGTCCCGGAAACTTGTCGTTGGCTTGGCCGCTGGGAGCTTGGCCGTCGGGGTGGCGCCTCGGGCCATGGCGACCGAAACGCCGCCGCAGATCGACCATACCTATGGCGTCTATGCCGACGGTCTGCGGGCGCTGACCATCACCGCGCGCTATGCCATCACGCCGGACGGGTATGCCATCCGTTCGACCATGCGCAGCGCCGGCATCCTGGGCTGGGTGGTCCGCATGAACCTGACGTCACAGGCGACGGGGCATTTCGTCCCTGACGGCGTGAATCCGGTCAGCTTCGACAGTGCGGGCTATTCGCGGGGCGCGGACCGGCATGTGGTGCTGGATTACAATGACGGACGCGCGCATATCGCGCTCGAGACCCCGCCCGAGCCCAGCCGCGAGCCCATACCGGCCGAATCGCTGGCCCCGGCGAAGGATACGCTCAGCGCCCTGATCCAGATGCAGCGGGCGGTCCGGGCGCACCATAGCTGCGACGGCTCCGCCATCGTCTTCGACGGCGCCCGCCTGCTGCGGGTACAGGCCTGGACGGTGGGCCAGCAGGATATGCCCGACGATTCCCGCCAGCCCTATCACGGGTCGGCGCTGCGCTGCGACTTCACCGACGTGCAGATCGCCGGTTTCCGCCAGTCCGACGGCCCCGGATCGGCGGCCCGCAAGACGATCCAGGGCAAGGTCTGGTTTCAGGATGTGCCCGGCGACGGGCTGACGATCGTGCGCGTCCTGTTCGACCATCCGAAGTTCGGACGGCTGGCCATCGTCATGCAGGGATAAGCTGGCCGGCGATGTGGGGGATTTCGGTCATCGAATCGGCGCCGATCGTGGCGCCGGCTTCCATGTCCGGACGGCCGTAGCCCCACCGGGCGAAGACCGAGCGCACGTGGGCGCCCTTGGCCGCGAAGATGTCGTTGTGATGGTCGCCCACCATGATCGCGCGGTCGGCATGGCCATGGGCCAGCCCGATCGTGCCCAGCAGGTGGGCGGGGTCCGGCTTGCGGACCGGGAAGGAATCGCCGCCGCCGATGGCGTCGAACCATTCCGTCAGTCCCAGTTCACTGACGATGCGCCGCGCCGCCGCCACCGGCTTGTTGGTGCAGATGGCCAGGGTCCAGCCCGCGTCCCGCAGCGTCTTCAGGGCATATTCGGTGCCGGGGAACGGTCGCGACTGTTCGGTCGCGCGCGGCGTGTAGTCCGCCATGTAGCGGTCCACGGCCTGCTGCACGTCGATTCCCGCCGCAGGCGTGCCGGCGTGGGCCAGAAGGCGGCGCACCAGGGCCGCCACGCCGTCCCCCACCATGCCGCGAACCAGGTCGGGCGAAATCCCGGGCAGGCCATACCCGGTCAGCAGCCGGTCGGCGCTGGCCGCCAGGTCCGGCAGGCTGTCCAGCAGGGTGCCGTCCATGTCGAACACGGCGATGCGGGGCGTGGGGGTGGCGGGCATGACGTCTCCTGCAAGATGGCGGTCGGCGGGATGGGCGATGCGATCGATCGCAGTATTTCGTAAACCTAAGTGATGCTCATGCATTGCGCCAAGGTTTGACAGGTCCGATGCCCGCCCGCTACCCGCATGCCATGAATGCCACCGTCCCGTCCGCGGCGCCCGCTGACCTGCCCGCCCATCGTCCCGCCACCGCCGTCATCCTGGCGGCCGGGATGGGGACGCGCATGAAGTCCGATCGTCCGAAGGTGATGCACCCGCTGGCCGGGCAGCCGATGCTGCGCTACCTGCTGGACAATGCCGCCTCGGTCTTCGACCGGATCGTCGTCGTGGTCGGGCCGGGCATGGAGCAGGTCGCCGCCCTGGCCGCGCCGCACGCCGTCGTGGTGCAGCAGGACAGGCTGGGCACCGCCCACGCGGCGGCCCAGGCCGCGGACCTGTTCGGGACCGGCGATGTCGCGGTCCTGTATGGCGACAACCCGCTGATCACGGCGGACAGCATGCGCCGCATGCTGGCGTGCCGGGCGGGCGAGGGGAACAGCGAGGGGGCGGGCCTGGCCCTGATGGCCATGCGGCCGCGCGATCCCGGACGCTATGGCCGCGTGGTGACGCAGGACGGGCTGGTCCGGCGCATCGTCGAATGGGCTGACGCGTCGGACGAGGAGCGGGCGATCACCCTGTGCAATGCCGGCGTGCTGTGCGCGGGGGCGGAGGATTTCCGCCGCTGGCTGGGTGCCGTGCGCAACGATAACGCCCAGGGCGAGTATTATCTGGGCGACGTGGTGGCCATGGCGGTGGCCGAAGGACGGCAGGTCCGTGCCGTCGAAGCACCCGAGGACGAGTTGCGCGGCATCAATTCCCGTGCCGAACTGGCCGAGGCCGAAGCCTGCGTGCAGCGCCGGCTGCGCGCCGCGGCGCTGGATGGCGGGGCGACGCTGGTGGCGCCCGAAACGGTGTTCCTGGCCGCCGACACGGTGCTGGAACCCGACGTTCTGGTCCAGCCCCATGTCGTCTTCGGGCCGGGCGTGACGGTGCGGCGGGGGGCGGAAATCCGCGCCTTCAGTCATCTGGAAGGCTGCGTGGTCGGGCCGGGGGCGCTGATCGGCCCCTATGCGCGGCTGCGGCCGGGCAGCGATGTCGGGGCCGCCGCCCATGTCGGCAATTTCGTCGAACTGAAGGCCACGACCCTGGGGGCGGGGGCGAAGGCCAATCACCTGTCCTATCTGGGCGATGCGACGATCGGCCCGGCGACGAATATCGGCGCGGGCACGATCACGTGCAATTATGACGGGGTGTTCAAGCACCGGACGGACATCGGCGCGGGATGCTTCGTGGGATCGAACGCGATTCTGGTCGCCCCCGTCAGCATCGGCGACGGCGCGCTGGTTGCCGCCGGCAGCGTCATCACCCAGGACGTGCTGCCCGACGCCATGGCGCTGGGCCGGGCCCGGCAGACGAACAAGGACGGACGCGGGGCCAGCTTGCAGGCGGCGCTGCGCAGGAAGAAGGAACAGGGCTGATGTGCGGCATTGTCGGCGTCGTCGGGTGCAAGTGTGCGACCCCGGTCATCTTCGACGCCCTGCGGCGGCTGGAATATCGCGGCTATGATTCCGCCGGGATCGCGACCCTGGTCGACGGCCGGATCGAACGACGCCGCGCGGCGGGCAAGCTGGACAACCTGGCGGCGCTGCTGGAGCGCGAGCCGCTGGCCGGCGTGACCGGAATCGGCCACACCCGCTGGGCGACCCACGGCGCGCCGACCGAGAACAATGCCCACCCCCACGGCACCGAACGCGTCTCGGTGGTCCATAACGGCATCATCGAGAATTTCGAGGAATTGCGGCGCGAGCTGGAGCAGGCCGGTCACGTCTTCACGACCGAGACCGACAGCGAAACCGTCGCCCAGTTGGTCGATTTCCACCTGGCGCGGGGCCTGTCGCCGCGCGACGCGGCCTTCGCGGCGCTGCGCCGGCTGGAGGGCGCCTATGCGCTGGCGATGCTGTTCGCGGGTCATGACGGGCTGGTCATTGGCGCGCGGCACGGCGCGCCGCTGGTCGTGGGCTATGGCGAGCAGGAGATGTTCCTGGGATCGGACAGCCTGGCCCTGGCCCCGCTGACGCGGCGCATCGCCTACCTGGATGACGGGGACTGGGTGGTCGTGACGCGGGACGGCGCCGAATTCTTCGATGCCTCCGGCGAACGGGTGGAACGCGCCGTGCGCACCACCGCGCTGATCGCGGGTTCGGTCGGCAAGGACGGCTATCGCCACTACATGGAAAAGGAACTGCACGAACATCCGGTGGTGATCGGCCAGACCCTGCAGCGGCTGATCGACCCCGCCACGCGGCGGGTCGTGCTGCCCGACCTGCCGTTCGACCTGGCCAGCGTGCCGCGCGCCGTGGTCACGGCATGCGGGTCGGCCTTCTATGCCGGCATGATCGGCCGTTACTGGCTGGAAGGCATTGCCCGCCTGCCGGTCGATATCGATGTGGCCAGCGAGATGCGCTATCGCGATCCGCCGCTGACGCCGGGCGGGCTGGGCCTGCTGATCTCGCAATCCGGCGAGACGGCGGACACGCTGGCCGCCTTGCGCGGCATGCGTGCCCGCCAGCAGCACATCGTGTCGGTCCTGAATGTCGAGCAGAGCACGATAGCCCGCGAAAGCGACGTCGTGCTGGGTACGGTCGCCGGCCCCGAGATCTCGGTGGCCAGCACCAAGGCGTTCACCGCGCAATTGTCGGTCCTGGCCTGCCTGGCCATCGCGGCGGGCCGCCTGCGGGGCACGGTGTCGGCCGAGCGCGAGCAGGAGATGGTGGCGGCCCTGCTGGACCTGCCCAGCCGGGCGAGCGAGGTGTTCGACCAGGCCCCGGCGATCCGCGAGATGGCGGCGGTCGTGGCGAACGCGCGCGACGTGCTGTATCTGGGGCGCGGATCGTCCTTCCCCGTCGCGCTGGAAGGCGCGCTGAAGCTGAAGGAAGTGTCCTATATCCACGCCGAGGCCTATGCCGCCGGCGAGATGAAACACGGACCGATCTCGCTGATCGACCAGACGGTGCCGATCGTGGCCACCGTGCCGTCCGGCCCCCTGTTCGAGAAGACGGTGTCGAACCTGCAGGAAGCCCGCGCCCGTGGCGGCCGCCTGCTGGTCTTCACCGACACGAAGGGCGCCGAGCGCCTGCGGGGGCTGGCGGAAATCGTGGTCGCGATCCCGACGGTCGATGAATTCACGTCCCCCGTGCTGCAGACCATCCCGGTGCAGATGCTGGCGTACGAGGTTGCGCTGCTGAAGGGCACGGACGTGGACCAGCCCCGCAACCTGGCCAAGTCCGTCACCGTCGAATAACGCTCTGGAATAGCGGTCCCGGGGGCTTTTCCCGCATCCGCTGTTGTCATCCGCCGCGCGAGGAAACATCCTCCGCACGACCCGCGAGTGAGGACTCGATGGGGATGAGAGCAAGGTCGGCGCGCGACGCGCCGATGAACTTGCCACGGGAAGGAGCGACGACCATGGAACAGGCTGAATCCGGCGCGCGGTTGCGGGTTCTGGTGCGTGGGGCCGGGGTGGCCGGCCTGACCAGCGCCGTGACGCTGGCCGAGCGGGGGGCGGATGTCACCCTGCTGGAAGTCAGCGCGGAACTGGGCGCGGGGGCTGCGTCATGGATGGCCGGCGGCATGCTCGCCCCGTGGTGCGAGGCCGAATCCGCCCCGCCCGAGGTCACGCGCGATTCGCTGGAATCGGTCGATTGGTGGGCGTCGCATGTGCCCGGGGTCGTGCGCAACGGCACCCTGGTCCTGGCCCCGCCGCGTGACGAGGGCGACATCGCGCGGTTCGGCCGGCGGACCAGCCATTTCGACCTGGTGGACGCCGCCCGCATCGCCGAATTGGAGCCCGACCTGGACGGGCGATTCAACAAGGGCCTGTTCTTCCCCGCCGAGGGCCATGTCGATCCGCGCCTGGCCCTCGCCGCGCTGCGCGACCGGCTGGTCGCGCTGGGCGGCACGGTGCGGATGAACGCCCCGGCCGGGGACGTGCCCGCCGACCTTGCCGCCGGCGGGTTCGACCGGGTGGTGGACTGCACCGGCGTCGCGGCGCGACCCCACCTCAAGGGGCTGCGGGCCATGCGGGGGGAAATGCTGCTGCTGCGCTGCCCCGACGTGACGCTGCATCGTCCCGTGCGCATGCTTCATCCGCGCATTCCGGTTTACATTGTGCCGCGTGCCGACCATCTGTTCATGGTCGGGGCCACGATGGTGGAAAGCGAAAATGCCGGGGGCATGACCCTTCGCTCGATGGTGGAGCTGCTGACCGCCGCCTACGTGCTGCATCCCGCGTTCGGCGAGGCGGAGATCGTCGAAACCGGGGTGGGGTTGCGGCCGGCCTATCCCGACAACGTGCCCGCCGTCACCGTCCAGGGCCGGACGGTCTATGTGAACGGGATGTACCGGCACGGTTTCCTGCTGTCGCCGTCACGGGCGCGGCAGGCCGCGGATATCGTGTTCGGCACGGCCGAGGCCGCCGCCTGAACCAAAGGGTCAAGGAGGGAAGATGAGGATTCTGGTAAACGAGGAGCCGCGCGAGGTCTCCACCGCGACCCTGGCCGCCCTGCTCGACGAACTGGGATATGGCGGCGCCCGGGTGGCGACGGCGGTCAACGGTGATTTCGTGCCCGTTTCGCGCCGTGCCGCGCTGACGCTGGACGAGGGGGCGCGGGTCGAAATCCTGGCCCCCATGCAGGGGGGCTGAGCCCATGCTGTTTTATGGAACCGAACTGAAATCGCGCCTGATGCTGGGCACCGCGCAATATCCGTCGCCCGAGATCCTGTCCGACGCGGTGCGCGCCGCCGAGGCCGGTGTGGTGACGGTGTCGTTGCGCCGCGAGTCCGCGGGCCAGAGGGCCGGTCAGGCCTTCTGGTCGATGATCCGGGACCTGGGCGTGCCGGTGCTGCCCAATACGGCGGGCTGCCATACGGTCAAGGAAGCGGTGACCACCGCCCACATGGCCCGCGAGGTATTCGACACCGACTGGATCAAGCTGGAGGTCATCGGCGAGTCAGACACGCTGCAGCCCGACATGTTCGGGCTGGTCGAGGCCGCGCGCATCCTGTCCCGGGACGGGTTCAAGGTGTTTCCCTACATGACCGAGGACCTGGTGGGCGCCGAACGCCTGCTGCAGGCGGGATGCGAGGTCCTGATGCCCTGGGGCGCGCCCATCGGGTCGGGCAAGGGGCTGAACAACGTGTTCGGCCTGCGCGCGCTGCGGGCGCATTTCCCCGACGTGCCGCTGGTCGTCGATGCCGGGATCGGCCTGCCGTCGCACGCGGCGCAGGCGATGGAACTGGGCTATGACGCCGTGCTGATCAACACCGCCGTGGCCAAGGCCGGCGACCCGGTGCGCATGGCCCGCGCATTCCGCCTGGCGGTCGAGGCCGGGCTGATCGCGCGCGAGGCCGACCCGATTGAGGAACGTGACATGGCCGCACCCTCGACCCCGGTGCTGGGCCGGGCGATGCTGGCATGAGGGCTCTGGCATGAGGAAGCTGGTATGAGGAAGCTGGTATGAGCCTGGCGTCGCGTATCTATCCCGTTGTCGACCGGGCGGACTGGATCGACCGGCTGGGCGGGGCGGGGGCGCGCCTGATCCAGTTGCGCGTCAAGGATCTGCAGGGGGCGGCGCTGCTGGCGGAAATCCGCGCGGCGAAGGCCCATGCCGCGCGCCATGGCGTGACGCTGGTGTTGAACGATTATTGGCGCCTGGCCCTGGATGAGGGGATCGATTTCATTCACCTGGGCCAGGAAGACCTGGATACCGCCGATGTCGCCGCGATCCGCGCCGGCGGCATCCGCCTGGGGGTCAGCACGCATTCGACGGACGAACTGGACCGCGCCCTGTCGGTCGCGCCCGACTATGTCGCGCTGGGCCCCGTCTGGCCGACGAAGCTGAAGAAGATGCCGTGGGCACCCCAGGGGGTGGAACGGCTGGCGGAATGGAAGCGGCTGGTCGGTCCGGTGCCGCTGGTCGCCATCGGGGGAATCACGCTGGCGCGCGCGGCGTCGTGCATCGCGGCGGGGGCGGACTGCGTGTCCGCCGTATCCGATTTCACCGGCCAGCCGGACCCCGAGGCGCAGGTGCGCGCATGGCTGGCCGCGACCGGGGACATGACCTGAACCGGGTCGGATATGACTGATCCTCTTTCTGAGGATCATGTTTTACTGGTTTGTTATTGAAAGAAATAACAACCTGAACCGGTGAGGCCGCGTCGCCGCCACGGCCCTGTGTTTCAGCGCCGCAGCATAACGTGACCGGGCCGCGTCGTTGCCCGATTCCCGCCGGTATGCTTTTTCGGAACCGTCCGCGCGACACAGGCGCTAATCTTGCTACGCCTGATTCGGCGTGCGTGGATAGCCATCAGAAGGTCACACTCCCCACGACAGATCAGGTGCGGTGTGGACTGACAAGGAGACGATGACGGATGGCGGTGACGGGCCTGGCTGCGGTTCTTCTGGCGATTGCCGTGCTGCTGGTGATCGTCAGCGCCGTGCAGCCGATCGCCCGGCGCCTGGAACTGTCCGAAACGGTCCTGCTGGCGGTCGTCGGCATCCTGCTGGGCGGTTCCGCCGATCTGGTGCTGCGCAGTTCCTATACCGACCTGTTCAACGGCGCCGCCGAAACGCTGCTGGATTTCCCGCTGAACAGCGAAGCCTTCCTGCTGATCTTCCTGCCGGCCCTGGTATTCCAGGGGGCGCTGGCGATCGATGTCCGGCGCCTGGCGCACGAGACGGCGACGGTGCTGCTGCTGGCGGTGGTGGCGGTGGTCGTGTCCACCGCCACGATCGGGCTGGCGCTGTTTCCCTTCGCCAGCCTGCCGCTGTCGGTGTGCCTGCTGCTGGGGTCGATCGTGGCGACCACCGACCCGTCGGCGGTGGCCGGCATCTTTCGTGATATCGGGGCGACCAGCCGGCTGACGCGCCTGGTCGAGGGCGAGGCCCTGCTGAACGACGCGGCCGCGATTTCGATCTTCTCGATCCTGCTGACGGCGGTGACGTCGCATCACCCCATCGCGCCGGGTGCGGCGCTGATGGATTTCACCCTGGCATTCAGCGGCGCCCTGGTGATGGGCGTGCTGTTCGGACGGCTGACCCTGCTGCTGATCACCATGCTGGGCGCGGCACCGGCGGCTGAAATCACGCTGACGGTGGCGCTGCCCTATATCGTCTACATCGTCTGCGACGAATTCCTGGGGTTCTCGGGGGTGGTCGCCACGGCGACGGCGGGGCTGACCCTGTCGGTCTACGGGCCTTCGACCTTCCGGCCGCAGACATGGCGGTTCCTGAACGAACTGTGGCAGCAACTGGTGTTCTGGGCGGGTTCGCTGGTGTTCGTGCTGGCGTCGATGCTGGTGCCGCGCCTGCTGGTGGGCATGACGCGCTGGGACTGCGTGCTGATCCTGATCGCGACGGGCGCGGGCCTGCTGGCGCGCGGCGCCGTGGTGTTCGGCCTGCTGCCCGTGCTGGCGGCGACGCGCCTGTCGCCCCCGGTGCCGAACCCGTTCAAGGTGACGATGGTCTGGGGCGGCCTGCGCGGCGCGATCACCCTGGCGCTGGCCCTGGCGGTGACCGAAAACGAGCATGTCGCGACCCCGGTGGCGCATTTCATCGGCATCATCGCCACCGGCTTTGTCCTGATCACCCTGTTCGTCAACGGCACGACGCTGCGCTATCTGGTCGTGTTCCTGAAGCTGGACCAGCTTTCGCCCATCGACCAGGCCCTGCGCCACCAGGTGCTGGGCATCGGCCTGGGCGAGGTGCGCGACCGCACCCATGAAATGGCCGAGGAACTGGGGTTTTCCCGCGCCGTGGCCGGCAATGTCATGAGCATGCTGGACCGCCGCGTGGCGGAAGAGGAACAGGCCAACACCTTCGACACGGCGCTGGCCGACCGGCAGCGGGTGACGCTGGCGCTGATCGTGGTGGCGAACAAGGAACGGTCGATCCTGCTGGACCTGTTCCGCATCCAGGGCCTGTCGCGCCCGGTGATGGAAACGCTGCTGCGCTCGGCCGAGGCGATGGTGGACGGTGCCCGGCTGGAAGGGCGGTTCGGCTACGTGCGCGCGCTGCGGCGGCGCCTGCGTCCCTCGATGCGCTTCCGGCTGGCGCAGGTGATCCATCACCGCTTCCATTTCGACCAGCCCCTGATGTCCTGCATGACCGAGCGGTTCGAAATGCTGATGATCAGCTATTTCGTCTCGCTGTCGCTGATCCGCTTCATGCGCACGCGCATGGAAGCGACGCTGGGCAGCCGCATCAGCGAGATCGTGGGCGAGGTCCTGGAACGCCAGCGCAAATTGCTGAACGAGGCGCTGCAGACGCTGCGGCTGCATTATCATGGGTATTCCGAGGCCCTGGAGAGCCGGCTGCTGCAGCAGGTCGCTCTCCGGCTGGAGGGCGAGGAATACGACGCGCTGATGTCCGAATCCCTGATCAGCGAGGAACTGCACCGGGAACTGAGTCGCGACGTCGAACGCCGGCGCGGCCAGCTCGATTTCAAGCTGACCTTCAACATCAAGGCGGGGATCGAGGCCCGGCTGCGCAGCCTGCCGGTCTTCCATGGCCTGCCGGACGAGGCGCTGCACGCGCTCGCCCCGCAGATGTCGATCCATTTCACCTCGCCGGGCGAGCGGCTGTACCATCGCGGACGGAAGGTGCGGATCGTCTATTTCATCAGCGCCGGCGTGACCGAGACGCATTATGCCGAGCATGATGTCCGCTTCGGCGCGGGCGATGTCCTGGGCGCGGACGAAGCCCTGTCGGGCGAGCGGGTGCATGCGGTCAGCCGCTCGCTGCAATTCGGGCATTTCGACCATATGAGCGCGCGCCGCTTCCGCCGGCTGGTCGCGGAATATCCGGTCATCCAGCACAATCTGGCGGAACTGGCGCGGGCACGCGAAACGTCCGAACGATCCGAGGTCCAGCTTGTCCCGACCGATGGCGACAACACCGTGGCGCCTTCGGACGAGGCGATCGCCCTGGCGACGGCCTCGCTGTCCGACGCCCTGCCCGCGACGATGGGGCAGGACAGCCCGCCGTCCGGGGGCTGATCCCCGGTTTCACCTTCCCGGATTGTTTTGTTATCACGATGGAGTGGGTGAACGGCTATCGGTGATTTCAACCTGGAGGGTGCATGCTGACATTGCAGGTTAACGGCGCGGCGCATCAGGTGGATGTTCCCGATGACATGCCGCTGCTGTGGGTCCTGCGGGATGTCCTGGGCCTGCCGGGCACGAAATTCGGATGCGGCATCGGCGAATGCGGGGCCTGCACCGTGCATGTCGACGGCCGGCCGGTGCGGGCCTGTTCCCTGCCGGTTTCCCTGGTCGGCGCGCGGCCGGTCACGACGATCGAAGGCCTGTCCGACGACCCGCTGGCAACCGGCGTGCGGCAGGCATGGCTGGAGATCGACGTCGTGCAGTGCGGATATTGCCAGACCGGGCAGATCATGGCGGCGGTGGCGCTGCTGAAGGCCAACCCCCACCCCACCGACGAGGAGATCGAGCAGGCGATGGCCGGCAATATCTGTCGCTGCGGCACCTATCGCCGGATTCGCGCGGCTATCCGCAACGCCGCCGGGGCTGCGTGATGGGCCGCACGATGCTGTCGCGCCGCCAGGCCCTGGCGGGCACGGGCGGCCTGCTGCTGGCGGCCATGCTGCCGCGCGGGGCGGCCCGGGCCGCGACCCGGATCGTCGAGGACCAGACCGGCCCGTTCGCGCCCAACGCCTTCGTACGAATCGCACCCGATGGGGCCATCACGCTGATCCTGCCCAATGTCGAAATGGGGCAGGGGATCTATACCGGCGAGGCGATGCTGATCGCCGAGGAACTGGATATCGGGCTGGAACAGATCCAGATCGAGGCCGCCCCCCCGGACGACGCCTACGTGACCAGGGAACTGGGCACGCAGGCAACCGGCGGATCGACCTCGACGATCGCGACGTGGAAGAGCCTGCGAGAAGCCGGGGCGGTGGCGCGGACGCTTCTGGTCCAGGCGGCGGCGGCCCAGTGGTCGGTCGATCCCGCATCCTGCACCACCGGGGGCGGCATGGTCCGGCACGAGGCGACGGGGCGCAGCCTGGCCTATGGCGAACTCGCAACCGCCGCCGCCGCCCTGCCGGTGCCGGCCGCACCCGTGACGCTGCGAGATCCGTCTTCCTTTCGCCTGGTCGGGCGATCCCAGCACCGTCTGGACGCGCCGGCCAAGGTCGCGGGAACCGCGACGTTCGGCATCGACGTGCAGGTACCGGGCATGCGCATCGGCACCGTGGCGGCCTGCCCGGTCATGGGCGGCGTGCTGGCGCATGTGGATGACAGCGCGGCGCGGCAGGTCCCCGGCGTGCGGGACGTCCTGACGATCGGCAATGCGGTCTGCGTGGTCGGGAACCATTTCTGGGCAGCGCGCAAGGGGCTGGATGCCCTGGTGATCACATGGGACGAAGGCGTCAACGCGGCGGTTTCCACCGATACGATCTATCGCCAGTTGCACGAGGCGCTGGACGGTCCGGCCATTACCGCCCACGCCAAGGGCGACGCCAGGGCGGCGATCGCAGGTGCCACGACGCGGGTCGAGGCCGTGTACCAGCAGCCCCTGCTGGCCCACGCGCCGATGGAGCCGATCAACTGCACCGTGCAGGTCACGCCCGAACGCTGCGACATCTGGGTGGGTTCGCAGGTACCTATGCGCGCGCGCGACGCGGCGGCGGACATCACCGGGCTGGGCAAGGACCGGGTCCATGTCCACAACCAGTATATCGGCGGCGGCTTCGGCCGGCGGCTGGAACATGAATATGTCATCCAGGCGGTGCAGTTCGCCCGTCAGGTCGCCTATCCGCTCAAGATCGTCTGGACGCGCGAGGAAGACCTGACGCTGGACCGCTTTCGTCCGGCCTATGTCGATCGCCTGGTCGGCGGCCTGGACCGGAAGGGAAACCTGGTCGGACTGTCGCACCGGATCGTCGGCCCCGCCGTGGTCGCCCGCTGGGCGCCCGAGGCGCTGCTGCCCAACGGGGTGGACGACGACCTGCTGGCCGCGACGGTCGAGACCCCGTACGCCATTCCCGCGATGTTCCTGGATTACGCCCGGCGCGAGGCCCCGGGCGTGGTCACCGCGTGGTGGCGCGGGGTAGGGGGCACGCGGGGCGTCTTCGTGGTCGAAAGCTTCATCGACGAACTGGCGGCGCGTGCCGGGAAGGATGCGGTGGCGTTTCGCCGCCAGATGACCGGGGGCAATCCCCGCGCCCGGGCGGTACTGGACCTGGCCGCCGAAAAGGCGAGCTGGGGCGAGCCGCTGCCCAAGCATGTCGGCCGCGGGATTGCCCTGCAATACGTGTTCGGCTCCTACCTGGCCACGGTGATGGAGGTCGACATGTCCGACATGGACACGGTACGCGTCCTGCGCGCCGTGGTGGCCGTGGATTGCGGCCGGATGGTCAATCCCGACCAGGTCGTATCCCAGATCGAGGGCGGCCTGATCTTCGGCATCAGCGCCGCCCTGTTCAACGAGGTGACGCTGCGCGACGGCCGCGTGCAGGAGACGAATTTCCATTCCTACCGGGTCCTGCGCATGAACGAATCCCCCATGATCGAGGTGCATCTGGTGAACAGCACCGAGGACCCGGGCGGCATCGGCGAAACCGGCACGGCGGCGGCGGCGGCGGCGCTGGCCAACGCCATGGCCGCCGCCACCGGCCGGCGCTATCGCAGGCTGCCCCTGACGGGACCCCAGGCATGAGGGCGGTGCGTGCCGTCCTGGCGCTGGTGACGCTGGGCGTGGCCACGGGCGGCGTGGCCCAGGCCCAGGACCAGGCCCAAGTTCAGGCCCAGGATTCGGATCTGGTGCGGCGTGGCGCCTATCTGGAGCACGCGGCGGATTGCGAGGTCTGTCATACGAAACCGGGCGGCCGGCCCTTTGCGGGCGGGCGGGCCTTCGACCTTCCGGGGATCGGCACGATCTACGCCCCCAACATCACCCCGGACCGGGAAACCGGCATCGGCGCCTATACCGACGCGCAGTTCGATTCGGCGGTACGGGCCGGCGTCGCGCCGGGCTGGACGCATCTCTATCCCGTCATGCCCTACGCATCCTATGCGCGGATGACGGCGGACGACGTGCGTGCCATCCGGGCCTATCTGGCGACCCTGGCGCCGGTCCATGCGACGGCACGGGCCAACCGGGTGCGGTTCCCCTACAGTATCCGCCTGGCGATGGTGGCGTGGAACCTGCTGTATCGGCCCTCCAGCGCGATGACGGACGAACCGGGACGCTCGGCCGCGTGGAATCGTGGCCGCTATCTGGTCGAGGCCGCGGGCCATTGCGCCGAATGCCATTCGCCCCGCACCATGATGCAGGCGACATCCGGCGCCCGGTCCTATGCGGGCGCGCTTACTGCGGGGTGGGAGGCGTATAATATCTCCTCCGATCCCGACAGCGGGATCGGGGCATGGACCGACGCGCAACTGACGGCGTACCTGTCCACCGGCCATGCCGACGGGCGCGGCACGGCCGCCGGACCGATGGCCGAAGTGGTCGGCTACAGCCTGCGGTATCTGACCCCGCAGGATATCGCGTCCATGGTGACCTATCTGCGCAGCCTGCCGGCCCGGCAGTCGAACGAGACCGTCGCCGCCATACCGCCGCAGGCCCTGGCCCACGCCACCCCCACGCACAGCAATGGCGAGCGGCTGTTCGCCGGCGCCTGCGCCGGGTGTCACCTGACGGACGGGCAGGGGCGGCAGGTCGATGAAGCCGCATTGTGGGGCGCGCGCAGCCTGGGCGAGATCCAGGGGCGGAACCTGATCCAGACCATGGTCCAGGGATCGCGGCTGGATACCGCCCGGGGTGTGATGACGATGCCGGCCTTCGGCCCGGAATATCGCGATCAGGACCTGGCGGACCTGGCGAACTACACGATCGGTCACTTCGCCAACCGCGTCGGGCACGTCACGGCCCAGGATATCGCGGCAGTGCGGCAGCCGGGGGGCGCGCATTGAGAGGCTTTTGAAACAGCCTCGGAAAAAAGGGGAAAGACCCGACGCGTGGTAGCGGCGGACGGATTTGAACCGCCGACCAAGGGATTATGATTCCCCTGCTCTACCGCTGAGCTACGCCGCCATCGCGTCGGGTGGGTTGGGAGATATCCCCCCCGTTGCGCAAAGTCAACCCGTGCATCGCGATTGATGCGATGCTTCCCACCGTGGTTAAAGAAAACCATCCTTTCCATTGATATGGCTTTGTTCATGCACAGTCTGCCACCCCGATGCCGCGCCGCAAGACCGGAGCAGAATTCGTGAAAGACGCGTTTATCGACCTGCTGACCGACATTCGGAAATCGTTCGGATGGCTTCCCGGCTCCGTGGCCTCGGTCCTGGTGCTGTGTGCCGCCGCCGTGATGGCCGAACTCTGCAGCCGGGTCGTGACCAAGCTGATCCTGCGCATACCGGGGCAGAAGCGCGGGGCCTTCGTCCGCACCTTCACCCTGGCCATGCAGCGGCCGGCGCGGGTCATGCTGGCGATCATCTTCGTCGGCACCGCGTTGCCGGCGTCCGGCCTGTCGTACGAGACCATGCATCGGGCCGCGCACGGGTTGCTGGTGCTGTTCGTGCTGATGGTGGGCTACGCCGCCATCGTGGCCATGCGAATCCTGTCCGACGCCTATCTGCTCCGGATCAACGGCAAGGAGGACCGCGACGACATCCTGTCGCGGACCCACATGACGCAGGTGCGCGTGCTGCGGCGCATGGCGGATATCCTGGTCGGGCTGCTGACGGTGGGCTCGGCGCTGATGACGTTCGAATCGGTGCGGGAATACGGGCTCAGCCTGTTCGCCTCGGCGGGTGCGGCCTCGGTCGTGGTCGGTCTGGCGGCGCGGCCGCTGCTGACCAACCTGATCGCCGGCATGCAGATCGCCATGACCCAGCCGATCCGCATGGAAGACCTGATCATCATCAATGGCGACTGGGCGTGGGTCGAGGAAATCACCGCGACCTATGTCGTGCTGCGGGTCTGGGACTGGCGCCGGCACATCGTGCCGATTTCCTGGTTCCTGGAAAACCCGTTCCAGAACTGGACCCACAATTCGGCGGCCCTGATCGGGGTGGTGTTCCTGTACGTGGATTTCCACGCACCGATGGACCGGATTCGCGGTCGGCTGCGCGATATCGTGCAGGCAAGCCCGCTATGGGACGGCAAGGTGTTCGATGTCCAGGTGTCGGACTGCAGCACGCAGGTCATGACCATCCGCGTCATCGCCAGTGCGCGCTCGGCCATGCAGAGCTGGGATCTGCGCTGCGAGATCCGCGAGAAGATCATCCTGTTCCTGCGCGACGAATGTCCCGAGGCGCTGCCGCGCGAGCGGATGGCCCATGTCTCGTCCCCGGCCGGCCAGGACGTGCTGGGCCCGCACGGCATCCTGTCCCCCCCGATCGACCGGCCGCCGCCCGGCGCCTATACCGGCCCTCCAGGCTGATTACAGCGCGACCTCTTCACGGCCCAGCCGCGAATGGGAATGGCCGTAGAAGGCGTAGCTGAGCACGCCCAGGACGATGTAGCTGCCCAGCAGGATGGCCGGCAGCGGATCGCCGTTGGTCAGTGCCCGGATCATGTCCACGAACAGCGGCCCGGCCATGATCAGGCAGAACAGGATGCCCAGCGCAGGCGCCACGCCGATCCATACCCCGCCGACCTTGACCCCGCCCAGCGGCACGCTGAACGGCCGGTGCAGGTCGGGGCGGGCGTTGCGCTGCCAGATCACGGTGAAGCAGACGATGCCGAACGCCGTCGCGGTGCCCAGGCTGACCAGGTCGCTGATGATGTCGATCGGCAGGGTCGCGGTAGCCACGGCGACGAGGACACCCAGCACGATGGTGCCGACCCATGGCGTGCGGAAGGTCGGGTGCAGGCGGCAGAAGATCGGCGGCAGCAGCCCGTCGCGCGCAATGGTGAAGAAGATCCGCGTCTGGCCGTACAGCAGGCCCAGGATGACCGAGCACAGGCCGACGACGGCGCCCACCTTGATCATGATCGCAAGCCAGGGCTGGCCGATCGCATCCACGGCTATTGCCAGCGGATCGGCGACGCCCAGTTGCCGGAACGGCACGACCCCGATCAGCACCGTGGCCACGCAGATATAGACCAGCGTGCAGATCAGCAGTGACCCGATGATGCCCAGCGGCACGTCGCGGCGGGGATTGCGGGCCTCGGCCGACGCGGTCGAGACGGTTTCGAACCCGACATAGGCGAAGAAGATGACCGACGCGGCCCGGAAGATGCCGGGCACGCCGTAATGGAACCCGTTTTCGCGCGGCGGGATGAAGGGATTGAGGTTGGACAGGTGGACGTACCGGATGCCGAACGCCATGAACAGCATCAGTACGCCGACCTTCACGAAGACGATCAGGGTGTTGATCCGCGCCGATTCCTCGACGCCCAGGACCAGCAGTCCCGTGACGACCAGGACCGAGACCGCCCCCACCAGGCCCATCCGGGGCGCGACCAGCAGGCTGGCGCCGTGGGGGGTGGGCACGGTCTGGACCAGCGTGGTGCACAGGAAGGACGGCACATGGACGCCCAGATCGTGCAGCAGGCTGGTCGCGTATCCGGAAAATCCGGCAGCCACGCCGGCGCAGGATATGCCGTATTCCAGCAGCAGCAGCCACCCGACCGCCCAGGCCACCCCTTCGCCCATCGAAACATAGGCATAGCTGTAGGCCGAACCGGAAACCGGCATCGTCGAGGCCAGTTCGCCATACGAAAACGCGGTGAACAGGCAGGCCAGGCCGGCGACCAGGAATGACAGCAGGATGGCCGGCCCTGCGTAGGTGGCGGCGGCGGTTCCGGTCATGACATAGATCCCGGCCCCGATGGTGGAACCGATCCCGAGCATCATCAGCTGAACGGGGCCGAGCGTACGGCGCAGCCCGTGATTCTGGCTTTCGGATTCAATCTGCTGAATGGATTTCCGAAGCCGGAGGCGTTTACTGGAAAAGGAAATGAGGGACATGAACTTCAAAATAGCATGAGGGGGGGAGGGCTGTATTGCGCCAAACGAACATGGCCGCCCGGACCGAATGCGAAACGAACGGAACGAACCGAAACGGGGCGGCCGAGGCACGTCCCGTTTCGGTTCGGACGGTCGGTACGAACGATTGATTAAGGGAGGTTAATGGGGGTGGTCGCCCAGGATCGCCGCCACCGTCGGTTCGATCATGCGGGCGATGTCCTGTTGCGCCGCCGCGCTGGGGTGCAGCGGCGGGTCGGGCGGCGTCAGATGCGGGTCGAGGAAGCGCGTGGGATCGGGCGCGCCGTTCCGCTCCAGCGCCGCGCCGACGTCCTGCAGGTGCAGCCAGGGCCGGTCGCGCCGTATGTCGGCGCGCAGCATGGCGTTCAGGCGCTGCGTGTTCGCCGTGATCCATGCCGTCCGAATCGAAGGCAGGACCTCCAGCAGCAGGACCTGCGCCGCGGGAAAGCGGCCATGGATCTGGTCCACGATGCGCGTGATGCCGGGGTAGGTGTGGCCCGCGTCGATATGGACATGGCCGAAATTGTTCGCCCCCACCAGCACGACGAACAGGCGCGGGGGGGGGCGGAAATCAAGCTCGCCATGGTCCAGGCGCCACAGGACGTGGCAGGTGCTGTCCCCCTTGAAGCCCAGGTTGATGGCGTGGCGGTCGCCGTAATAATGCTGCCAGACCGGCGCGAACTGACGCCAGGGCTCGGGGCCGGTGCGCTCCCAGTTCTGGGTGATCGAATCGCCCAGCCAGACCAGGTCGAAACGACCATGCGCGATTTCGGCCTGCTTGTCGGCGAAGCGCTGGCGCCACCAGGGCGTGTCCATGCGCGACACGGGCTGGACGGCCAGGTTCGGGGGCGTCGCACGGGCGGTACCCAGGCCGGCAAGCAGCAGAAGGGGCAGTGCCAGGAGGGACCTGGCGGTCAGGCGGCGTATCATGGGGGAGGGTACGTTCAGTGGCCGAGGATGAAGAAGGAAACCGCGCCGGCCAGCACGCAGTAATAGCCGAACGGGCTCAGCGCCCATCGCTCGTGATTGTGGAAGTATCGCATCAGGAACGCGGTGCTGGCCAGTGCGGTCACGGCCGCCACCATGGCGCCGATGGTCGCGACCTGCATCTGACCCGGCGGGATGGCGACATGGCGCATGTGCAGGGCCTCGCGCACCGTGGCGGCAATGATGACCGGCTGGGCCATCAGGAACGAAAACCGCGCGGCCCCTTCATGGTTCAGGCCGCGAAACAGCGCGCCGATGATCGTGGCCCCCGACCGCGAGATGCCGGGCAGGAAGGCCAGGCACTGCCACAGGCCGATGATCGCGGCGTCGGCATAGGTCAGCGATGCGATGGCATAGCCGCCCTGGACGGGCTGGCGGCTCTTCATCCGTTCGGTCAGCAGCAGCAGCAGGCCGTTCAGGAACAGGAAGATCGCGGCATAGCGCGCGGTGCCGAACAGCGCCCGCAGCCAATGTTCCAGCAGGCCGCCGATAATGACCGCCGGAATGGTCGCCACCACCAGCAGGGCCAGGATATGGATGCTTTCGGCCTGGCGCTGGCTGCCGTCGCGGCCCCTCAGCCCCTGGAAGATGGCCGCCCAGTCATTGCGGAAATAGACCAGCAGGGCGATCGCGGTGCCCAGGTGCAGCATGACCAGGAACGGCAGGAAGATTTCGCCGTGCGGGTCGAACGCCCAGCCCAGCAGGGCGGGGACGATGACGGCATGCCCCAGGCTGCTGACCGGGAACAGCTCCGTCGCCCCCTGGAGGATCGCGATCACGATGGCTTGGATGAGTGTCATTGTCCGGCTGTCCATGGCGAATTAGAATGTCGTCGTGCCTTACTTTCCGGGTGCCCGGCAAGTCTGTACCGTAGCGCCGCGAATGATCGGCCCGACAGGAATAAGGAGGAACGTTTGGCGCGAGAAAATGGCAGCGCGATTGTTTTCAGCGGATTGGTCTTGCTGGTGGCCGGGGCATTCTATGCCTATGCCCGTGCCTCGCAGGTCGATCTGGGGAATGATCGCTATGCGCTGTCCGCCCGATTCATATCGGCCAACGGATTGCATGTGGGGGCCGAGGTGCAGTTGGCGGGCGTTCCCGTCGGGCGCGTGACCGCCATCGCGCTGGACCCCGCGACGGCCATGGCGAATGTGGGCTTCACGCTCGATCGCGACCTGTCCCTGCCGGCCGATTCCGGCGTGATGATCGGCAGCGCGACCATGACGGGCGACGATGCGCTGATGGTGGTGCCGGGAAAGGCCCCGGCGCGGCTGCCCCCCGGCGCGGTCATCACCAACGCGCAGGAGGCCGTCAGCCTGGAACAGCAGGTCAGCAACTACATCTTCGGCAATGGCGGTCTGCCGTCCGATTCAATGCAGTAAAAACAGTATCCTAGTCGTTCAGGGGGTAGGAGGCGAGCAGCCGCCTCTGCTGGCGCCAGTAATGCAGCATGGTGAAGGCGCCGCTGGTCCGCCATCCGGCCTTCTTCTTCTTGGCGCCGATGCGGAAGGTCTCGCGGTAATGCGTGAACTGCGCCGCATAGGCCTCGCGCAGGGTGGTGCGCGAATCCCAGATATGGGTCGCTTCGGACCCCACGCCGTTGATCTCGATGATTTCGAACCCCCGGCCCAGGCGCAGGGCGGCGATGGATTCGAACTTCAGGTCGATCCGGCCGAAATGGAAATCGGGGATATCCTGCATGATCCGGTCGATCTGCTCGACCAGGGCCGGGGTGATGTCGTCCGCGCCGTTGCGGAAGATCGACCCCTTGCTGTGATTCCCGGCGAAGACCAGCCGCAGCGGCATGCCCGCCGGCAGGACCTCATGCACCCGATCGCCCAGGCGGGGCAGATACAGATGCGGCACCAGGCGCGTGCGCGCGTCGGCATCGATCAGTTGTCGCACCGTGGACCGGCCGTCGCCGACGATGACCGGTGCCTCCTTGTAGGTCAGCGAGGATATCCGGCCCCGGTCCTCGTCTGGGTGGCGGATATAGAACACGCCGGCCTCGTGCTCGAACGGGATCAGCCGCTGCATGACCAGGGGGGTATCGGGCGGGTACAGCGCCACCGCCGCGACCAGTTCGTCCGGGGTCGTGACCAGCTTCACCCCGGCGCCGTTGCAGCCGATATCGGGCTTCACCACCACCGGCAGCGCCAGCCCGCCGCGATCCAGCGCCGCCAGGGCGGCCGCGCCGTCATCGGCCGAACCGGTGGTGACCGAGACATAGGGCGCGATCCAGCGCCGCGCCGTCTCGCCCGCCATGTCCAGGATGCTGGTCTTGCTTTCGCCGCACAGGCCGCCGGTCAGGATGCGGGGATTGGCCGCGGTCGGCAGGCTGAAATCCCGGTGCCACAGGCCCAGCAGGATCCAGTACAGCACGACCGGGGTATAGATGGCCCAGCCCGGCCAGAATTCGAACATCGACAGCGGCGCGGGCTGCCGTGCCGCATCCCCCCCCGTCTTGGCCCGGCTGGAAGCGGCGGTCGGGGCATGGTTCATCGAGAGGGACTCCGCACACTGGCCACGATCCGGCCAACCAGAATGATGGTCAGGACGAATCCCCCCATGCCCAGCCATTTCCATTCCCCCAGATGGTCGATCAGGAAATGGCCGACCTGTAGCGATACAGCGAACAGCAGGGTTGTCCAGATCAGCGTCGCCAGAACGGCCGCCAGCGCGAATCGACCCACGCTGGCGCCGAAGAATCCGCAGGCGGTGTAGAGCGGCAGGCGCGCGCCGGGGATGAACCGGCTGACGAAGACGATGCGGAAGACATTGCGCCCGAACCAGGTCTGCCCGTTGCCGTCCTGAGGCACGGCGACCCAACGCCGGGCCGGCGGCCACAGCGCGGCCAGCCGCCCCAGCCCGTACAGCCCCAGGTCGCCGACCACGATGCCGACATACAGCGCTACCAGCGCCACGGGGATGGCGATCTGGCCGGTCTGGACCTCCATCGCCGTCAGGATGGTGGCCGCGTCTTCCAGGATGAAGGTGCCGATGATGATCGCCAGCGCCTGGATGACGGGCGAAGTGCCGGCCGCGGCCAGCAGGTCGGGAAGTGAGGGAAACATGACCGGGACAGGGCCGTTCAGCGTGGGATTGGCCGGAAGAGACGGGTCGGAATCCTCACTGCATCAAAACCTCTTGCCCAGAAACCCTTGCCCTGAAAATCCTTGGCCAGGGGCCCGTCCAGCGCGGGCACCGGACAGACCGGCGGAGGCCGCGCCCGGGGTGGGGCCCTTGTGGCACGCTTCGCCGCCGCCGACAAATCGCCTGCGGGCGACGGCAAATTCCGCCGCCGGACAGCGCGTGGTTGCCCCAGGCAAGGATTGAAAGGCCGGCGGGGAATGTGGCACAGCTTGCATCATGATCCGACGACGTGACTTCCTGATGTCAGCCTCGGCCACCTGCGCGGCCGGTGGCATCGGCATGGCCGCGTCGGCGCGGGCCGACAGCGCCCCTGCTGCATCCTATGCGGCCTTCCTGGCCGGGGTGCGGGCCGAGGCCGTTTCCCATGGCCTGTCGGCCGCGATCGTCGATCGCGCCCTGGCGCTGGAGGCGCCGAACGCGCGCGTCCTGCAACTGGACCAGCACCAGCCCGAATTCACCCTGACCTGGGCGCAGTACCGACAGCGCGTGCTGACGCCCAAGAAGGTCGCCGACGGCCGCGTGGCGGCGGGGGCACGGCGCGCGCTGCTGGCGGAGGTCGGCCGGCATTTCGGCGTGGACCCGCAGCCGCTGATGGGAATCTGGGGGTTGGAATCCGCCTACGGCACGCGTACGGGCACCTTCCAGATCCCCGACGCCCTGGCGACCCTGGCCTATGACGGGCGGCGCGCGTCGTTCTTTCGCGGCGAACTGATGAATGCGCTGCGCATCCTGGACCATGGCGACGTCACGCCCGATTCCATGACCGGCAGCTATGCCGGTGCGATGGGACAGCCGCAGTTCATGCCCAGCGCCTATCTGCGCTACGCCGTCGACTATACCGGCAGCGGCCGGCGCGACATCTGGACCAGCGAGCCCGACGTCTTCGCCTCGATCGCCAATTACCTGGCCCGTTGCGGCTGGTCGGCCGGCGAGCCCTGGGGCCAGGAAATCTCGGTTCCCACGCGGCTGGCGCAGGCCGATCTGGGGCGGGGCAGGGTGCGTACCCTGGCCGACTGGATGGCGCAGGGCGTGCGGCGGCTGGACGGGCGGCGTTTCTCGCGCCCCGATATCAGCGGCGCGGTGATCCGGCCGGACGGACCGGGCGGCGAGGCCTTCATGGTCTATCGCAATTTTTCGGTCATCCGGCGCTACAATCCATCCGATTTCTACGCGCTGGCGGTCGGGCTGCTGGGCCACGACGTCACGTGACGCGCCGGGCCGTTCCCACGGTAATGGCCGCGCTGGGACTGCTGGGCTGCCATCGGGCGGAGCCCGGGCTGCCCCCTGCGGCGCCGCATTACGTCGTCGGCGCGCCGTACCAGATGGACGGCGTGTGGTACTACCCGCACGAGGATTTCTCCTATCAGGCGACCGGCCTGGCCGTCGCCGACCCGGACCGCACGCCCTACGTCACGGCGGATGGCGAGCATTACAGCCCCGATGCCCTGACCGGCCGCCATGCGACGCTGCAGCTTCCGGCCATCGTCACGGTGCGCAACCTGGAAAACGGGCGTGAAATCACCATCCGGGTGAATGACCGGGGACCGGATTCGCCGGGCCGGCTGATCGGCCTGTCGCCCAGGGCCGCCGCCCTGCTGGGGATCGGCAGCAATCCGGTGCGGGTCGCGGTCACGGGACTGGAAGCGCAGAACGAGCAACTGGCCGAGGGTCTGCCGGGCACCCAGCACCTGGATATCGCGGCGGCGCCGGCCGGCCAGGTCCGTGCCGAATCGCTGGACCATCCGGGCAGCGGGGCCACGATCGTCGGCGCCCCCGGCGGGACGGTGGGGGCGGCGGATATCTCGGCCCTGATGGGCGACCTGCCTCCCAGCGTGCGCCAGGGCTATGTGGTGGGCGGGCTGCTGTGGGTCGATGCCGGCACGTTTTCGACCCTGCGCTATGCCGAACTGTCGGCCGCGCGGACCGGCGGCCGCGTCGTGCCGGTCCAGGAACACGGACGGGCGCTGTGGCGGGTCCATGTCGGGCCGTTCATGAACGCGACCGACGCCGACCGCGCACTGGACCAGCTTATGGGCGCCGGAGTAACCGGTGCCCGGATCGTCGTCGAATAGGGATGAACGTGCAGACCCGAAGGTTCCTCATGGCTGGGACGGCCTCGCTGGCCGCCACCGGTTCTCTTGCGGTTGCGGCGCCGCGCCGGCACCACGCGCATGGCGCGCCGTCCCCCCAGCCCGCCCCGACCGGCGGAGCGAATGCGGAGGACGGCACCGATGCCGCCGACGCGGCGGCCCCCGCCGGGCCGCCGGCCGCCACCCCCATCGGTCCGCTGGACACCGTGGCGCGCTGGGCCTGCATCCTGGACGTCACGACCGGATCGGTCCTGCTGGAAAAGGCGGCGGACGAGCGGATGCCGCCGTCCTCGCTGACCAAGATGATGACGGCCTATATCGTCTTCGGCATGCTGAAATCCGGCCGACTGAAGCTGGACCAGATGCTGCCGGTCAGCGAGAAGGCGTGGCGTATGCAGGGGTCCAAGATGTTCGTGCCCCTGGGGCAGAGCATCGCGGTCCAGGACCTGATCCAGGGCATGGTCATCCAGTCGGGCAACGACGCGTGCATCGTGCTGGCCGAAGGCGTGGCGGGGTCCGAGGAACAGTTCGTCGCCCAGATGAACGACATGGCGGCGCGTATCGGCCTGTCCAATTCGCATTTCATGAACGCCACCGGCTGGCCGGCCGACAATCACTACATGTCGGCGCGCGACGTCGCGCAACTGGCGGTACGGCTGATCCGCGACTTCCCGGAATATTATCACTTCTTTTCCGAGAAGGATTACCGGTTCAACAAGATCTCGCAGGGCAACCGCAACGTGCTGGTGGACAAGGGGCTGGCCGACGGGCTGAAGACCGGCCACACCGATGCCGGCGGGTTCGGGCTGTGCGCCAGCGCCGACCGGGGCGGCAACCGGGTGGTCCTGTCGCTGAACGGCATGCCGTCCAGCAACGCCCGCGCGCATGAAGGCGAGCGCCTGCTGGAATGGTCGTTCGCGAATTTCGAGAACGCGACCCTGTTCCGCAAGGGCGACATCGTCGAACAGGCATCGGTGTGGCTGGGCACGCAGCCCACCGTGCCCCTGGTCGCCACGCGGGATATCGTCATGACCCTGCCGCATGGCTGGCGGTCGCGGGCGCATATCGGGGTGGATTACCAGGCCCCGGTGGCCGCCCCCGTGGCGGCAGGGCAGGTGCTGGGCGACCTGGTGATCAGCAATCCGGGCCTGGCCGATATCCGCATGCCCCTGGTGGCGGGGCAGGGCGTGCCGCGCCTGGGCCTGTTCGCCCGGGCGTCGGCGGTGCTGGGCCAGAAACTGGGCCGGCACTGAGTTCCGTGGCGGGCCTGTTCATCACCTTCGAAGGGGGCGAGGGCGCGGGGAAATCTACCCAGGCGCAGCGCCTGGAGGCGCATCTGCGCGCCGCCGGCCGCGAGGTGGTGCGCACGCGCGAACCGGGCGGCACCCCGGGGGCCGAGGCCCTGCGCCAGTTGCTGCTGTTCGGCGGGCACGACCTGTCGCTGCGGGCGGAGATCCTGGCCCATTTCGCCGCGCGCTGCGACCATGTGGACCAGTTGATCCGCCCGGCGCTGGCGCGCGGCGCGGTCGTCATCTGCGACCGCTTCATCGATTCCACCCTGGCCTATCAGGGCTACGGGCTGGGTCGCGCCGATCCGGGGATCCTGCACCTGATCGCGGTGCTGGGCGCCCAGGTGGGGCTGGCGCCCGACCTGACGCTGGTCCTGATGCTGGAGCGGGCCGGCGCGCTGGCCCGCCTGCGCGCGCGCGGCGGCCCGGCGGACAGGTACGAGGCCGCCGACGAAGCCTTCCACGCCCGCGTCGCGGACGGATTCGACACCATCGCGCGGGCCGAGGCCGGGCGCTGCGTCACGATCGCGGCCGACCGGCCGGTGGATGTGGTCGCGGGCGACATCGCCCGCCTGGTGGACGCAAGGCTGGAAACGGATGCCCCCGGCGCCGCGTGACGCTCCGGACCTGGTGGGGCAGCAGGAAGCGCGACGCGCGTTCGAGGACGCGCTTCGCACCGGGCGGCTGCATCACGCCTGGCTGCTGACCGGCACCGAGGGCATCGGCAAGGCGACGATGGCCTTCTGGATGGCGCGGCTGCTGCTGAAGGGGACGGACCCCGACAGTCCCGCCGCACGGCGGATCGCCGCCGGCAGCCATGCCGACCTGCTGACCATCGCCCGGGGGGTGGATGAAAAGCGGCAGCGCCTGCGCGCTGAAATCGTGGCCGACGACGTGCGGCCGATCGGCCAGTTCCTGCACCGCACGGCAGCCGAGGATGGCTGGCGCGTCGTGATCGTGGACGGCGCGGAATACATGAACCGCAGCGCCGCCAACGCGATCCTGAAACTGCTGGAGGAACCGCCCCCGCGCGCCATCCTGATCCTGACCTGCGCCACGCCGGGGCGCCTGCTGCCGACGATCCGCAGCCGGTGCCGGACGCTGAAGCTGGGCCCGCTGTCGCCCGCCGACATGCATGCCGTCCTGTCCACGGTTGTCGAGGACGCGGCCCCCGACGACATCGCGCGCGTCGTGCCGCTGGCCCATGGATCGCCGGGCCGGGCGCTGGCGTTGCTGGCGGGTGACGGCGGCGCGCTGGGCGCCCTGGTCGCGCGCGTGATGGACGCGCCGGCAGGCCCGGGAGCCATGCGGGAAGGAGAGATGTACGAGATTGCGGAAGCGGTCCTGAAGCGGGAGAATGGCTTTTCCGTCTTCTTCGATCTGCTGTGCGATGCCATATCGGTGCGCACCCGCGCCGCCGTGCGCGGCACGATCCCGGCGGAAAGGCCGGCCGACCGCATGGTCGATCTCTGGCGTCGTCTGGTCCATCTGCGGGCCGAGACGGAACAGTTCAATCTGGATAAACATCAGGCCATCCTGAGCGGCCTGACATTGGTGAGTGGAATATGACCCGGCGCTATTACGTCACGACACCGATCTATTATGTGAACGGGGCGCCCCATATCGGCCACGCCTATACATCGGTCGCCGCCGACATCGTGGCGCGGTTCAAGCGGCTGGCGGGTTTCGACGTCTTCTTCCTGACCGGCACGGACGAACACGGCCAGAAGGTGGAACAGGCCGCCCAGGCGGCGGGCCTGGCCCCGATCGCGTTCGCGGACCGCGTTTCAGCCGATTTCCGCGCGATGTACGACGTGATGAACGTCTCGTACGACGATTTCATCCGCACCACCGAACCGCGTCACATCGCCGGCGCCACGGCCCTGTGGGAGAGGATCGCGGCGAACGGCCATATCTACCTGGGTGCGTACGAGGGCTGGTACGCCCTGCGCGACGAAAGCTTCTATAACGAGGACGAACTGGTTACCCAGCCCGACGGCACCCGGGTCGCGCCGACCGGCGCCCCGGTCGAATGGGTCCGCGAGCCGTCCTATTTCTTCCGCCTGTCCGCCTTCGCCGACCGGCTGCTGGACCTGTACGAAACCCGCCCGGGCTTCGTGGAGCCCGCGTCGCGGCGCAACGAGGTCGCAAGCTTCGTCCGCCAGGGCCTGCGCGACCTGTCGATCAGCCGCACCAGCTTCCGCTGGGGCATTCCGGTGCCCGGCGATGCCGATCACGTGATGTATGTCTGGGTCGACGCGCTGGCCAACTACCTGTCCGCGATCGGCTTTCCCGACGCCCGCAACCCGCGCGCGGGCTTCTGGCCGGCGAACCTGCACCTGGTGGGCAAGGACATCGTCCGCTTCCACGCCATCTACTGGCCGGCGCTGCTGATGGCGGCGGGTCTGGACCTGCCGGACTGCGTCTTCTCGCACGGATGGTGGACCATCGAGGGCGAGAAGATGAGCAAGTCGCTGGGCAATGTCGTCGATCCGCGCGACCTGGTGGCGGAATTCGGCCTGGACCCGGTGCGCTTCTTCCTGATGCGCGAAATGCCCTTCGGCGGTGACAGCGACCTGAGCCGCAAGGCCATCATCAACCGGATGAATGTCGAACTGGCCAACGACCTGGGCAACCTGGCGCAGCGCACGCTGTCGCAGGTGGCGCGCAATTGCGGCGGGCTGCTGCCGGAGCAGGGCACGCGGACCGACGACGACATCGCGCTGCTGGCGCAGGCCGACCTGCTGCCGACCCTGATGCACGAACAGATCGACCGCCGCGCCCTGACCGACGCGCTGGAAGAGGTCTGGCGCGTCATCCGCGCCTGCAACGCCTATATCGACCGCCAGGCCCCGTGGGCGCTGAAGAAGACCGATCCCGACCGGATGGCGGTGGTGCTGCGCGTGCTGGTCGATGCCCTGCGCGGCATCGGCACCATGCTGCAGCCCTACATGCCCGGCAGCATGGATGCGCTGCTGACGCAGCTTGGCGTGGCGGAGGACGAGCGCGATTTCGCGTCCCTGGCCACGCCGCTGCCGGGCGGACGCGCCCTGCCGCCGCCGCAGGGGATCTTTCCCCGTTACGTGGAGGCCGAGGCGCAATGACGGGACTGATCGATTCGCACTGCCATCTGGACCATTTCACGGATGACGAGATCCCGGACCTGCTGGACAGGGCGCGCCAGGCCGGGGTCGAAGGGATGGTGACGATCGGCACCCGCCTGTCGCGCGCGGCGCAGCAGAAGGACCTGACCCGCTTCAGCCGCCCGGACCTGCGGGTGTGGTGCACGGTGGGCACGCACCCGGACCATGTGGACGAATGCACGGTCGCGGACGCGGCCGGTATCGTGGCCCTGGCCGACGATCCGCGCGTGGTGGGAATCGGTGAGACGGGCCTGGATTACTTTCACGGGGCCGAATCCGTGCGGCCGTTGCAGCAGGCGCGCTTTCGCGCCCATATCGCGGCCGCGCGGCAGATGGACCTGCCGCTGGTCATCCATGCCCGCGATGCCGATGAGGATGTCGCCGAGATCCTGCGGGACGAAGTGGAGTCCCACGGCCCGTTCCGCTTCCTGCTGCACTGCTTCGCCTCGGGTCCCGACCTGGCGCGGGTGGGGCTGGAACTGGGGGGGTATGTCAGCTTCTCCGGTATCCTGACCTTTCCGAAATCGGATGCGCTGCGTGCCGTGGCACGGGACATTCCCCAGGACAGGCTGCTGGTGGAAACCGATTCGCCCTATCTGGCCCCGGTGCCGCAGCGGGGGCGCAAGAACGAGCCGGGTTTCGTCGCCCACACGGCGCGCCGGCTGGCGGAAGTACGGGACATGACGCCCGAAAGCCTGGCCGAGGTCACGACCGCGAACTTCCACCGGCTGTTCAGCCGGGCGGCCTGACCGATGGAACTGATCGTCCTGGGATGCGGCGGGTCGGCGGGGGTGCCGATGATCGGCGGCCCCGACGGCGCTGGCGACTGGGGCGTCTGCGATCCGGCGGAACCCCGCAACCGCCGCACCCGCGCATCCGTCCTGCTGCGGGGCGGGGACGGGGCGGTGCTGCTGGATACCGGCCCCGATCTGCGTGACCAGTTGCTGGCCCAGCGGATCGACCGGTTCGACGCGATCCTCTACACCCACGCCCATGCCGATCACATCGCGGGGCTGGACGAGGTCCGCGCCATCAACCGGGTGATCGACCGGCCGCTGCCGGTCTATGGCACGCCCCCGGTGCTGACCGACCTGGAAAACCGCTTCAATTACGCGTTTCGCCCCTGGTCCCCGCCCGGATTCTATCGCCCGGTGGTGGTGCCGCATGTCGTGCATGCCGGCCAGACGCTGGAGGTCGCGGGCCTGCATCTGCGCCTGTTCGAGCAGATACACGGCCGCACCCTGTCGCTGGGAGTGCGCTGCGGCACGATCGCCTATTCCACCGACGTGGTCGAACTGCTGGACGAGGCGTTCGCGGCGCTGGCCGGGATCGAAACCTGGGTGGTGGACTGCTTCCAGCGTTCTGCCGCCCATAGCGCGCATGCGTGGCTGGACCGGGTCCTGGAATGGCGGGCCCGGATCGCGCCGCGCCGGGTGATCCTGACCCATATGGGCCCCGACATGGACTGGGCCTGGATGCGGGCCAACCTGCCGGACGGGGTCGAGGCCGCGTTCGACGGCATGCGCGTCGCCTTTCACTGACCCGGGTCACTGACCCGGGCCGCCGACCCCGGTTTTGCAAAACCCGTGCAGGCTGCCGAGCATTTTGCAGCGACGCGCGATTTAGGTTGAATCGCACGCGGCGGGAGCGATACCGTTGGCTGTGACGACCCTGAGAGTCCGCTGCCCCGTCATCCCGCGATTTCGCCCTGGCCGATCCGCCTGGCCGAATCGCCCCGATCCGGGGCCGTGACGCGCCAACCCGCCTGAAAAGGGCCCGCCACCTGAAGGGGGATGTGCATTGAATGGCAGACTGACGACAACACAAGGCTGACGCTTCTCCCCGGACGGGGATCGCACCCCGCCCCGGGAACATTGTCCATGATACATGGTCGACCAGGGTCGTGACAGATCCTGGCGACGGTTCGGAGACATCTGCCGATGGTTTCTGATATCAACGTGTTTTCTCTGGCGACCGCGATGCGGGACCAGCGCCGCGAAGTCGAGATGAGTCTGTCCGACTATCTCGAACAGTGCCGCACGGACCCGTCCTGCTACGCGACCGCGGCGGAACGCATGCTCAAGGCGATCGGCGAGCCACGAACCGTCGATACGTCCCGCGATCCGCGCCTGTCACGCATCTTCATGAACCGCACCCTGCGGATCTATCCCGCCTTCTCGGATTTCTACGGCATGGAGGAGACGATCGAGCAGATCGTCGGCTTCTTCCGGCACGCGGCGCAGGGGCTCGAGGAACGCAAGCAGATCCTCTATCTGCTCGGCCCCGTCGGTGGCGGCAAATCGTCGCTGGGCGAACGGCTGAAGGCCCTGATGGAGAAGGAGCCGATCTACGTGCTCAAGGCCGGGCGGCATATCAGCCCGGTGTTCGAAAGCCCGCTGGGCGTGTTCGATCCCGACCGCATGGCCGGCGTGCTGGAGGAGCGGTACGGCATTCCCCGCCGGCTGCTGGGCGGCGTCGCCAGCCCCTGGGCGCTGAAACGGCTGGAGGATTTCGACGGCGACCTGTCTCGCTTCAGCGTGGAGAAGCTGCATCCCTCGCGCCTGCGCCACATCGCCATCGCCAAGACCGAACCGGGCGACGACAACAACCAGGACGTGTCCGCCCTGGTGGGCAAGGTCTATATCCGGCAACTGGAGCATTTCAGCCAGAACGATCCCGACGCCTACAGCTTCTCGGGCGGCCTGAACCGCGCGAACCAGGGGCTGCTGGAATTCGTCGAGATGTTCAAGGCGCCGATCAAGATGCTGCACCCCCTGCTGACCGCGACGCAGGAAGGCAACTATGTCGGCACCGAGAATATCGGCAGCATCCCGTTCACCGGCGTGATCCTGGCCCATTCGAACGAGGCCGAATGGCAGACCTTCCGCAACAACCGCACGAACGAGGCCTTCCTGGACCGCGTCTGCGTCATCAAGGTGCCGTACTGCCTGCGGGTGACCGAGGAAACCCGGATCTATGAAAAGCTGGTCCAGTCCTCCAGCCTGGCCGAGGCCCCGTGCGCGCCCAACACGCTGGAAATGCTGGCCCGCTTCGCGGTGCTGTCGCGGCTGAAGCCGCACCCGAATTCGGCGCAGTTCGCCAAGATGCGGGTCTATGACGGCGAAAACATCCGCGAGACCGACCCCAAGGCCCGCACCATGCAGGAATATCGCGATGCGGCCGGCGTGGACGAGGGCATGGACGGGATTTCCACCCGCTTCGCCTACAAGGTGCTGTCCGCGACCTTCAACCATGATTCGGCCGAGATTTCGGCCGATCCGGTGCATCTGATGTATGTGCTGGAACAGGCGGTCCGGCGCGAGCAGTTCCCGCCCGAGGTCGAGGCCACCTACCTGGCGACCCTGAAGTCGGAACTGGCCGGCCGGTACGCCGAATTCCTGGGGCACGAGATCCAGAAGGCCTATCTGGAAAGCTACAACGACTACGGCCAGAACCTGTTCGACCGTTATCTGGACTACGCCGACGCATGGATCGAGGACCAGGATTTCAAGGACCCCGATACCGGGCAGATGCTGAACCGGGAACTGCTGAACGCCGAGCTGACCAAGATCGAGAAGCCGGCGGGCATCGCCAATCCCAAGGATTTCCGGAACGAGGTGGTCAAGTTCTCGCTGCGCGCGCGGGCGGGCAATGGGGGACGCAACCCGTCATGGACGTCCTACGAGAAGATCCGCGACGTGATCGAGAAACGGATGTTCAGCCAGGTCGAGGACCTGCTGCCGGTCATCAGCTTCGGGTCCAAGAAGGACGGGGAAACCGAGCGCAAGCATGACGAGTTCGTCGAGCGGATGGTCTCGCGCGGATATACGGAACGACAGGTCCGCAGGCTCGTTGAGTGGTACATGCGGGTCAAGCAGTCTGCGTGAACGGGAATGGTGTCGCCCAGTGGATATTATCGACAGACGTCCCAATCCCCATGGGAAGAATATCGAAAATCGGCGGCGCGTGCTGCAGCGCGCCCGTGCCGCCGTGCAGAAGGCCGTGCGCGATTCGGTCGCGCGCGGCAAGATCAGGGAGGTCGGGCAGGGAAATGCGGTGTCGATCCCGTCGGACGCGCTGCATGAGCCCACCTTCCACCGCGTCTTTTCCGAGGGTGTGCGCGAGATCGTGCTCACCGGTAACCGCGAGTTCTCGCGCGGGGACCGGCTGCAACGCCCGCCGGGCGGCGTAGGGCAGGGCGGTGGCGGCGAAGGGCAGGGCGGCGAAAAGGGGGGCGGCGAGGATTCCTTCCGCTTCGTGCTGAGCCGCGACGAATTCCTGGACCTGTTCTTCGACGACCTGGAACTGCCGGACCTGGTCAAGCGCGAGATCGCGGCCACCGAGACCAGCAAGCCCACCCGCAGCGGGCTGAGCAACGAGGGCGCGCCGTCGCACCTGGATCTGGGGCGGACGATGCGGCGGTCGATCGCCCGGCGCATCGGGCTGGGCCGTCCCAAGCCCGACGACCTGCGCGAGATCGAGGCCCGGATCGCCGAACTGGAGGACCGCCGGCCCCTGGGGACCGAGGATCTGGACGAACTGGAATCCCTGTGCGAACGCCGGGGCACGCTGCGCCAGCGCCTGGCACGGATTCCGTGGGTCGATCCGGTCGATCTGCGGTTCCGCCGCTATACCGTCGTGCCGCAGCCGGCGACGCGGGCCGTGATGTTCTGCATCATGGACGTCTCGGGCTCGATGACCGAGCGGATGAAGGACCTGGCGAAGCAGTTCTTCCTGCTGCTGCACGTCTTTCTGGAGCGGCGGTACAAGAAGGTCGAAATCGTCTTCATCCGCCACGCCGAAAGCGCCGAGGAGGTGGACGAGGAAACCTTCTTCCACGATCCGCGCACCGGCGGGACCATCGTGTCCTCGGCGCTGGAACTGATGTCCAGCATCCAGCGCGAGCGCTTTCCGTCGGGAAGCTGGAACATCTATGTCGCGCAGGCGTCGGACGGCGACAATGCGTCGTCCGACACCACCCGGACCGCCAGCCTGCTGCGGGACGAGATCCTGCCGGCGGTCCAGTACTATGCCTATATCGAAATCACGGGCTCGGGGGCGGTTATCCGTGGCGAGACCGACCTGTGGCGCAGCTACCGGACGATCGCGGATGAAAACGACCACCTGGCGATCCGGCAGGTCGGCGACCGCAAGGAAATCTTCCCCGTTTTCCGCGAACTGTTTTCCCGACAGCACGACACGGCGGAGGCATGATGAACCAGATCACGCCCAAAGGCGGTGGGGATGGGGGCGGCGCCCGGCCGGGCGGCCTGCTCTATTCCGGCAATGACTGGAACTTCCAGATCCTCCGCGATTGCTACGATGCGATCGCCGAGATCGCGGACAAGGAACTGGGGCTGGAACTCTATGCCAACCGGATCGAGATCATCACGTCCGAACAGATGCTGGACGTCTATACCTCGCACGGGATGCCGCTGGGGTACAAGCACTGGTCGTTCGGCAAGCGCTTCATCGGGCATGAAAACGCCTATCGCCGCGGACTGATGGGCCTGGCCTACGAGGTCGTCATCAATTCCGATCCCTGCATCAACTATCTGATGGAGGAAAATTCGGCGACGATGCAGGCGCTGGTCATCGCCCACGCCGCGTTCGGCCATAACCATTTTTTCCGCAACAACCGGCTGTTCCGCGAATGGACGGACCCGTCGGAGATTTTGGACTACCTGGAATTCGCCCGCGGCTTCATCGCGCGGTGCGAGGAACGGCACGGCGTGCGCGCGGTGGAGCGAATCCTGGATGCCGCCCACGCCCTGCAGAACCAGGGCGTCCACCGTCATTCGGGCGCCCGCAAGCTGGATCTGAAGGCCGAGCAGCAGCGCGCGCGCGAACGGCGCGCCTATGAAGACAGCATGTTCAACGATCTGTGGCGCACCCTGCCCACCGAACCGGCCGGCGAGGAAGGGCAGGCCGAGGGCGCCCTGGCACGGCGCCTGCTGGGCCTGCCCGAGGAAAACCTGCTCTATTTCCTGGAAAAGAACGCCCCCCGCCTGGCGTCGTGGGAGCGCGAGATCATCCGGATCGTGCGGATGGTCGCGCAATATTTCTACCCGCAGCCCCAGGTGAAGATGATGAACGAGGGCTGCGCCACCTGGGTGCATTCCTACATCATGCGCCGGCTGCATGAACTGGGCCGGATCGACGACGCGGCGTATCTGGAAGTCATCCATTCCACATCGAATGTGATCAGCCAGCCCGGTTTCGATGCCGGCGGCGGACCGTCCTTCAATCCCTACGCGCTGGGCTATGCGATGATGACCGACATCGCCCGGATCTGCGAGACACCCACCGAGGAGGACCGGACCTGGTTCCCCGATATCGCCGGCAACGGCGACCCGATCGGCACCCTGCGGCATGCCTGGGCGGAATACCGGGATGAAAGCTTCATCCAGCAATTCCTTTCCCCCAAGGTGATCCGGGATTTCCGCATGTTCCGCCTGCGCGACGACACCAGCCAGCCCTACCTGCTGGTCGACGCGATCCATGACGAGGCCGGATATCGCGACATCCGCCGCAGCGTGGCGCTGACCTACGATCCCGGGACGTTCTATACCGAAATCGAGATCGTGGATGTGGACCTGCTGGGCGACCGCACCCTGGTGCTGGAACATCGCAGCCGCACCGGCCAGATGCTCCAGCCCGGCGATGCGCGGCAGACGCTCGATTATCTTGCATTATTATGGGGTTATGGCGTCATCCTGAAGGAAATCGACAGCCAGACCGGAACCGTCGTCACCACCCATTCGGCCAAACCATCCGCATAACGCCGGGCACGTCCCGGCGGATCGGGAAAACGGGCTGGCCTTCGCCTGCGAAAATTTGTATCGAATGGAGATCGAAACGGGAGGCGATCGGTCGTGCGCGGCCCGATTCCCGATACGATGCTGGTGTGGCGAGAAACAAGGTTGCCGGATGATCACGCTGTCGCATTCCCCCGCCGGACGGCTTCATGCCCTCTGAGCGGCGTTACGGTGCCATCCGCCCTCTGGCCGCCCCGCTGAGCGTCGCCGCCCTGCTGGGCGCGGCGATCCTCCAGCCCCTCGTCCCCCCGTCGGGGGCCCGCGCGGCCGAACCCATCCTGCAGACCGAGGAGAGCGACATCGTGACGCTCCCGCCCGGCGGCCCGCATCGGGTCCTGGTGCAGGACGGGGTGTACCGTCACAGCAAGGACGGGCGCGTCTATGTGGTGGACCTGGACAGCGGCAAGCTGCTGGGCATGGTCCAGGCGGCGTATAACGCCAACGTCGCCGCCGACCCGGCGGGCAGGACGTTCTACGTCGCCGAGACGGCGTGGGAGCGGGGCAATCGCGGCAGGCGCCACGACATGCTGGTGGCGTACAATCCGCTGACGCTGGAACCGACGCTGGACATCGACCTGCCCAGCCGCGCGCTGATCACGCCGAAGAAGGCCGACATGGCTGTCAGCGCCGACGGGCATTACGTCTATGTCTACGATACCAGCCCGACCAATTCGGTCCACGTCTTCGACGCGGCGCGCAAGGACGTGGTGCGCACGGTGGACGTACCCGGCTGCGCGCTGGTCTATCCGTGGGGCGGGGCGGGGTTCTCCTCGATCTGCGGTGACGGATCGCTGGCCAACGTGGCGCTGGACAAGACGGCCACACCCAGCCTGACCCATACCGCGCCCTTCTTCGTGCCCGACCGCGACCCGGTCTTCGAACACAGCCCGCAGGTCGCGGCCAGCGGGCATGTCTGGTTCATTTCCTACAGCGGGCTGGTCTACGACACGACGCTCGGGCCGCAGTCGAAGATCGGCGCGCCGTGGTCGATCCAGGCTGCTGCCGGGTTGAAGCCGGCCTCCGACGCGCGGGCCCCGTTCGCGGTGACGTGGCGGCCGGGCGGGTGGCAACTGGCGGCGGTGCGGGCGCGGGATTCCCACCTGTTTATCCTGATGCATCGGGGTCCGTTCTGGACCCACAAGGACGCGGGCACCGAATTGTGGGAACTGGACCTGAAGACCCGCAAGCTGGTGCGGCGCATCCATCTGGCGGCGCCCAGCATGATGGTCGGCGTGACGCAGGACGCGGCCTCGCGCATCATGCTGACCGATGAAGCCGGGGACCTGACGGTGCTGGACGGCGCCACCGGCGCGCCGGTACGCACGATCAGGAACCTGGGCGAAGCGCTCATCTTCACCGTGGCACCAGGGGAATGACGCGCGTGACGGAGACCCGGAACGACATGGAGCGCAACGGTTTCGATCGCTTGACCGAACGGCTGGCCCGCTATCTGGCGGGCCGGTCCTCGCGACGCGGCGCGCTGGCGCGGCTGGGCGGCTGGGCGGCGTCCGTCCCGCTCTTTCCGCTGCTGCCGGTCTGGCGGGGCGACGCCCGGGCGGCGGACGCGCCCGCGGCCCCGTCGGCGGCCCCGTCACCCTTCGCGGCGAAGGCGCAGGCCAAAGACGACACGAAGTGCGATTACTGGCGGTATTGCGCCATCGACGGCAATCTGTGCACCACCTGCGGCGGCGGGGTGCATAGCTGCCCGCCCGGCACGCATCCGTCGCCGACCTCGTGGATCGGGACCTGCTTCAACCCGCAGGATCGCCGGTCGTACCTGATCGCCTATCGCGACTGCTGCGGGCAGGATGCCTGCAACGAGCAGAACTGCCTGGGTACCGACGGCGACCTGCCGACCTATCGCCCGCAGGCCAATAACGACATCATCTGGTGTTTCGGGACCGGCTCGCTTCTCTATAACTGCTCGACAGCCGCAATCGTAGGAACCGCTGAATGAAGAAAATCCTTACCCTGGCCGCCACTCTGTCCCTGGCCGGGGCGACGACCGCTTTTGCCGCGCCGGATGGCCAGGCGCTGTACGGGGCCAATTGCGGCATCTGCCACCAGGGTGGCGGCGTCGGCGCGCCGGGCCAGTTTCCGCCCCTGGCGAACCGGATCGACAAGATCGCCTCGACCCCCGAAGGCAAGAAATACGTGACCCAGGTGCTGGTGAACGGCCTGGCCGGCTCGATCCAGGCGGGGGGCGCGACCTATGTCGGCTTCATGCCCAGCTTCAAGAGCCTGCCCGACGACCAGATCGCGGCCATCCTGACCTATCTGTCGTCGCTGGGTTCGACCAAGCCCGCCCCGGTCTTCGCGGCGGCCGATCTGGCGGCGGCGCGTGCGGCGCCGATGTCGTCCTCGGCCGTGGCCGCGGCCCGAAAGACGCTGAATGCGGCGCATCCCCTTCCGTAAGTCGGTCTGGCCGGTCATCGCGGTTCTTGCGGTGGCCGGTCTTCTTCCGCCGGGGCCTGCAGCCCGGGCGCTGGACCGGACCCGCACGACCTACCTGACCAAATGCGGCGGATGTCACGGGATCGAGGGCCAGTCGGGCCAGACCTATATTCCGACCCTGCGTGACCGGATCGGGGTGCTGACCTGCACGGCGGAAGGACGGTCCTATCTGCTGGAGGTGCCTGGGGTGTCGATGTCGCTGATCCGCGACGACGCGTTGATGGCGCAGGTGATGAATTTCGTCCTGTTCGACCTCGGGGGCGCCAGCACGCCCCGGGGCACGGCGCCCTTCACCGCGCGCGAAATCCATGCCCTGCGCGGCCACCCGTTGGACACGACCGACCTGCCGACGGTGCGAGCGGCGGTGTGGGCGCGGGCGACGGCGGCCTGCGCGGCCCAAGCCGGTGGGCATTCCGGCGGGCGTTCCGGCACCTACTGACGCTTCAGGGCAGGCGGCGCGCCAGCTCGGCGATGGCGATGCGGAAGGCGTCGAACAGGTCGTCCCGCACGGCGACGTGCCCGCCGGACAGGTGGATGAATCCTTCGACCATTCCGTTCTGCAGCATGCCCTCGGAATGGGCCAGGATGCCGTCGCTGTCCTCGACCGCGCCGGACCCGACCGGGGCGTCATGCGTGACGCGCGGGCGCAGATCGTCGCCCCAGGCGGCGCGGCGATATGCGCGCACCTTCTCGGGATACGGGCGCCCATCGGTCGTATAGCCGGCCAGTGGCTTGCCCTGCGCCATCATGTAGCCGATTTCCACCGCCGTGCCCGGGTCCATGTCGGCGGCGCGGCGGAACGGGTCGATGCAGAAGATCCCGCCGGCGCAGCGATCCATCAGGGCGCGGTCGGCCATGACGATCTTCAGCATCGTCTCGGGGCCGGGGGGCAGGGATTCGATGCCGGCCTGGCCGTCGAAAGGGGCCACGCCCTCGACCCCCGCCGCGCGGCACAGCACGCGCAGCCGGTCGAAAATCGCGATCGCGCCGGGCCGGAAGACCAGGTCGCCGGCCAGATAGACGGTCTTGTTCGTGCCCATGCCCCGAAAGTTCCCTCATCCCATCCATCGGGCCGCGTCCCCGTGCGTCTTTTCCTTGCCACGACCCGATTCGCATCTTATGTGGAAGCGCCAACGGTCGGGTACCCGAGGCTCTGGGACCCATGCAATGGTTGATGAGGTTCCAGAACGATGTCTTCGCCCCATAATCCGCTATCCCATCCGCGCGTCGACGATCGCATCCGCGAGGCGCTGGCGTTCGACGACGTTCTGGTCGTCCCGGCGGAATCCAATGTCCTGCCCGGACAGACCTCGACGAAAAGCCGCCTGACGCGCCGCATCGGCCTGAATATCCCGCTGATTTCCTCGGCCATGGACACGGTGACCGAGGACGCGATGGCCATCGCCATGGCGCAGCAGGGCGGCATGGGCGTGATCCACAAGAATCTGAGCGTCGAGGAACAGGCCGAGCAGGTCCGGCGCGTGAAGCGTTTCGAATCCGGCATGGTCGTCAATCCGGTGACGGTGTGGCCCGACCAGACCCTGGCCGACGTCAATGCGATCATGTCGCGCCACGGCATCAGCGGCCTGCCGGTGATCGAGCGCGAGACCAAGCGGCTGGTCGGCATGCTGACCAACCGCGACGTCCGCTTCGCCACCGATCCCGCCCTGCGCGTGGATTCGCTGATGACGCGGGAAAACCTGGTGACCGTCGGCGCCGATGTCGGCCACGACCAGGCGCGGCAGTTGCTGCACCGCCACCGGATCGAGAAGCTGCTGGTAGTCGATGACGAAGGGCGCTGCGTCGGACTGATCACCGTCAAGGACATCGAAAAGGCGGTCCTGCACCCGCTGGCCAACAAGGATGAGATGGGGCGCCTGCGCTGCGCCGCCGCGACCGGCGTGGGCGAGGACGGGTTCACCCGCGCCCGGGCGCTGATCGAGGCCGGGGTGGATGTCGTGGTCGTCGATACCGCGCACGGCCATTCCTCGGGCGTGCTGGACACGGTGGCGCGGGTCAAGGCGGTGGATGACCGGATCCAGGTCGTCGCCGGCAACGTCGCGACGCCCGAGGCCGCCGTGGCGCTGATCGAGGCCGGGGCCGACTGCGTGAAGATCGGCATCGGCCCGGGGTCGATCTGCACCACGCGGGTCGTGGCCGGCGTGGGCGTGCCGCAGTTCAGCGCGGTGCTGGAAACCTCGGCCGCGTGCCATGAGCTGGACGTGCCAGCCATCGCCGATGGCGGCATACGGACGTCGGGCGACATCGTCAAGGCGATCGGGGCCGGGGCGGACGTGGTCATGATCGGCTCGCTGCTGGCCGGGACCGAGGAAGCGCCGGGCGAGGTGTTCCTGTATGAAGGCCGGTCCTACAAATCCTATCGCGGGATGGGCAGCCTGGGCGCCATGGCGCGCGGCTCGGCGGACCGGTATTTCCAGCAGGAGATCAAGGAAACCCACAAGATGGTCCCCGAGGGGATCGAGGGGCGCGTCGCCTACAAGGGCGGCATGGACGCCGTGGTGCACCAACTGGTCGGTGGCCTGCGCGCCGGCATGGGCTATACCGGGTCGGCCACGATCGCGGACCTGCAGGTTCGTGCGCGTTTCCGCCGCATCACGGGGGCGGGACTGCGCGAAAGCCACGTCCATGACGTGGCGATCACGCGCGAGGCGCCGAATTACCGCCGCGACTGATAGGACCGACATGACCCCCAGTGCGCGGCTCGCCGCCGCGATCGATCTGCTGTCGGCGATGGAGGCCACGCCCCGTCGCCCGGCGGATGCCGTCGCCAATGCCTTCTTCCGTGAACGACGCTATATCGGTGGCGGAGACAGGCGGGCGATATCGGCGCGTGTCTGGACCGTGCTGCGTCACTGGCGCCATCTGGCCTGGTGGCTGGATCGCGCGGGGGCGGCGGCCACGCCCCGGGCGCGGCTGATCGCGGCGCTGGCGCTGATGCCCCAGCCCGGCGAGGCGCCGCAGGACCTGTTCGTGTCCCAGGACCGCTACGCGCCGCAGCCCCTGTCGGCGGCGGAACGGGACCTGGCCACCCGGCTGCGCGGCCAGGCCATGGTCCACCCCGACATGCCGCGTGCGGTCCGGCTGGAAGTGCCGGACTGGCTGCTGCCGCGGCTGGAGGAAACGTTCGGCGCCGACCTGGATGCCGAAGTGGCGGCGCTGGCCGGCGAGGCGACGCTGGACCTGCGGGTGAACCTGCTGAAGACCACGCGGGCCGAGGCCGCGCGCCTGCTGGCCGCCGACGGCATCATGGCCGAACCGACGGGCCTGTCCCCCTGGGGCCTGCGCGTGCCCGGGCGGCAGCCGGTGACGGCCACGGCGGCCTTCAAGTCCGGACTGGTGGAAATCCAGGACGAAGGCAGCCAGATCGTGGTGGCGGCCGCCGACGCGCGGCCCGGCATGCGGGTGCTGGATTACTGCGCGGGCGCCGCCGGCAAGACGCTGGGCATGGCGATGACCATGGAAAATCGCGGCCATATCGTGGCCTGCGACGTCTCCGAACCCCGGCTGGAGGGCGCGGTGCGCCGCCTGCGCCGCGCGGGCGTCCATAATGCGGAACGGCACCTGCTGGTCCCGGGCGACCGCTGGGCCCGGCGGCGGGCCGCCAGCTTCGACCGGGTGCTGGTCGATGCCCCCTGCACCGGAACCGGGACATGGCGGCGCAATCCCGACGCGCGGCTGCGCCTGACCGAGCAGGACCTGGCCGAACTGATGGCCAAGCAGGCCGACATCCTGGCGACCGCCTCCGCCCTGGTGCGGCCGGGCGGGCGTCTGGTCTATGCCACCTGTTCGATCCTGCGCGAGGAGAACCAGGACCGGATCGCGTCGTTCCTGCGCGCCTCGCCGCATTTCCGCCGGGCGGAAACGGTGCCTGACCTGGCGCCCGATCTGGCACAGGATGGGATGATCGCGCTGTCACCCTTGCGGCACGGGACCGACGGATTCTTCGCCGCGATCCTGGAACGCACGGCCTGAACAAAAAAACGTTCTTTTTTAATGACAAAGTGGTCGATCGTTCCGGATTGTCGCTGTCCCGGCCCGCGTTGTAATCTGACGGATATCAAGGCGGCCCAACAGGTCGGGAGACGCAATGCAGGATAATCTGGCCATCGGGATCTTATGCGTGCTGGGCGGCGGAATCGGCGCCCAATGGGTAGCGTGGCGATTCCGGCTGCCGGCCATCGTCCTGCTGTTCGCGCTGGGGCTGCTGTACGGGCCGGGGCTGAACCTGCTGCATCCGTCGGCCGCGATCGGCGGCTATTTCCATCCCATCGTCTCGCTGGCCGTCGCCTTCATCGTGTTCGAAGGCGGGCTGGGGCTGGATTTCCGGCAATGGCGCGCGGCGGGCGAGGGCGTGCTGCGCCTGACGGTCGTGGCCCTGCCGATCAACTGGATCCTGGGCGCGCTGGCGGCGCATTTCGTCGGGCATCTGCACTGGGGCGCATCCTGGCTGTTCGGTGCCATCATCGTGGTGACGGGGCCGACGGTGGTGCTGCCGCTGCTGCGCCACACCAAGCTGCGCCCCCGGGTGGCGGCCTTCCTGCGGTGGGAGGCCATCCTGAACGACCCGGTGGGCGCGATCCTGGCGACGCTGGTGCTGGAATTCCTGATGATCCAGGGCAACCGGCATTCGGGCATGTTCATGGCCGAAATCGTGCCCCACCTGCTGTTCGCCACCATGATGGCGCTGGGCTGCGGGGTGTTTCCGGCCGTGCTGGTGCGGTTTCTGTCCACCCGCGACCTGATCCCGGAAATCCTGCGCATTCCCATCATCCTGACGCTGGCGATGAGCGTCTTCGCGGTCTGCAACTTCGTCATGGAAGGGGCGGGGCTGATGGCCGCCACGGTCTTCGGCATGGCGCTGACGAACATGCACGTCATCGGCATGTCCGAACTGCGGCGGATCAAGGAATCGCTGGGCGTGCTGGTGGTGTCGTGCCTGTTCGTGATGCTGACCGCCGATCTGCATCGCGCGGTGCTGGAACGCCTGTCGCTGCCGATCGTGGCGATGACGCTGACCGTGCTGTTCGTGGTGCGGCCGGTGGGTATCCTGCTGTCCACCATCCGCGCCAACCTGTCGTGGCAGGAACGCCTGTTCGTCGGCTGGATCGCGCCGCGCGGGATCGTGGCCGCCGCCGTCGCCGGCGTCGCCGGCCTGCAATTGCAGGAAGCCGGCTATCCCAGCGCCGACCTGGTGACGCCGGGCGTGTTCGCCCTGATCGCCACCACCATGATCCTGCATGGGTTTTCGCTTCGCCCGCTGGCGCGCGCGCTGCGCCTGACCCTGTCCGACGAACCGGCGCTGGCGATCGTCGGCGCCAGCGCCTGGTCCACCGACCTGGCCGGCGTGCTGCATCGCCTGGGGTGCCCGGTCATGCTGGTGGACACCTGTACCGGCGCGCTGGCCCCCGCGTCACGCGCCGGCATCCCGATCCTGAAGGCGGAACTGCTGTCCGACGAAGGGCTGGAAAGCCTGGAGGAACGGCCGGCGGACTATCTGATCGCGGCGACGCCGGACGCGATCTACAACGGACTGGTCTGCGCGCGGCTGGCGCCGGATTTCGGGCGCCAGCGCGTGTTCCAGGTCAGCCCCGGCGTGGCGCGGCTGGATCTGTACCGGGGGTTGAGCCGCGATTCACGGGGCAGGGTGCTGGGCGATCCGGCATGGAACTTCACGCTGTTCGATACCCTGTTCGAACGGGGCTGGCGCTTTCGCAGCATCCCCTTCGTGCCGCCGCCGGCCGGCGGCGCGGCAGGCGGGACGCCGCCCCCGGGCGAACCCCTTGCCGAAGGCAATCGCCTGACGATCATGACCGTGCGCAAGGGCGTCGCCATCTGGGTCCGGTCGGTCGAGGACGAGGTACCGGTCGAGCCGATGGCCGGAGATACGATCATCATCATGTCGCCCCCGTGAGTCTGTCTGGAAACGCGCGCTGGCGGCGATCCGACGCGCGTTTCCTGTGCTTCGCTGCTCACGGCCATCAAGGCCGCTCCGCTGCGATGCTCGGAAACACACGCCGGCCGTGCCGCTTCGCGGCACTCTCGCTCACCAGCCCACGTTTTCAGACAGACTCCGTCGGGATCAGCCCGGTTCGGGAACTTCGATTTCCGTCAGGCCGGCGGCGAGCAGGCGGCGCAGGTCCGATTCGCGCAGGGCGATGCAGCCTTCGGTCGGGCGGCCATCGGGCGATTGCAGGTGCAGGAAGATCGCCGACCCGCGCCCCGGGACGGGCGGGGCATCATTGTAGCCCAGCACGATCACGATATTGTAAACATCATCGTCCCGCCACAGGCGCTCGTGCCGGGCAGGATGGGGCAGGGCGACAGGGCGGTTGTAATCGGCGTGGGCCGGATCGTCGCACCAGCCGTCGCCGGGCGCCAGCGGTTCCACCGGCAGGCGACAGGCCGGGGGCGGCACGCGGTCCGCGCGATACAGGACGCGCCGCAATGGCAGAAGGCCGGTCGGCGTGGCATGATCGCCTTCCTGCTTCAGCGCCCGAATTCCTGCGGCACCAATCAGGGCCGGAATGCGTTCACCCATGCAATGCAGTTGTGCATCCTGGCCTGTATTCGTTTTTAAAACCGCGCGTATCATTGGGGCCTCCAACCGGGTCGCCTTTCCCCGGGATTCGGTCCTAGAGTGGACGATACCGGCGTAGTCGTGAAAGAGGTACCGTGCGGGGTGGCTGGCTCCGGACGCTGCCGTTTCCGCGCCAGGATGATATAGGTTATGGATACCGGCCCCACGCAGATGGGGAACGGTCAAAATAAAGAGGGTTCGATGGCAGGTGCGCGTCCCATTCTGATAGTGGATGACGATCAGACGTTACGTCATATGCTCGTCGAACAATTGCAGTTGGAAGGAGAGTTCCAGGCGATCGAAGCCGACTCGGTCGCCGATGCCTGGGACAAGCTGAATGCCCCGGGGGCGCGATTCGACGCCATCATCCTGGACGTGACGCTGCCCGACGGGGACGGACGGGATTTCTGCGCCGAGCTGCGGCGCCAGGGCAAGCGGATCCCCATCATCATCCTGACGGGTTCGGACGATGAAACGGACGTGGTACGCGGGCTGGATGCCGGGGCCAACGACTATGTCGCCAAGCCCTTCCGCATCGCCGAGCTGCTGGCCCGGCTGCGCGCCCAGATGCGCATCTTCGAAAACAGCGAGGACGCGGTCTTCTCGATCGGGCCGTATGTGTTCCGTCCGTCGGCCAAGCTGCTGCAGGAACCCACGCGCAACCGCCGCATCCGGCTGACCGAGAAAGAGGCGGCGATCCTGAAATTCCTCTATCGCGCCGGGACGCGGCCGGTGCCGCGCCAGGTCCTGCTGAACGAGGTCTGGGGCTATAACGCCGCCGTCACCACCCACACGCTGGAAACCCACATCTACCGCCTGCGGCAGAAGATCGAGCCCGATCCGACCAACGCGTCGCTGCTGGTGACCGAGGGCGGCGGCTATCGCCTGGACCCCGAGGGTGGAATGCGCATCGCCTGAGTATTGGTCCGGAAACGCGCGCTGGTGGTGATCCGGCGCGCGTTTCCGGGATGCTCCGGTGCGCAGAAACACATGGCGGAGGCGGGCCCTTTGGGACGCTCCCGCTCATCAGCCCACGTTTGCGGGCAGCCCTGTCAGGCGAAATCCATCGCGACGGGCACGTGGTCCGACGTCGTGGGCCAGTCCCGTGCCTCGCGCAGCACCGTCATGTCCTTCAGCGCCGCCGTCAGGTCGGGCGTGATCCAGACATGGTCCAGGCGGCGGCCGCGATTGGAGGCCTTCCAGTCGCGGTTGCGGTAGGACCACCACGTATACAGCTTCTCGTCGGGCGGCACGAAATGGCGCATCGCATCGACGAAGCCGCAGGCCTGCCACGCCATAAGCCGCGTGACTTCCGGTGGGGTGTGGCTGACCACGTTCAGCAGCTGCTTGTGGCTCCACACATCCTGTTCCAGCGGGGCGATGTTCAGGTCACCCACCAGGATGGTGCGGTGGCTGGTGCGGCCCGTGAACCAGGACGTGGCTTCGTCCACGAAAGCCAGCTTGTGGGCGAATTTTGGGTTGGCATCCGGGTCGGGGATGTCGCCACCGGCGGGCACGTAGAAATTATGCAGTTCCACCGGCCGCCCCCCCATGGGGAACGAGGCCGCGATGTGACGGCAGTCGCTGCGGGCGCACCAGTCCGGCGTGTCGTCCAGGGGGGTCAGCGGAACGCGCGACAGGATGGCGACGCCGTTATAGGATTTCATCCCGCGATGCTGGATATGGACATAGCCCAGGTCGCGGATCGCATCGGCGGGGAACAGGTCGTCGGGGACCTTGGTCTCCTGCAGGCAGATGATGTCGGGCCGCAGCTCCGCGCCCAGCCGGGCCAGCAGCGGCAGCCGCAGCCGAAGCGAATTGATATTCCACGTGACGATGCGCATATGTGTGGCATTGCCGATCACGCGTCCCCTGACAAGATCTAATCCGCCACGTGCGCACCGGCGGGCAAAGGGGCGCATTGCCCGGATGATGCGGCGGTCCAAAAAAAATCGCGCGGAGGGGATTTTGTCCACGTTGGGGGATTGACATCCTTATTTTCAAAGGATTGCTGGAAATTCATCTGAAATCTTCGGCAGCTTTCCAATAAAATGCTTTAACTTCAATGGATTACATTGTTGTGCTGTTTTTTTGTGCAATTCAAGCCGGGGGCAGGAAAACCGCCGCCCCCACGATTCTGTCAGCGTCTGCTCCACAGACTTATCCACATGATCGGTGGATGAACGGACGTGCCGCCTGATGGATGCCGATGTCGTGCCGGCCTCGTCGGTGAAGGGGGTCGAGGCGATCCTGCTGGCCCTGCAGACCATGCCGCTTTCCCCGGGCGTCTATCGGATGCTGGGAGAGAAGGGCGAGGTCCTGTACGTGGGCAAGGCCCGGATCCTGAAGCGGCGGGTGACGTCGTACACGCATCTGAGCAAGCTGCCCGAGCGCCTGCGCCGCATGGTGTCCGAGACGGTCACGATGGAGATCGTGACCACGCACACCGAGGCCGAGGCCCTGCTGCTGGAAGCCAACTACATCAAGCGCATGAAGCCGCGCTTCAATATCCTGCTGCGCGACGACAAGAGCTATCCCTGGATCATGCTGACGGATGGCGCGGAATTCCCCCAGGTGACCAAGCATCGGGGCAAGCCGGTCAAGGGGGCGTCGTACTGGGGACCGTTCGCCTCGGCCTGGGCGGTCAACCAGACGCTGAACCTGATCCAGCGGGTCTTCCTGCTGCGCACCTGTTCGGATTCGGTGTTCGCGTCCCGGACGCGGCCCTGCCTGCTGTTCCAGATCAAGCGCTGTTCCGCCCCCTGCGTCGCGCGCATCGGTCAGGCGGAATACGCCCATCTGGTCGAGCAGGCGCGGGCCTTCCTGTCCGGCCAGCGCGGCGGCATCCGCGAGGAACTGGTGCGCGAGATGGAGGCGGCGGCGGCCTCGCTGGAATTCGAGCGGGCGGCGACCATTCGCGACCGTATCCGTGGCTTCGCCGCGATGCAGGATTCCTCGGTCATCAACCCGGCGTCGCTGGATGACGCGGATATCGTGGCGATCGCGCAGGCGGCGGGGCATTCCTGCATCCAGGTCTTCTTCATCCGTGGCGGGCGCAATAACGGCAACCGCGCCTTCTTCCCCGCCCATGCGCGCGACGAGGCGGCGCCGGACATCGTGGGCGCGTTCCTGGCGCAGTTCTATGACGACAAGCCGCCGCCGGCGCAGATCCTGCTGAACTGCGAGATCGCGGAACACGACCTGATGGCCGATGCCCTGGGGATCAAGCGCGGCCGCAAGGTCGAAATCCTGGTGCCGAAGCGGGGCGAGAAGCGGGCTGTGGTCGAACACGCCGAAACGAACGCCCGCGAGGCGCTGGAGCGCAAGCTGGCCGAAAGCACGGCCCAGGCGCGCCTGCTGGAGGGCATGGCCGACCTGTTCGGACTGGATGCCCCCCCGCGGCGGATCGAGATCTACGACAACAGCCATATCATGGGGACCAATGCCTATGGCGTCATGGTGGTGGCGGGACCCGAGGGCTTCGACAAGCGCAGCTACCGCAAGTTCTCGATCCGTGGCCCGATCACGCCGGGCGACGATTTCGCGATGATGCGCGAGGTCCTGGAACGGCGCTTCAGCCGTGCCCTGCGCGAGCGCGACGACTCTGCCGGCGCGTCCAGTCCGGCCGACTGGCCGGATATCGTGCTGATCGACGGCGGCGCCGGCCAGTATTCGGCAGTACGGGCCGTGCTGGACGAACTGGGGGTGACGGACGTGACCCTGGTCGCCATCGCCAAGGGGCCGGACCGCGATGCGGGGCGAGAGTGGTTCCATATGGCGGATCGGCCGCCCTTCCAGTTACCGCCGCGCGATCCGGTGCTGTACTACCTGCAGCGGTTGCGGGACGAGGCCCACCGCTTCGCCATCACCACCCACCGGGCGGGCCGGTCCAAGGCCCTGGTGAAATCGGAACTGGACGAGATCCCGGGCGTGGGCGCGGCGCGCAAGCGGGCGCTGCTGAACCAGTTCGGGTCCGCCCGCGGCGTGCGGCAGGCGGGGCTGGCGGAACTGGAGGCCACGCAAGGGATCAATCGCGAAACCGCGCGCGTTGTCTACGGGCACTTCCATCCGGGCTGGACCGGCGCCTGACGGACGGGCAAGAAGGGTGTACGGTCTGCCAGGCGTGAGCAAATTCGTCATCAGACCGTCGTGAAGAGCCGTTCCTGTCCCCCTCGTGTTGTTGTACTGTTACCGCGATGCTGACCGACCTGCCCAATATCCTGACCTTGTCGCGGATTGTGCAGATTCCCGTTCTGGTGGCCATTGTGGCGATAGGGGCTCCGGTCACGGATTGTGCGGCGTGCCTGCTGTTCATCGCCGCCGGCATCACCGATTACCTGGACGGCAAGCTGGCGCGTGCCTGGCATCAATATTCCGACCTGGGCCGGATGCTGGACCCGATCGCCGACAAGCTGCTGGTGGGCGCGTCGCTGATGATGCTGGCCGGATGCGACCGTCTGCCGTTCGGGTCGCTGTATCCCGCCATCATCATCCTGGCGCGGGAGATCCTGATCAGCGGGCTGCGCGAATTCCTGGCCTCGACCCGTATCAGCCTTCCGGTCACGCGGCTGGCGAAATGGAAGACCGGCATCCAGATGACCGCGATCGGCTTCCTGCTGGCGGGTGACAGCACGGGGCGGCTGCTGCACCTGGAATGGATGCACGTCGGCACGGTCGGGGCCGTCCTGTTGTGGATTGCCGCGGCGCTGACCGTCCTGACGGGATGGGATTACCTGCTGACCGGGCTGCGTCATGTGGGCCGGAATGGCGGGGTGTCGAAAATCGCCCCCTGATTGTATCTCTATGTTCTATGCTACTTGAGGTTGCGGTGAGGAATGGGCAGACTTCCTCTTGCCGGCGAACGGGGTTGCCGAGGGGGAGGGGGACGATGCGCAGGACGGCGGTGCTGTCATGGCTTGTGCTGCCATTGCTTGTACCGCAGGCCGGATGTGCCGGTTTCGGCAAGCTGATGGCCGATGACGCGACCTTTCCGGGCGCCAACCCCAACATGCCGGTGGGCGATGCAGAAAATCTGCGTCGCGCGCGGGGCGAGGCCGCGTCCGACCAGCCGATCCTGCCCCAGGGCGGCAATATGTGGCCGGGACCGCCCGCGCCGCTGCCCACCCTGGGCGACGCGTCGCGCGAGCATGCCGGTCCGGATGACGGATTGCCGGCTGATGCCACCGGTTCCGAACTGCCCGAGGGCGGCACCCTGAGCGCGGGCGAGCAGGCCGAGATCCGGGGCGGCGTGCAGGGGATTTCGGGCACGCCACCAGCGGTGGTGCATGACGATTCCGCCCGCTACCGCTCCGGCCAGGCGGCCTCGACCATCGTCATCCCGAACGGGGATGGCACCAGCACCATCATCGCACCGGACGGAACGGTGAAGACGGTGAAGGACCCGCCGACCGTCCCCAGATAAGAGGCTTCAAGGCGCAAACGTGGTTACGATCCTGTATTTCGCATGGCTCAGGGACCGGCTGGGACGATCGGGGGAATCGATCGCCCTGCCGGAGGGCGGCTGTTCGGTCGGTGAGCTGATGCAGCGCCTGAGCGTGCGCGACGCCGCGTACGGGCAGGTGTTCGGCCCGGATGGCGGGCCGATCCGCTGCGCAGTCAACCAGGAATTCGCCAGTCACGCGGACCACGTGGGGCCGGGTGACGAACTGGCCTTCTTCCCGCCGGTCACAGGGGGATAGGGCATGCGGGTCGATGTCCGGGTCCAGGCCGACCCGTTTTCCCTGGACGTGGAAACCGCCCGGCTGACGCGGGACGGGCACGATATCGGGGGGATGGGTATGTTCCTGGGGGTCGTGCGGGGCGGCGACGGGCTGGCGGCGCTGACGCTGGAACATTACCCGGGCATGACCGAATCCATGATCGCGCGAATCGTCCACGAGGCCGGCGCGCGATTCGGCCTGCTGGCCTGCACGGTCATCCATCGTGTCGGACGGCTGGAGGTCGGCGCGCCGATCGTGCTGGTGCTGTGTGCCGCCGCCCATCGCGGCGCGGCGCTGGAGGCCACGTCCTTCGTCATCGACTGGCTGAAGACCCGGGCCCCGTTCTGGAAGCGCGAGGACCGCGCCGATGGAAGCAGCGCCTGGGTCGAAGCGCGCGAAAGCGACGAGGCCGCGGCCACGCGCTGGGGTCCGGTCGGCTGACGCGGCACGCGCGGGGCGATTCGCTCCGCGACGCGGCCGGGGGAAGAAAAAAAACATTTCCCTTGACCCGAGGAAAGCCGGGGAAAGTTTTGAATCCGCTCGGGATCGCGCCCTTGCCGTTCGGGTGGCTTCATATATCTAGTGCTCTTCAGTTGCCCGGCCGCGATATGTAGGGGCATAATCACGATACGGGCATAGGGCGCATCGCTGCCATGTCCGGCGATTCACGGAGATGATGGATGACCCTGGACGACGTATCCGGAACTGTGTCTGATCATTCCGCCGGCGAGCGAGACCTGTTCCAGGACCGCGACCCCGCCCAGTCATCAGGCCAGCCCTCCAGCCAGCAATCTTCCACCCCGCAGTCCCCCGCCCAGATGCAGGACATGTTCGACGATGTCGTGCAGTTGCCCGGCCATCATCCGGTTCGGGTGAACCGGTCGCGCGACGCGCTGCTGACGCCGTTCGGCAAGGCGACGCTGGATAACCGCTACCTGCTGGAAGGCGAGAGCTATCAGGACCTGTTCGGCCGTGTCTCGTCCTATTACGGCGCCGATCCGGGCCACGCGCAGCGGCTGTACGACTATATGTCGCGCCACTGGTTCATGCCGGCCACGCCGGTCCTGTCCAATGGCGGCACCACGCGCGGCCTGCCGATTTCCTGCTTCCTGAACGAGGCGAACGACAGCCTGCGCGGCATCGTCGACCTGTGGAACGAGAATGTGTGGCTGGCCAGCAAGGGCGGCGGCATCGGCTCGTACTGGGGCAACCTGCGCTCGATCGGCGAGAATGTGGGCCGCAACGGCAAGACGTCGGGTGTCATTCCGTTCATTCGCGTCATGGACAGCCTGACGCTGGCGATCAGCCAGGGGTCGCTGCGGCGCGGCTCGGCCGCCGTCTACCTGCCGGTCTGGCATCCCGAGATCGAGGAATTCATCGAACTGCGCCGTCCGACCGGCGGCGATCCGAACCGCAAGGCGCTGAACCTGCATCACGGCGTTCTGGTGTCCGACGCGTTCATGCGCGCGGTGGCCGAGGACGGGGAATGGGCTCTGCTGTCGCCCAAGGACGGCGCGCATATCCGCAAGATTTCGGCGCGGTCGCTGTGGATTCGCATCCTGACGGCGCGGATGGAGCAGGGCGAGCCCTACATCATCTATTCCGACCATGTGAACAACGCGCGGCCGGAACACCACAAGATGGCGGGGCTGGAGGTCAAGACCTCGAACCTGTGCGCGGAAATCACCCTGCCGACCGGCATGGACCATCACGGCAACGAACGAACCGCCGTCTGCTGCCTGTCGTCGCTGAACCTGGAAACCTGGGACGAGTGGAAGGACGATCCGCGCTTCATCGAAGACGTGATGCTGTTCCTGGACAACGTGCTGCAGGATTTCATCGACCGCGCCCCCGATGACATGGAGCGCGCGAAATACGCGGCGTCGCGCGAACGGTCGGTCGGGTTGGGGGTGATGGGGTTCCATTCCTTCCTGCAGGCGAACAACATTCCCTTCGAAAGCGTGATCGCCAAGGTCTGGAACAAGCGGATCTTCAAGCATATCCGCGAACAGGCGGACCTTGCCTCGCGCAAGCTGGCCGAACTGCGCGGTCCGTGCCCGGATGCGGCGGAATACGGCTTCATGGAACGGTTTTCCAACAAGCTGGCCATTGCGCCCACGGCGTCGATCTCGATCATCGCCGGCAATGCCAGCCCGGGGATCGAGCCGATCGCGGCCAACGTGTTCCTGCAGAAGACCCTTTCGGGATCGTTCACCGTGCGCAACCGGCACCTGCTGAAGCTGCTGATCGACAAGGGACAGAATACCGAAGAGGTCTGGTCGTCGATCACCCTGACCAAGGGCAGCGTGCAGCATCTGGATTTCCTGACCCAGCAGGAAAAGGACGTGTTCAAGACCGCCTTCGAACTCGACCAGCGCTGGGTGGTCGAGCATGCGGCCGACCGGGCGGGCTATATCTGCCAGGCCCAGTCGATCAACCTGTTCCTGCCGGCGGACGTGCATAAGCGCGACCTGCACCAGATCCATTATCTGGCGTGGAAGCGGGGGGTGAAGTCGCTGTACTATTGCCGTTCGCTGTCCATCCAGCGGGCGGACACGGTCAGCAACGTGCTGGGCAAGGTTGATGTCATGGCCGACGAACCTTCCGCTCCTGCTCCCGCTCCCGCCAGCCCGCCGGCATCTTCCAACAATTACGACGAATGCCTGGCCTGCCAGTGAGAGACGACATGACCGACATCACCAACGCGACCGGCACGGCACCGGAGAGCGCGCCCCAGCCGACAGGGGTCGAGGCGCGCCTCGACCTGCTGACGTCCAATCCGATCTACAAGCCGTTCCGCTACCCCTGGGCGTACGATGCGTGGCTGACGCAGCAGCGCGTGCACTGGCTGCCCGAGGAAGTGCCGCTGGCCGATGACGTCAAGGACTGGCACCGCACCCTGACCGAGAGCGAGCAGCATCTGGTCACGCAGATCTTCCGCTTCTTCACGCAGTCGGACGTGGAGGTGAACAACTGCTACATGAAGCACTACAGCCGGGTATTCAAACCGACCGAAGTGCTGATGATGCTGTCCGCCTTCTCGAACATCGAGACGATCCATATCGCCGCCTACAGTCATCTGCTCGACACCATCGGCATGCCCGAGATGGAATACTCGGCCTTCCTCAAATACAAGGAGATGAAGGACAAGTATGACTACATGCAGGGCTTCTCGGTGGACAGCAAGCCCGAGATCGCCCGCACGCTGGCGGCCTTCGGCGCGTTCACCGAGGGGCTGCAGCTCTTCGCGTCCTTCGCCATCCTGCTGAACTTCCCGCGCTTCAACAAGCTGAAGGGCATGGGGCAGATCGTGTCGTGGTCGGTGCGCGACGAAACGCTGCACTGCCTGTCCATGGCCCGGCTGTTCCGCGTGTTCATCCAGGAAAATCCCGAAATCTGGACCGACGCCCTGCGCGCGGACATCGTCCAGATCTGCCGCGACATCGTCGAGCACGAGGACGCCTTCATCGATCTGTGCTTCGAGATGGGGCCGGTCGAAGGGCTGGATGGCGACCTGGTCAAGACCTATATCCGCTTCATCGCGGACCGGCGGCTGAACCTGCTGGGGCTGGACGGGATCTATGACGTGCCCAGCAATCCGCTGCCGTGGGTGGACGACATGCTGAACGCCGTCGAGCACACCAATTTCTTCGAAAACCGCTCCACGGAATACAGCCGCGCCTCGACCACGGGGTCGTGGGAAGAGGCGTTCGAGGAAAGCGTTTTCCAGAACGGAAACGCGGGCTGACCGTCAGGCGATCGGCGCGCCGTCGCGCAGGACGGCTTCGGCCTGCGGGGTGAAGCTGCCGTCGTCGCGGTGCAGGGTCATGCCCGGCATCAGGACGGCCTCGCCGCGCGCGCCGACGCGTCCCTGGATCAGCATGATCCGGGCAGCCCGCCCGGCCTTGGGCCAGAAGGGGAAGAGCGAGATCGCCCCGATTCCGTGCGCGCGCATCGCGGCCACGGCCATATCCAGCAATCCCGCGGGCAGGGCGAGGGTCAGCGTGCCGCGATGGCGCACCTGGCGCCCCAGGGCGCGGATCCACAGCGCGATCATGTCGGGCGAGCCCACGCGCCGCGCCAGGTCCCGCCGGGCGTCGGGCGAGGCGCTGGCGGCGTTGTGATGCCAGGGGGGATTGGCGAAGGCATGGTCGAAGCCGCCGCCATCGGGCGGAAAGACCGGCGGGCCGGGCAGGTCGGGCAGGGCGGTGCGGACCACGGCCAGGCGATCGAATCCGTTATCGGCGAAATTGGCCTGCGCCAGGGCGGCGGTCCGCTCGTCACGTTCCAGCCCCACGCCGGAGATGGCGGGAACGCGGTGGGCCAGGCACATCAGGCCCGCGCCGGCGCCGCATCCGCCCTCCAGCACCCGCGCGCCGGGGCGGGCGGGGACGTAGGCTGCCATCAGGACGGGTTCCAGGCCGGTGCGGTAGCCGTGGCGGAATTGCCGGTAGCGGAGACGGCCGTTCAGCAGGGTTCCGTGGCTCAGCGCGTCCGGATTCGCGTCGTCGGGGGCGCAGGGCTGATCCGGCATCGCCTCATGCATCGTGTCCTTCGGCTTGACCGTCATTCCCGCGCCGCTCATATGTTCTGAAGACCAACCCTACGGAGCCGGGGAGCTTAACCTTTTGGGCGTTGCAGTCACTCTGCCGGAATCCGAGAGAACGGCAAGCGCGAAGAACGCGGAATCCAGCGATCCGGTGACGGAGAGCGCGGAAACGGCGCTGCGGGACCTCTCGGACTATCTTGGCGACGACATGGCGGCGTGCAACCGCGCGATCGTCGAACGGATGGACAGTCCGGTCGCCCTGATTCCGCAACTGGCCGCCCACCTGGTGGCGGCCGGGGGGAAGCGGCTGCGGCCCTTGCTGACCCTGGCGGCGGCGCGGCTGTGCGACTATCCGGCCGGACCGGAGCACCAGCGCCATGTCTCGCTGGCCGCGTGCGTGGAATTCATCCACACGGCCACGCTGCTGCATGACGACGTGGTGGATGAAAGCCTGCTTCGGCGCGGCCTGGCCAGCGCGAACGCCGTGTTCGGCAACAAGGCGTCGGTGCTGGTGGGCGATTTCCTGTTCGCCCGGTCGTTCCAGTTGATGACCGATGACGGGTCGCTGAAGGTGATGGCCATCCTGTCCTCGGCCTCGGCGACGATCGCCGAGGGCGAAGTCCTGCAGATGTCCACGCAGAACGATCTCTCGACCTCGGTCGAACAGTATCTGGAGGTCATCCACGGCAAGACGGCGGCCCTGTTCGCCGCGGCATGCCGCGTCGGCGCCGTCGTCGCCGAACGGCCGGAAGCCGAGGAACTGGCCCTGGAATCCTTCGGCACCAATCTGGGCATGGCGTTCCAGCTTGTGGACGACGCGCTGGATTATGCCGCCGACCAGGCAGTGCTGGGCAAGACGGTGGGCGACGATTTCCGCGAGGGCAAGATCACCCTGCCGGTCCTGGCCGCCTATGCCGCCGGAGACGAGGAGGAGCGCGTCTTCTGGCGCCGGGTCATCGAGCAGAGCGAGCAGGCGCCGGAAGACCTGGACCGTGCCCTGGCCCTGATCGCCAAGACCGATGCGATCGGGGTGACGCTGGACCGGGCCGCGCTCTACGCCCAGGCGGCCCGCGACGCGCTGGAAATCTTCCCCGACAGCCGCCTGCGCCGCCTGTTGCAGGATACGGCGGCCTACACGGTCAGTCGCGGCCGATAAAAACGACCGGGTTTCCAAAGGGCTCGGCCCTTTGGTGGGTCAAGGGCAAAGCCCTTGCGCGACATTTTCGAACAAGACCGGCGCCCCATAGCCCAGCGGAGCCATGGCCGCCGCAAGACGCTCAGGCTCCGCCGGGGCCGCAGTAAAGAACGCGCGGGCAGGCCGCGAAGGGACAGCGGTGCCCAGCGGCCCCAGCACTGTTGCGGCCTGGCGCGCGACGGCCTCGGCCGGGTCCAGCCAGATCGTCCCGGGCGGTGACGCCGCGCGCAGCCGGTCCATCAGGAACGTATAATGAGTGCAGCCGATGCCCACGACATCGATCGCCGCGCCGCCGGGCTGCCCGAACAGGGCGTCCAGTTCACGGTCGATGGCGTCGGTGGCGATGGCATGGCCGCGAAACGCGCATTCGGCCAGGTCGGCCAGGCCGCGCGCGCCGTGCGCCAGCAGGGTGCAGTCCGGGGCGTAGCGGCGCTGCAGATCGCCGAGATAGGGGCGCCGCACCGTGGCCCGCGTTGCCAGCAGGCCGATGGTCCGTGTCCGGCTTAATTCCGCGGCCCACTTGATGGGGGGCACGCAGCCGACGAACGGCAGGGTGTAGCGTTCGCGCAGGGCGGGCAGGGCGAGGGTGCTGGCGGTATTGCAGGCGATGACGACCAGATCGGGGTCCAGGGCGTCGATCGCTCTCCCATATGGTCGACCTGCAGGCGGCCGCACTAGTGATTTGTTCGCCGTAGGGATAGACCGCGTTATCGGCCAGGTAGTCGAGCGACACGCCGGGCAGCCGCGCGCGAAGGGCCCGGACGATTCCGAACCCGCCGATGCCGGAATCGAACGCCAGGATTCGCCGCGCCATGATGAAAAGTCAGTCCTGGTCGTGCATCAGCCCTGGGTCTGGTTCGCGCCCTTGAACGCCAGGGCTTCCTCCTGGCTGGAAACGCCGCCATGGCGGCCCGACCATTCGCAGGGGTCTTCCAGGAAGCGCCGGACCTCGGATGCCGCCTTTTCCGAGAAATAGGGCTGGCCCGCGCAGGCTTCCAGCACGTCCCACCAGGTGCACAGCGCGTGCAGCGAGATGTTCATGTCCGCCAGCGTGCGCAGCGAACCGGGGAACACGCCGTAGAAGAAGACGACGAAGGTGTGGTCGACGATCGCCCCGGCGTCGCGCAGGGCGCGGGCGAAGCGGATCTTGGACGATCCGTCGGTCGTCAGGTCCTCGACCAGCAGGGTGCGCATGCCCTCGGGCACGTCGCCCTCGATCTGCGCGTTGCGACCGAACCCCTTGGGCTTCTTGCGGACATAAGCCATGGGGGCCATCATCCGGTCCGCGATCCAGGCGGCGAAGGGGATGCCCGCCGTTTCCCCGCCCACCACGGCGTCGATGCTCTCATAACCGATATGGCGGCCGATCTTTTCCACCCCCAGTTCCACGATCTTGGCGCGGGCGCGGGGGAAGAAGATGATGCGCCGGCAGTCGATATAGACCGGCGACTTCCAGCCCGACGTCAGGGTGTAGGGTTCCTCGGGCCGGAAATTGACCGCCTTGATTTCCAGCAGCAGCTTCGCCGTCGTCAGCGCGGCGTCGCGGTCCCAGGCCGTGGAGCCCGACGAGGCGCCCGTGCCATATCCTGTCGAATCGTTCATGCCGCGTATCTCTCCGGTCTGGTATCATTGCATTGAGGTGCATGAGCCTTAGCCGGATCGGGCGGGAAAATCCATCGTCCGCCAATTGGGACGCTGTATGGACCCCGCAGGCGTCCAGCCCGTGGTACGCATATCGGGCAGCCGGAATGTTCCCGACAGATCCGGGGGGTTTTTCTTGCCCGTTTCCTTGAGAATCGTTATTATTATATAATTGCAAGTCGTTCGCAACTAGGGGTGGGAATAGTGGCTCTCGAAACCGGCGGGATTGTACGAAACTGCGAGCGTGCGGTCGTAACCGCGTATCGGGAACTGCGTGAGGTCGGGACGAGCGATGTCTCGGCGTTCCACGCCTGCACCACCCTGTACCGCATCCATCACCCCGATGCCTCGCTCAACGAGGCACGGCGCCTGGTTTCGGAATGGATCGACCATCATGTCGTCCGCCGCGACAATGGACCGACGCCCGGTTGCGATTGCGACTGAGGGCACTGCCGACCCTGCGAACCTGACCCCATGAAAAAGCCGGCCACCCCCGCGGGATGGCCGGCTTTTTCATGCCCGGCGGGCGGCACGGGGCTGCCCGGGCGTGTCCGCCCGGGCCTGCCGGTCCGGTCAGCCGCGCTGCGCGAACGGCGTGAAGTCGCGCTGCGGGGCGCCGGTATAGAGCTGGCGCGGACGGCCGATGCGCTGGCCCGGTTCCTCGATCATTTCCTTCCATTGGCTGATCCAGCCCACCGTGCGCGCGACGGCGAACAGGACCGTGAACATGCTGGTGGGAATGCCCATCGCCTTCAGGATGATGCCCGAATAGAAATCGACGTTGGGATACAGGCTGCGCTTGACGAAATATTCGTCGTTGATCGCGATCTTTTCCAGTTCGACCGCCAGGTCCAGCAGCGGATCGTCCTTGATCCCCAGTTCGCCCAGCACCTCATGGCAGGTGGCCTGCATGATCTTCGCGCGCGGGTCGAAATTCTTGTACACGCGATGGCCGAAGCCCATCAGGCGCACGCCGCTGTTCTTGTCCTTCACCTTGGCGATGAAGTCGGGGATGTTGTCCTTGTTGCCGATTTCGGCCAGCATTTTCAGCACGGCCTCGTTCGCGCCGCCATGGGCGGGTCCCCACAGCGCCGCGATGCCGGCGGCGATGCACGCGAACGGATTGGCGCCGGTCGAGCCCGCCAGGCGCACGGTCGAGGTCGAGGCATTCTGTTCGTGGTCGGCATGCAGGATCAGGATGCGATCCATCGCCCGCGCCAGCACCGGGTTGATGACGTAGGGCTCCGACGGATGCGCGAACATCATCGACAGGAAGTTTTCCGCGTAATTCAGGTCGTTGCGCGGATACACGAACGGCTCGCCCTGCGTGTATTTGTACGCCCAGGCCGCGATCGTCGGCAGCTTGGCGATCAGGCGCATCGCCGACAGCGAGCGGCTGGCCTCGTTCGAGATGTCCGTGCCTTCGTGATAGAAGGCCGACAGCGCGCCGACGGTGCCGCACAGGATCGCCATCGGATGCGCGTCGCGGCGGAACCCGTTGAAGAAATTGCGGATCTGTTCATGCAGCAGCGTGTGCGACTTGATGGTCGAGACGAATGCCTCGTGCTGCGCCGTCGTCGGCAGTTCGCCGTTCAGCAGCAGGTACGCGACCTCGAGGAACGTGCCCTGCTCGGCAAGCTGCGCGATCGGGTAGCCACGATGCAGCAGGACGCCCTTGCCGCCGTCGATGAACGTGATCTTGCTTTCGCACGACGCCGTTTCGCCATAGCCCGGGTCGAAGGTGAAGACGCCCATGTCGGCGGCGATCCTGCGGACGTCCAGAACGTCCGGGCCCAGCGTCCCGGAAAGGACCGGCAGACTGGCGGTTTTGCCTTCTAGCGAGACGGTGGCCACTTTTCCTGGCTCGGTCATCAAACTCTCCTCTTGGTCGTTCGCCGCCCTGCGATGCGGCCGATCTCATCCCCAACCTGCGGGCCGCTGTCCTCTGCGTGACAGTTCATGGCGTGGCCCATCGGCATGGGCCGAGATAAGGACGAAACGGCAATTGTGGCAACTCCGCCCGGGCGGGGGGCGTCATGCCGTCAGGTGCATAGCACGCGCGCCAGGGCGACCCGCCTGCGGGCCAGTTCGTGCCACGGACCCTCCACCGTGAACCATGCGGCGGAGGCGGTGGGGAACCCCCGGTTCAAAATGGTTTTGTCCGGGTCGTCGATGGCGTCACCCGCCAGGTCCAGCACCAGGTGATACAGGTCGGGATTGTGACCTACGACGATGATATTGCTTGCGGTTTCCGGAATCTCGCGCAGGATTTCCAGGATGCTTCCCGCGCCGGCCTCATACAGGCCGGCCTCCTGCCGCACGTGGGGCGCATCCGTGGTCGAAAAGGGGCCCAGGGCGGCATAGGTTTCGCCCGAGCGCCGCGCCGGGCTGATCAGGACCAGGTCCGGAACGAACCCGATCTCGCGCAGTTGTGTTCCGCGTTCATGCGCCTTGCGGCGTCCGGAGGGAGTCAGCGGGCGCTCCAGGTCGCCGGAGGGGCCGGGATCGCCGTGCCGCGCGGGAAAGGCTTCGGCGTGGCGCATCAGCACCAGCGTCCGCCTGGCCGCCGCATTCCCGTCCGCTTTGGGCGGCCGTGGCATCAGGCGGTTCCGTTCGCGCCGGTTTTGCGGGCGATGGCCTCGTGATGGCGGATGACCTCCTTGATGATGAAGGCCAGGAACTTCTCGGCGAAATCGGGGTCCAGCCGCGCCGCCCCGGCCAGGTCGCGCAGGCGGCTGACCTGCTGCGCCTCACGCGCCGGGTCGGCGGGGGGCATGTCGTGACGGGCCTTCAGTTCGCCGACCGCCTGGGTGTGGCGAAACCGCTCGGCAAGCATGTAGATCAGGGCGGCGTCGATATTGTCGATGCTCTGGCGCAGCGCCTGCAGGGTCGCCTGCGCCTCCGGCGTCGCAAGGGTCCTGTCGATGGCCGTCATATCGTTCACGTCATGCTCCTGTCTGTCGGTCGCGACCGTTATACAGGGTTTCATGCGTCGTCGGGCAGGTCGATCCAGGCCAGATGGCCACCTTTTCCCGCCCCGGTGTCGGTGAAGACGGACGTGCCGCCGGCCCGGCCGACCCTGATCCAGGGCCGCCCGTCGGTCGAACGGCGGTCATGGCCGCAATAGACGGTATAGCCGGGCGGAATATGGTCGATCCAGTTCAGGCGCCGTTCCGGATAGCCGTCCTTCTGCATGCGCCCGGTGGTCTCGCCGAACAGCGCGCGGGACAGCAGCGGGGTCACCGTGCCCAGGCCCGGCGGCGGCGGTTCGTTCAGCATCCGCGAATGGAAGCCGCCATGCACGAAGATGCGCCGGCCCAGCACGATCCAGGGCGGGGCATGGGCGATGTCCTGCCAGGCCCGGGTGCGGACGTCCTCGTTCTCCGGTGCCTGGAACTGGCGCATGGTCTGGATCAGCGGGGCGTCCTGGCGCATCTTCCGCCCCGCCAGGGCGCGGGCCAGCTTGCGGTCGTGGTTGCCCAGGATGAACAGGCCGCGCCCGTCATCCAGCAGGCGCTGCATCAGGCGGAACGTGCCGGCGCTGTCCGGCCCGTGATCGACCAGGTCGCCCAACTGGATGACGAACCGGTCGGTGGCCACCGCGTGCTCGAACGCCCGCAGGTCCCCATGGACGTCCCCCACGACGCGAATCGGCCGCCCGTCGATCAGCCGTTCCACCGCGACCGGGTCATAAAACGCCGGGACGTCCGTGACGGAATCGAGGGCGGCATGGTCGTCCGCATGGCCGTCCGGGGGCAGGTACGGCCCGTCCGGCGCCCGCGCATCGGCGATGGGCGGTGTCCATGCTGGGCCGGATGGGTGGGGACGTTCCAATGGCATGTCCGTGGGTCATGGAATGAAGTTGTCAGCTTCTGGATATGGGGATGCGGTACGGACTTCGCCATGGGCACCGGCCCCTTGGCGCCGGGTTTCCTGAATTGCATGCCAGACAGTCATTTTTCGTCTTTCGGTTCCAGCCAGTCCGGATGCTTCCGCGCGATGTGGATCAGGATACGGTCCATGAAACGGCGCAGCAGGGGAACGTCCTCGGACAGCAGAAGAAGGCCCAGCGGTAGCATCCACAGGCCCAGAACCGGCAGAAAGAACAGGAAACCGCCCATGCACAGCAGCCCGCCGGCCACCAGGCGCACCGGCCGGCGGGAGGGGACGCGCAGCCACTCGATGGCCGCGCGCATGCGGGGCGGCAGCCGGTCCAGCAGCGCGCTCACATGCCGGTCGTGGTCGCGTCGGGTATCGGGAACGAGGGGACCGGCCATGGTGTAACACTCTTTTGTTGTGACGGGTCGACCGGGAAAGAGAAGAGATGGCGTATCGGGATCGGCCTGTGGCGACCGGCCGGTATGAACGAACCCGCGACACAAGATAATGAGAAGACACGAGGAAAGGTTCCATGATCGATCATAACCGAATCCGGAATGCGGCCTTCCGGGCAAAAGTCACGACTGCCGAGGAAGCTGCCTACTACATCCGTCCCGGTTCCATGGTCGGCATGAGCGGCTTTACCGGTTCGGGCTATCCGAAAGCCGTGCCGCAGGCACTGGCCGCGATCATGGAAGCCGAGAAGGCGAAGGGAAATTCGTTCCGCATCCGCCTGTTCACGGGCGCGTCCACCGGTCCGGAACTGGATGGCGCGCTGGCCAAGGCGGACGGCATCGCGTTCCGCATGCCCTATAATTCCGACGCCACGCTGCGCGGCCGGATCAACAAGGGCGAAACCGAATATCTGGACATGCATCTGAGCCACGTGGCGCCGATGGTGTGGCAGGGCTTCTTCGGCGAGATGGACACCGCGGTCATCGAGGCCGTGGCGATCCGCGAGGACGGCACGATCGTCCCGTCCTCGTCCGTCGGCAACAACAAGACGTGGCTGGAATCGGCACGCCAGGTCATCATCGAGGTCAATAGCTGGCAGGACGCGGCGCTGGAGGGGATGCACGACATCTGGTACGGCGCGGCCCTGCCGCCCGAGCGCCAGCCCATTCCCCTGCTGCGCCCGGATGACAGGATCGGCCAGGCGACCCTGCGCGTCGATCCGTCCAAGGTCGTGGCGGTGGTCGAAACCCATGCGCCGGACCGCAACGCCCCGTTCACGCCGCCCGATGCCTCGGCCAAGGCCATTGCCGGCCACCTGATGGAATTCTTCCGCCACGAGGTCGCGCGCGGCCGCCTGCCGCAATCGCTGCTGCCGCTGCAGTCCGGCGTGGGCAATGTAGCCAACGCGGTCATGAGCGGCCTGGAAGAGGGTCCGTTCGAGGACCTGACCGCCTTCACCGAAGTGATCCAGGACGGCATGCTGGGCATGCTGGAATCCGGCAAGATGCGCGTCGCGTCGGCCACGGCGTTCTCGCTGAGCCCCGAGGCCGCGGAATCGCTGAATGCCCGGATGGCCGAATTCCGGTCCAAGATCATCCTGCGGCCGCAGGATATCAGCAACCATCCCGAACTGATCCGCCGCCTGGGCTGCATCGCGATGAACGGGCTGATCGAATCCGACATCTACGGCAACGTCAATTCGACCCAGATCATGGGCTCGCGCATCCAGAACGGCATCGGCGGTTCGGGCGATTTCGCGCGCAACGCCTATATCTCGGTCTTCATGACGCCTTCGACGGCCAAGGGCGGCAAGATCTCGGCCATCGTGCCGATGGCGTCGCACGTCGATCACATCACGCAGGATTCGCAGGTGCTGGTGACGGAACAGGGCCTGGCCGACCTGCGCGGCCTGTCGCCCAAGCAGCGCGCCGAAGTGATCATCAAGAACTGCGCGCATCCGGATTACCGTCCGGGGCTGCAGGATTACTTCAAGCGGGCGAAGGAAGGGTCCTACGGCCTGCAATCGCCGCATCTGCTGACCGAATCGCTGTCCTGGCATCAGCGCTTCATCGAAACCGGCTCGATGCTGCCGACCTGATCGTCTCGGATCGTCACGGAAGGCCGGGCATCGTCCCGGCCTTCTTTTTTCAGACTGTTTCAGCGCGGAACTGACCCGCCATCGTCGCGGCGTGGTCCAGATCGACCGACAGGACGCGGCTGACGCCGCGTTCCTGCATCGTCACCCCGTACAGCCGGTCCATGTGCGCCATCGTCAACTGATGGTGCGTCACCACCAGGAAGCGGGTGCCGGCCTCGGCCACCATGTCGGCCAGCAGCGCGCAGAACCGCCCGACATTGGCGTCGTCCAGCGGCGCGTCGACTTCGTCCAGCACGCAGATCGGCGCGGGGTTGCAGCGAAACACCGCGAAGATCAGCGACAGGGCGGTCAGCGCCTGCTCGCCGCCCGACAGCAGCGACAGCGTCGCCAGCTTCTTGCCCGGCGGCTGGGCGTAGATCTCCAGCCCCGCCTGCAGCGGATCGTCGTTGCCCACCATGCCCAGATGCGCCCGCCCGCCATTGAACATGCGCGAAAACAGGGACTGGAAATGCTGGTCCACCTCGGTGAACACCGCCAGAAGGCGCTCGCGGCCCTCGCGGTTCAGTGCCCCGATCGAGCCGCGCAGGCGCGCGATGGCGGATTCGAGTTCGTCCTTTTCGTTGCGGATGGTGGCGATGCGGGTCTCGGCCTCGTCGGCCTCCAGCTCGGCCCGCAGATTGACCGGCCCCATTTCCTCGCGCTCGCGGACCAGGCGGGCGATCTTGCGGCGCAGGCTGCTCTCCGCCGCCTCGGTCAGGTCGGGGGGGACGATGCCAGGCGGTTCCGGCGTTTCGGTCAGCAACTGGGTCAGGATGGCTTCGGCCTGCTCGTGCCGTCCTTCGGCCCGCAACAGGGCTTCGCGCGCCGCGGCCAGCGCGCCCTCGGCATCGCGGCGTCCGGTCTGGGCCCGGGCCAGGGCGTCCTCGGCCTCCGCCAGGGTGCGGGCCGCGTCGGCGTGGTCGGATTCGGCCCGGTGCAGCGCGTCGTGTGTGGTCGCCCGCGTGCGCGTCACCTCGTCCGGCAGGGCGGCGAGTCGCGCATGGTCGGCCCGGGCGGCTTCCAGCCGGGCGATGCTGCCGTCCCGTTCGGCGGCGGCGGCCGCCTGTCGCGCGGTCCAGTCGGCCAGCGCGGCGACCAGGCCGTCCAGCCGCGCCCGGGCCGCCTGCTGTTCGCCGGCCAGCGCCGTGCCCTGCTGGCGTGCGGCGTCCTCGGCCTGCCTTGCGGCGGCCATTGCCTCGCGCATCTGCTGCACGTGGGTGGCGATGGCCTCCAGGTCGGGCAGGGACTCGCGCTCCGCCGTCACGCGGGCCAGATGGGCGGCGGCCTCGTCCCGCTCCTGGCCCAGCGATTCCAGGCGCGGCGCCTGGGCGTCCAGCGCGCTGCGGGTTTCGATCTGTGCGGTCTGCCGGGCGGCATGCGCGGCCTGGGCCTGTTCCAGCGCGGATTCGGCCTGCTGCCGGGCCTGCCGCGCGGCGTCGTGCGCCTGTGCCGCATCGCGGGCGCGGGCCTCGGCGGCGGCCAGGGCGGATTCGGCGTCCTGGACGGGCGGAAGGGCGGACAGGGCCGTTTCCGCATCCCCCAGCGCGGCTTCGGCCTGTTCGGCTTCGCGGGTGATGCGCTGCAATTCGGGGACGATGGTCGCCAGCCGTGCCTCGGCCTCGCCATGGCGGGCGGCGGTCGCGTCGTCCTCGCGCCGCGCGGCTTCCTGCGCGGCTTCGGCACGGCGCCGTGTCTCGCGCGCGACGGCTTCCGCCGCCTGGGCCGCCTGTTCGTGCCGGCGCGCGGCCTCATGCGCCTGGGCCAGTTGCGCCTCGTCGGGCAGGGCGGTGGCCTCGTCCCGCGCGGCGGCCAGGGCCGATTCGGCCTCGGCCAGGGCCTGCACCGCCTGATCGTGCTGCGGCTGGACGGTGTCGAGGCGCGCGCGCGCCGCGCTGTCCAGCCGGCCGATCTCGGCCTCGTCCGCGCGGGCCTGGCGCAGCACGGTTTCGATCCGGGTGCGGGCGGCGCGGGCCTGGGTCACGGATTCGGCGGCCTGGGCGCGTGCCTGCTCGGCCTCGGCCAGCGCGGCCTCCGCCACCGGCAGGTCGGCGCGCCGGATGTCGCGTGCGGCCTCGGTCTCGCGCAGCCGGTTGCGCTGTTGCAGCAGCAGGGCGGCACGGCTAGGCAGGCCGGCCGCCACGCGGTAGCCGTCCCAGCGCCACAGGGCGCCGGTCCGGTCTACCAGGCTTTGCCCGGGGCGCAGGCCGGCCTGCAACGCCGCGCCATCCACGCCGTCCGCCAGCAGGCCGATGGCCGTCAGCGCGCGGGTCAGGGCCGGGGGGGCCGTCACCAGCCCGGACAGCGCAACGGTGCCGTCACCCGGCAGGGCGGGGGCGGGCAGGTCGTCCAACCGGTGCCACAGGCGCGGGGCCTCGGGCTCGACCGACGCTTCCAGCCCTTCGGCCAGGGCCGAGGCCAGGGCCGCTTCCAGCCCGTCCGGCACCAGGATGTCGTCCACCACCGGGCGGCAGCCCGATTCGCCGTGGCCGGTCGCCAGCGCCTGGGTCAGCCCTTCGATCTCGGCGGTCAGGCGGGACAGGTCGGCTTTCACCTCCGCCAGATGGTGCGTGGCCGCATCGCGGGCGGCGAGGGCGGCGGCAAGGCCGGATTCGGCGCCCTCCAGCGCCAGGCCGGACGCCGCCAGGTCCCGTTCCGCCGATTCGCGCGCCGCGCGGGCGGCGTCCACCCGGTCGGGGGCGATGGCGGCGGCGCGGGCCCGGGCCAGATCGCCCTGCAGGGCCTGAAGCCGCGCCTGCGCGCGCTGTTGGGTGGATTCGGCGGTGCGCAGGGCGGTGCCGATGGCGGCGCGGCGGGTCACCCCTTCCTGCAGGCGGGCTCGGGCCTCGATCTGCGCGGCGGAGGCTGCCTGGCGGTCCAGTTCCGCCTGTTCCAGCGCGGCGCGGGCGGCGGCCAGCGCGGATTGCGCCTCGGCCAGTCCGGTCCGCAGCGCCTCGCGGCGTTCCGGCGCCACCAGATGGGCGTTGGTATCATCCTGTCGCCGTTGCAGGGCCTGCCGGGCGGCGCGAAGGGCGGTCGCGCGTTCGGTGGCCTGGGCCAGGGCGCGCTGTGCTTCCTCCTGCCGGCGGCGGGCCTCGGTGGCGTGGTTGCGGGCCAGGGTCACGGCCAGCGTGGCGTCGGACTGTTCCTGCGCGGCGTGATCCAGCGCCGCGCGGGTCCGGGCCAGATGTTCGGACGACGCGGCCAGCGCGGCGGCCTGGGCCTCCATGTCCGCCTGGCCGGGCAGGGCGGCACGCAACGCGTCCAGTTCGGCGGCCAGCCGGTCATGCTGGTCGCACAGCCGGGCGTGGCGGGCCTGGGCCTCGCGATGCGCGGCTTCCACCTGTTCCGCCCGGGCCCGCGCCGCCGTGGCGTCGGATGTGGCCTGTTCCAGCGCCCGTTCCTGCGCCTGAACCGATTCGCCGGCCGTGGCCAGGTCGGCCTGCGCCTGGGCGACGTCCTGCGGCAGCGCCGCCAGCCGCGTGTCCAGCGCGGCCTGCTCCGCCTGCAGGCGGGCCACGTTTTCGCCGGCGTCGGCATGGCGGGCTTCCGCCGCCTGATGGTCGGCCTCGGCCTGCTGCAAGCGGGCGGCGGCGTCCGATGCGGCTTCGGCCGCGCGCTGTTCCTCGCGCGCGATGCCTTCGGCGAGGATCTTCTGCCGTTCCAGGACCGTGCGGGTTTCGTCCGACCGGACGCGCAGGGCCGGCAGGTCGCGATTGGCCTCGAATTCCGTCACCACCGCGGTTTCGGCGGCTTCCTCGGCCTGCGTCATCGCGTGCCGGGCCTGGCGTGCCGCCTGGCCGGCGCGCTCCACCGCCAGCCGCGCCCGCGCATGCAGCAGGGCCAGCAGGGTGATCTCGGCTTCGCGCAGCGCGGCCGAGATCTCGCGATAGCGCCGGGCCTGCTGCGACTGGCCGCGCAGATTGTCCAGATGGCCTTCCAGCTGGACGCGCAGATCGTCGGCCCGCGCCAGGTTGGATTCGGTCGCGCGCAGCTTCAGCTCGGCCTCGTGCCGGCGGGCGTGCAGGCCGGTGATGCCGGCGGCTTCCTCGAGGATCGACCGCCGTTCCTCGGGCCGGGCGTTGACCAGGGCCGAGACCCGGCCCTGGCTGACCATGGCCGAGGACCGGGCGCCCGATGCCAGGTCCGCGAACAGCGTCTGCACGTCGCGGGCGCGGATCGGCTTGCTGTTGACGCGATAGTCGCTGCCGGCGCCGCGTTCGGCGCGGCGGCTGATCTGCAGTTCGTCCTGGTCGTGCAGCGGCGGCGGAGCGATGCCCGTCGTGCCTTCCAGCGTCAGGGTCACCTCGGCCAGGTTGCGCGCCGCCCGCGCGGCGGTGCCGGCGAAGATCAGGTCGTCCATCTCGCCCCCGCGCAGCGACCGGGCGGAGCTTTCGCCCATGGCCCAGCGCAGCGCCTCGACGACGTTCGACTTGCCGCACCCGTTCGGGCCGACGATCCCGGTCAGGCCGGGCAGGATATCGACCGCGACGGGGTCGGCGAAGCTCTTGAATCCCGCGATGCGCAGGCGGACGAAACGGGCGGTCATGGGGGCACGGACCGGATCAGGGACGTCGGAATCAGGCCAACGAGGCGACCTTCTGCGCGAAATCGTCGTAGGTCATTTCCTGGCCCACCTGCACCTTGTCGTTGAAGCGGAAGGTCGGCGTGCCCTCGATCTTGTACTGGGCCTGGGCGCGGTTTTCCTCGTCCATGATGGCCTGGCGCAGCGTGTCGTCGGCGATCGTCTTCTGGAACAGGTCGGCGGGCATGCCGGCCAGGGCCGCCATCTTCTGCAATTCGTCCTGCGGGTTCACGTCGCGGGCGAACGCCCAGCGATCCTGGCTGGACAGCAGCGACAGCACGAAGGGCTCGTACCGCTCGGGCGGCAGGGTGCGGGCGATCATCGCCGCCGCGAGGGCAAGCTGGTCCAGCGGGAAGTCGCGGAAGATGTAATAGACCTTGCCGGTCTCGATCAGCCTGGTGCGGATTTCCGGGAACACCTCGCCCGCGAACCGGGCGCAATGGGTGCAGGTCAGCGAAAACCATTCCTCGACATGCACCTTCGCGGCCGGGTTGCCGGCGGCGCGGACGCTCATGCGCGGATCGGTGTCGGCCGCCCGTGCGGCGCGCGGGGCCAGGCCCGGCGCCAGCAGGGCGGGGGCGGTCGCGATCAGGGTGCGGCGGGTAACGGGCATGGCTGAACGGTCTCCGGCATGCTGGATCGAACGGGTCGCGGGAATGGCGAAAAAGCCCGCAAAGCGCGCAGGCGTCAAGAGGATCGGGGCGCCGTGTCGCGCACCGGCCGCCCGGCCCACCATGCCGACAGGGCCGAGCCCGAGATATTGTGCCAGATCGAGAAGATCGCCCCCGGCAGGGCCGCCAGCGGGCCGAAATAAAGCCGCCCCAGCGTGGCCGCCAGGCCGGAATTCTGCATCCCGACCTCGATGGCCAGGGTGCGGCAGGCGCTTTCGTCCAGCCGCAGCAGGCGGCCGCCCCAATAGCCGCCCAGCAGGCCCATCCCGTTATGCAGCATCACGGCCAGCAGGACGATCGGCCCGGCGAAGGCCAGGGACGGACGGACCGACGCGACGATCGAGCCGATGATGGCCATGATCGCGATCATCGCCACCAGCGGCAGCGCGGGTTCGATGCGCCGCACGGCGCGATGGGCCAGCATGTTGACCGCCAGGCCCCCCACGACCGGCAGGGCCACCAGTTCGACGATGCTGCGCAACAGCGCCCATGTGTCGACCGCGACGTCGGCCGAGACGTAGAGCCGCGTCAGCAGCGGGGTGGCCACGATGCCCACCAGGGTCGACAGCGTGCTGATGCTGACCGACAGCGCCACGTCCCCCCGCGCCAGGTAGATCATCACGTTGGACGCCGTGCCGCTGGAGACGCTGCCGACCAGGATCATGCCCACCCGCAGCGCCGGCGGCAGGCCCAGCATGCGCGCGACCAGCCACGCCGCCAGCGGCATGATGGTGTAATGCAGCACGATCCCGGCCAGGACCGGGGCCGGTCGCCGGGCGATACGGCGGAAATCCGCCACGGTCAGCGTGACGCCCATGGTGAACATCACGAACGCCAGCAACGGCGTGATGGCGGGCGACAGCGCCAGGAACGGCCCCGGCCAGCGAATGGCCGAGGCCGAGACCAGGATCGCCCACAGGGGGAAGAGGCGGGTCAGGACCGACAAGGATAGGGGATCAGGCGGCTGGCGCGGGCGGCGGTGGCGGCGGGCGGACGCGAACCTTGCGGATATGCAGCGAATCCGCGTCCAGCACCCGGAAGACCAGGCCGCTGTCATGGGTCAGCACCTCGCCGCGCGTGGGCACATGCCCGGCCAGGTAGAAGACCAGGCCACCCACGGTCTCGATCTCGGCCTCGCGCTCGGCATCGGTCAGCAGCGGGCCCAGGCGGGATTCGAATTGCTCGACCGGCAGGCGGGCATCGACGTCGAACGTGCCGTCCGGCCGTTCCTGGATCAGGACCGCCGTCGGTTCGTCATGTTCGTCCGAGATGTCGCCGACGATGGTTTCCACCAGGTCCTCGATCGTCACCAGCCCGTCGATGCCGCCATATTCGTCGATGATCAGGGCCAGGTGCACGCGCCGCTGGCGCATCTGCAGCAGCAGGTCCAGCACCGGGATCTGCGGCGCCACCATCAGCGGCTGGCGCAGCAGCGATTCCACGTTGAATCCTTCGCTGGTGCCGACATAGGCGATCAGGTCCTTCACGTGGATCATGCCCACGATGTCGTCGAGCTGCTCGCGATAGACCGGCATGCGCGAATGGTTTTCCCGCCGCATCAGGGCCAGGGCCTCGTCCAGGCTCAGCGAGACCGGCATGGCCACGATGTCGGCGCGCGGCACCATCACGTCGTCGGCGGTGATCCCGCGCAGGCGCAGCACATTGGCGATCAGCGCGCGTTCCTGGCGGTCCAGTTCCGAATTGGGGTCGGCGCCGTCGCCCTCGGCGTCGTTGGCTTCCTGCACCAGCGCGGCGATGGAATGGCGCAATCCCTGTTCGACGCGCCTGCGTCCGAACAGCGACAGCAGTCCACGGCCGCGCGGGCGTGACGGGGGGACCTCATCGGGGGGGCGGGCCGTCTCCGCCTTGGGGGCATCGGTGCGATGCGGCGCGGCGTCCGACGTCGCGGAAACGGGCAGGGGGCGGTTCACTGCCCGTCCCCCATCAGCCCCGACGGTGCGCCGGGGCGGTATTTCCAGGGATTGGGCACCGACAGGCGGCCCAGGATCCGGGCTTCCTCCATTTCCATCCGCCGGGCCTCGCCGGCCTGGTGATGGTCGTGGCCGCGCAGGTGCAGGATGCCGTGCACCACCAGGTGCATCAGGTGGTGGCGGATGGGCCGGCCGGCCGCCTGGGCCTCGCGCCGCACGGTTTCCAGCGCGATCATGATGTCGCCCCCCGGCAGGCCGCCGGGATAGTCGAAGGTCAGGACGTTGGTCGGCTTGTTCCGGTCGCGATGCCGGGCGTTCAACCGGCGGATCGCGCGGTCATTGTCCAGCATGATCGTGACGGGCCCCGGTGCGTCACCGCCCCAGGCCGCGCGCGCGGTGCGCCGGACCAGGGCCGCAATGCCCGGCACGGCGCCATGCCAGCGCGCGTCGGTCACGACGACATCGCAGTCATCGCCGCCGTCCCCGGCCGGGACGTCCCACTCGTGGAGCGGAACAGGGGGAAGGCCGACGGCGCGTCCGGCCGTCGGCTCTATCGTAAGGACCCCGCCGGATTCGGCGGGATTCTGGCTACTTCGCGGTTCCATTGTTCTCCCGGCGCGCCCTGCTGCGGGACATGTCCCGTTCGGCCGCCGCCCGCTGATCATAGGCGTCCACGATGCGCGCGACCAGCGGGTGCCGCACGACATCGCGGGATTCGAAGCGCGTGATGCCGATTCCCGGCAGTCCTTCCAGCGTATCCACCGCGTCGCGCAGGCCCGAGGTCACGCCCGACGGCAGGTCCACCTGGCTGAGGTCGCCGGTCACGACCATGCGGGTGCCGCTGCCCATGCGGGTCAGGAACATTTTCATCTGCGCCGAGGTGGTGTTCTGGGCCTCGTCCAGGATGACGAAACTGTGGGCCAGCGTGCGGCCACGCATGAAGGCCAGGGGGGCGACCTCGATCTCGCCCGTGGCCATGCGGCGCACGACCTGGTCGCCGGGCAGCATGTCGTGCAGCGCGTCGTAGAGCGGGCGCAGGTACGGGTCGATCTTGTCCTTCATGTCGCCGGGCAGGAAGCCCAGGCGCTCGCCGGCCTCGACCGCCGGGCGCGACAGCACGATGCGGTCGACCTGGCCGGCCTGCAGCATCGCCACCGCCTGCGCCACCGCCAGATAGGTCTTGCCGGTGCCGGCGGGCCCGATGCCGAAGACCATCTCGGCCTGGGCCAGCATTTCCATATACGTCGCCTGGCCTGCCGAGCGGGGTGCTATGGCGCCGCGCCGGGTGCGGATGGCCGGCAGTTCGGGCAGCGACAGCCGGTGCGATTCCGACCTGTGCGGCTGGGGCAGGTGCGCGCTGTCATGGGGCATGGCGGACCGTCCTTCGGATGGCAGGCGGGGCAGGGTGTGGTGGGCGGCAGCCATGCGGATCGCGGCGTCGATTTCCGCGGTATCGAGGTCGGTGCCGCCTTCCAGCCTGCGATACAGGCTGTTCAGCGCCGCCTGGGCGATTTCCACCCGGTCCGGGGTGCCGCTGACGGCGACGCGATTGCCCCGGCAGGACAGGCGGATGCCGAATCCACGTTCGAGATGAAGCAGGTGACGGTCATGATCTCCGACAAGTCGCGCCAGCAGGGCGTTGTCGTCGAATTGCAGCGTGATCGTCCGCATGGCGTCCATGCCGCCATGCCGGGACGGATCGTGATGGTCCTGCGCCCGTGCGGGGCGCCGGCCGGTCAGGATTGCTGATACCGTCTGTTCTCTCAAGCGAAGGCTCTCTCCTGTACGAGGGTTCCACTCAACGAATTGGTGTAGCGCTCACGGATCTCCACATTTGCGATCTGGCCGATCAGGCTGTCCGGCCCTTCCACATGCACGGGCTGGAGGTAGGGGGAACGGCCCGAAAGCTGCCCCGCCTTGCGCCCGTGCCCTGTGAACAGCACCGGAACCACGTGTCCCACCGTCCCGTCGTTGAACGCGTCCTGCTGCGTGCGCAGCAGGGCCTGCAGCGCCTGCAGGCGGGCGTCCTTGACGTCTTCCGCGACTTGCAGCGGCGCGCCGGCGGCCGGCGTGCCGGGGCGGGGGGAATATTTGAACGAGAAGGCCTGCGCGAAGCCGACATCGCGGATCAGTTGCAGGGTCGCCTCGAAATCGGCGTCGGTTTCGCCCGGATGGCCGACGATGAAATCCGACGACAGCGCGATATCCGGCCGGGCGTCGCGCAGGCGCAGCACCAGGTCGCGATAATCGGCGGCGGTATGGCCGCGATTCATCGCATCCAGGATACGGTCGGACCCCGACTGCACCGGCAGGTGCAGGAATGGCATCAGCGCCGGCAGGTCGCGATGGGCGGCGATCAGGTCCGCATCCATGTCGCGCGGGTGCGACGTGGTGTAGCGGATGCGCGCCAGGCCGGGGATGGCGGCCAGGGCCTCGGCCAGGCGCGCCAGGCCCCACACGCGGCCGTCCGGCCCTTCGCCATGATAGGCGTTGACGTTCTGGCCCAGCAGCGTGATCTCGCGCGCGCCGCATTCCACCATGCGCCGGGCCTCGCGCAGCACCGACGCCACCGGGCGGCTGGCTTCGGCACCGCGCGTATAGGGCACCACGCAGAACGAGCAGAACTTGTCGCAGCCTTCCTGGATGGTCAGGAACGACGTGATGCCGCCGGGGCTCTGCGGGGCCTGCGCATCCGGCAGGAAGTCGAATTTCTGTTCCGCCGGGAAGTCGGTGTCGATCACGGCGCCGGCGGCGCGCGCCGCGCGCGCCACCATCTCCGGCAGGCGATGATAGGTCTGCGGACCCAGAACGATATCGACGAAGGGCGCGCGGGCCAGGATCTCCTTGCCTTCGGCCTGCGCCACGCAGCCGGCGACGGCCAGCACGGTCTGCTGTCCCTCCGTCGCCCGGGCTTCCTTGACCAGGCGCAGGCGTCCCAGTTCGGAAAACACCTTTTCCGCCGCGCGGTCGCGGATATGGCAGGTATTGAGGATGACCATGTCGGCGGTATCGGGCGTGTCCACCGGGTGATAGCCCAGCGGGCGCAGCACGTCGGTCATCCGCGCGCTGTCGTACACATTCATCTGGCAGCCCCACGTGATGACGTGCAGGCCCCGCGATCCTGACGCGGGGGCCAGATCCATGGCGGGAGGGCAGGCAGGCTGATCGGTCACGGCTGAGACTTCCTGGGCGCGCCGCCGGACCATCCCGCGCGGTCGCGGGAACACATCATATGTGTGGCGCTTCGGGTCAAGGCCTTCTGCCGGGCCTATGGCCCGCCGAACCGGGGTACGACAGCATCATCGTGCGGGCTGACCTCTCCTCGGGCAATGCCGGGCGTGGCGTCGTCTGTCTCCGCAATCTGGCAAAGGAAGCGGGGATATTGTCAAGGCAACTCTCCGAGTCCCGAATCAAAAAAACCGGCGTCCCCCATATGACGCCCTGTGCCGATGCGTCGCCGCACGGCTTTTTTTTATCGTCTTGTCAAACCATTGCCTTATATACGAGGCATACGGATCATTCGGACGCGCGCGCGTCCGAAGGCGGGGTGAACGGATGGCCGGCCGGCCCGTTAGCAGGAACGAAGACAAAGGCGGGACAGGGACACATTGACAGGGTCACGGCGGCCCCGTGCGACATCGCGGGGAAGGGCGAGCAGGGCGGATCGTGCCGGAGAAGATCGTGCCGGGGCCGGACGCACCGCGTCCCGTCGGGCCGTCCTGGTCGTGGGGCTGGTCGTCTTCGTGGGCTGGATGCCGCCGCCCGTTCGCGGCGCGGACCCGCAATCCTACGTCACCGTGATCCGCCCGACCGGCCAGGGCGACCTGGACGCGGCGATCAGCGCGTCCTCCAGCCTGCTGTCCCTGCAGAAGACCAAGGCCGTCAGCCCGTTCGCGCTCGCCGGCCGCATCCGCAACGATTACGACCGCCTGCGCACCGCCCTGGAAAGCTACGGCTACTACGCCGCGACGATCCGCATCGCCGTCGGACTGCGCGCCGGGGGGCACGCCGCGCCGTCGGCGCCGCCGGCGACGATGGATGGCCAGGACCCGCGCCTGCCGGAATGGCTGCTGGCGGTTCCCAAGGGGCAGGCCGTGCAGGTCACCATCACGCCGGTCCGGGGCGACATCTTCCATCTGGGGCAGGTGACGCTGAAGCCGTCGCCGGAGGACGGCACGGCCCCGATCGTCCTCAACGCCCCGGAACGCACCGCCCTGGGCGTGGCCTCGGGCCATCCGGCCATCGCGTCCGACGTGCTGGCGGGCGGGGTGAACCTGCAGGCGGAACTGAAGGAGGAAGGCCACGCCCTGGCGCAGGTCGGCACGCCCAAGGCCTGGCTGCGGCCCCAGACCCATACGCTGGACGTCGAATACACCGTGCGGCGCGGGCCGATCGTGACGATCGGCGCCATCGCGCTGTCCGGGCTGAAGCGGACCCATCCCGCCTATATCGCGCGGCGGATCACCCTGCACCCCGACCAGCTTTACCAGCCGTCACACATCGAGGCGGCGCGGCAGGACCTGGCGTCGCTCGGCGTGTTTTCCGACGTGCAGGCCAGCGACGCGCCGCCGCTGACGGCTGGCCGGCAAATGCCGCTGAACTTCGCCTTCACCGAGGGCAAGCAGCGGATGGCGGAGGTGGAGGGCGGATATTCCACCGACCTGGGCGGCCGGGGCGGCGTAAGCTGGACGCACAACAACATCTTCGGCAATGCCGAGCGCCTGCGCCTGACCACCCTGGTGACGGGACTGGGCGGTTCGGCGCAGCAGGGGCTGGGCTATGACGTATATGCCGACCTGCTGAAGCCGGATTTCGGTGACCGCGACCAGAACCTGAGCGTGCGGGTCGAGGGAATCCGCCAGTTGCTCTATTCCTACCGGCAGACGGCGCTGCTGGTCCGCGCGGGCATCGTCCGCCATCTGGGGCGGCGATGGACGGTGTCTTTCGGCGGCGAGGCCGAACAGGAACATATCGAACAGATGGGGATGTCCAACGACTACACCATCGTGTCCCTGCCCCTGTCCGCGACCTATGACAGCACGGGGCTGACCAACCCGATCGACCCCGCGACCCACGGGGTGCGCATCGCCGCCAGCGCGACGCCCTCGGCCTCCCTGATCAGCGGCACGTCGTTCTTCACCATCCTGCAGGCGACGGCATCCACCTATTTCGACCTGTCGCATGTGGGCCTTTCGCGGCCCGGGCGCAGCGTCTTCGCGTTTCGCGGCGTCGTCGGCAGCGTGCAGGGGGCTTCGACGTTCGAGATTCCGCCTGATCAACGCCTGTATGCCGGCGGCAGCGCGACCGTGCGCGGCTTCCGCTACCAGGGCGTGGGGCCGCAATTTCCCAACAGCAAATACGCGATCGGCGGCACGTCGATGGATGCGGGCACCGTGGAATTCCGCCAGCGCCTGTTCCGCAGCTTCGGCGCGGCGCTGTTCGCCGATGCCGGCCAGGTCGACACCGGCAGCAGCCCCCTGCATGGCACGCTGCGCGTCGGCGCAGGGGCAGGGGTGCGGTACTATACGCCGATCGGCCCGGTGCGGGTGGACGTCGCGTTCCCGCTGAACCGGCCGGCGCAAGGCGATACGTGGGAACTCTATATCGGCCTGGGGGAAACCTTCTGATGGCGCCCGACAGTCCCGCTCCGACCCCGCCATCCGCCCGCGTGCCGGGGCGCCGCTGGCGCCGGATCGCCGCATGGACCGCCGGCATGGTGGTGGGCGTGCCGCTGGGCCTGGTCCTGATCGCCACGCTGGGCATCCTGGTCGCCGCCAATACCGGCTGGGGCCGCCATGCCATCGAACGGCAGACCGCGTCGCTGACCGGCGGCACCGTGACGCTCCAGGGGGTGTCGGGCCGGTTTCCCGATGCGCTCAGGATCGGCCATATCGCCCTGAACGACCGCAACGGGACGTGGCTTGCCATCGACGGGCTGGTGCTGGACTGGCGGCCGACCTATCTGCTGGCCAGGCGCGCGCGCATCGACCGGATCGCGATGGACCGCCTGGCCATTCCCCGGTTGCAGGCCGCGTCCACCACACCGTCCGCGCCCTCGACCGGCCGCAAGGGCGGGCTGGATCTCGGCATCGATATCCGCGCCGTCCACATCGCCCGGATCGAGGTCGGGGCCGATATCGCCGGGGTGGCGGCGGACTTCGCCCTGGATGGCCAGGCGCGTCTGGCCCATATCGCCCCGGTGCTGAACGGGGTCAGCGTCGCGACATTGCCCGACGCGCGGATCGACCTGCGCCTGAAGCGCCTGGACCGCGACGGGACGCTGGCCCTGCGCACCGACATCGTGCCCCGGCGCCTGGGATTGCATCTGACGGCCGATGAGGGACCGGGCGGCTTCGCCTCCACGGCCGGGCTGGAGCCCCTGGACCCGTTGCACCTGGTGCTGGACCTGGATGGTCCGCGTGATGCGAACCACCTGGATTTTGCACTGAAATCGGGGGAATTAACTTCTAAAATAAGTGGCTTGATCGACTTCATTCACGTCAAGACTCAACTGTCGATCGGCGTTCATGCGCCGGCCATGACGGTGCGGGACGGCATCGGCTGGCAGGGTATCGCGCTGGATGCCCACCTGTCGGGCGACGTGCATCATCCGGTCGGCCAGGGGCAACTGACGCTGGACCAGCTTGCCGCGTCCGGGGTCGCCGCCAGCCGGGTGCTGGTGACGTTCGACGGGCATGAATCGGCGGCGGGCCAGCCGGCCCTGGCCCGCCTGCATGCCGCGATCGACGGGCTGTCGATCCCCGGCGCCCGGCCGACCGTATTCGCCGCCGATCCGCTGACGCTGGATCTGGCGCTGCATCCCGATGAGGCCGACTGGCCGCTGGATATCGGCCTGAACCATACCCTGCTGCATCTGACGGGCCGGGTCATGACCGCCAAGCCGGCGCATGGGGATTTCGACCTGACGGTGCCGCAACTGGGGCCGCTGGCGGCGGCGGCCCCGGTGGCGCTGGCCGGCCGGCTGGGCCTGCACGGATCGTTCGCCATGCCGACCCGGCCCGAGGGCGAGATCGGCCTGGCGCTGGATGGCGATCTGGGCATCACCGGCGGCATACGGCAAGCGGCCGATCTGGTGGGGCCGGATGGCAAGCTGGCCCTGCGCGCCGCGATCACGCGCGGCCATGGCGACAGCCCGCGCGTGATGCGCATCGACCGGCTGACCCTGGACGGGCAGGCCGTGCACCTGGCCGTGACGGGCAGCCAGACGGGGGCGCGGGCGGCCGGTTCGCCAGTGCGGGAAGCCGGCGGAATGCTGGACGCCACGGTGCATCTGGCGGTGGACGACCTGCAACGCGCACTGCCCGCGCTGCGGGGGCAGGCGGCGCTGAACCTGGCCGTCAACGGGCCGATGAACGACCTGTCCGCTACCGCGCACCTTCAGGGGCAGTTGGGCACCACCGGGATGCCGGCGGGGCCGATCATGCTGGATGCGGTGTTCCACCATCTGCCCGCGACCCCGCAGGGCACGGTGCTGGCGCAGGGCAGCCTGGACGGTGCGCCCCTGTCGGTCGCGGCCGACCTGGAACAGGACGCGGAGGGCAGGCGCACCCTGGACCTGGGGCACCTGGACTGGAAGAGCGCGTCGGGAAAGGGGCGCCTGGTCCTGAATCCCGGCAAAGTGGTACCGCTGGGCACGCTGGACCTGCAGATGACGCGCCTGGCCGACCTGTCGCGCCTGGTCGGGCAGGATGTATCCGGTTCGGTGGTGGCCTCGGTCCGTACGTCGGACACGCCGAAGGGCGGACAGGACGCTTCGCCGCCGGTCGTGACGCTGCATCTTGACGGCAGCCTGGCCAGCGCGCGGGCCAGCCTGCGCCGGGTGACGCTGGCGGGCACCGTCGCCGACCCGCTGGGCGCGATGCGCACCGACATGGCGCTCAAGCTCGACGGACTGGCGATGAAGGGTGCGGCGGGCAACGCCAGCATAACCGCCCGTGGCCCGCAGGACGCGCTGGCGATCGCAGCCACGGCGTCATTGCCCGACCTGATGGGTGCGCCGGCCGCGCTGACCACCGCCATGGTCCTGGACGTGCCCGGGCGATCGGTCGCGCTCCGTACCCTGCAGGCGAATGCGCGGGGCGAATCCGTACGCCTGCTGGCCCCGGCGCGGATCGGCTTCGGCAAGGCGATCGGGGTCGACCGCCTGCGTGCGACCCTGGCGCCCCCCGGCGTCGCGCCCGCGCAGATCGACATTGCCGGCACGGTGAAGCCCGCCCTGGCCCTGACCGCCACGATCGACAACCTGACCCCCGCCATCGCCCGGCCGTTCATGCCGTCGCTTCGCGCGGATGGGACAATGACGGCCCGCGCCGTCCTGCGCGGCACGTTGGCCAGCCCGCAGGGAACGGTGACGGTGGCGGCCCGCAACATGAAATACAACGCCGATTTCAGCGGCGCCCTGCCGCCGGCCAGCCTGGACGCCACGGCGCAGCTCTCGGGCACGCAGGCGCGGATCGACGCGACCGCGCGGGCCGGCGCGATGGTCGACCTGGCGGTGCGCGGGACGGTGCCGACCGGGGCGTCGGGCGCGATGGCGCTCCAGACCAGCGGGCGGATCAACCTGGCGGCGGCGAATGCCTATCTGGGTGCCCAGGGGCGGCAGGTCGAAGGCACGGTGCAACTGGCGCTGGGCGTCGGTGGGCCGTTTTCGGCACCCCAGGCTTCCGGCACCCTCACGCTGGCAGGGGGTCAGATCCATGATTACGCCCAGGGGGTGCAGCTTTCGAACATGGCGGGCACGATCGTGGCGCGGAAGGATGTGCTTGCGATCGACAATTTCTCGGCCTCGGCCGGGCCGGGCCGGATCACGGTGAACGGAACGCTGGGGGCCTTCCAGCCCGGCCTGCCGATCGACCTGCGGATTACCGCCGATCATGCCCGGCCGCTGTCCAGCGACCTGGTTACCGCCGAAATCAACACCGACATGACGATCCGGGGCAGGCTGGCCTCGCGGATCGACGTGGCCGGGCGGGTGGTCATCCCGCATGCCGAAATCAACATTCCCAATTCCCTGCCGCCGTCGATCGCCCGGCTTGACGTCATCCGCCCCGGCGCGGACGGGCAGGTGCCGCAGGATACCGGCAGCAGCCTTGTCGTCGGGCTGGACGTCACCGCGTCCTCGCCGGGCCAGATGTTCGTGCGCGGACATGGGCTGGATGCGGAAATGCAGGGACGGCTGCATGTCGGCGGCACGGCCGACGCGCCGGCCATTACCGGCGGGTTCGACATGCGGCGCGGCAATTTCAACCTGGCGGGAATCTCGCTGGACTTCACCAAGGGGCGGGTGGCCTTCAACGGGTCCGGCGTCACGCAGGCGATCGACCCAACCCTGGATTTCGAGGCCGAACGCGCGACGAATGCCGGCACGGCCCGGCTGGTCGTGGGCGGATATGCCAGCGCGCCGAAGATCACTTTTTCCTCCTCGCCGCCCCTGTCGCAGGACCAGATCATGGCGATGCTGCTGTTCGGGACGGATGCCCAGTCGCTGTCACCGACCCAGATGGCCGAGATCGCGGGTGCCGTTGCGACCCTGACCGGCGGATCGGCCTTCGACCCGTTGGCCAAGGTGCGCAACACGCTGGGGCTGGACCGGCTGCAACTGGCCGGCGGCTCCGGCGTCGGCAAGGGCACCGGCACCAGCGTCGAGGCCGGGAAATACGTGATGCGTGGCGTCTATGTCGGCGCCAAGCAGGCCACGTCCGGTTCCGGCACGCAGGCGCAGGTCCAGGTGGACCTGACACGGCGGCTGAAGCTGAACACGACGGTCGGGACCGGGGGGAACGTCACCGGCTTCACCACGCCCGAGAACGATCCCGGCAGCAGTGTCGGCCTGTCGTACCAGTATCGATACTGAACGCGGAGGCTGCTTCAAAAGTCCTGCTGCTGGCGATCCGACGCGCGTTTCCTGCGCTCCGCTGCTCACGGCCCGTAAGGCCGCTCCGCTTCGGTGCTCAAAAACACACGACGGACGCGGCCCTTCGGGCCGATCTCGCTCAGCATCAGGACTTTTGAAACAGCCTCTCAGGCATGCCGGCCGCCATCTGTTCCAGGATGGCGGCGGTCCCGGCCACGACGTCGTCCCAGGCGTGCGGGCGTGGCTGCCGGATGATGCGCAGGGTCGGATACCACGGGCTGTCCTCGCGCCCCGACAGCCAGCGCCAGCAATTGTCGTAGCGGTCCAGCATGATAACCGGCCGGCCGAGCGCGCCGGCCAGATGCACGATCGACGTATCGACCGACACCACCACGTCCAGCGACGCGACCAGCGCCGCCGTGTCGTCCATGTCGCGCACGTCCTCCATCGGGTCGTACAGCCGCATGTCGTCGGGCAGGTCGGCCATCTGGGCGGTCGCCGGCCCTTTCTGCAGGCTGACCAGATTGATGCCGGCGACGCGGCCCAGCGGTGCCAGCGCCGCCAGCTTCATCGACCGCCGGCGGTCGGTCATATAGGCCTTCGTCACGTCGGGGCGGGAGGAGCCTGCCCAGACCACGCCGACATTCAGCCGCCCGTTGGACGGCAGATAGGGCCGCCAGTGCCGGACCAGTTCGGGCGAGGCGGTCAGGTAGGGCGGCGGGTCGCCCATCGCCTCGGCGGTCGCGGCGAAGACCCGGGGCAGGCTGATCAGCGGGCAATGCCAGTCATGGGCTGGCACCGGGGCCGGGGCCGGCTGGTCGCCGGTGATGACCCGATGCAGGCCGGCGATGCGCCGGACCAGGGGCGCCAAAGTCTCGGGCACCCGTACGGTCAGGCGCGCCCCCCGGCGGACCAGCGGGGGAAGATAGCGCAGATACATCAGCGTATCGCCCAGCCCTTCCTCGTGCGTCAGCAGGATATGTGTGCCGGCGATGTCCAGGTCCGGGGTCAGCGACGGCATCAGGGTGGCGGCCGACACGCTGGCATGGCCCGGCAGGCGGAAGCGCCATTCATGCTCGGTCCACCCCTCGGCGTAGCGCCCGGCCTTCAGCAGCGCGATCGAGTGGTTCAGCCGGACGCGGGCGTCGTCGGGGCGCAGCGCGATGGCCTGGCGGAAATGGTCCAGCGCGGCGTCGAACGTGTTTTCGGCCGCCAGCAGGTGGCCGCGGTTGGCATGGGTCGTCGCATCGTCGGGATGGGCTGCCAGCACGCGGCGGAAGATGGCGTCGGCTTCGGCATTGCGGCCCTGTTCCGACAGGCACGCCGCCATCAGGTTCTGCGCGGACAGGCTGTCGGGGCGCAGGTCGATGGCCGTCCGCAACCGGGCCTCGGCATCGCGGAAGCGCCCGAGCTGGATCAGCAGGTCGCCCAGCGATTCATGGGCGCGCCCGTCATGCGGCGTGCGGGCGACGACTTCCTGCAGCACGGGTTCGGCATCCGCGCGGCGGTTCTGGGCGACCAGCAGCGTGACCAGGTCGTAGGCCGGATGGACGGCGGCGGGGTAGCGAAGGGCCAGGGCGCAGAACAGCGCCGCCGCGCGAACAGGTTCATGGCTGCCGCCCAGCGCATAGGCCAGCAGCAGGTTCAGCCGCTCGTCGGGGTGTTCGCCGGGGCGGATGCCGGGCCGGGCCGCCAGGGGTTCCAGCAGCGCCCGCGCGTCGGCGAACCGCCCGGCCCTGATCCAGTCCAGGGCCTGCCGCAGGGGGGCATTCAGGTCGGCAGGCGGGGAATCCGGGTCGGCGATCGTTTTCATGAAGACTTCATGGCGCGGAACCGTGCGGCGGGTCCAGCATGGCGTGAACCTGCTTCAGGACCGCCGAGGGCTCGAAGGGCTTGCCCACATAGCTATCGCGGTTCGCGCTTACGGCCGATCCGTCGCCCCGCGCGGCGGTGCCGGTCACGTACAGCACCGGCAGGTCCGGCCATTTGGCCCGGGCCGCCGCCGCCACGTCCGATCCGCTCATCGGACCGGGAATCCGCATGTCGGTCAGCAGGATCGACAGGCAGGGCTGGGCATCGATGGCGGCCAGGGCGGTGGCGGTATCGTCGGCCTCCACGACCGTGAAGCCGCCACGCTCGCGCAGATAGGCGGCCAGGGCCATGCGAATCAGGAAATCGTCCTCGACAAGCAGGATCGGGGCTTTATCCATGGGCACGGCATCGGGCAGATGTGTCGGTGTCAGGTGAGTCATGGGCTGTTCCAACGCACCGGACCGGGGACGGTTCATGGCGGGTGCCCGGGATGGCTGAACAGACCTGCGCTGATGCGATAAGCTGCCGGGCGCGTCACGCGACAACAGGATGGCCGGAATGATCGACCCGTTTACATGGCTTGCCGGATGGATCCAGGAAAACTGGCTGATCCCGATCCTCTACCGTTTCGGATGGATGGAGTGGGAGGACACGTCCTTCCTGTGGGCGATGTTCGCGATCTATGGCGTGCTGCAGGTCGTGCTGAACCTGGCGATCTGCATGCCGCTGGAACGGTTCTGGCCGCTGCGGACATGGGAAAACCGCGACAATGTGACGATGGATGTCGTCTATACCCTGATCGCGCGGATCGGCATCTTCCCGCTGGTGACGTTCTTCGGATTCTACGAGATCCAGACCTGGATGAACGGGGTCCTGACCGATCACGGCTATATTCCGCCCACCCTGGAATCCACCTTTCCCACGCTGATGGACTGGCCGGTCGCGACCTTCTTCCTGTACGCGGTGATCCTGGATTTCGCCGATTACTGGCGGCACCGGCTGTCGCATGTCTTTGCCTGGTGGTACGGGCTGCATGCGCTGCACCATGCCCAGACGCAGATGACCTTCTGGTCGGATGATCGCAACCACCTGGTGGACGACGTCATCTCGTATGTCTGGGCGATCGCCGTGGGCCTGCTGATCGGGGTGCCGCCGCTGCAGTTTCCGCTGCTGATCCTGGTGCTGCGCCTGGTCGAAAGCCTGTCGCATGCCAATACGCGGGTGGGTTTCGGCTGGCTGGGCGAACGGCTTCTGGTTTCGCCGCAGTTCCACCGCGTGCATCACGGCCTGCGCTCGGCCGGGCGCAATTCCTGCAATTACGGCTCGGTCTTTCCCTGGTGGGACATGATCCTGCGCACCGCGAATTTCTCGCACAGCGTGGTGGAGACCGGGGACCCGAAGGCCGAGGCCGCCCTGGTCAGCGGCGGCTGGCTGGCCCAGCAGGCGGCCGGGCTGCGGCTGTCCTGGCGTCTGGCGACCCGGCGCTGGCGGCGGGCAGGGGCCGCGGTTCGTCCAGCCCCACGGCACGGTTGACGATGCGCACGACCCGGGACCGGATCCGCTACGTCCTGCTGTTCGAAACCCTGGGGCTGGCCATGGTGGTGCCGGGCGGGCAGGCGGTACTGGGCATCCGTGCCGCCGACATGGGCGCGATCGGGCTCGGCTCGACCAGTGTCGCGGTCCTGTGGAACTACATCTTCAACCGGGGGTTCGACCGTGCGCTGCTGGCGCTGAAGGGCACGACGCACAAGGTGCTGGCCGACCGTCTGGCGCATGCCGTGCTGTACCAGGTCGGGCTGATCGTGATGCTGGTGCCCGCGATCGCCCTGTATCTGGGCCAGGGGCTGCTGTCCGCGTTCGTGGCCAATATCAGCCTGACCCTGTTCTACCTGGTGTACAATTTCGCCTTCACCTGGGCCTACGACATCGTCTTTCCCGTTCCGGCCGCAGCCCTTCCGCACGGCGGCCGGGCATGAAAAAGGCCCTGGAAGACGCGCTTTCAGGGCCTTTTTCCATCATCCCGGGGAGGGGCGTCAGGCCGCCTTCATCGCCGCCGTCAGGGCTTCCAGAACCGCCGTGGGTTCCTTGCCCTCCAGCACCGCGACCTCGGCCACGAAGCGTTCCTGGGCGGCTTCGAACAGCTTGCGCTCGCTGAAGCTGCCGTCCAGGCTGTCGACATTGCGGCGCAGGTCGCGCAGCACCTCGGCGATCTGCACCAGGTCGCCGGAATTGATCTTTTCCTGGTAGGCGACGGCGCGGCGGGCCCACATGCCACGGCTGACATGCGGCTTTCCCTTGATGATCGCCATCGCCTTGTCCACGATTTCGCGCGACACGATCTTGCGCAATCCCGCCTTGCGCGCCTTCGCCAGCGGAATGCGCAGGGTCATCTGGTTGCCGGGAAACGAAATCTGGATCATTTCCAGCTTGGTGCCCGCGATCTCGTCAATGCCGATGCGATCCACCCGTCCGACGCCATGCGCGGCATAGACGATGGCGTCGCCTTCGCGGAACGGGTCCTCATCCTTGACCTTGGTCTTGGCCTGCGCGGCGGTTGCGGCAGCGGCGGTGCGGGCCATCGCATCGGTCACGCCGCCCTTCGGGGTCGTTCTGAACATGCTCATGCAATACTGTATATCACATTTTTCGTAACATGTCTCGGTCCCCCGCCGGGTGGGGGTGTGGTCAGGATTGCACGCCGCGCACCGGCGCAATGGGGCCGCCGACCGGCTGGCCCGCCGGCTGCAGCAGGTCGATTTCGATCGTCCTGGCCATGGTCAGCATCGGCATGGCGTGCGGCGAGCGGACGAACGGTTCCTGCAGGTCGCTGCCGATCTTGTCCAGCGCCACGAACAGCAGGCCGACCAGGGACGACCCCAGGGGCGTGATCCAGCCCAGCGTCTGCACCATCGACAGCGGCAGCACGACGCAGAACACATTCGCCACCAGCCGGGGAATCAGGGAAAACTGGATCGCCAGCGGCGTGTTGCGAATGCGCTCCAGCCCCCCCTGGGCATTGGCCAGGTCGGACAGGATGCGGTCGATCTGGCCGTGGACGGCCCCGTCGATTCCCTGCCGTGCGACCTCCTGGTTCACGGCTAGGCCGATCTGGTAGAGGATCGCATTCGGCTGGTTCGTCCAGCCGGCGATGGCCTGCTGCATCGGGGGCGGCAGCAGGCGCTCCACGTCCTCGGCGCAGTCCAGGCGGCCCAGCGCGCCGCGCAGGGCATAGGGATAGGCCGCCATGGCCCGCGCCAGGTCGGGCCGCCCGCCCAGCAGCGAGCCCGCCTGCCGCCCGAAGGACCGGCAATTGTTGGTGATGGCGCCCCACAGGGTCCGTGCCTCCCACCAGCGATTATAGGCGGCGGTGTTCCGCACGCTCAGGAACAGCACGACCGCCGAACCGATCAGCGAGACCGGCAGCGTGGGCTGTTCCATCCAGTCCTGATGATAGACCTGGAACATGATGACGACGAAGACGTCCCACGCGCCCAGGATGGCCAGCGCCAGCAGGCTTTCGCGCATCAGAATGAACAATCCGATCCGCCGGTCGACAATCATCGCAGTTCTCTCCCTTTCGATGGGTCGGATTCACGTGGACCATAGTGGCTGACATGGCATGACCGGAAAGACAATGTCCTGCCGGGAAAGATGAAATTTGTGACGAACGGGACATCTTCTGTCGCAGTCGGCGCGGGGCACGGGCCCGATCCGCGCCATTGACCATGCCAATACCAGGGGGCTTTATGGCCCAGACGATTCCAGATCCGACACGGGGAGTATCGTAGTCATGGATGTCAGAGCGGCTGTCGCCTTCGAGGCAGGCAAACCCCTTGAAATCGAAACCGTCCAGCTCGAAGGCCCCCGCGCGGGCGAGGTCCTGGTCGAGATCAGGGCCACGGGCCTGTGCCATACCGACAAGTTCACCCTGTCCGGCGCGGACCCCGAGGGGCTGTTCCCCGCCATCCTGGGGCACGAGGGCGCCGGCGTGGTGGTCGAGGTCGGGCCGGGGGTGACGCACCTGAAGCCCGGCGACCACGTGATCCCGCTCTACACCCCCGAATGCCGCGAATGTAAATCCTGCCTGTCGCGCAAGACCAACCTGTGTACCGCGATCCGCTCGACGCAGGGAAAGGGCCTGATGCCCGACGGCACGTCGCGCTTTTCCTACAAGGGGCGGCCGATCCGTCATTACATGGGCTGCTCGACCTTCGCGAACTACACGGTCCTGCCCGAGATCGCGCTGGCGAAAATCCGCCCCGACGCGCCGTTCGACAAGGTCTGCTATATCGGCTGCGGCGTCACCACCGGCATCGGCGCGGTCCTGTTTACCGCCAAGGTGGAAACGGGATCGACCGTCGTGGTGTTCGGCCTGGGCGGGATCGGTCTGAACGTCATCCAGGGGGCCAGGATGGTGGGGGCCGACATGATCGTCGGCGTCGACATCAATCCGGCGCGCGAGGCGATGGCGCGCAAGTTCGGCATGACGCATTTCGTCAATCCGAAGGACCTGGGGCCCGACGGCGACATCGTCGGCCATCTGGTCGAACTGACGGGCGGCGGCGCGGATTATTCGTTCGAATGCGTGGGCAACCCGACGCTGATGCGCCAGGCGCTGGAATGTTCCCATCGCGGCTGGGGTCTTTCGACCATCATCGGCGTGGCCGGTGCGGGGCAGGAAATCAGCACCCGCCCGTTCCAACTCGTCACCGGCCGGCGGTGGATCGGCTCGGCCTTCGGCGGCGCGCGCGGGCGCACGGACGTGCCGAAGATCGTGGACTGGTACATGGAGGGCAAGATCAACATCGACGACCTGATCACCCACACGCTGCCGCTGTCGCGCATCAACGAGGGATTCGACCTGATGGCGCGGGGCGAGAGCATCCGCACCGTCGTCGAATTCTGATCCGATGCCGATTACCACCCGCGAGACGCATGCGTGCTGCGGCGGCACGGTCGGATATTACAGCCATCTGTCCGACAGCCTGGGGCTGGAGGCGCGCTTCGCCGTCTTCGTTCCCGATGGCGCGTCCGATGCGGCGCGGGTACCGGTCCTGCATGTCCTGGCCGGCCTGACCTGCACCGAGGAAACCTTCCTGATCAAGGCGAACGCCATCCGCTTCGCCGCCGAATACGGGATCGCGCTGGTGGCCACCGACACCTCGCCGCGCGGTGCCGGCATCGCGGGCGAGGACGACAGCTACGATTTCGGCAGCGGGGCCGGATTCTACCTGGACGCGACCCAGGCGCCGTGGGCGGCGCACTACCGGATGGGACGCTACGTCGCCGAGGAACTGCCCGCGCTGACCGAGGCCCATTTTCCGCTGGACGGTACCCGGCGGGGAATCATGGGCCATTCCATGGGCGGCCACGGGGCGCTGGTCCATGCGTTGCGCGCGCCCGACCGCTGGAAGTCGGTCTCGGCGTTCGCGCCCATCGTGCACCCCGCCGCCGTGCCGTGGGGCGAAAAGGCGTTTTCAGGTTATCTGGGCCCGGACCGCGCCACCTGGGCGGCGCATGACGCCACCCTGCTGCTGCGGGCGGGACGGACGCATCCGACCACCATCCTGGTGGACCAGGGCGAGGCCGACCCGTTCCTGCCCGAACAGTTGCAGCCGTGGCATCTGGAAGAGGCCGCGAAGGCGGCAGGGCAGGGCCTGATCCTGCGCCGCCACGCCGGATACGATCATTCCTACTGGTTCATCCAGTCCTTCATCCAGGATCACCTGACCCATCACGCGGCGATCCTGCGGCGATAGGGGCCTATTCGCCTATAAGGTGCAGGATGATTTCGCGTCGATGGGGCTGGCGGCGGTGTTCGAACAGGTAAAGCCCCTGCCATGTGCCCAGGACCGGCCGCCCGTCGGCAACCGGGATCGAAAGCTGGGTCTGGGTCAGCATGCTGCGCAAATGGGCCGGCATGTCGTCCGGTCCCTCGTCGTCATGAATGTAGCGGCCGGGCGCCTCGGGGACCAGCGCCTCGAAATAGCGCTTGATGTCCTCCAGCACCGTCGGGTCGGCGTTTTCCTGCACGGTCAGCGAGGCCGAGGTATGCCGGCACCATAGCGTCAGCAGGCCGGTTTCGATCCCGGTATCCGCGACCCAGTGCAGGACGTCGCGCGTGAACATCACCAGGCCCTTGCCGTGGGTGGCGATGCTGAGGCGATGCAGGGCCTGGCGCATGGGGATGCTCCCGATAATGTGTCTCTATTTCAGGAAGCCGACGAGGCGTTCGACCTCGCTGACGATCGGCTCGGCAATGGCGTTCGCGCGTGCGGCCCCTTCGCGCAGCACGGCCTGCAGGTGCTCCGGGGCGTCCAGCAGGCGCCTGGTTTCCGCCCCGATGGGCGTCACGGCCGCGACCAGCACGTCGGTCAGCGCCGCCTTGAACGGCCCGAACCCCGTGCCGCCATGGCGGGCCAGCACGTCCGCCACCGTCATGCCGCTCAGAACGGCATAGATCTCCACCAGGTTCCGGGCCTCGGGGCGTGATTGCAGGTCGGCGGGGTCGGTGGGCAGGGGTTCGGGGTCGGTCTTGGCCCGGCGGATCTTCAGCGCGATCGCGTCGGCGTCGTCGGTCATCTCGATCCGGCTCTGGGCCGACGGATCGGATTTGGACATCTTCTTGGTGCCGTCGCGCAGGCTCATGACCCGCGCGGCGCCGGCAGGAATCAGGGCCTCGATCGCCGGGAAGAAGTCCACGCCGTAATCGTGGTTGAATTTCTGTGCGATGTCGTTAGCCAGTTCCAGATGCTGGCGCTGGTCGTCCCCGACGGGCACCCGCGTCGCCTTGTAGGCCAGGATGTCGGCCGCCATCAGGTTGGGGTAGATATACAGGCCGGCCGAATGGTTTTCGCGGTCCTTGCCGGCCTTGTCCTTGAACTGCGTCATCCGGTTCAGCCAGCCCAGGCGCGACACGCAGTTGAAGATCCAGCCCAGCCGGGCATGGGCGCTGACGGCGGACTGGTTGAACAGGATATGGGCCTTGGGGTCGATCCCCGCCGCCAACAGCACGGCGGTCTGGGCCAGCGTCTGCTGGCGCAGCGCCTCAGGGTCCTGCCACACCGTGATGGCGTGCAGGTCCACGAGGCAGAAGATGCACTCATGGTCCTGCTGCAGCGCGACCCAGTTGCGGATCGCGCCCAGATAGTTGCCCAATTGCGGAATGCCGGTCGGCTGAATGCCGGAAAAGATGCGTTGCATGGCCGTTCTTTTCAGGCGTTTCCCCCCGTCCGGTCAAGCCGTCCGGTCCGGGGGGACATGCCGGCTACTGCGGCTTGGAGACACCCAGAAGCTGGATCTTGAAGACCAGCGGGCTGTCCGCCGGGATGATGCCCATCGAGCGATGGCCATACCCCAGTTCCGGCGGAACGTAGAGCATCCAGATATCGCCGACATGCATCAGCGGCAGGCCTTCCATCCAGCCCTTGATGACGCCGTCCAGCGGCATCTGCATATAGGCGCCCTGGCCGTGCTGGTCCGAACTGTCGAAGATGCCGCCTTCGGGCAGGCGGCCTTCGTAGATCACCATCATGACATCGCCCGGAACGGGGCTCTGCCCGTCCTTGGGGCCGGATTTCAGGACCTTGTAGGCCAGGCCGTCGGGCAGCGACTGGACGCCGGGCTCGGCCCGGACCTTGGCCATGAATTGCGCCGGGGTCATCTCCGGCTTGTATTCCTCGGGGCGGCTCCCCCCGCAGGCCGCCAGCGGCAGGGCCAGGGAAGAAGCGAGAAGGAGGGGAATGAAGCGGGACAGACGTTTCATGACACCTCGGTCAGACAGGACGAATGGAACGACATGCGGGACGCGATCCTACAGCGCGCCGCCGCGCCGTCCGATCTGCGCGCCCAGACGCAGACGCAGGGCGTTCAGCTTGATGAAGCCCAGTGCATCGCTTTGATTATACGCCCCTTCGTCGTCTTCGAATGTCACAACGCGGGTATCGTACAGGCTATGGGGGCTTTCCCGCCCGACGCAGATCACATTGCCCTTGTACAGCTTCAGCCGCACGCGTCCGGTCACGGAATGCTGGCTTTCGTCGATCAGGGCCTGGAGCATGCGCCGCTCGGGCGAGAACCAGAAGCCGTTATAGATCAGTTCGGCATAGCGGGGCATCAGGCTGTCCTTCAGGTGCCCGGCCTCGCGGTCCAGCGTGATGGTTTCCATGCTGCGATGCGCCGCCAGCAGGATGGTGCCGCCCGGCGTTTCGTAGATGCCGCGCGACTTCATGCCGACGAAGCGGTTTTCCACCAGGTCCAGCCGCCCGATCCCGTTGGCCTTGCCCAGTTCGTTCAGCCGCGCCAGCAGCGTGGCGGGGGACAGGGTGACGCCGTTCAGCGCCACCGGGTCGCCCGAGACGAAATCGATCGCGATTTCGGTCGCGACGTCCGGCGCGGCCTCGGGCGAGATCGTGCGCTGGAAGACGATTTCATCGGGTGCGACGGCAGGGTCTTCCAGCAGCTTGCCTTCGGACGAGGAGTGCAGCAGGTTGGCATCGACCGAGAACGGGGCCTCGCCGCGCTTGTCCTTCGCGATAGGGATCTGATGTTCCTCGGCGAAGGCCAGCAGCCGCGTGCGCGAGGTCAGGTCCCATTCCCGCCAGGGGGAGATGACCGTCACGTCGGGCTTCAGCGCGTAATAGGCCAGTTCGAAGCGCACCTGGTCGTTGCCCTTGCCCGTCGCGCCATGGGCCACGGCGTCGGCACCCACGGCCTCGGCGATTTCGATCTGGCGCTGGGCGATCAGCGGACGCGCGATGGAGGTCCCCAGCAGGTACTGGCCTTCATACAGCGTGTTGGCGCGGAACATCGGGAAGACGAAGTCCTTGACGAAGGTCTCGCGCAGGTCCTCGACGAAGATTTCCTTCACGCCGAACATTTCGGCCTTCTTGCGGGCGGGTTCCAGTTCCTCGCCCTGGCCGAGGTCGGCGGTGAAGGTGACGACCTCGCACCCGTAGGTGGTCTGCAGCCAGCGCAGAATTACCGATGTATCGAGCCCGCCGGAATAGGCGAGCACGACCTTCTTGACGTCCTTTACGGCCATGGGGAGGACACTCCTGTCGTCGAGGCTGCGCGATGATGCGGCGTTCCGCACCGATGTTCCGGGTCCTAGCACCGGATCGCCGCCGGTGCCAGCGGGCGCGCCGCCAATTCGGCGGCGTGCCTGTGTCCGGGGCTCAGGCCGTGGCGTTCCGGCGCTCGCGCTCGCTTTCCGTCCGCAACTGGCCGCACGCGGCCAGGATGTCGCGCCCGCGCGGCATGCGGATCGGCGAGGCGAAGCCCGCATCCATCACGATCTGGGCGAATTTCGCCAGTTGTTCGCGCGTGGACGGCTTGTAGGCGCTGCCGGGCCACGGGTTGAACGGGATCAGGTTGACCTTCGCGGGGATGCCGGCGATCAGGCGGACCAGTTCGCGGGCTTCGGCCTCGCTGTCATTCACGCCGCGCAACATGATGTATTCGAACGTGATGCGCCGTGCGTTGCTGGCGGTGGGATAGCGGCGGCACGCCGCGATCAGGTCCTCGATCGGATATTTGCGGTTCAGCGGGACGATCTCGTCACGCAGGTCGTTGCGCACCGCGTGCAGCGAGATCGCGAGGTTGATTCCCAGTTCGGACCCGCACTGGTCCATCATCGGGATCACGCCCGAGGTGGACAGGGTAATGCGGCGGCGCGACAGGCCGATGCCCTCGCCATCCATGATGATCTTCATCGCCTTGGCGATGTTCTCGTAATTATACAGCGGCTCGCCCATGCCCATCAGCACGATGGTCGACAGCAGGCGCGGCGTGTCGCCCTTTGGGCTGGGCCATTCGCCGTAGCTGTCGCGTGCCGCCATGAACTGGCCGACGATTTCCGCCGCCCCCAGGTTGCGCACCAGCTTCTGCGTGCCGGTATGGCAGAAGGTGCAGGACAGCGTGCAGCCGACCTGCGAGGAAATGCAGACAGCGCCCCGATCCTCGCGCCGGTCGGGGATATAGACCGTCTCGGCCTCCTGCCCGTCGCGGAAGCGGAAGAGGAACTTGCGGGTCTCGTCCGTCGAGGTCTGCACCATCGCCGCATCGGGCCGGCCGACGACGAAACGCTCGGCCAGCTTCGCCTGCAACGGCTTGGCGATCGAGGACATGCGTGCGAAATCCGTGACGCCCTGGTGATAGATCCAGTGCCACAACTGCTTGGTACGAAAGGGCTTCTCGCCGATTTCCACCAGCGCCTGCGTCAGTTCTTCGCGCGACAGGCCGACCAGTTCGCGCCGTCCGTCGGGCAGCACGCCGGCCGGTGGGGCGAACAGCGCGGATTTTGCCAGAATCCGCTTTCGTTCGACCTCGGTCATCGAGGCCGCCAGTCCGGTTTCGGCGGGCTGCTGGGCGGGGGCGGGAACGGCGGTCATGGACAGGTACTCATGCAACGGACGTGGGCGAAGGGCGGAATCCGCGCTGCCTATCACATCCGGACGCAAATGGGGGAATTACTATCCGTCCCGCCGCGCGGCGATCAGGAATTCGCGGTTGCCTTCCGGGCCCGTGATCGGGCTGGGTTCGATCCCCAGCACCGTCCAGCCGGGCATGGCGGACCACCAGTCGCGGATGGTGGCGCAGACCGCGTCATGGATCGCGGGGTCGCGCACCACGCCCTTTGGCCCCACCGCGTCGCGCCCGGCCTCGAATTGCGGCTTGATCAGGGCCACGGCCCCGGCGCCCGGACGGCACAACGCCAGCCCGGCGGGCAGGACCGTGCGCAGGCCGATGAAGCTGGCATCGCAGACCAGCACGTCGATCGGGTCGGGGATCGTCGTCGCATCCAGCGCGCGGGCGTTGCATTTTTCCAGCACCGTCACGCGCGGGTCGCTGCGCAGCTTCCAGGCCAGTTGGCCATGCCCGACATCGACGGCATAGATTTTTGCCGCGCCGTGCGTCAGCAGGACGTCGGTGAAGCCGCCGGTCGACGCGCCGACATCCAGGCAGATGCCGCCTTCGGGCGACAGGCCGAAATGCGCCAGCGCATGCGCCAGTTTGATGCCGCCGCGCGACACCCAGGGATGATCCTGTCCCTTCAGCCGCAGCGGCGCGTCCTCGGGCAACTGGTCGCCGGCCTTGGCCACGCGCCGGTCGCCCGAAAAGACCAGGCCGGCCAGGATCAGCGCCTGGGCGCGGGTACGGCTTTCCACCAGTCCCCGGTCGACCAGCATCTGGTCCGCGCGTTGCTTGGCCACCTGTGCGCCCCTTCGTTCCTTTCCGGGGGCGGTCAGGCCGTCTGTTGGGACGCGGCAACCCCCAGGGCCTGCATGGCGCATGCGGCGATGGCTGGGGCGTCCAGGCCGGCCTGGTGGTATTGGGCGTCCTGGGTGTTGTGGTCGATGAAGCGGTCCGGCAGGGTCATGGGCCGGAAGCGGATGGTGTCCAGCAGCCCGGTGCGGGCCAGGTGGTGCATGACATAGGCGCCGAAACCGCCCTCGGCGCCGTCCTCGATGGTCAGCAGCACGGCGTGGTTGCGGGCCAGGTTCTCGATCAGCGCGGTATCCAGCGGCTTGGCGAAGCGGGCGTCGGCGACGGTGGGGGCCAGCCCCTGGGCGGCCAGCATGTCGGCGGCCTTCAGCACCTCGGCCAGGCGGGTGCCCAGCGACAGGATGGCGATACCGCCGGTCTCGCGCCCCGACTGGCGGCCCATCTCGCGGATGATGCGGCCGCGGCCGATCTCCAGGATCTCGCCGGCCTCGGGCAGCGCCAGGCCCAGCCCGTTGCCGCGCGGGTAGCGCAGGGCGATCGGCCCGGCATCGAAGGCGCAGGCGGTCGCCGTCATGTGCAGCAGTTCCAGCTCGTCGCTGGGGGCCATGATGGTCATGCCCGGCAGGCAGCCCAGATAGTTGATGTCGAACGCCCCGGCATGGGTGGCGCCGTCGGCGCCGACCAGCCCGGCGCGGTCGATGGCGAAGCGCACCGGCAGGTTCTGCAGCACCACGTCATGCATCACCTGGTCGTAGGCGCGCTGCAGGAAGGTGGAATAGATGGCGCAGAACGGCCGCAGCCCCTCGGTCGCCATGCCGGCGGCGAACGTCACCGCATGCTGTTCGGCGATGCCGACGTCGAAGAAGCGGTCGGGGCAGGCGCGGGCGAAGGCGTCCAGCCCGGTGCCCGAGGGCATGGCGGCGGTGACGGCGACGATGGTGTCGTCCTGCTTCGCCCGGCGCACCAGCTCGCGGCTGAACACCGAGGTATAGCTGGGCGGTCCCGGCGGGGCCTTCTTCTGCTCGCCGGTCACCACGTTGAACTTGGCCACCGCGTGGTACTTGTCACCCGCCGATTCGGCCGGGCGGTAGCCGCGTCCCTTCTCGGTGAGGATGTGCAGCAGGATCGGGCCCTTGTCGTCGGCGTCGCGCAGGTTGCGCAGGATCGGCACCAGCTGGTTCAGGTCGTGGCCGTCGACCGGGCCGACGTAGTAGAAGCCCAGCTCCTCGAACAGGGTGCCGCCGGTGATCATGCCGCGGGCATATTCATCGGCCTTCTTGGCGGTGCGCTCCAGCCGCTCGGGCAGGCGGCGGGCCACCTTGCCGGCCAGGTCGCGCAGGCCGAGGAACTGGCGCGAGGACATCAGCCGCGACAGGTAGTTGGACATGGCGCCGACCGGGGGCGCGATCGACATCTCGTTGTCGTTCAGCACCACGATCAGCCGCCCGGCGCCGGGACCGGCGACCGAGGCGTTGTTCATCGCCTCGTAGGCCATGCCGGCGGAAATCGAGCCGTCACCGATGACGGCGACGACGTTGCGCTCGCGATAGGCGGGGTCGTGCTCGGCGCGCAGGTGGTGCGCCACCGCCATGCCCAGCCCGGCGGAGATCGAGGTCGAGGAATGGGCGGCGCCGAACGGGTCGTATTCGCTCTCGCACCGGCGGGTGAAGCCCGACAGGCCGCCGGGCTGGCGCAGGGTGCGGATGCGCTCGCGCCGTCCGGTCAGGATCTTGTGCGGATAGGCCTGGTGGCCGACATCCCAGATCACCCGGTCGGCCGGGGTGTCGAACACCGCGTGCAGCGCCACCGTCAGCTCCACCACGCCCAGCGACGCGCCCAGGTGCCCGCCGGTGGTGGATACCGCGTCCACCGTCTCGGCCCGCAATTCCTCGGCCAGCTGCTTCAGCTGCTCCACCGACAGGTTCCGCAGGTCCTCGGGATACGCCACCCGGTCCAGCAGCGGAAAGCGGCCACGCGTCGGAACCGAGCCCCCCGGCTGTGCGCCTGTGTTCTGTTCGGACATGATACTCAGCTCCTGCGATCGACCACGTACTGGACGAGATTCCGGAGCCTGTCGGCTTCGGCACCGAAAACATCAAGATGCGATTCGGCCTGTTCGGCCACACGCCGCGCCTCGCGCGCGGCGCCGTCGACGCCCAGCAGGGCGACATAGGTGGATTTGCCCGCGGCCTGGTCCTTGCCGGCGGTCTTGCCCAGTTCCTCGGCGCTGGCCGTGGCGTCCAGCACGTCGTCGGCGATCTGGAAGGCGGCGCCCAGGTCGCGCCCATAGGCCGCGATGCGCGCGCGCGCCGGCAGGTCCGCGTCGCCCAGGATCGCCCCGGCTTCCGCCGCGTAGCGGATCAGGCAGCCGGTCTTCAGCGCGTGCAGGCGCTCGACCTCGGGCAGCGAAAGGGCGCGGCCCTCGCCATCCATGTCGATCATCTGGCCGCCGACCATGCCGGCGGCGCCCGACGCGGCGGCCAGCGCCGCGACCAGGCCGATGCGGATGGTGGCGCTGGGGTGGGTCGCGGTGTCCGTCAGGATCTCGAAGGCCATGGTCTGCAGGGCATCACCGGCCAGGATGGCGGTGGCCTCGTCGAATTTCCTGTGCGTCGAAGGCTGGCCGCGGCGCAGGTCGTCATTATCCATCGCCGGCAGGTCGTCATGCACCAGTGAATAGGCATGCAGCATCTCGACCGATGCGGCGACCCGATAGGCCCGGGCGGGCTCCACGCCGAACAGGCTTGCGACCTCCGCCGTCAGGTAGCCGCGCAGCCGCTTGCCGCCGCCCAGCGTCGCATAGCGCATCGCGTCCACCACCCGGCCTTCGGCGCCCGGCACCGGCGGAAGAAGGCTGTCGATCGCGGCCTCGATGGCCGTCGCCCTGTTCGACAGGGAGGACCGCAGCAGGCTGGCGCGATCCGCGGAGTTCTCCATGTGGGCTGTCGCAGTTGTCTGGCTCATCGGCGCATCAATCCATAGATTTCGTCTCCAGCGCGCCATCGGCGCGCTGGATAATCGCCTGAACGCGGGCGTCGGCCTCGTTCAGCTTGGTGTCGCAATATCGTCTCAGGGCCGCACCCCGCTCATAGGACGCGATGGCGTCCTGAAGCCGCAACTGCCCGCCTTCCAACTGACGCACGATCTCTTCCAACTGGGCGAGGGCGTCTTCGAAGGAGAGCTGGGACAGGTCTTCCGTCATGGGTGCGATACTTCCATCATGAGGCGGAGGAATTACTCCCTGCCGGGCGCTTCTGCCAAGGGCGTAGGGGATATGACATGAATTTGTGCAGCTTGTGGCATTTGGGCCACGTCTTTGGAACGAATGCGAAAATAAGCCGTCTAACTGCCGGGATCGGTGGCCGGTGCCTGCTCGGGACGGCGGCGGATGACGAAGGAAAGCACGCCCGCATCCTCGCCGAACGCGATCAGCGCATGGCCGGTCTCGCGGCAAAAAGCCTGGAAATCCGCCACACTGGCGCGGTCGGTGGCCACCACGCGCAGCCGGTCGCCGGGCCGCATGCCGCGCAGGGCCCGGTTGGCCTTCAGTACGGGAAGGGGGCAGCTCAGCCCTTTGACGTCGAGCACGGTCTCGCTCATGACATGGAATCTCCGGAGGCAAGGGCGCCGGGGGAGGGTGGAAACGCCCGCTTACCGGCTGTCTTTACGACATGGACCGACACACCATAAAAGAATCAGCCTCCATAGAAAATATCACGGATTACGGGATGGACATGACCGACTATCGGATCGGGATCGATTTCGGCGGGACCAAGATCGAGATTGCAGCTCTGGCCCGTAAGGACGGGCAGGAACTCGTCCGGCGGCGCATCGTCAACCCGGGCTATTATGACGGCGCGATCACCGCCATCCGCGACCTCGTCGCGGGCGTGGACACGGAACTGGGCGGCCAGGGGACCGTCGGGATCGGCATTCCGGGTTCGATCAGCCCAGACACCGGCGTCATCAAGAACGCCAACGCGACGTGGCTGAACAACCAGCCGTTCGGCCGCGACCTGACCGCCGCCGTGGGGCGCGAGGTCCGGGTCGAGAACGACGCCAACTGCTTCGCCCTGTCCGAGGCCGTGGACGGCGCGGGCGCGGGATTCGGCGTGGTCCTTGGCGTGATCATCGGCACCGGCATGGGTGCCGGCATCATCGTGAACGGCAAGCTGCTGATCGGCGCCCATCACATTGCCGGGGAATGGGGACACGTGCCGCTGCCCTGGCCGCGAATCGAGGAAATGCCGCTGCCCAAATGCTTCTGCGGCAACGAGGGCTGCCTGGAACGCTATCTGAGCGGGTCGGCCCTGGCCCAGGACTGGAAGGGACCGGGCAACCGCAGCACCGCCGGGATCGAAAGCGCGGCCGAGGACGGGGACCAGACGGCGATCGGGGCGCTGGACCGCTATATGGACCGCATGGCGCGGGCCTGCGCCATGGCGATCAACTTCCTCGACCCCGACGTCATCGTGCTGGGGGGCGGCGTATCCAACCTGCAATCGATCTATGACCGCGTGCCGCTGCTGATGCCGCGCTACGTCATCACGCCGCGCTGCAATACGCCGATCGTGCGCAACCGCCACGGCGACAGCTCCGGCGTGCGAGGCGCGGCCTGGCTATGGTCGGGAGACGAGGGTGTCGGCCCGTAAACGCGCCCTGGTGGCGATCCGACGCGGATTTGCTGCGCTCCGGTGCTCACGGCCCATCAGGCCGCTCCGCTCCGGTGCTCGCAGACCCACGCCGGACCAACACCGGGGTGTAATCTGAGGCGCGCCTGGGCGTGCCGGGGCTAGGGTGCCTCCACGTCGTCCTGGCTGATCCGCTCGGGGCGGAAGCCGGTGGCGACCACGTAGAGTTCACTTGATTCCTTCCGGCTGGCCGGGGGCTTGGCGTGGCGGACGGTGGCGAAGGCCTGTTTCATCGGGGCGAGCATCTGCTTCTCCGACCCGCCCTGGAAGACCTTGGCGACGAACCCGCCGCCGGGGGCCAGGACCTTCACCGCGAAATCCAGCGCCAGTTCCGCCAGCCCGATGATGCGCAGATGGTCGGTCGGGGCGTGGCCGGTCGTGTTGGGCGCCATGTCCGACAGGACCAGGTCGGCCGGACCGCCCAGCAGGTCGATCAGCCGGGCCGGCATGTCGGGGTCGTTGAAATCGCCCTCAATGATCGTGGCGCCGGCCACCGGATCGACCGGCAGCAGATCGACGCCGACCACATAAGCCGCGCCGCGCTTCACCGCGACCTGGGTCCAGCCGCCGGGGGCGGCGCCCAGGTCGATCACGCGCATGCCGGGGCGGATCAGGTGGAACCGGTCGTCCAGTTCGATCAGCTTGAACGCGGCGCGGGACCGCCAGCCCTGCTTGCGGGCCGCCTGCACATACGGATCGTTCAACTGGCGGTTGAGCCACCGCTGCTGCGCGGTCGTGCGGCCGCGTGCCGTGCGCAGCGAAACGGCCTGGTTGCGGGTCGATTGCGCGGCACCGGAATCCGCCTGGGCGCTGGCGCCGCCAGGGGTCGTGCTGCTGGTCAGTGCCTTGCCGGGAACCCGCTTCTTGCCGCCACCGGCGGGGGGGCGACGCTTCATGGATGCGACACGCCCACCGAGGATAGCGAGGACGGGGCGAAGGGAAGGGAGGAAGGCAGCGAGGGAAGAGCCATCGCGGTCGAATCGTGCATCATGCGCAGCAGCATACCATCGCGCAGGCCGCGGTCCGCCACGACGATATCGGATACCGGCCAGATTTTATGAATCGCCTCAAAGATCGCGCATCCGGGCAGGACATAGGCCGCCCGGTCCGGACCGACGCAAGGATGCTGGCGCAGGCCCATGGGCCCCATGGCGGCCAGGGTCCGGATGGCCCCCAGGGCCGGGCCGGATTGCAGGATGGTGCCGTCCACCGCCGTGCGGCTGTAGCGGGTCAGCGACAGGGCGATGCTGGCCAGCGTGGTGACGGTGCCGCTGGTCCCCATCAGGCTGACATTGCCCCGGCTGATTTCACGCCCGATGCAATGCACGCGTTCGAACGCGTGCAACTGGCGCGTGACCAGGTCGACCATCCGCTGGTAGCCGTCCTCGGAAAAGGCGGCGTCGCCGAACTGTTCGGCCAGCGTAATCACGCCGGCGGGCAGGCTGAGATAGCCGTTCAGGTCCTGCCGGCGCGATCGGTGGTCCGTGCGGACCCAGGCGATTTCGGTCGAGCCACCGCCGATATCGAACAGCATGGCGCGGGTGCGGGCAGGCGACAGCCGGTCGTCATGCAGCAGCGCCCCGCAGCTTTCCATCACCAGTTCGGCTTCCTCGCGCGGCGAGATGACGGTGATGTCCAGCCCGGTTTCCCGGCGCGCACGGGCGATGAACGCGGCGCCGTTACCCGCGCGGCGGCAGGCCTCGGTCGCCACGGCGCGATAGCGGCGCAGCCGGCGGCGGCCCATCCGCGCGGCGCAGATGCGCAGGGCCTCGATCGTGCGGTCCATGGCATCGCCGCTGAGTTGCCCGGTGCTTTGCAGGCCCTCGCCCAGGCGGACGACGCGGTTGAAGCTGTCGACGACGCGAAACCCGCCCTCGTGGGGGGCGGCAATCATCAGCCGGCAATTGTTGGTTCCGAGGTCGATGGCGCCGTACATGCCGGGCACGCCCTGATTCGCCTTGTACCCCGTGGCATGGGGGAGTCGTGGTCCCTCCTGGCCATCGCGCCAGGACATAGTGTTGTCCATCGGACGGTCCTTTGCCGCTGAATAGGCATATAGTGGGTTCTCAGCCGCGTGCAGGGCAAGACAAATATGCCCGAGGAGACAAAGTTCGGCATAAAGGCGCTTGTCATGCCTCACAGCCGATGCTATCAGCCCCTCACCGCACGGCACCATGTCCGAACAGGTCATGTTGGGGGATAGTTTAGCGGTAGAACTACCGGCTCTGACCCGGTCAGCCCTGGTTCGAATCCAGGTCCCCCAGCCAAATTTTTCCTGATAATCCAGTTCAGCGCGATGGCGACACCGGAAACGGTGTCTTGGATTTTATCGGGGCGCATGGTCATGACCATGCCACCGGATTCCTTTTTCAGATGGTCGAGACCTCAGCCCCGACGCGATCCGCGTGGCTTACGGGGTCGCGGCCTGTGTTGCCGCCGTGGATGCATCGGCGATGGTCAGCCGGTTGCGGCCGGTCCGTTTGGCGACATACAGGGCCTGGTCGGCGCGGGACATCAGGGCGTTGCGGTCTTCCCCCGCCTCGCGGCAGGCAATGCCCGCGCTGATCGTGACCTGCAACCGCACCCCGGTCGGCAGGTCGATCGATTCCGCCGATACCGCGCGCACCACCCGGCGGATCAGGCTGATCGCCCGGTCGCGGCTTTCGCTCGTGATCAGGACCGCGAATTCCTCGCCGCCGATCCGTGCGACCATGTCGGTGTCCCGCAGGGTCGCACGCACCACCGTGGCGACGCGGCGCAGGACGATGTCTCCGATGGGGTGGCCGTACTTGTCGTTGATCGACTTGAAATGGTCCAGGTCCAGCATCGCCGCCGCGACCACCGAGGATGCCGCAGCCATCTGCCCGTCCAGCACCTGAAAGAAGGCGCGTCGATTGGGCAGGCCGGTCAGTTCGTCGGTGTTGGCGGCCTGTTCATAGGCGGCGGCGATCTGGCGATTGTGCGCGTCCAGCGTCAACTGGTCCGTCACGTCGCGGATCAGGCCGCCAAACCCTTCGCCCTCGCCCAGCCGGTGGGCCAGGATTTCGACATGCCGGACGGTTCCGTCGCGGCGATAGATGCTGACGACCTGGCGCAGGTCGTCGCGGCTGCCGGACTGCAATTCGGCCTGCGCCTGGGCCAGGGCGGCGCGGTCCTCGATCACGACGGCGTCCAGCATGGGCTGACCCAGCCGCTTGTCCACCGAAATGCCGGACATCTGTTCATAGGCCGGGTTGAGATAGCTCCAGCATCCCGCGTCGTCGACGCGGAACAGTACGTCGCCGACCCGGTCGGCCAGATGATGGAAATCCTGCAGCCGCTGCTGGGCCAGCGATGCCTTCTGGTCGCGCTGGGTCAGCACGGCGCCCAGGGGCAACGCACAGAAGAAGATCGTCGCCAGGTCGAGCTGGAAGACATAGACCTTCAGTGCGGCCGGCCCGTGGAGCATGGTAACGGCCCCCGCGCCGGTAAACATGAAGAAACTGCCGATCATGGTAATGATGGCGACCGACATCGCGGCCCCCTTGGCGTAGAGATGGAAGGTCGCCAGCAACAGGGGTGGCAGCAGCAGGAACTGCAGCGGAAAGCGCGACTGCCCGAATACGACCACCGACATGCAGGCCACCAGGACCATCAGGCCCAGTACCGTCAATCGCCGGGGGGCGTTGCGCCGGATTTCACGCCCTTCGCCGTCGGGCATGAGGGCCAGCAGCATGGGAACCGTGATCAGCAGGCCGGGCAGGTGCGCCATCATCCAGATGGCGCTTCCCCCCAGCCAGTCGCGCCCTTCGCCAAGGAACAGCGCCCCTCCGGCAATGACCGACGAGCATGCGACGGACACGAAGATCGCGATCGCAAACCGGAACGCCCAGTCGACCTGTTCGAAGAAGCCCGACACCGGACTGATCCGGTGGACCAGGACGGCCGCCATCATGACCTCGACCGTGTTCGCCACGCTGAAACCGACGCTGGTGGTCCATCCCCGGCCATCCAGCAGATTGACCAGGCTGGACAGCACAAACAGCAGCGGGGGATAGATCCGGTGGTCGAAGGCGGGCATGCGCAGGATGGCCATGACCAGGATCGCATTGGCCGGCCAGATCATCGAGACGCTTCCGCCGTGACGGGTCCAGGTGACGCTGGCGAGCGCGCAGATACTCCAGATGACGCAGAACAGCAGGGTCGATAGTGTGTTCCTGATAAAAAAGACGCCCGTCATCTTTCACGACCCGATCATGCTTCCTTTCGTAATATCACCAAAACCATTTCCGAAAAATGAGGGACAGGATCGGAAATATCCTGTCGAGACGCGACCCGGGTATACTCGTTACGCGCATCGCTCGTCCGGCTGCGGGGGCATGCGCAACCGGACGACGGGCATCACGCCATGACGGACGGGTCACCCCGATCGCGGGCCTATTGCGGCAGCCCGTAACGGGCCACGGCGCGGTCCAGCGTCACGGCATTCACGTCCTTGACCGCCCGCATGACGGCGTCGCGCCGGCAGTCCGATCGCTCGATGGCACGGCGCATCTCCTCGGCGATCGCATTGTTGTCGCCACAGGCCTCCAGCGCCGCGCGGTCCAGGCGGGTAACCAGGTGCCGCGCGCGCCACAGCGTCTCCACGTCCGCCCGATGGAAGAAGACCGGCACGCGGCGGATTTCCCCCTCGACCGTGACGCGTTCGGCGTTCGCCGCGTTGTCCTGGGCTCTGGTCCCATGCGGCAGGGCGAGGGGCAGTACCCCCATCAGAAGAGACAGGCCGATCCCCACACCCCTGCGATGCGGGCGCTGCGTGGCGGGCGTGCCAATGGTGCCGCATTCCTTGCGTGTCGCCCCGGCCATCCATGCTGGAATTGTCATGACTCACATCCTACAGGCCTTGCCTGGAATTCCGTCCAAAGCATCGAACCGCCGGAAAGGTCCGGCGAACCCGCCCCGAACCCCGAGTCAATGGGTATTCCCCTGGAAGAGAACCAGATCGTCCGTCGCCGGGCCATGGCCGGCGACCCGCAGGACGTGCATGGCGGCGGGGAATGGCGGCCGGTGCCGTGGCCCCATCGCGCCGGGACAATCCCTATGTTTTTCTCTTATCGGAGAGTTCGCCCGTAATCTCCATGGGAGGGGAGGCCGTCACGGGTTGGAAAGTGTGGATCAGGTCTTTTCGTAAGATGCGTCCGAAGGCTGCGCGAAATTCGCTCTCGGTTACGCCGTGTTCATTCATGAGCTGTTCAAGCTGTGTCCACAGATAGTCGCTTTTTTCGGCAAATTTCGGGAATTCCACCATGTAGGGCCGCACGCCGAACAGGGTCAGGCCCCACATGATCTTGTAGAACTGGATGGCAAGTATGGATTCCTGTTCGTCGTGCGTGCGTGTGAGCCACAGCCCTCCCGGATATTCGATTTCGGGGTCGAAGCCGGTCCGGGCCGCATCTCTCGTCACACGGCGTCGGCTTTCCGCGGCGGAGTAGAGATTTCGCATCGGCACGATCGCGGCATGGATTTTGACCTGACCCTCCTGCACCATCGGCAGCAGCAGGTCCGCATAGTTCGGAGATTTGAGGACGTAAGGGCTTTCAGGGCCAAAATCCAGGTTCTCAAGTCCGGCATGCGAGATGGGATCCACCTCTTTCATGGCCTGTTCGAAAGTATAGCCCGTATGGAAGTCGAGCGCAGTAAAGAGCTGCATAAGCATTGTCGTGCCCGCGCGTCCGGTACCGGTAATAAGAATCTTGCTGCGCCCGTCAGGTGTTCCATGACGGGAAAGATTTTTCTTCTTCGGCCATCCGAACATAATCTGGATCTCTCACGCTTCTGTCTGGAACGGATCGTGACGAGACGGACTCATCTCACCGTATAAAAATGATTTGAAAATAAAGACTTGGAGTGCAAGGTCGGCTTTACCCAATCATGGCCCGCATGGCAGTGCGAGTATGGTAAAGTCCAGAGATATCAATGGATTTCTGGAGGGTCGGTGGTGCCGGGTGAGGGATTTGAACCCCCGGCCTTCGGTTTACAAAACCGCTGCACTACCGCTGTGCTAACCCGGCAACGACATGAACGGGAACGCGGGATCGTCGCGATGCGAGATCTGTCGACCGGCGGCAGGGCGCGATCGTGTTCCCGTATGCGCCTTTCTGCCTTTCCCGCCGCCATGGGTCAAGGGTTGGGTCGGGCGCCTGCCATATTCATGCCGGTTTTATCCTGTTGGAAGGGGCGCAGGGAAAAGGGGCGTCGTCTCCGGGAAACCGGAAGGCCGCTGCGCCGTTTTTTGAAACTGGAGGCCGGGTCGAACCCGGCCCGCGACTGAGACGAGTATTCTGGATTTCTAATGATGCTGAATTCGACAATCATCGAAATCGATGGCATTTTCCTGGGCACGGCGATCCTGGTCGCCGGTAGCCGCCTTCTGCGGTTCTATGCCGTTCATGACAGCGTCCGCGCGCTGCACAACCAGGTCCTGCCGGACCTGGCGGCGCTGCGCCACGCGGTGGGCCTGCATTTCCGCCGGGTCCTGAAGCGGCGGGGCCGCCCGGACCAGGGCTGCTGAATCAGGGCGGCGGACTTAGGGGGGGCTTGCGTCAGGGCTGCTGGTACAGCAGCCGGGCGCGGATCGTGCCCTTTAGGTTGCGCAACCGGGCGAGGATGCGATTGTCCTTGTCGATATCCCGGCCGGTATCGGCCTCGACCACCACATAGCCCAGCTCGCCGTCGGTCTGCAGGTACTGGGCGGTGATGTTGCTGTTCTCGCTCATGAAGATCTCGTTGATCTGCAGCATGATGCCGGGAACATTGCTGTGGACGTGCATGAAGCGCGTGCCGCGCGGGCTTTCGGGCAGTTGCACCGTCGGGAAATTGACCGCGCCGAGGGTCGAGCCCACATCGGAATATTCGATCAGCTTGCGCGCCACCTCGACGCCGATCCGCTCCTGCGCCTCGGCGGTGGAGCCGCCGATATGCGGGCTCAGGATCACGTTTTCCAGGCCCTGCAGCGGCGAGACGAACTTGTCCCCGGCGCCCTTGGGTTCGACGGGGAATACGTCGATCGCGGCACCCAGCAGATGGCCGTCGCGCAGGGCCGCCGCCAGCGCCTCCAGGTCCACGACATTGCCCCGGGCATTGTTGATCAGGAACGAACCGGGCTTCATCGCGCGGATCTGCTCCGCGCCGATCAGGTTCGCGGTGCTGGCCAATTGCGGGACATGCAGGCTGACCACGTCGCTCTGCGCCAGCAGGTCGTTCAGCGTTTCCACCGGGCTGGCGTTGCCGTGCACCAGCTTGTCGATCACGTCGAAATAGATCACCCGCATGCCGAACGCCTCGGCCAGGACGGACAATTGCGAGCCGATGGAGCCGTAGCCCACGATACCCAGCGTCTTGCCGCGGACTTCCCAGCTATTGGCGGCCGATTTGTTCCAGTCGCCGGCATGACACTGCACGGATTTGGGGAAGATCCGCCGCATCAGCATCACGATCTCGCCCATCACCAGTTCGGCGACCGAGCGGGTGTTGCTGAACGGGGCGTTGAAGACCGGAATGCCATGGGCGCGCGCGGCGGGCAGGTTGACCTGGTTGGTCCCGATGCAGAAGCACCCCACGGCGATCAGGCGATCGGCGGCGGCGATCATGTCCTCGGTCAACTGGGTGCGGGAGCGGATTCCCACGATGTGAACACCTTCCAGCGCCTTGCGCAGGGCCGCGCCCTCCAGCGCCTTGGACAGGCGCGTGACGTTTTCGTACCCATTGGCCTTCAGCAGCGCCACGGCGCTGTCATGAATGCCTTCAAGCAGCAGAATGCGGATCTTGTCCTTGGGAAGGGACAGGTGGCTGGTGGTCTCGCTGCTCATGTCGAATACTCGCGCCTATTCGAAGAAGATGTCGCTCCTATCCGATCGACGGATAAATGCCTAGGGGCGACGTGGACATCGGTGCCATGTGGTGCGGCCGTCAGGCCGGCGCCATCATGCGTGCTTGGGGCTGCCCGTGGTCAGCAGCGACACCACGCCGGGCAGCAGCGCCGGGTCGCCCACCGCCAGTACCGTGCCGTCGCTGTCGGCGTGCAGGGGCCTGCCGTGCCAGTCGGTGACGCGGCCGCCCGCGCCCTCGATCACCGGGACCAGCGCGGCCCAGTCCCAGATCTTCATCGTGCATTCCGCGATGATGTCGACCTGTCCCAGCGCCAGCAGGCCGTAACTGTAGCAGTCTCCACCCCACGTGACACGCTTTGCGTGCCGGCGCAGGGCATCCCAATGCGGTGTGGGCGCGTCGGCGATCATCTCGGGCGAGGTGCAGGACAGTTCCGCCAGGCCGATTTCGGGGCATTCGCGGGTGCCGGCGGTGCCGGGCCAGCGGGATTCATAACGCGTGGGCCGGCCCCGCACGCCGATCCAGCGTTCCCCGGTAACGGGCTGGTCGATGATGCCCAGCACCGGCTCCCCGTCCTGAAGCAACGCGATCAGCGTGCCGAAGATCGGCCGCCCGGTCAGGAAGGCGCGGGTGCCGTCCACCGGGTCGATCACCCAGCAATAACGCGCACCACCGCGTTCCAGGCCGAATTCCTCGCCCAGGACTGCGTGGTCCGGCAGGCGTTCGGCCAGCACGGCGCGAATGGCGCGCTCGGCCGTGCGGTCGGCGATGGTCACGGGGCTCTGGTCGCTCTTGTCGTCGGCGGCGACGCCCATGCGAAAGAACGGGCGGATGACGCAGCCCGCGACGTCGGCCGCGGCCATGGCCGCCGCGACCAGCCGGTCGGCGTCATGCGGGGGCAGGGGCGTGGCCAGGGACATGGTCAGTGGGCTCCGTCCGAAAGCGTGTGCAGGAAGGCGATGATCGCGGCCCGGTCGGCGGCATCCGCCACGCCGGGGAAGGCCATGCGGGTGCCGGGGGCGAAGCGGCCCGGCCCTTCCAGCCAGGACGACAGGGCGTCGTCGGTCCAGCGCTCGGCCTTGTGCGCCGCCAGCGCCGCCGAAAATTCATAGCCCGGCATGTCGCCGATCGCGGTCCCCGGCACGCCGTACAGGTCCGGGCCGATCATCGCCGGTCCGTCCTTGGCGAAGCTGTGGCACATCGCGCACATGCGTGCCGCCAGGGCCTGCCCGGCCTTGGGGTCGGCGTGGGCGACGGCATCGGCGATCGAGGGCGGGGCAGCCGCCGGACCGGAGGCATCGGCCGCCACCGCCGGCTGGGGCAGGACGAAGGCGGGGTGTCCGGGCGTGCCGGACGGAATGGCCACATAGCCGGCCCAGGCACTTGCCCCCAGCGCCAGGGCGGCCACCAGGATGGCGGCTCCGATACGGTTGACGTCCTTGCTGTCCATCCAGGCCTCGATGCTCCTTCTCCGAAAATCGCCTATGAATTTCGGAGGCAGGACACTAGACTGCGGGCCGCCTTGTGTGAAGCATTGCCGGATCGTTCCGTCAGGATCGCATCCCATGTCTGCGAGGTCTCGTGCCCGCACCGGCATTTTTCCATAAGGCCTTCGCTTTCCGCATGAACCCGATCGTCGTCATTCCCGCCCGCATGGCCTCTACACGGCTGCCGGGCAAGCCGCTGGCCATGATCGGCAAGCTGCCCATGATCCTGCATGTCCTGGCGCGGGCCCGGGCGGCCGATATCGGGCCCGTCATCGTCGCGGTGGCGGAAACCGAACTGGCGCGCGTTGTCGAGGACGCGGGCGGCACGGCGGTCCTGACCGACCCGGCGCTGCCCTCGGGGTCCGACCGGGTGTGGCAGGCGGTGCGGGCGGCCGATCCGGCCGGGCGGCACGATGTCGTCGTGAACCTGCAGGGCGACCTGCCCGGGGTGGCGCCGCCGACGCTGGCCGCGTCCCTGCTGCCGCTGGCCGATCCCGCGACCGATATCGGCACGCTGGTCTGCCCGGTGGCCGACGCCGGGGAGGCCGCGCGCGATTCGGTGGTGAAGGTCGCCTGCGCCTTTGCCGACGACGATGCGCGAACGGTGGCCCGGGCGCTGTATTTCTCGCGCGCCGCCGTGCCGTGGGGGGCGGGCGCGCTGTGGCACCATGTCGGGATCTATGCCTATCGTCGCGCGGCGCTGGCCCGCTTCGTCAGCCTGCCGGAAGCGGCGCTGGAGCGGCGGGAGAGGCTGGAACAGCTCAGGGCCCTGGAGGCTGGAATGACGATCGGGTGCTGCCGCATCGGAACCGCGCCGTTCGGCGTCGATACCCCCGACGACCTGGACCGCGCGCGCCGTGTCATGGCGGAGGCGGCATGAGCGGCGTCATCGCCTTCCAGGGGCGGCCCGGGGCCTATTCCGACCTGGCCTGCCGGCAGGCCTATCCGGGATGGACCACCCTGCCGTGCGAAACCTTCGCCGGCGCGATCGCCGCCGTCCATGACGGACAGGCCGACCTGGCCATGCTGGCGTGCGAGAACAGCCTGGCGGGACGGGTGCCGGATATCCACGCCCTGCTGCCCCAGGCAGGGCTGAACATCATCGGCGAGCATTTCCAGCGGGTCGAGCACTGCCTGATGGGCGTCCCCGGCAGCACGCTGGCCGGTGCGCGGCGCGTCCATACCCATCCGGTCGCCATGGCCCAGATCCGGGGCATCATCACCGAACTGAACCTGACCCCGGTGGTGGAATTCGACACCGCCGGATCGGCCGAACTGATCGCGCAATGGGGCAACCCCGAAGACGTGGCCGTGGCGTCGTCGCTGGCGGCCGAACTGAACGGGCTGGTGGTCCTGCGCGGCAATGTCGAGGACGCGGCCCACAACACCACCCGCTTCTATGTCGCGTCGCGCACGGCCCTGCGGCCGCCGGCGGGCCGGCCCGGCACGATCACCACGGTCCTGTTCCGCGTCCGCAATGTGGCCGGGGCGCTGTACAAGGTGCTGGGCGGCTTCGCGACCAACGGCGTCAACATGACGCGACTGGAAAGCTACATGCTGGACGGATCGTTCGCCGCGACGCAGTTCCTGATGGAGGTCGAAGGCCACCCCGACGACGCGCCCTTGCGCGGGGCGCTGGCGGAACTGGCGTTCTTTTCCGAAACATCGACGATCCTCGGGGTCTATCCCGGATCGCCCTTCCGGGCCGAACACGCCCAGGGGCAGACGGCCGGGCAGTGACCGGCCGGGACGCCGGGCAGGGCGGGGCGAGGGCGATGGATGGTTGCCTTGCCATGTCGCCCGGCATTAACAGAACAGGCAGGACGGCCATCTGCCGGGAACGGCCCATTTTTCAGACTGCGAGATTCGAGTGGAAACGACCATGTTCAAGGGTTCGATCACGGCCCTGATTACGCCGATGAACGACGACGGATCGCTGGATTTTTCGGGCTTCGGTCGCTTTGTCGACTGGCAGGTCACCGAAGGGTCGTCCGGCGTGGTCCCGGTGGGCACGACGGGCGAGAGCCCGACCCTGACCCACGAGGAACATGCCCGCATCGTCGAATACACCGTCCAGGTCGTGGCGGGCCGGATCCCGGTCATCGCGGGCGCCGGATCGAACAGCACGGCCGAGGCCGTCGGCATGGCGCGGCATGCGAAGAGCGTGGGCGCGGACGGCGTGCTGGTCGTGGCGCCGTACTACAACAAGCCGACGCAGGAAGGGCTGTATCGCCATTTCATGACGGTGGCCGACGCCACGGACCTGCCGCTGATCATCTACAACATTCCCGGACGGTCGGTCGTCGATATCTCGGTCGAGACCATGGCCCGCATGGCGCAGCATGCGCGCATCGTGGGCGTCAAGGACGCGACGGCCAACCTGTTGCGCCCGCTGCAGGTGCGCCGCGCGATCCGCCACAAGCCGTTCACCCAGTTGTCGGGCGAGGACGGGACCGTGGTGTCGTTCCTGGCCGCCGGAGGGGAAGGGTGCATCAGCGTCACCTCGAACATCGCACCGCGCCTGTGCGCGGAACTGCATCGCGCCTGGCAGGACGGGCGGGTGGCCGACGCCATGGCCATCCAGGACCGGCTGTCGGCGGTGCATGATGCCCTGTTCTGCGAGAGCAATCCGGGCCCGGTGAAATACGCCGCCAGCCTGCTGGGCCTGGCCGGCGAGACCTGCCGCCTGCCGCTGGCCCCGCTGGCCGAGGACTCCCGCATGCGGGTGCGTGAGGCGCTGACCGGCGCGGGGCTGTTGAACTAGCATCATGGCGGAAAAGAAAAAGAGCGGCATGATTTCGACCGGGATCGCGGCGCAGAACCGCAAGGGCCGCTTCAACTACACGATCCTGGAAACGCTGGAAGCCGGGATGGTGCTGAAGGGCCCCGAGGTCAAGAGCCTGCGCCTGGGCCGCGCCACGATCAACGAGGCCTATGCCGGCGACCGGGACGGCGAGATCTGGCTGTTCAACAGCTATATCCCCGAGTACCAGGGCGGTGTGCTGTCGCGGTTCGAAACCCGCGCGCCCCGCAAATTGCTGCTGCACCGCAAGCAGGTGGACAAGCTGCTGGGCGCCGTCGCGCGCGATGGCGTGACCCTGGTGCCGCTGGATATCCATTTCAACGCCCGTGGGGTTGCCAAGGTGACGCTGGGTATCGGCGAGGGGCGCAAGAAGGCGGACAAGCGCCAGGCCATTGCCGACCGCGACTGGCAGCGGGACAAGGCGCGGCTGCTGCGCAACAAGGGCAGGGAATAGCCGCAAACGAAACAGGGCCGCCCGAAGGCGGCCCTGTCTGGTGTTCCGGTGGGAAACCGGGAGGTCAGTCGACGCTGATCGACGCGGCCTCGGGACCCTTCTGGCCCTGGACGACCTGCACGTTCGCCGTCTGGCCTTCGGTCAGGCCGGTCAGGCCCGAACGCTCCAGCGCCGAGGCGTGGACGAAGATGTCCTTGCCGCCGGATTCCGGCGTGATGAAGCCGAAGCCCTTCGTGGCGTTGTACCACTTGACCACGCCGCGCATTTCCTGCGCCTGCGACAGGTCGGGGGCCGGGCGGGACGGACGGCCGCCAAAGCCGCCGGCGGCGGCACGCGGGGCGCCGAAGCCGCGCGGACGTTCCGGCTGCGCGGTGCTGTCGTCCACCGAGACCACGGACGCGACCTGACGGCCCTTGGGGCCCTGGCCGATGCGGACGACCAGCGTCGTTCCGGGCGAGACGGAATCATGTCCGCTGGTCGCCAGCGCGTTGGCGTGGAGGAAGACGTCTCCCGAGCCATCGGACAGCTCGACGAAGCCGAAGCCTTTCTCGCTGTTGAACCACTTGACGGCGGCACTGATTTCCGGGCCCGAGGCGATGACCTGGGACGGAGCGCCACCGCCCATCGGCCGGCGCGGGGCACCGCCGCCGCTGCGGTCACCAAACGAGGGCGACGACATGAAATCGTCGTCAAATCCGCCGCGGCGCGGGGAACGGGGGCTGCGGTCGGTCCTGTTACTTCTCAACGGTCGTAATCCCGAGGTCTAGTTGGCGGGTCCTGTCCCAGGAGCCACCGGATGAAGAAATCTTGCTGGATCAAGGAATTACAAAGCCGTAATCCAACCGTTTTCACGGATGGCGCGGACAGCGTCCTTTCCCCGCACGGACCCTAGCACGTATGCGCCGGTGTCCGATACAGATAAGCATATCCGCGGCCGGGGGTTCCATCGTCATTTCACGTAAATGACCGTTCGTGATCATGAGAATTTTTCCGGATCGGCCATCACGAATTTTCCGGTGGGCTTTCGTGGATCGGACGAACGATCTACACAGTTCAAAAGAGGCCGTTATGTCGTGATGCCGCTTCGTGAAATCCGGGTATGGATTTCGAAGGGGCAGGGGCAGCAGGTGGAAGGGAAGCTGATGAGCCAGGCGAAGACGTGGAAGAGGACCGGCTGGATGGTGCGGGCCGGGACGCTGGCCGGGATCGGCAGCCTGGCGATGGCAGCCCAGCCAGCCCGCGCGACGCCGCTGCAGGACCCGTACGGCACCTGGACCGTCCAGGGTGAAAACGACGCCGTCAGCACGCTCAACGGCACGTCGGACCAGTATTACACCAGCGGCCTGCGCGTGAACTGGACATCGGGCACCGACAACCAGCCCGCGCCGATCGAGACGATCAACCACGCGATCATGGGCAAGGGCGTGACCCGCATCAGCCTGGGCGTGCAGCAGTTGATCTTCACCCCGCACGATACCCAGCTCGCGACACCGTCGCCCAGCGACCGCCCCTATGCCGGCCTGCTGCTGGGCACCGTGAACCTGATCAACGACACGGACCTGTCGCGGTCTGTCTTCGGAATCCAGTTCGGCGTCATGGGGCCCGACGCCATGGGGCGGCAGTTGCAGAACGGATTCCACAGCGCGATCGGGGATACGTCCAACCTGGGCTGGAAACACCAGTTGGCGAACCAGCCGGTGTTCCAGGTGCAGGGCGGCCGGACATGGCGGCTTCCGATGGCCAATATATATGGCGTCGAGATGGACATGATGCCCGCGACCTCGGCCGCGATCGGCGATTACCGGATCTATGGCACGGTGGCCGACACGTTCCGCATCGGGCAGGGGCTGCGCAGCGATTTCGGCATTCCGACCATCGGGCCGGGCACCGACGGCACCGATGCCTACCGGCTGACCCGCCCGGTCGCCTGGTACGTCTTCGGCAACGTCACGGGATCGGCGGTCGCCTATGACGCGACGCTGCAGGGCAACACGCTGCGCAGCGGCTCGCCGCATGTTCCGATGAACTGGGATGTCGGCGAAATCCACGCCGGCGTCGCCATCATGTGGCACGGCATGCGCCTGTCCTACAGCCAGGTCTGGCAGACGCAGGAATTCCGTGGCGCGCGCAGCGGCCTGTTCAATTACGGATCGCTGGCCCTGTCCGGGAAATTCTAAGCCTACTACCCCGAGCGCAGGATTCGGGCGGCATCGTGCCGGTCGAACAGTTCCAGCAACTGGGCGATCGCGTTGCGGCGCGATTCGCTGGCGCCCCCTTCGGCGACCCGCTGCGCGTCCTGGGCCGCGATCGTCAGCAACAGGTCCAGCCGCGCACCGGTCGCAAGCCGCAGGTCCGGCAGTCCGGACTGGCGGCGGCCGGTGACGTCGCCGCCGCCGCGCAGGCGGAAATCCTCGTCCGCGATCAGGAACCCGTCCTCGGTATCGCGCAGCAGGGCCAGCCGGCGCCGGGCCGTGCTGCCCAGCGCGTCGTCATGCAGCAGCAGGCAGAACGATTCGTCGCGGCCGCGTCCCACGCGCCCGCGCAACTGGTGCAGTTGCGCCAGGCCGAACCGTTCGGCGTGTTCGATGACCATGATGGTGGCGGCGGGGATGTCCACGCCGACCTCGATCACCGTCGTCGCGACCAGGATCTTCGTCCGCCCCGCCGCGAAATCCGCGATCGCGGCCTCGCGCACCGCGATGTCCTGCTGGCCGTGCGCCAGGCCCACGATCGGCCCGAAGCGCTCGGTCAGTGCGGCGAAGCGCGCCTCCGCCGCCGCCAGGTCCATCGCCTCGCTTTCCGTGACCAGCGGGCAGACCCAGAAGACCAGGGCGCCGCGTGCGATCGCGCGCCCGATTCCGTCCAGCACATCGCCCAATGACGCCATGGCGTGCAGGGACGTCCGTACGGGCAGGCGTCCGGCCGGTTTTTCGTTCAGGCGGCTGACCTGCATCTCGCCCCACTGGGTCAGCAGCAGCGTGCGCGGAATGGGGGTAGCGGTCATGACCAGGATATCGGCCCGGTCGCCCTTCTCACCCAGCAGCAGGCGCTGCTCGACCCCGAACCGGTGCTGTTCGTCGATCACCGCCAGGGCCAAATCGTCGAACACGACCTTGTCCTGGAACAGCGCGTGCGTGCCCACGACCAGCGGCGCGCGGCCGGATGCGATGTCTTCCAGCACGGTCCTGCGCGCGCGTCCCTTGACGCTGCCGCTGAGGAACGCCACCGGCACCGGCGCCAGCTTCTGGAACGTGGCCAGGTGCTGGCGGGCCAGGATTTCCGTGGGGGCCATCAGCACCGCCTGGTGTCCGGCCTCGGCCGCCGCCAGCATGGCCAGCATCGCCACCAGCGTCTTGCCCGCCCCGACATCGCCCTGCAGCAGGCGCATCATCGGATATGACGCGGCGAGGTCCGAATCGATTTCGCGCACCGCGCGGTGCTGGGCCCCGGTCGGGGTATAGCCGAACCGGGCCAGCGCCTCGGCGCGCAGGGTGCCCGTGCCGACGATGGACCGGCCGGGGCGGTTGCGGTTGCGGCGCCGTGCCTCGGACATCGCGACCTGTTCGGCCAGCAGTTCGTCGCAGGCCAGCCGCTGGCGCGCGCGCTCGCCGGCGGCCTGCCAGGCATCGCCGCGCAGCAGGTCGGGGAAGGCCTCGGGGCAGTGCAGTTGACGCAGCGCGGTCTCGAAATCCGGCCAGTGTCGGCGGGCCACCAGCACGGAATCCAGCCATTCCGGCAACGGGGGAAAGCGAAGGAACGCCTGGTGCAGCGCCGCGCGCACGTGGCGGGGAAAAAGGCCGGCCGTCAGCGGCCAGACCGGCTCCAGCGCCGGAATGCGGTCGATGTCGCCGCCCGGCACGATATGGTCGGGGTGGGCCATCTGCAGCCGGTCGCCGAACGCATCCAGCGTGCCCGATACCGGGACGGTCGCTCCCACCCGCATCTGCCGGGCCTGCGTGGGGGATAAGAACACCAGTTCTCCCACCCCGGTGCGCCGGGCCTCCAACGGGGAAAAGAACACGCGCGTTCCCCGGGCGGGCGCGTCGAACCGCCGCACCCGGACCTGCATCGTGGTTCCCCGCCCGGGGACGGCGTTGCGCAGGCTGGGGCGATAGCGGTGATCGACCACCGATTCCGGGCGTCGCGACAGCTGGGGCGATAACCCGCGATCGACCACCGATTCCGGCAGATGGAACAGCAGGTCGATGACCCGCTGGCCCCGCACGGCCCGCGCCAGCAGCTTGGCCAGGGCAGGGCCGACCCCGGGCAGGCTGCCCAGCGGGGCCAGCAGCGGACCGAGATTGTCGTCCCTTTCGTCCTGAAGGATGATGCCAGACACGTGGTGTTCGACCGCTTTCACTTCCCGATTTCGTGTCCTGGGGCGGCCCTTCGGTCGTTGCGTCGATGGGCGGGCTGACAGGAACCTGATGGAGGGCTATAGGACAGCGACGCGAAGGAACAAAACGAAACCATATCAGGGCAGGTACCATGTCCATCGACAGTCCCGACCTTACGAACCTCGATCCGCGCCGTCGCCGGCTCTATTTCCGGGCCACGCATCGCGGCACGCATGAAACCGACATCCTGATCGGCGGCTTCGTCGCCCCGCGCCTTGCCGGCCTGACGGACGCCGAGATGGACGCGCTGGAAGAGGTGATGGAACTGCCCGACGCCGACCTGGCCGACTGGCTGAGCGGCCGCAAGCCGGTGCCCGCCGAAGTCGACGGGCCGATGATGCGCGCCATCATGGCCGACGCCAACGACCCCGCCCGGCAGGCCGCGATCCGGGGAGAACGATGAGGGCACCCGGGACGGAACACGCCGGCTGGGCCACCATCTGGGGGGCACCGGACGGATTCGACGCCTTTCTGGTGGCACGCCGGGCCCGCGAGCATGACGGGCCCGTGCTGCATGTCGCACGGGACGATGCCGGCATGGCGCGGATCGGCGAATTGCTGTCCTTCGTCGCCCCCAATGCCGAAATCCTGCGTTTTCCGTCCTGGGACTGCCTGCCTTACGATCGCGTGTCGCCCAATCCGGCGATCGTCGCCGAACGCGTCGCCACCCTGACGCGGCTGCTGGAACCGGCGACGGCGCCGCGCATCGTGCTGACCACGGTCGGCGGCCTGGTCCAGCGCGTGGCGCCCCGCGCCGCCTTTCGCGGCCAGTCCCTGACCCTGGCCGCCGGCGACAGCCTGGACCAGGCCCTGCTGATCGACCTGCTGGTGGCCGCCGGCTACAACCGCACCGACACGGTGATGGAACCGGGGGAATTCGCCACCCGCGGCGGCATCTTCGATATCTTCCCCTCGGGCGAGGCCGAGCCGGTGCGGCTGGACCTGTTCGGGGACGAGGTCGAGAACATCCGCCGCTTCGACCCCGCCACCCAGCGCTCGTCGGACCGGCTGGACCGGTTCGTCATGCGTCCGGTGGCCGATTTCACCCTGGACCAGGCCAGCATCTCGCGCTTCCGGACCGGCTGGCGCGACCTGTTCGGGCCGGCGGCGGCCTCCGATCCGCTTTATGAACATGTGTCGGACGGGCGGCGCCATGCCGGGCTGGAACATTGGCTGCCGCTGTTCCACGAGCATCTGGAAACGCTGGTCGATTACCTGCCGGGCGTGTCGATCATCCTGGCCCATCAGGTCGAGGACGTCCTGGCCGCGCGGCTGGAGATGATCGCCGATCATTTCGAGGCCCGGCGCCAGCCGGTGCGCGAGGGCGAAGTCCCGTACCGCGCGCTGCCGCCCCACCTGATGTACCTGGACCGCAAGGGATGGGACGGAATCCTGTCCGGCCACCCGGTGATGCTGTTCAGCCCCTTCGCCCGTCCGGACAATGCCGGGGGCGTGGATGCCGGGGGGCGGCCGGGCATCCTGTTCGCCAGCGTCGCGGGGGGCGGGGCGCGTGAGAACGTGTTCGCGATGCTGGATACGCAGGTCCGGCAATGGGCCGAGACCGGGCGCCGCGCCTACGTGTCGGCCTGGACCCGGGGATCGCGCGAGCGGATCGCGACATTGCTGCGCGAGCACGGCATGCGGGTCGAGACGTTCGATGGCTGGGCCCGCGCGCAGGATCTGCCGCCCGGCACCGTGGGCCTGCTGACGCTGGGCCTGGAACGTGGCTTCATCGCCGACAACCTGGCCTTCGTGTCCGAGCAGGACCTGCTGGGCGAGCGGATTTCCCGCCCGCCGCGCCGGCGCAAGAAGGCCGACCAGTTCATTGCCGAGGCGTCGGAAATCGCCGAGGGCGACCTGGTGGTCCATCAGGATTACGGCATCGGCCGCTATGACGGGCTGGAGACGATCGGCGTCGGCACCGCGCCGCATGACTGCCTGCGCCTGATCTATGACGGGAACGAGAAACTGTTCCTGCCGGTCGAAAATATCGAACTGCTCAGCCGCTTCGGGTCCGACCAGGCGGGGGTGGCGCTGGACAAGCTGGGCGGGGCCTCGTGGCAGAACCGCAAGGCCCGGATGAAGCAGCGCATCCGCGACATGGCGGGCGAACTGATCCGCACCGCCGCCCTGCGCGCGTTGCGCGAGGCCCCCAGCATGACCCCGGCCGAGGGGATGTGGGACGAGTTCTGCGCGCGCTTCCCCTTCGTCGAGACCGAGGACCAGTCCCGCGCCATCGCCGACGTGCTGGAGGACATGGGGTCGGGCCGCCCGATGGACCGGCTGGTGTGCGGCGATGTGGGCTTCGGCAAGACCGAGGTCGCGCTGCGCGCGGCCTTCGTCGCCGCCCTGTCCGGCGCCCAGGTGGCGGTGGTGGTGCCGACCACGCTGCTGGCGCGACAGCATTTCCGCACCTTCTCGGCCCGTTTCTCCGGCCTGCCGATCACGGTGGCGCAATTGTCGCGCATGGTCACGCCCAAGGAGGCGACCGCCGTGCGCAAGGGGCTGGCCGACGGCACGATCAACATCGTCATCGGCACCCACGCGCTGCTGGCCAAGGGCGTGCAGTTCGCCGACCTGGAACTGCTGATCATCGACGAGGAGCAGCATTTCGGCGTCGCGCACAAGGAGAAGCTGAAGGCGCTGCGCGAGGACGTGCATGTGCTGACCCTGTCGGCCACCCCGCTGCCGCGTACTTTGCAACTGGCCCTGACCGGCGTGCGGGAGATGAGCCTGATTGCGACCCCGCCCACCGACCGGCTGGCGGTGCGGACCTTCATCATGCCGTTCGACAGCGTGGTGATCCGCGAGGCGATCCAGCGCGAGCGGTTTCGCGGCGGGCAGATCTTCTGCGTCGTGCCCCGGATCGAGGATCTGGACCGCATGGCCGCCCGCCTGCAGGACATCGTGCCCGACGCGCGCCTGGTCCAGGCACATGGCCGCCTGACCCCGACCGAGCTGGAACGGGTGATGACCGAATTCAGCGACGGCAAATACGACATCCTGCTGTCCACCAACATCGTGGAAAGCGGGCTGGACATGCCGGCGGTGAACACGCTGATCATCCATCGCGCGGACATGTTCGGGCTGGGGCAGCTCTATCAGTTGCGCGGCCGCGTCGGGCGCGGCAAGCAGCGGGGCTATGCCTACCTGACCTGGCCGCAGACCCATGTCCTGTCGGCCGCCGCCGAAAAGCGGCTGGAGGTCATGCAGACCCTGGATACGCTGGGGGCGGGCTTTACCCTGGCGTCGCACGACCTGGACCTGCGCGGGGCGGGCAACCTGCTGGGCGACGAGCAATCGGGCCATATCCGCGAGGTCGGGATCGAGCTGTACCAGCAGATGCTGGAGGACGCGGTCGCGGAACTGCGGGTCGAAAAGGGCCGGCGCAAGGCGCAGGACCGCGACTGGACCCCGAACATCATCCTGGGCCTGCCGGTTCTGATCCCCGAAACCTACGTGCCCGACCTGCCGGTCCGGCTGGGCCTGTACCGGCGCATCGCCGGGCTGGCCAATGACGCCGAAATCGAGGCGATGGAGGCGGAACTGGTCGACCGGTTCGGGACGATGCCGGACGAGGTGCGCAACCTGCTGGACGTCGTCGCGATCAAGCGCCTGTGCCGCGAGGCCGGGGTCGAGCGGCTGGAGGCCGGGCCGAAGGGCATGGTGATCCAGTTCCGCGGTAACAGTTTCGCCAACCCGGGTGGATTGGTGACCTGGATCGCGGCACATAAGGAAGGCAATGTCCGCCTGCGCCCGGACCACAAGCTGGCCCTGGTGCGGGAGATGACGAACGCGCAGCGCATTCGCCTGGCCAAGGACACGGTCCAGACGCTGGGCCGCCTCGCGGGTCAGGAGAAGGCGGCCTGACCCCCTGGCCCCTGATCACGACATACCATCGCGACGACAACACTGAAGGACAGGCAAGATGAAGATTGATCTGGCGGGCAAGAGCGCGATCGTCACCGGCTCGACGGCCGGTATCGGGCTGGCCATTGCCGTGGCCCTGGCCGAAACCGGGGCCGAAGTCATCGTCAACGGCCGCAGCCAGGCCCGGGTGGACGAGGCCATGGCCCATATCCGCGTCCGCATGCCCACCGCCCGGCTGCGCGGGGTTCCCGGCGACCTGGGAACCGGCGAGGGGATCGACAGCTTCATCCGCACCATCCCCCAGGCCGACATCCTGGTGAACAATCTGGGCATCTTCGAGCAGGAAGACTTCCTGAAGACGTCCGACGCCGACTGGCAGCGCTTCTTCGACGTCAACGTCATGAGCGGCGTGCGCCTGACCCGGCATTACCTGCCCGGCATGGTCGAGCGGAAATGGGGCCGGGTGGTGTTCATTTCCAGCGAATCGGCGCTGAACATCCCGGCCGACATGATCGCCTACGGCTTTACCAAGGCCGCGCAGGTCGCGATCGCCCGGGGCATCGCCGAGAGCGTCCCGGGAACCGGCGTCACCGTCAATTCGGTGCTGCCCGGCCCGACGCGCACCGAAGGCGTGATGGAGATGTTCGAGAAGGCGGCCCGCGAAAGCGGGCGCACGGTGCAGGATGTCGTGGACGAATTCATTCCCGCGCACCGTCCCACCTCGCTGATCCGCCGCCTGGCGGAGCCCGAGGAGATCGCCAGCATGGTCGCCTATGTCTGCTCGCCGCAGGCCTCGGCCACCACCGGCGCCACCCTGCGCGTCGAAGGCGGCCTGCTCCGTCATCCGGGTTAGTTCCGGCCAGCCCCTTAGCGGAGTGGTAAAGGGATCTGATTGATGGTCAGGACCCCGCCCTGCCACTCGACATCCCAGGACGTGTCCGCGTCCGCGTGGCGGCCGACCAGGTTGGCCAGGATCAGCGCGGTCGTAGCACGGGCCTGACCGGCCGCGCGCAGGGTGGCGATCAGTTCGGGCAGGTTGCTCAGGCTGAGATGCCCGGCGGCGGAATTCGCGTCCGCGTTGCCGGTCAGCATGGCGGTGCCGCGACCGTTCAGCCGCAGGTCGCCATGCTGGGCCATCAGGGTGGTGATGGTGACGGGCACCAGCACGCTGCGCGCGGGATGGCCGGCGGTTGCCGCCAGCAGCGGGCCCAGCGACTGCGCCGGAATCGAGAAGTTCGACCGTGCCTGCTGCGGCAGGAGCGAGGCCAGCACGGTGTTGCCGCTCGCCTGCGCGTCCCTGACATCCAGCGCGACGACGACCGGCCCGCCCAGTTCGGCGCCCCCCAGATGCAGGTGCAGGGCGGCGAAGGACAGGCGGGCGCCGCCATTGTTCACGACCGGCGCCGTCCACGCCACGTCATAGCCCTGTCCGGCCTTCAGCCCGTTGAGGAGCGGGCCCACGCTGGAGGCGAAATATTCGGACGGGCATCCGGCGCCATGATGGTTCGTCAGCGCCCCCAGCAGCACCAGCGACGCCGCGTTCAGGATATCGCGCGCGTCGGTCCCCGCAGCGTCCCCGCCCTTGACAGTCACCATGCGGGCATGAAGAGAGGGAGCCTCGCCCCCCGGGGAAAAGCGCAGGACATAATCGCGGGCCGCGGCAACGTTCCCCGAGACCGACAGGCCGCCCGTCCGGGCCTGCGCGCAGGTCTCGGGCAGGGGGGTCGCGCCGGCCGGACCGGCTGCCGCCAGCAGGCCGGCCAGGACCGCCGAGAGGGAAAGAATTCGCATGGTCATCGCCTCAGCCCGCACATTACGCTTTTATTCCCTCCTTCTTTGGCACGGGACTGTGGCTTAGGCGAGGCCGCGTGCCGCCTGCGTTTCTTCCGCTTTACCGGGACCCTTTCGATGTTCAAGCCTGACCCGTTCCTGCTCAGCCTGATCTGCACCGTGCTGCTGGCCACGATCGTACCGTGCCACGGCGCCGCCGTCCCGATGTTCCAGGACCTGGCGATCGCGGTCATCGCCGTGATGTTCTTCCTGCAGGGCGCGCGCCTGTCGCGGCAGGCCGTGCTGGGCGGCATCGTGAACTGGCGCCTGCACCTGGCAATCCTGCTGTGCACGTTCGCCCTGTTTCCCCTGCTGGGGATGGGCCTGCACGCGCTGTTTCCGCATCTGCTGCATCAATCGGTCTGGCTGGGCATCCTGTTCCTGTGCTGCCTGCCTTCCACGGTGCAGTCCTCGATCGCCTTTACCTCGATCGCGCGGGGCAATGTTCCGGCCGCCGTGTGCGCCGCCACCACGTCGAACATCGCGGGTATCTTCATCACCCCGGTCCTGACCGGGCTGGTGCTGGAACGCCAGGGCGCGGCATCGGGCCATGGCGGGGTGCTGGCGATCATGATGCAGTTGCTGCTGCCCTTCGTGCTGGGGCAGGTGCTGCAGCCCTGGCTGGGGGCGTGGGCCCACCGCAACAAGCGGCTGCTGTCCATGACCGACCGGGGATCGATCCTGATCGTCGTCTACACGGCGTTCAGCGAGGCCGTGGTCCAGGGATTGTGGCACAAGCTGCCGCTGTCCCAGATCGGCCTGGTCATGGTGGTGGATGGCGTGCTGCTGGCCGCCGTCCTGCTGGCCACCACGATGGGCAGCCGGGTCCTGGGCTTCCCCCGCGAGGACGAAATCGCGATCGTCTTCTGCGGGTCGAAGAAGACCCTGGCCTCCGGCGTGCCGATGGCCAACGTGCTGTTCGCACCGGCCACCGTCGGCCTCGTGGTCCTGCCGCTGATGATCTATCACCAGATCCAGCTTTTCGTCTGCGCCGTCCTGGCCCGCCGCTACGCCGCGGCCCATGACCGGCTTGCCGAAGCCGAAGCGGTGGTGGAGCGCGCCTAGGCCTTCGGGGCCAGGAACGATGTCAGCGTATCCGCCAGCGCCTGCGGGGCCTCTTCCGGGATATAATATCCGCAGGCGAGTTCCACGCCCGTGACCGGTCCGGTCGCGTATGGGCGCCACAGGTCGGTGGGATCGTACCAGCCGCCCAGCCGCCCGTCGCGCGACCATGCCACCAGCACGGGACAGCCGATCCGCAGGTCCGCCGGGTAGGGCGGGATGCGGAAATGGCCGGTGGCCCCCGGCGACTGGCCCGGCGGCACCTTGTCCAGGTAATCGGCCACGGCGGACCGGTTGAACGGTCCGGCCGAATCCGGTTCGGGCCGCGTCCAGGCCTCGGGGATCGTCACCGTGGCCGATTCGGGCTTGGGGTGAAGCTGCGCGAACCAGCAGGCCTGGTACTGCGACAGTTCGAAGGCCAGGTCGGTGCGCCCGTGGTGGCTGGGGGAGGGGATGCATTCGATTTCCGCCACATGCGTGACCCGATGCGGCGCCTGGGCGGCGGCATGGGCGGCGACATGCCCCCCCGTTCCGTGCCCGACGATGGCCAGCCGGTCATGCCCCAGCGCGTGGGCTGCCCGCAGCAGGTCGCGCGCCTGCTGCGAAAAATCGAAATGATGCGGCAGGTCGGGACACAGCACCGTGTGCGTGCGGCTGAAGGCCGGGGCAACGGCATGCCACGCCACGTGGCTTTGCACCTGGCCGTGAAGGAAGACCAGCAACGGGCCCTTGCCGCCCAGGCGCGCGCGGCACTGTCCCGCCCCCCACGCCAGTTCCATCAGTTCGAGTTGCCCGAAAAACATGCAGGGATCCATTGCAGACACGATGCGCCGATAGGGGCACATATAGGGATATCGTCGATTATTGGACAGAGCCGGCCCGACAATGCCAGTCGGGGCCGCTAGGATGTAACAGGAAACGAAGCCGCTTATGACCGGACTGGACCCCGACAACTGGGACGACCTGCGGAGCCTGGGGCACCGCATGGTGGATGACATGATCGACCGGCTGGCGACCCTGCGTGACGGGCCGGTCTGGCGCCCGATGCCGCCGGAAATCCGTACCGCCCTGCATACCGACCTGCCGGCCGCCCCGACGCCGCCCGAAGCGCTGTACGACCGGTTTCGCGACCAGATCGCCCCCTATGCCACCGGCAACACCCATCCGGGCTTCATGGGCTGGGTCCATGGCGGCGGGACGGGGGTGGGGATGCTGGCCGAACTGCTGGCCGGCGGGCTGAACGCCAATTGCGGCGGCCGCGACCACGCGCCGGTCGAAATCGAGCGTACGGTCATCGGCTGGGCCGCCGAGATCATGGGCTTTCCCGCCGATGCGACGGGCGTGCTGGTCACCGGGTCCTCGATGGCCAACATGATCGCCGTCATCACCGCCAGCCGCGCGGTCGCGGACGGCATCACCCTGCGGCAGCGCGGCGTCGGCGGCCGGCAACTGGTCGGCTATGCCGCCGCCACCGCCCATGGCTGCATCGCCCGCGCCTTCGACCTGGCGGGACTGGGGACCGACGCGCTGCGCATCATCCCCGTGGATTCGACCCATCGCATGGATATCCAGGCCCTGCGCGCCGCCGTGGAATCCGACCGGCAGCAGGGTTTCGAGCCGTTCATCGTCATCGGCACCGCCGGGACGGTCGATACCGGTTCGATCGACGACCTGGGCGCCATCGCCGACATCGCGGCGCAAGAGGACATCTGGTTCCACGTCGACGGCGCCTTCGGCGCGCTGGCCATGCTGTCCCGCACGCTGCGCCCGCATCTGCGCGGCCTGGATCGCGCGGACAGCCTGGCATTCGATTTTCACAAATGGGCCCAGGTGCCGTACGATGCCGGTTGCATCCTGGTGCGCGAACCCGGGCGCCAGGCGGCGGCCTTCGCGCAATCGCTGGCCTATCTGTCGCGCGAGGACCGGGGCCTGGCGGGCAACGCGCCCTGGTTCTGCGACCTGGGGCCGGACCTGTCGCGCGGCTTTCGTGCCCTGAAGGTCTGGATGACGCTGGGCACCTACGGCACCGTCCGCCTGGGGCAGATGGTCGACGAATGCTGCGCCGTCGCGGCCCATCTGGCCCGGCGCGTGGATCGCGAGCCGCTGCTGGAACGCCTGGCACCGGTCGGGCTGAACATCGTCTGCTTTCGCGTGCGCGTTCCGGACGTGGAGTTGGACTGGCTGAACGGCGAACTGGTCAAGGACCTGCACGAATCCGGCATCGCCGCGCCCTCCACGACGATGGTGGGTGGGGTGAAGGCCATTCGCGCCGCGATCGTCAATCACCGCACCGTGGCGGCGGATGTCGACCTTATGGTCGATGCGGTGCTGCGGCTGGCCCAGGAAAGGCAAGGGCTCGGCCAAAGGGCCTAGCCCTTTGGAAACCCTATTGTTTCAGGCGATTCGGCGGCGACCCGCGACAGCGACCTTTTCATCGAAAAGTTCGGAGAGCTTCTGCATCATCGTGCCGCCCAGTTCCTCGGCGTCGGAGATCGTGACCGCGCGGCGGTAATAGCGCGTCACGTCATGGCCGATCCCGATGGCCACCAGTTCGACGCCGCTGCGGTTTTCGATCTGGGCGATCACCTGCCGCAGGTGCGTTTCCAGATACGACCCGGCATTGACCGACAGCGTGCTGTCATCCACCGGCGCGCCGTCCGAGATCACCATCAGGATCTTCCGGCTTTCCGGCCGGCCCTGCAGGCGCCGCCAGGCCCACAGCAGGGCCTCGCCGTCGATATTTTCCTTCAGCAGCCCCTCGCGCAGCATCAGGCCCAGATTCTTCCGCGCCCGGCGCCACGGCATGTCCGCCGATTTGTAGATGATGTGCCGCAGATCGTTCAGCCGCCCCGGATTGGCCGGCTTGCCCTGCGCCACCCAGCGCTCGCGGCTCTGCCCGCCCTTCCAGGCCCGGGTGGTGAAGCCCAGGACCTCGACCTTCACCGCGCAGCGTTCCAGCGTGCGGGCCAGGATGTCGCCGCACATCGCGGCCACCGAAATCGGCCGGCCGCGCATCGATCCGGAATTGTCGATCAGCAGGGTCACGACCGTGTCGCGGAAATCGGTGTCGCGTTCGTGCTTGTAGGACAGCGACAGCGTCGGGTTGACCACCACCCGCGACAGCCGGCCGGCATCCAGGATGCCTTCCTCCAGGTCGAACTCCCACGCCCGCGTCTGCTGTGCCAGCAGGCGTCGTTGCAGCCGGTTGGCCAGGCGCGACACCACGCCCTGCAGGCTGAGCAACTGGTGGTCCAACTGCTGGCGCAGGCGGGCCAGTTCGTCGGCGTCGCACAGATCCTCGGCCGCGATTTCCTCGTCGAACGCGGTGGTGAAGGCATGATACAGGGACGCCGGATCGGTCGCTTCCTGATCGTCCGTGCCGCGTGGGCCGCCCGCTTCCTCGGACCCCGCTGTACCGCCGGGTTCGGACTCGTCGGGGTTGTCGTCGCCGGCTCCCGCACCTTGCGCCAACTGGGGCTGCAGGCCGGTCTCGTCTTCCTGCTGGCCGCTGGCGTCCTCGTCCTGCGGCTGCGGCTTCTCGGGCGCTTCGCCCGGTTCTTCCTCGGTCTCGTCCGAGGGGGCGCTGTCGTCGCCGTCCTCGTCCTCCTCGATCTCGGCCTCGCCCTCGATCAGTTCGCAGGCGACCAGCAGCCGCTTCGCGGCACGCGAAAACGCCATCTGGTCGTCCTGATGGGCGGCCATGTCGTCCAGCGCGCGCAGTGCCGAGGGGCCCAGATGCGCACGCCACTGTTCGGCCATCGCGCGCATGCTCTCGGGCACGGGCTCGCCCGTCATGCGTTCGCGCGCCAGCAGCGACAGCGCAACCTGCACGGGAATCTGGTCGCGCGCCTGCGCCCGGTCATAACCCCTGTCGTGATAGTCCCGCTCGGCCTGATTCCGCAGATTGGCGGCGACTCCCGCCATGTGGCGCGCGCCGAAGCTTTCGACCCGCGCCTGTTCCAGCGCGTCATAGGCCAGCCGGGCATCGGCCTGCTCCGGCCGGGTCGCGTTGTGGATCGTCACGTCATGATGGCGCAGTTGCAGCGCCACGGCATCCGCCGCGCCGCGCACGCGCCGGATATCGGCCTCGGCCAGTTGCAGGGCGGGCTGCGGCAGGCGGACGTGATCGCCGCTGACCGCCGCCGCAGGCGGAATCGGGCCGGTCTGGAACGTGACCTCGGCCGTCGCCCGGCCGCCCAGCGCGCGCAGCGCGCCAACGGTCGCGCGCTTGAAGACGTCGGCCCGCTCGGCGGCGGCCAATCGTGCGGACTGGGTGGTGTCCTTGCGGTCGCGCATGGCTTCCCGGGCCGATCAGCGCGCGCGCGGCGCCGTGCCGGTGGGGTCAGAACGTTGAAGCAGCGCTGGTAATATTCCGCCACCGTCGACGCTCGGCCTCGTCGCACTTGTTCAGGAAGGACACGCGGAAGGCGAATTCCAGATCCTTGAAGATCCTGGCATTCTCGGCCCAGCTGATGACCGTGCGCGGCGACATGACCGTCGAGATGTCGCCGGCGATGAAGCCCGAACGCGTCAGGTCGGCCAGGGCGACCATGCTTTCGATCCGCTTGCGGGCCGGGGCATCGCTGGGATCGACGGCCATCTTGGCCACGACGATGGCCGTTTCCTCGGCATGGGGCAGGTAGTTCAGGGTGGTGACCACGTTCCAGCGGTCCATCTGGCCCTGATTGATCTGCTGCGTGCCGTGATACAGGCCGGTGGTGTCGCCCAGGCCCACCGTGTTCGCCGTGGCGAACAGGCGGAAGAACGGGTGCGGGCGGATCACGCGGTTCTGGTCCAGCAGCGTCAGATGGCCCTCGACCTCCAGCACGCGCTGGATGACGAACATGACGTCCGGCCGCCCGGCATCATATTCGTCGAACACCAGGGCGCAGGGGTGCTGCAGCCCCCAGGGCAGCAGCCCTTCGCGGAATTCCGTCACCTGCTTGCCGTCGCGCAGCACGATGGCATCCTTGCCGATCAGGTCGATGCGCGAGATATGGCTGTCCAGGTTGATGCGCACGCACGGCCAGTTCAGCCGCGACGCCACCTGTTCGACATGCGACGACTTGCCGGTGCCGTGATAGCCCTGGATCATCACGCGCCGGTTGAAGGCGAAGCCGGCCAGGATGGCCAGCGTGGTGTCGTGATCGAAGCGATAGGTCGGATCGGCATCCGGTACGTGATCGGTCCGCACCGAGAAGGCGGGCACCTGCAGATCGCTGTCGATGCCGAAGACATCGCGGGCGGAGACCGTGCGGTCGGGGGCGGACAGGACCGAGATCGGCGGCAGGTCATCCCCGTTTTCGGCAGTCGATCCGGCGGTCAGGGTGGCGAGGTCATTCATCGGGGTGCATCCGTCACGGCTGGTTGGTCCCGCCGCGCGCCGTGGCGACGGTCCGTGTCATATGGTCTTCGGCGTCCCGGAATTCGATGTCCGGGTTCGGGGCTTCGGCGTCTCCGGGTCCACTATAGACCGGATCGCCCGCGTGGCCATGCCTACGCGGTTCTTTCCAGGTCCGCGGCCCGCGCGGATGCCAGGTGCGTGCGCAGGGCGGTATAGGCGACGTTGATGCTTTTCAGGCGCTCTTCCGCCTCGCGGTCGCCGCCGTTGGTGTCGGGATGGTGCCGGCGCGCCAGGTCCTTGTAGCGCAGTTTCAACTCGTCCATCGACAGCGGCCAGTCCAGGCCCAGCGTGTCCAGCGGCTGGCGCAGGGCTTCGGGCACCTCCGGGCGGGCCGAGGCCGCGCGCCGCGCCGCCGGCCGGCGCCCGCCGTTCATCAGGTCCAGCGGGTCCAGGATATCCTCTTCCGAGAAATGCGCGCCACGCTGTCCCAGTCGCCATGACGGCCGGTTCCATGAAACGTCGTCGCGGATATGCGCCTCGATCTGGCCGGGGGACATGCCTTTATAGAAGTCCCACCGCGAATTATATTCGCGCACATGGGGCAGGCAGAACCAGAAATACTCGTTCAGGGCATCGCGCGACCGGGGGGCGCGATATCCGGCGGCCTCGGCGCAGCCGGCCATGTCGCAGCACCGTTCCGGCGCATCCGGATCGGGATCGAAGGCCCGGTGTCGTGTGTTCCTTCTCGTCATCATCTGGCGTTATGTGCGTCCGGACCGTATTCGTGCAAGAGCCAAGCGCGCCAGCCAGGAAGAGGACAGACCAGTGAGTGACACAGAACGGAACCGCGCGACGCGAATCGGCCAGGCCCTGCATGCGCGCCTGACGCCCGCGATCCTGGAAATCGAGGATGACAGCGCCCGCCATGCCGGCCATGCCGGCGCGCGTCACGCGGGACGGGGGCCTGAAACGACGGGCGAGACCCATTACAATATCCTGCTCGTCAGCGGCGCTTTCGGCGGCATTTCGCGCGTTCAGCGGTCGCGCCTGGTTCATGACCTGCTGGCGGACGAATTCGCGTCCGGCCTGCATGCGCTGTCGCTGACCCTGCGCACGCCCGACGAACACGCCGCGCTGGCCGCCGGGACCGCCGGGGCGTGATCGTGCGCAATGGTCCCACCCGGCGCCTGGTCCTGACGGCCCCGCTGGCCCTGGCGGCGTGCCAGGCGGCGCCGGGGCCGGTCGGCGGGCGGGACGTCGCGCGGATCGAGCGCTACCTGAACACCACGCGGGGCCTGAGCGCCCATGTGGCGCAGACGTGGCCGGATGGCGGCGTCGGGGAAGGGACGCTGTCCTACGATCCCGGGTACCTGCGCCTGGATTACGATACGCCGCACCGCATGCGGCTGGTCGCGGCCGGCGGGCATCTGGTCTTCCGCGACGCGGTGCGCCAGTCGGTCACGCGCATGAACCTGTCGCGCCAGCCGTTGGGCCTGCTTCTGGCCACGCCGGTGCATCTGGGCGGCGAGGTCACGGTCACCGCGATCCAGCATGGCGACCACGTGCTGCAGGTCTCGCTGGCCCGCACCGCCAATCCGTCCCAGGGGCCTGCTGACGCTGGGCTTTTCGGATTTCGCCGGGCAGTTGTCGCTGGTCGCCATCGACATCCTGGACGAACGCCACAACCGCACGCGCCTGCATCTTGACCGACCAGCGCACCGGTACCGCATTTCCGGCGGATTTCTTCTCGCTGACGGCGGAGTTGTAGCGTCAGGCGGTGCCGATCGGGGTCGGCACGCTACCGAACAGGTCCTGCCACGTGGCGCGCAGGGCCTCGTCGACGTCGCCCAGGCTCACCTTGTGGCCCAGCGCATGCAGGCTGGTCACGCCGTGTTCGCGAATCCCGCAGGGGACGATGCCGCCGAAATCGTCCAGGTTCGGCGCCACGTTCAGCGCCACGCCGTGCCAGCAGGTCCAGCGCGAAACCCGCACCCCCAGGGCCGCGATCTTGTTTTCCGCCCCGGTGCGCGCATCCACGACCCACACGCCGATCCGGTCCGCGCGGCGTTCGCCTGTCACGTCGAAGCGGCGCAGGGTACGGATCAGCCATTCTTCCAGCGTATGGACATAGGCCCGCAGGTCCCGGGCCGGCACCACGCCGTGCGGGGCGGTCAGGTCCAGCATCACGTAGGCCACCCGCTGTCCCGGCCCGTGATAGGTCCATTGCCCGCCGCGGCCCGCCGCATAGGTCGGGAAATGATGCGGATTGAACAAATCCTCGTCCCGGGCGGAGGTTCCGGCGGTGAAGGTGGGGGGGTGTTCCAGCAGCCAGACCCGTTCCGGGGCGCTGCCGTCGCGGATTCCCGCCACCTGATGCTCCATCCCGGCGATCGCGTCGGGATAGGGAACCAGGCCGGGGCTGGAATTCCAGAGAATCGTCTTTTCGGTCATTGCCCGTCGATCATGCATCGTTTATACGGCCTCCGTCGCACGGTATCGCTCAGGCGATGTCCGATGTCACGGTGCGGTCGTGGCGGAATGGTAGACGCGCAAGCTTGAGGTGCTTGTGGGGGCAACCCCGTGGAAGTTCGAGTCTTCTCGACCGCACCAGACATCCGGTTCTGCCGGCCCTGATTCCCCCGGAAAAGCAAATATGGATCGCTGCGCCACAGGTTCCAGCGTGCGCGCGGATCTTAAAATTTTTTCCGATTCTGGAAACGTTGTGCCGCGTGTCATCGTTGGATTGTTGACGGTGACCGGTCAGGAAAACGGCCGAAGGCGCTGCTTTGCCTCATATATGTCATTTTTCTTGCGTAATTGACGGCAGGACGCATTTCAAACGCGACCGTTTCACCGGATATTGCCTCCTTGCCGCAGCAAACGGCGGAAACGTTTGAATGTTCTGAGTCATAACGTGGATAGAAGGTGACGCTTGTGATCAAACCCTTGCGAAAAGCCGTACTTCCTGTTGCCGGCCTTGGTACGCGCTTTCTTCCTGCGACCAAGGCGATGCCGAAGGAAATGCTGCCCGTCGTCGACAGACCGCTGATCCAGTATGCGATCGATGAGGCCCGCGCGGCCGGAATCGAGGAATTCTGCCTGATCACCGGTCGCGGCAAGGATTCGCTGATCGATTATTTCGACGTCGCCTTCGAACTGGAGACGACGCTGCGCGAGCGCAACAAGCTGGACGCGCTGGAAGCCCTGGGCCCCACCAGCATCGAGGCCGGGGCGTTGAGCGCCGTCCGCCAGCAGGAACCGCTGGGCCTGGGCCATGCGATCTGGTGCGCGCGCAGCTTCATCGGTGACGATCCCTTCGCCATCCTGCTGCCCGACGACGTGGTCAAGAGTGACGTGCCGTGCCTGAAGCAACTGGTCGACGTCTATAACCAGACCGGCGGCAATGTGCTGGCGGTAACCGAGGTCCCGCGCGAACACACCAATCGCTACGGCATCCTGAAGACCGGCGAGGATGACGGGCGCCTGGTCGAGGTCAAGGGACTGGTCGAAAAACCGAAGCCCGAGGATGCGCCGTCCAACCTGTCGATCATCGGGCGCTATATCCTGACGGCAGACGTCATGCCGCACCTGTCGAAGCTGGAACGCGGCGCGGGCGGCGAGGTCCAGTTGACCGACGCCATGGCCAAGGTCATCGGTCATGCGCCGTTCCATGGCCTGCGCTACGAGGGCCGCCGCTTCGATTGCGGCAACAAGGTCGGCTACCTGGAGGCGCAGATCGCCTTTTCGATCGACCGTCCGGACCTGGGTGACGCGGTGCGCGCGTTCCTGAAAAACTATACCGGCTGAGGTCCGTGTCGTTCACGCATCGTTTTGATCCCACGACCCTGCGCGAATATGACATTCGCGGAATCGTGGGCAGGACGGTGTGCCCCGAGGACGCATTTGCGATCGGCCGGACATTCGGCAGCATCGTCGCCCGCTCGGGCGGCCGGACCGTCGCGGTCGGCTATGACGGCCGCCTGTCCTCGCCGATGCTGGAGGAAGCGTTGGTTCGCGGCGCCGCGGCCTCGGGTCTCGAAATCCTGCGGGTGGGGCGCGGCCCGACGCCCATGCTCTATTTCGCCGCCGTCACGCTGGAGACGGACGGTGCGATCATGGTCACGGGCAGCCATAATCCGCCCGACTATAACGGCTTCAAGATGATGCTGTCGGGCAGCCCGTTCTTCGGCGCGCAGATCGCGGAACTGGGCGATCTCGCGGCCCGGGGCGATGTCGTGGCGGCTTCGGCCGGCACGGTGCGCGATGTCGATGTCGGCCGGGCATATGTCGCGCGGCTGATGGCGGATTGGGACGGCGGCGGGCGTCGGCTGAAAATCGTCTGGGACAACGGCAACGGCGCCGCCGGCGACATCCTGGCCGACCTGCTGGCCAGGCTGCCGGGCGACCATGTGCTGCTGAACGGCGCCGTCGATGGCACGTTTCCCGACCATCATCCCGATCCGACGGTGCCGCGGAATCTGGAACACCTGATCGCCACGGTGCGCGAGACCGGGGCCGATATCGGCATCGCCTTCGACGGCGATGCTGACCGGATCGGCGTTGTCGACGACACTGGTGAGATCGTGTGGGCCGACCAACTCCTGGTCATCCTGGCGCGCGACATGCTGCGTCATCATCCGGGCGCCACGATCATCGCCGACGTCAAGGCCAGCCAGACCCTGTTCGACGAAATCACCCGGGCCGGCGGCACACCGCTGATGTGGCGCACCGGCCATTCGCTGATCAAGTCCAAGATGGCGGAGACCGGGTCTCCGCTGGGCGGCGAAATGTCGGGTCACGTCTTTTTCGCCGATCGCTGGTACGGCTTCGACGATGCGCTGTATGCCGCGATCCGGCTTCTGGGCCTCGTGGCCCATATGGACACAAGGCTCTCGGCGGTGCGGGCCGCGCTGCCGGTGACGATCTCGACGCGCGAAACGCGGTTCGACTGCGCCGACACCCGCAAATTCACGGTGATCGAGGACATCGCCGCGCGCCTGAAGGTCGATGGCAGCGCTGTCTCGATGATCGACGGCGTCCGGGTGACTACCCCGGATGGCTGGTGGCTGCTGCGGGCCTCCAACACCCAGCCGGCGCTCGTCGCACGCGCCGAAGGCAACACCCATGCCGGGCTGGACCGCCTGAAGGCCGCGCTGGTCGCGCAACTTGAACGATCCGGCGTCGCGGCACCCGATTTTTCCGGAGACGATGCCGGGCATTGATCGGGCAGGGGCCGGAGACTATTGGGGCTTTGAACATTCGGGCGTGGCTTGGTATCCTGCCGCGCCGTAGAGGTCCGCAGGACAGATGCCGGTCATTCCACCTTTCCGTTCGTTTCTCGAGCCGGGGCAGTTCGTGGTCCATCCCGACCATCCGGAATGGGGACGGGGCCAGGTGCAGTCGGCCGTTGCCCATCGGGTGACGGTCAATTTCGAACATCAGGGCAAGATCCTGATCGATGCCTCGGTCATCATGCTGACCGTCATTTCCTGAAGGCCGGATCATGGGTAAGCCTTTCGTCGATTCCTTCGGCCGGACAGTCTCTTATTTGCGGATCTCGGTAACGGACCGCTGCGACATGCGATGCGTCTATTGCATGTCGGAGGCCATGTCCTTCCTGCCCAAGGCCGAAATCCTGTCCTTCGAGGAGATGGAGCGACTCTGCGCCGCCTTCATCCGCAACGGCGTGACGCGCATCCGCGTCACGGGCGGGGAGCCGCTGGTTCGCCGGGATATCGACGGGTTCTTCGCGGCCCTGGGGACGTGGCTGCATCGGACGGATGGCGACGGCCATCTGGACGAACTGACATTGACCACCAACGGATCGCATCTGGCGACCCACGCCGACGCCCTGGCCCGCGCGGGGGTACGACGTGTGAATATCAGCCTGGACTCTCTTGATTCTAAACGATTTCAGCGTATCACCCGGCGGGGTCGGCTGGAGCAGACCCTGGAAGGAATCCGCGCGGCACGGGCGGCCGGGCTGGCCATTCGCATCAATACCGTCGCGATGGCCGGCGTGAATGACGACGAATTCGACACGCTGCTGGCGTGGTGTGGGGAAATCGGCGCCGATCTCTGCCTGATCGAAACCATGCCGATGGGGGACACGGGCGAGGACCGGTCCGACCGTTACCTGCCGCTGTCCACCGTCCGCGCGGACCTGGCGCGGCGCTGGACGCTGGAACCGCTGACGGTCCGGACGGGCGGGCCGGCGCGCTACCTGCGGGTGGGCGAGACCGGGTGCAAGCTCGGCCTGATCACGCCGATGACCCATAATTTCTGCGAAAGCTGCAACCGGGTGCGGCTGTCCTGCACCGGCCAGCTTTATACCTGCCTGGGGCATGAAGGGGCCACCGACCTGCGCCAGCCGCTCCGCGAGGGCGCCACCGATCCCGACCTGCTGCGCCTGGTCCAGGCGGCCATCCAGCGCAAGCCGAAAGGGCATGACTTCCTGATCGGGCGCCACGCAGACGACCCCGCCGCCATCCGCAGGCACATGAGCGTCACCGGCGGGTAAAATAGACAGACAATATTGTATAATCAGTCTGTTATTATATTTTCTTGATCGCATCTTCCAACGACACGGTGAACTGGCCGGGGCGTAGCGGCTGGGGCTGGCTGGCATCGGGCGACCAGCCAGTCATGATGGCCAGGCGCAGCGGCACGGACAGCGGATCGTCTCCGGCGGCGGATGCCAGGGCGGCGAAGGCGGCGGGAAACAGGTCCGGCTGGGTGAATTGCCGGCTGCGTAGCACCAGCGCGTTGGTCTCGCCCGCCGCGCGCAGGTCCTGCAGCAGGCGGAAGGGCGAGCGATAGGCCAGCGTCACCGTTTCGGCGTCGGCCACCGGCAGGGCGAACCCCGCGCGTTGCAGCAGCGCCGCGCAGTCACGCAGGTCCGGAAAGGGCGAGACACGCGGCGTCGCCCCGCCTGTCAGGGCCGCTTCCGCCTCGGTCAGCGCGCGGCGCAGGTCGGACAGGCTGGGCAGGACCGGCAGGCTGGCCAGGAACAGTCCATCCGGCTTCAGCGCGTGACGGATCTGCGCCAGCGCGCCGGGCAGGTCGTTGACCCAATGCAGCGACAGGTTGGCGACGACGAGGTCGAACGAACCCGGACCGAAGGGCAGCCATTCCTCGTCCGCGCACAGGACCGTTCCGCCGTTGATCCGCGCCATGCGCGGCGACAGATCGCAGGAGACGACGCTGCCGATGCCCCGGGCGCGCAGGCGCGGGGCCACCACGCCGCGCCCCCCGATATCCAGCGCGGCGGTGAAGCGATAGGTCGTGTCGTCCAGCCGGTCCAGCAGCCGGTCCGCGACCTCCTCCAGGACGGGGGCGATCTCATGCACCATCGGGGCGGCGCGATCGCGGTGCCGACGCACCGCGCGCCGGTCGAAAATCAGGGGATCATTCATGGACGGCATGTGCTCTTCCGGATGGAGGATGCCAATGGCACCTTTGCGTGATGGATGGGGCGATACGCACGACAACGATGACCGGACCGGGGGGCATGGCGCGCCGCCTGGGGTCGCTTCTGCTGGATGGTCTTCTGCCACCCGACTGCCCCCTGTGTCACCAGCCGGTCGAGCGGGCGGGCCTGCTGTGTCCGGACTGCTTCCGGCATATGCGCTTCATTTCCGAACCCTGCTGCGATGCGTGCGGCGAACCCTTTGCCGGCGCGGGGTTCGCCGGGTCGGTCCTGGGTGGGGCGGGGCGCATCTGCGCATCCTGCGCGGACCGGCGGCCGCCGTGGCGGGCCGGGCGGGCGGCGCTGGTCTATGACGAATGGTCGCGTGCGCTGATCCTGCGCCTGAAATATGCCGACCGGACCGAGCTTGCGCCCCTGCTTGGCCGCCACATGGCGCGGATCGGCCAGGGGATGCTGGGCCAGGCGGACCTGCTGGTGCCCGTGCCGCTGCACCGTCGCCGGCTGTTTCGCCGCCGCTACAACCAGGCCGCCCTCCTGGCGCGGGCGGTGGGGCGGACCGTGGGGCTGCGGACCCTGCCCGATGCGCTGATCCGTCCGCAGGCGACGCCGCCGCTGGCGCGGCTGGGCCCGGCCTCGCGTCGCGATATCCTGCATGGCGCGATCGCGGTCCGCCCGTCGCGGCGGGCCGCGATCGCGAACCGGCGAATCGTCCTGGTAGACGATGTCATGACCACGGGGGCGACGACGGGCGAATGCGCGCGGGTCCTTCTTGCCGCCGGGGCGGCATCGGTGGACGTGCTGGTGGCGGCCCGCGCGCCCGATCCCGGCCGCGATCCGTCCCAGGATACGGGGCAGCACCCGTAACGGTATGTTGCCCCGGCATAAATGCGCTATGCTTGATAACAGGCCGCTATTCGAGGATCAGGATGCCCAGGATCGAGATCTATACCCAGCCGGGATGCCCCTATTGCGTCCGCGCACTCCGCCTGCTGGAGCAGAAGGGCACGGCTTTTACCGAAATCCGCGCCCTGCACGGCACGGCCGAACGCGCGGAGGCGCGGGAGCGTTCCGGTGGCCGGACAACCGTGCCGCAGATCTTCATCGACGGGCGGCATATCGGCGGCTGTGACGACATCATGGCGCTGGACCGTGCCGGCAAGCTGGACCCGCTGCTGCATGCGGCGTGATCGCCAGCATCCGGTCCAGACCAGGGGGCGCCGGTGATCCGCTATCTGCTGCGTTGCGATGCGGGGCATGAGTTCGATGGCTGGTTCCCCGGCAGCGCCGCGTTTGACGATCAGGTGCGACGTGATCTCCTGTCCTGTCCGCAATGCGGCACGACCGATGTCGGCCGCGCGCTGATGGCCCCGGCGGTCCGCACCCGCCCGGCCCGGCCGCCTGTGACGCAGCCGGCAGGGCAGCAGGTCGTGAGGGAACAGCCGGCGGCGGCCCCGGCGGCCCATATGCCGGCGGGCCCGCCACCTTCGGTGCAGGGGGCGGGCGTGCCGGCCGCGCTGACGGCGGCGTTGCAGACGCTTCGCCGGCACGTCGAACAACAATGTGAAGACGTGGGTGATCGTTTCGCCGAGGAAGCGTTGAAGATCCATCATGGCGAGGCGGAGGAACGCGGCATCTACGGCCACGCATCGGACGAGGATTATCACCGCCTGACCGACGAGGGCGTCGAAATCGTGACGATACCGTGGGTCAGGCGCGCCGACAGTTGATCGGCCGGAATGGTTGGGGGGACGGTCCGCACAGGGACCGGAAAACATGAAACGCATGCACGACAGAACAGACAGGCCGGCCGCCTTCGTCCCTTCGGGAACGGGGCATCGCCACAACGCGGCACGATGGGTGTCCGCGCTGGCCTGCCTTACTCTTCTGGCCGGGATCGCGGCAGCCCCGGCCCGTGCCGACGCCGGTCCGGATGCGGATGCCGGCACCGGAACGTTGTCTGTCCTGGGCATGTGGGAGACCAGGGAACATGATGGCGTCTTCAGGATCGCATCCTGCGGCGGGCAGCTCTGCGGTCACCTGGTGGGCATGCGCTATACGGGCGAGGTTCCGAAGGCCAGGGATGGCGGGTCCGAATGCGGCCTGCTGATGCTGACCGGTTTCACGCCGGATTCCGACGAGCCGGGGCGGTGGAATGGCCATATCCTCGATCCCGACACGAACAAGGTCTATCACGCCCAGATCTGGTCCCCGCGTGACGGCGTCCTGAAACTTCGCGGCTATGTCGGCATTCCGCTGTTTGGCGAGACACATACCTGGACCCGCTATACCGGCACGATCGGCCAGCGCTGCCAGATGCCGTGATGCGTAATCGCTGCCCGACACGATAAACAACGAGGCACAGCAAGAATGACGATGCCCTTTTCGCGACGCAATCTGCTCCTGGCGCTGGCGGCTTCCGGTACCGCCCCGCTGGCCAGTTCCCTGACCGGCCCGCGACCGGCGCGCGCCGCGATCCCGGCCATGTCGCGGACGCTGTGCTATATCGGCGGATACAACAAGCACGCGCCTCCGGGCGGGGCCGGGAACGGGCAGGGCATCGCAATTTTCGAAATGAACCGCGTGACGGGCGGGCTCATTCCCGTCAGCACGTTCATGGACATCGCCAGCCCGTCCTTCATCACGATGTCGGCCGATAGCCGTTTCCTGTACGCGCTCAGCGAAATCGACGATTTCAACGCCGATCACGACGGCAGCGTCACCGCCTTTTCCGTGGACCGGACGTCCGGCGAACTGAACCGGCTGAACGTCGTCTCGTCCGGCGGTGCCGTGCCGGCGCATCTCAGCGTCCATCGGGCCGGGCATCATGTCCTGGTCGCCAACTATGTCGGCGGCAGTGTCGGCGTCCTGCCCATCCGCCCCGATGGCAGCCTGGGTGAACCCACCGACGTCGTGCACAATACGGGGCCGCATATGCCCGAACGCGCCGAGGACAATCCGCCCGGCAATTTCGCGATCAGCGACCATTCCGGTTCGCACGTGCATATGGTCGCCAGCGATCCGTCGGGCCGCTTCGTCGTGGCCTGCGATGCGGGGCTGGACCGCGTCTATGTCTGGACGCTGGATCTGGCGAGCGGCAAGCTGCGGCCCGCCGCCACGCCGTTCATCAACCTGATCCCGGGCTCCGCCCCCCGCCATTTCGCGTTCAGCAAGGACGGACGGACGATCTATATCCTGTGCGAACAGGATTCGAAGGTCGTCGTCGCATCGTTCGATCCGCGCACCGGCGCGCTGGTCCCACAGCAGAAGGTCAGCACCGTGACCTCCTATTTCCAGGGCAGCACGCTGGCGGCGGAAATCCTGATCTCGCCGAACGGGCGGTATGTCTATGCCTCGAACCGGCTGGGCGATTCGCTGGCGATCTTCCGGGTCGGCCCCGACGGATCGCTGACCCTGATCGACGAGGTCTGGATGCATGCCGACTACGGACGGGCGATGGTATTCGACCCCTCGGGCACGTTCCTGTATTGCGCCAACCAGCGCAGCGATTCGGTGACGTCCTTCCGCGTCAACCCCGAGACCGGCGCGCTGGATTTCAACTGGCACTTCACCGCGATCGGCAGCCCGACCACGTTTGCCTTTCTCCAGATCTGAATCTCGGTCCGCAAACGCGCGCTGGTGGCGATCCGACGCGCGTCTGCTGCGCTCCACTGCGTTCCGCTCCCGCTCACTAGCCCACGTTTCCGAACCGAAACTGAATTATGGCGGCTGGTCAGCGCAGTTAAGGAGCGGACAGGCTGGCGATGTAGTTGACGCCCAGGTCATGGCTTTCGCGCCAGCCGCCCAGGGCGGGGACCATTCCCGCGATGTCGGACACGCGCAATCCGGCCTGGCTGGCGAAGGCGCCCAGTTCCGCGGGCGTGATGAACTTGCGCCATTCATGCGTGCCGGCCGGCAGCAGGCGCAGGATGTATTCCGCCCCGATCTTCGCCGTCGCCAGCGACCGCAGGGTGCGGTTCAGGGTCGAGACGATGATGACCCCGCCCGGCGCCACCATGTCGGCCAGCACGCGCAGGAACGCGGCGGGATCGGTCACGTGCTCGATCACTTCCAGTGCCGTGATGGCCGCGAATCGCGCCCCTTCGGCCTGGAGTTCCTCGGCGCTGCCGACGCGATAGGCCAGGGACCCGCCATCGGGGGGCAGGGGATGATCCGCCAGGTGCGCGCGCGCGGCGGCGATGGCGGCGTCCGAGGCATCCAGCCCGGTCACGTCATAGCCCATCCGGGCCAGGCCCTCGCTGGCCAGGCCCGCGCCGCAGCCGATATCCAGCAGGCGGGTGGCAGGCTCGCCGGGGGTGCCGGGGGCGGGCAGGTGGCGCCGGGCCCAGTCCAGGCGCAGGCCGTTCATGGCGTGCAGCGGCCGCATCGGCCCGGAAGGGTCCCACCAGCGGTCCGCCAGGGCACTGAATCGCGCGATCTCGTCCGGCGCGACGGAATGCCCGGCTGGATGGGCCGCCCGAGAAGACGAATCGTTTACATTCATGGCTTCACCACCTTTCCGCTGACCATCTGCCGCTGGACGGCGCAGCGGTGGAAGGGTATGTGACGCGCCTTGCAGATAACCGCAATGCCCCGTCCGGCGCCCCAGCGCGCCCGGCGGGCTGGAACGGCCGCCGCGCCGAACTGGAGAGCCCTGTCCATGCCTCGTACCGTCCCGCGGATCGTCATGAAATTCGGTGGCACGTCTGTGGCCGACCTGGACCGAATTCGCGCGGTGGCGGAAAAAGTGCACAAGCAGGTTGCCGCGGGATGCGAGGTCGCGGTCGTCGTCTCGGCCATGTCGGGGGTGACCAACCGCCTGGTGGGATACTGCCAGTCCCTGTCGCCGCTGCATGACGCGAAGGAATATGACGCCGTCGTCGCAACGGGCGAGCAGGTGACCAGCGGCCTGCTGGCCATCGCGCTGCAGACTCTGGGGCTGGAGGCGCGGTCGTGGCTGGGGTGGCAGATTCCGCTGCGTACCGACGGCGCGCACGGCAAGGCGCGGATCGACTCGATCGACGGCGAGGCCCTGATCACGCGGATGCGGGCCGGACAGGTTCCGGTCATCGCCGGCTTCCAGGGCGTGGACCCCGACGGGCGGATCACGACCCTGGGGCGGGGCGGTTCGGACACGTCCGCCGTGGCACTGGCGGCGGCGCTGCAGGCCGACCGGTGCGATATCTATACCGACGTCGACGGAATCTACACGACCGACCCGCGAATTGTTGCGAGGGCGCGGAAGCTGGATAAGATCACGTACGAGGAGATGCTGGAACTGGCGTCGGTCGGGGCCAAGGTGCTCCAGACCCGCAGCGTCGAACTGGCGATGAAGGAGCGGGTGCGCGTACAGGTGCTGTCGAGCTTCAGCGACGGCCCCGCCCCGTCGGAAGACAACCTGCCCGGTTCATTAGTGGTGGATGAGGACGAGATCGTGGAAAAGGAACTGGTCGCCGGCATTGCCTATTCGCGCGACGAAGCGAAGCTGTCCGTCAGGCGCATTCCCGACCGTCCGGGCATCGCGGCGGCGATCTTCGGCCCGCTGACGGCCGCGAACGTGAATGTGGACATGATCGTGCAGAGCACGGGGGCCGACGGCCTGACCAACATGACGTTCACCACCGGCAAGACCGACCTGGCCCGCGCCATCCAGGCGCTGGAGGCCGCGCGGGACGTCATCCAGTATGGTGAAATGGCGACCGACGACGACGTGGTGAAGATCAGCGTGGTGGGCGTGGGCATGCGCTCGCACGCGGGGGTGGCCAACACGATGTTCCGCACCCTGTCGGACCGCAACATCAATATCCAGGTCATCTCGACCAGCGAAATCAAGGTATCGGTGCTGATCGCGGCGGAATATACCGAACTGGCGGTCCGGGCGCTGCACACCGCCTACGGCCTGGATGCGGCCTGAACCGATGGACACCCTCGCCATGCCCCTGTCGGATGACGCAATGTTTCGGACCGCCGCGCGCGCGCGGCTGGACCGCCTGTGGTCCGCCGGCACGGCCTTCCTGGGCAGCGAGGTCGCGATCCTGGGCGGCGCCATGTCCTGGGTCAGCGAGCGCCATCTGGTATCGGCCATTTCCAACGCCGGCGGCTTCGGCGTGCTGGCCTGCGGCGCCATGGAACCCGACCGGCTGGCCGAGGAAATCGCCGCCACCCAGGCGCTGACCAGCCGCCCCTTCGGCGTCAACCTGATCACCATGCACCCACGCCTGGACGACCTGATCCAGGTCTGCCTTTCGGCCGGGGTCACGCATGTCGTGCTGGCCGGCGGCATTCCGCCGGGGCCGGCCATCCGCGCGATCAAGGATGGCGGGGCGCGGGTCGTGGCGTTCGCGCCGGCCCTGGTGCTGGCCAAGCGGCTGGTGCGCATGGGCGTCGATGCCCTGGTGATCGAGGGCGCGGAGGCCGGCGGGCATGTCGGCCCGGTCTCGCTGACCGTCCTGGCGCAGGAAGTGCTGCCCCATATCCGCTCGGTTCCCGTCTTCGTCGCGGGCGGGCTGGGACGGGGCGAGGCCATCCTGTCCTATCTGGAGCAGGGGGCGGCCGGCGCGCAGCTCGGCACCCGCTTCGCCGCGTCGGCCGAAAGCATTGCCCACGAACGGTTCAAGGCCGCGTTCGTCCGCGCCAACGCCCGCGACGCCGTGACGTCGGTCCAGCTTGACGAACGCTTCCCCGTCATTCCGGTGCGTGGCCTGTCGAACGAGGGCGGACGCGCCTTCCTGCGCCATCAGGCGGAAACGATCCGCCGCTACCTGGACGGCGAACTGACGCGTGAGGCCGCGCAACTGGATATCGAGCATTTCTGGGCCGGGTCGCTGCGCCGGGCGGTGATCGAGGGCGACGTGGAACAGGGTTCGGTCATGGCCGGCCAGTCGGTCGGCATGATCTCCTCCGTCCAGCCGGTCGCGGCCATCATCGCCGAACTGGTCGAACAGGCGGTCGATGCGCTGGTTCGGCGCGACATGCCGGCGGGGGATGCGTGAACGACACCAGCGCCCGCAATCCGGCCGCCGACCCCAGGGGGGCAGGCGCCCCGAACGGTGTGGGGCCGACCCTGCGCGCCCGCCGTGAACAGTTGGGGTGGGCGCTGCCGGACGTGGCCACCTGGCTGCGCATCCGCCTGTCCTACCTGGAAGCGATGGAGGACGGACGCGTCAAGGACCTGCCGGGGAATGTCTATACGGTGGGGTTCCTGCGCACCTATGCCCAGGCGCTGGGGCTGGACGCGGAATCCCTCGTCGCCCGGTTCAAGGCCGAGGCGCGGGACAATATCGATTACAAGCCCGAACTGTCCTTTCCCGCGCCGGTGCCCGGCAGCGCCGTGCCGGCCGGTGTCATGGCCCTGCTGGGCGGGGTGGTCATCATTGCCGCCTATGTCGGCTGGTACCGCATGACCGGCGTGCAGTCCGTCCCGCCCCAGCAGGTGCCCTCGGTGTACTCGGCCATTCCCGGCATGACGCGGCAGGCCCCGACCTCGCCCCAGGTGGCATCGGTCCTGCCGTCGGGGCGGCCCATCGGCCCGCCGCAGCCTCTGTCCAATGCCGAAAGATCCGCCATCACGGACGGCGACGTGCCCGCGCCGGCGCCGCTGGCGGCACCAACGCCGGCCGTACCGCCCCAAGGTACCACGCCCCAGGGTGCAGTGACCCAGGGTACAGTGACCCAAGGCACCCTGGCCCAGGGGAATGGAACCCCGGGCGTAGGGGACGCTGCCGTGCCGCCACCGGCCGGTCCGTCACAGTCCGCTATGCAGCCTGTGCCCCAGCCCGCGCCGGTTGCCGCCGCGCCGCCGACCGCCCCGGCGGGCCAGATGATGCTGACGGCCTCAGCCCAGACGTGGGTGCAGGTCAGGGTTGCGGGCGGGCCGGTCATCTATGATCATATCCTGCAGCCCGGTGAAAGCTGGTCCGTCCCCCCGGACAGGACCAACCTGCTGCTGACGGTCGGCAACGCCGGCGGCCTGGTGCTGAGCGCCGACGGGGTGACGACGCAGCCGCTGGGCCGCAACGGCGCGGTCGTGCGCAATCTTTCGCTGACGCCCGACGCCATTCGCAGCGGCAGCATCGTGACGGCGGCATCGACGCCCGCGCCCCATGCGGCACGACCCCATGGCAGCGGGGCGGGGGCGGCCATGCCGGCATCCGCCCCGGCCGTGCCGCAGGCGACCCCGCCGTCACCGACGATCGCCCATTGACCTTGTGCGCCGGATGCTGCGCCCTGGCAGGGCCGGCTCTGGCCAAACTTGGCGGTTTTTGGCAGGAAGCACCCACGGGAAGGCGGCGCACCGTCGGGCCGTCGGATAGAACCGTGTTACAATTGCCTCATCCGGAGGGCAGATCATGAGCAGCTATCGTCCCTATCAGTCCATCGAGCGCCGCAAGTCGCGGCAGATCCATGTCGGCAAGGTTCCGGTCGGCGGCGACGCACCCATTTCGGTGCAGACCATGACCAATACCCTGACGACGGATGCCGAAGCGACGATCGCGCAGATCCGCAGGGCCGAACTGGCGGGCGTCGATATCGTGCGCGTCTCCTGCCCCGACGAGGAAAGCACCGCCGCGCTGGCCGAGATCGTGCGCGAGGTCAACGTGCCGATCGTTGCCGACATCCATTTCCACTACAAGCGCGCGATCGAGGCCGCCCAGGCCGGCGCGGCCTGCCTGCGCATCAATCCCGGCAATATCGGCAGCGCCGAGCGTGTGCGTGAGGTCGTGAAGGCCGCGCGTGAGCATGGCTGCTCGATCCGCATCGGGGTGAATGCCGGGTCGCTGGAAAAGCACCTGCTGGAAAAATACGGCGAACCCAACCCCGACGCGCTGGTCGAAAGTGCGCTGGAACACGCCAAGATCCTGCAGGATCACGATTTCCATGAATTCAAGATCAGCGTGAAGGCGTCGGACGTCTTCCTGGCCGTGGCCGCCTACCAGCAACTGGCCGAGGTCTGCGACCATCCGCTGCATATCGGCATCACCGAGGCGGGCAGCAAGCGCGCCGGCACGGTCAAGTCCTCGATCGGCCTGGGCAACCTGCTGTGGGCCGGCGTGGGCGATACCATGCGCGTCTCGCTGTCGGCGGACCCCGAGGAAGAGGTCCTGGTGGGCTGGGATATCCTGAAATCCCTGGGCCTGCGCCATCGCGGCGTGAAGATCATTTCCTGCCCCTCATGCGCGCGGCAGGGGTTCAACGTCATCCAGACCGTGCAGACCCTGGAGGAGCGCCTGGCGCACATCCAGACGCCGCTGACGCTGTCCATCATCGGCTGCGTGGTCAACGGCCCCGGCGAGGCGCTGATGACCGATATCGGCGTGACCGGCGGCGGATCGGGCCGCCACATGGTCTACGCCGCCGGCCGTCAGGACCATACCGTTCCGGCCGATTCGATGATCGAGCACATCGTCGAGCTGGTCGAGAAGAAGGCCGAGATCCTCCGTGCCGAGGAAGCGGCCGCCAAGGCCGAGGCCGAAGCGGCGCTGGCCCCCGCGCAATAAGGGTCCCTTCAACGCCCCCGCGGGCCGCCGAGCCGCGGCCGCCGGGGCACCTGTTCCCATCAACCAGGAATTTTGTCTTCGTGAGCAGCTTGCAACCCGTCCGCGGCACCCATGACCTGATCGGCGAGACCCAGCTTCGTCACGCCCATGTGGTGGAGACCGCGCGCCGGATTGCCGGGCTTTACGGCTTCGACGAATGGGCCACCCCCATCTTCGAGGACACGCGCGTCTTCGCCCGCTCGCTGGGCGATACGTCCGACGTCGTGTCGAAGGAGATGTATTCGTTCGAGGATCGCGGCGGTGAATCGCTGACCCTGCGGCCCGAGGGCACGGCAGGCGTGTGCCGCGCGCTGGTGACCAACGGGCTGACCCAGTCCCTGCCGCAGAAAGTGTTCTATGCCGGCCCGATGTTCCGCTACGAGCGGCCGCAGAAGGGACGCTACCGCCAGTTCCACCAGATCGGGGCGGAACTGATCGGCGCGGCCGAGCCGCTGGCGGATGCCGAGGCGATCGCCATGGGCCGCGACGTGCTGAAGGCGCTGGGCATCGCGGACGAGACGATCCTGGACCTGAACACGCTGGGCGACACCGAAAGCCGCGCCGCGTGGCGCACGGCGCTGATCGGCTATTTCACGGAATGCCGCGACCAGTTGTCCGACGACAGCCGCGCCCGGCTGGAGCGCAATCCGCTGCGTATCCTGGACAGCAAGGCGCCGCAGGATCGCGCGCTGGTGGCCGACGCGCCCCGGATCGGCGCATTCCTGACGCCCGAGGCCGTGGCCTTCTGGGATGGGCTGCGCTCGGCGCTGGACCTGATGGGCGTGCCCTTCCGCGAAAATCCGGGCATCGTGCGCGGCCTGGATTATTACGGGCACACCGCCTTCGAATTCGTCACCGAGCGCCTCGGCGCGCAGGGGACGGTCCTGGCCGGCGGCCGCTATGACGGGCTGGTCGCCGAAATGGGCGGCCCGCGCACCCCGGCCATCGGCTGGGCGGGCGGGATCGAGCGCCTGTCGATGCTGCTGGACGCGACGCCGGCGGCCCCGCGCCCGGTCGCGGTGGTGCCGATGGGCGAGGGCGCCATGGGCGCCGCGATCCTGCTGCTGCAGGCCCTGCGCGCGGGCGGCGTGCGGGCGGAAATCGCCTATCGCGGCAATACCAAGAAGCGGCTGGAACGGGCGAACCGGATCGGTGCCACGCATGCCGTGCTGATCGGCGAGGACGAGGTGGCGCGCGGCGTGGCCCAGGTCAAGGCGCTGGATGACGGGTCGCAGGCCGAACTGGCCCTGGACGCCGTCACGCCCTATCTGGCCGGGCTGGCCGGATAGACCGATGGGGCTCGACGACAGGCTGGACCGGATCGTCGCCCGGTCCGAGGAATTGCAGGCCGCGCTGGCCGAAGGGCTGGTCGGGGAGGCGTTCGCCAAGGCCTCGCGCGAATATGCCGAGCTTGAGCCGATCGTCGACCGCATCGGCGAACTGCGCCTGGCGGAGCAGGAAGAGCGCCAGTCGCAGGCGCTGCTGGCCGATCCGGAAATGCGCGAACTGGCCGAGGCCGAACTGGAAGATCTGCGCGCGCGCATTCCCGTCCTGCGCCAGGATATCCGCATCGCCATGCTGCCGCGCGACGAGGCGGACGAGCGCAGCGCCATCCTGGAAATCCGTCCCGCCGCCGGCGGGGACGAGGCCGCCTTGTTCGCCGCCGAGCTGTTCGACGCCTATCGCCGCTATGCCGCCCTGCGCGGCTGGCGGTTCGAGATCATGGAATTCGACGAATCCGAACTGGGCGGCCTGCGCGAGGGCATTGCCAACATCACCGGGCGCGGCGTCTTCGCGCGCCTGAAATACGAATCCGGCGTGCATCGGGTCCAGCGCGTGCCCGCGACCGAAAGCCAGGGGCGCATCCATACCTCGACGGTCACCGTGGCGGTGCTGCCCGAAGCCGGCGACGTGGACGTGCAGATCAATGACGGCGACCTGCGCATCGACGTCTATCGGGCATCCGGCGCGGGCGGCCAGCATGTGAACAAGACCGAGAGCGCCGTGCGCATTACCCACCTGCCCACCGGCCTGGTGGTGGCGATGCAGGAGGAAAAGAGCCAGCACAAGAACCGTGCGAAGGCGATGAAGATCCTGATGGCGCGCCTGTACGAGCGCGAACGCGCGGCGGCCCATGCCACCCGCGCCGCCGACCGCAAGTCGCAGGTCGGCACCGGGGACCGCTCGGAACGGATACGCACCTATAATTTCCCGCAGGGCCGCGTGACCGATCACCGGATCAACCTGACCGCCTACAAGATCGATCGCGTCATGATGGGCGAATTCGACGAATTCGTGGATGCGCTGACCCAGGACGAGCAGGCCAGCCTTCTGGCGGCGGAGGGGCTGTAGTTTCAGCAGCCGCTTACGAGGTCGGCACCGTGCAGAGGCTGGACCGGCCCGGATGATGCTCCACCACGGTAGGGTCCTCGGGGTCGGCCAGATAGAATTCGGTGAAGTTCCGCGTGCCCAGCGCGTTCAGCGTATGCCCGTCGGGATGATGCAGCACGCCCTCGCCGTTGACCTCGTGCGTTTCGACCCGGCCGTCGGGCATGCGCACGGTGATTTCGCCACACAGGACATAGGTGTGATTCAGCCGTCCCTCGGGTGTTTCGATCCGCACCGCCCGCTGCGGCACGGTGGCATCCAGCCGGATGGTGGCCATAAGCTGGTCGTCGATATAGAAGCGGGAGGTTTCCGAGATCTCGGCGTCCGCGCGGCCGTCCACCACGATGAACGATCCCGCCCGGGCGCGGGATACGGGCGCCGCCACGGTGGCGCAAGCCACCAGAATCGCAAGGATTCCCCATGAACGGACCTGATATGCCATGGCGGTACCGTAGGATGGATTGCCGTTGAAATGAAGAGGTTCGACGCCGCCCCGCCCCACGATCCGGCGGATATCGCATCCCTTCTGGCGTGGGCGGCCGGCCGGCTGGCCGCGGCCGGCCTGGATCATCCGCGACGCGAGGCCCGGCTGCTGATGGCGCACGTCCTGCGCACCGACCTGGCCGGCCTGCTGGCCAGATCGGCGATGGACGCGGCCGAGCACCGATCCTTCGTGGCCCTGGTCGCGCGGCGGGCCGCACATGAACCGATGGCCTATATCACCGGTCGGGCCGGATTCTGGTCGCTGGACCTCGAGACCGCGCCCGCCACGCTGATCCCCCGTGCCGACAGCGAAACCCTGGTCGAGGCCCTGCTGGCCCAGCGGCCCGACCGGGGCGCGGTGCGCACGATCCTGGACCTGGGAACGGGGACGGGGTGCCTGCTGCTGGCGGCACTGAGCGAGTATCCCGACGCCTGGGGCCTGGGCGTGGATATCGACCCGGATGCCGCGCATCTGGCCGCGCGCAATGCGCGCCGCACCGGGCTGCGGGACCGGTGCGCAATGCTGGCGGCCGACTGGTCCACGGCGATCGCGGGCCGTTTCGACGTGGTGTTCAGCAACCCGCCCTATATTCCCCGGGCCGATCTGGCGGGATTGATGCCGGATGTCCGTGATCACGAGCCGGCCCGCGCCCTGGATGGCGGGACGGACGGGCTGGATGCCTACCGGCTGCTGACCGGGGCCTTGCCCTCGCTTCTGGCGCATGGCGGCATTGCAATTTTTGAAATCGGCATCGGCCAGGAACGCAGCATGCCGGACCTCGCCCGACAGGCGGGACTTGATATCGTGGGAATCCGTACCGATCTGGGTGGTATTCCCCGTGCTGTACTGATGCAACAGTGCCGGGTCTGAGCCAAAAAACCATTTGGCAGACCGTGTACAAGGGAATAAATTGGCCGAGGAATGCAGGCAGGGGTATTGACCCTCTTTAACTGCCGCGTGCCGATCCTGAACGCATGACAACGGATATGACCGCTACGGCTGCGGGAAGCTGTAATCGTTGCGTAGGGCGATGGGATCACATGCCGGGCGGATGGCCAGGCACCCAAGATGACAATAGGGGACTGGTGGTCCCGGCGGCCGCGGACCAGTGGCGACCGTTAACAGGAAAGTGCTGCGACAGCTTATGAACATGAAACGCATGCGGGGCCGACACCATCGCTCGGGCGGCAGCAATGGCGGCAGTATACGCCAGCAGAACGGCCAGATCCCGCTCAACCGGAACCATGTGTTCGACAGCAATGGTCCCGACCTGCGTATTCGCGGGACGGCCCAGCAATTGTTCGAAAAATATCTTCAGCTTGGCCGTGATGCCAGCGGATCGGGCGATCGCGTCATGGCGGAAGCCTATTTCCAGCATGCCGAGCATTACTTCCGCATCCTCAACGCCATGACCCAGGCAGCCCAGCAGAACCAGCAGGACCGCCAGGAACGTCAGCCCCGACAGCGCCCCACCGCTGTGGCGGACACGAACGACGGTGAGCCCGGCGACGATGCCCCGGGCGAGGAACCGGCCGAAAAAGGCAAGCCGGATGTGGAACTCGCCCCGGCCGAAGCCTGATCATGTGCTGACGAATGCGCGCCGGCGTTTATCCGGCGCGCGTTCTATGGCGGATCGGACAGGACCGTCCGAATGGCCTGCGTCAGGTGCGCCAGTTCTTTCGGCGCGATGGTAAAGGCCGGCGTCAGGTAGACGATCGTCCGGAATGGCCGCACCCATACGCCTTGATCGACCAGACGGGCCTTCAGGCGGTTCATGTCGCGGATCCGCTCCAGTTCCACCACGCCGATCGCCCCCATGGTTCGTACGTCGCGCACGGCGGGCAGGTGGCGGCAGGCTTCCAGTTCGTCGCGCATCTGCGCGCCGATGGCGGCAACCTGTTCCAGGCGCGGTTCGCGCTCGAACAGGTCCAGCGACGCGTTGGCGCAGGCACAGGCCAGCGGGTTGGCCATGAAGGTGGGCCCGTGCATCAGGGCATGCGTCGGGTCGTCGGACAGGAACGCCTGGAAGACGTGGCGCCGCGCCACCGTCGCGGCCAGCGGGACCGTTCCCCCCGACAGCGCCTTGGACAGCGTGATGATGTCGGGGACGATGCCGGCCTGCTGGCAGGCGAACAGGCTGCCCGTTCGTCCGAAGCCGGTAAAGATTTCGTCCAGGATCAGCAGCACCCCGTGCCGGTCGGCGATCTCGCGCAGCGCGCGCAGGGTCGCCGGGTCGTGGAAGAGCATTCCGCCCGCGCCCTGGACCAGCGGTTCGACCAGGATTGCCGCCACGTGTTGGCCTTCGGTCTCCATCAGATGGTCCAGGGCGGCGCACGATGCCGCGTCGCACGGCAGGTCGGTGATGACATGTTGGGGCAGGACACCGGCGAACAGGCTGTGCATCCCTTCTTCCGGATCGCACACCGCCATGGTCGCCAGCGTGTCCCCATGATAGCCGCCACGAAACGCGACCAGCCGGGTCCGTCCGGACTGGCCCCGGTTCAGCCAGTATTGCACGGCCATCTTCATCGCGACCTCGACCGCGACCGACCCGGAATCCGAGAAGAACACGCGCTCCAGGTCGCCCGGCAGCAGGTCGGTCAGCCGCCGCGCCAGGCGCAGCGCCGGTTCATGCACCAGGCCGCCGAACATGACATGCGGCATGCGCGCAAGCTGGTCGGTCGCCGCCTGGCGAATGTGGGGGTGGTTATAGCCATGGCAGGCCGTCCACCACGACGCGATGCCGTCGATCAGTTCCCGCCCGTCCGACAGACGGATGCGGCACCCGTCGGTAGCCGTCGCGGGCAGGGGGGGCGATGCCGTGTGCATCTGCGTGTAGGGCAGCCAGACATGGGGCAGCCCGGCGTCAAACCAGTCCGGTCCGGTCATCGGCGCATCCTTCGAACGAGAGATGGGAATTGACCGGCCCCATGCGGTCCGGCAGAAAACTTCGCTTCATGACCCGTTTCGATCCCTTTTTCCAGACCGCGCTGGACGACCTGGACCGGCGTCACCTGAAGCGCGTGCTGTCGCCCGTCGATCGGGACGGACCGGTCATCGTCCGCCGCGATGGCGCAAGCCTGCTGGATTTCTCGTCCAACGACTATCTCGGCCTGTCCCATCACCCCGCGCTGCGGGCCCGCGCCATCGACTGGACCGAACGCTTCGGCATCGGCAGCGGCGCATCCCGCCTCGTCACCGGAACCAGCGAACAGTACCGGCAGGTCGAGGCCAGGCTGGCCCGCTTCAAGGGCACCGAGGCGGCCCTGCTGCTGGCCTCGGGCTGGCAGGCCAACGCGGCGGTGCTGCCCGCGCTGCTGCGCATTTCGGCTGCCCAGACCGGCGAACCCGCCCTGGTCTTCACCGACCGGCTGAACCATGCCAGCCTGCATCACGGCTGCCAGGCCGCCGGCGTGCGGCAGATCCGCTTCGCGCATAACGACCTGGGGCACCTGGAGCATCTGCTGGCCCAGCGGCAGGCGCAGCGCGGCCTGCGCTTCATCGTGACGGAAAGCGTGTTCAGCATGGACGGCGACCGTGCCGACGTGGCCGGATTGCGGACGCTGGCCGACCGGTATGGCGCCTTCCTCTACCTGGACGAAGCCCACGCGACCGGCGTGCTGGGGCCGCAGGGCAGGGGCCTGTCGGCCGAAGCCGGCGGGGTGGATCTGGCGATGGGCACGTTCAGCAAGGCGCTGGGCGGATTCGGCGCCTATGTCGCGGGATCGCGCGCCGTCTGCGACTGGCTGGTCAGCACCTGTTCCGGCTTCATCTACACCACGGCGCTGCCGCCCGGGGTGCTGGGGGTAATCGACGCGGCACTGGACCTGGTTCCCACGCTGGATGCCGAACGGGCGCATCTGGCCGGCCTGGCCGACCGGATGCGCGCGGGGGCAGGGGCGCTGGGCTGGTCCACCGGGCCGTCCAGCACGCAGATCGTCCCCGTCATCGTCGGCGCGGCCGATCGGGCGCTGACCCTGGCGCGGGCGCTGGCGGCGCGGGGCATGCTGGGCACCGCCATCCGGCCGCCGACCGTACCGGCGGGCAGCGCGCGCATTCGCGTCGCCCTCAGCGCCGCGCATGACGAAACGATGGTCGACCGGCTGCTGTCGGCGCTGGAGGACGCGGCGCGGGAGCATGGCATTGCCCCCTGAGCCCGCCTTCCGTCCCGGCCTGCTGTTTGTCCATGGCTGGGGCTTCACGCCCGATTTCTGGCAACCGGTGCAGGACAGGCTGGGGCGGCAGGATGCCGTCAGGCTGGATTTCGGGTTCTTCGGCCCCGCCTGCATGGAGGCGCGCCCCGCGCGACCCTACGTCGCGGTCGGCCATTCCCTGGGCGCGCTGTGGCTGCTGCTGCACCGGCCGGCGGCCTGCCTGGGCATGGTACTGATCAACGGCTTCGCCCGGTTCGGCGCGGCGGCGGATTACCGGCAGGGCGTTCCCGCCCGCGTCATCGACCGCATGGTCCAGGGACTGGACCATAACGCCGACGGCGTGGTCGCCACCTTTCGCGACCGCGCGGGCATCGGCACGCCACCGCCGGGCGCGGCCGATCCCGGCCGGCTGGCCCGGGCCCTGGCGATCCTGCGCGACGCCGATGCCCGTCCGCTGCTGGCCAGCCCGGACGCCCTGCCGCCCGTCGCCGTCCTGGCGGGGCGGGTGGACCCGATCGTCTCGCCCGCCATGACCGATGCCTGTTTCCATGACCGGCTTGCCGTCGACTGGATCGCGGATGGCGGCCATCTGCTGCCGCTGACCCATCCCGACGCCTGCGCCGCCGCGATTACGCATATGATGGATGCCGCCCCATGAATCCGCGCAAGCACCAGATCGCGGCCCGTTTCGGCGGTGCCGACTCCTATGACGCCGCCGCCCGCATCCAGGCGTCGGTGGCAGCGCGCCTGGCCGATCGGATCAGGGCCGCCTGCGATGCGGCCGGTGGCCTGGCGCCGGCCCGTATCCTCGAACTGGGTTGCGGCACCGGTTTCCTGAGCGCCCATCTGCGCCGCCTGTTCCCCGATGCCATCCTGACGGTTACCGATCTGGCGCCGGAAATGGTCGAACGCGCGCGCGCGCGCCTGACGCCCCTGGGCGGGGACGTCCGCTATGCGGTCGTGGACGCGGAAGATCCCGCATCGGTCGGCACGGGGTTCGACCTGATCTGTTCCAGCCTGTCGATGCAATGGTTCACGGACCCCGCCGCAACGCTGGACCGCCTGGCCGCGCGGCTGGCGCCGGGCGGCATGATGGCGCTTTCCACCCTCTGCGCCGGCAGCTTCGCGGAATGGCGTGCGGTGCACCGGGCGGCGGGACTGGACTGCCCGGTGCCGTCCTATCCGGGCCTGGAGCAACTGCAGGCCGACTGGCCCGGTGCCGGGGTGGGGTCATGGCGGCACGAAACGCTGATCGACCATCCCGCATCCGCGCTGGATTTCGTGCGCGAACTGCGCCAGATCGGCGCATCCCTGCCGCGCGACGGCGCACGGCCCGCGGGGCCGGGCACGATGCGCCGGCTGTTGCGCGATCTGGACAACCGGGGCGGCGTTACCGCGACCTACGAGATCGGATACGGCCTGTTTCGCACGCCGTCGCGCCGGGGCGTGTTCGTGACCGGTACCGATACCGAGGTCGGCAAGACACTGGCGGCGGCGTGCCTGGTCCAGGCCTGGAATGCGTCCTACTGGAAGCCGCTACAGACCGGCATTGCCGAGGACACCGCCGACAGCGTCACCATTGCCGCGCTGTGCGGCGTGGACCCGGCCCGGATCGCCCGGCCCGCCGTGGTCCTTCCGGCCCCGCTGTCACCCTTCGACGCGGCGGAGCAGGACGGGATCACGCTCGATGCCGCGCGGATCGTACTCCCGCCCGCCCGGGACGCGCGTCCCGTGGTGGTCGAAGGGGCAGGTGGGGTCATGGTCCCGATTACGCGCGACTGCATGATGATCGACCTGATGGTCCGTTTCGCCCTGCCGGTGGTGGTGGTGGCCCGCAGCCAGCTCGGTACGATCAACCATACGCTGCTGACCCTGCAGGCCCTGCGGTCACGCGGCCTGGCCGTCGCCGGCGTGATCCTGAACGGACAGCCGTCGCGCGAGGCACGGCGGGCGATCACCCTGTTCGGCGGGGCCCGCGTCCTAGCGGAATTTCCGCATCTGGATCAGGTCGGTCCCGAACAGGTCGCGAACCTGGCCGGCTTGCTGCCGTCCTATGACGATCTGTGGTGCTATCCCTGAAACCCGTCCGTCCCGGTCAATACCGGCGGAGCAGGCCGACGAGCTGGCCCTGGATTCGGACCCGGTCCGACGGGACAATGCGCGGCTCGTAGCGCGCGTTGGCCGGTTCCAGCGCGATGGTGCTGCCGCGCCGGCGCAGCCGTTTCAGCGTGACTTCCTGGTCGTCGATCAGCGCGACGACGATCTGTCCGTTCTGCGCCACGTCGCCCCGGCGGATGATCACCGTATCGCCGTCCAGGATTCCGGCCTCGATCATCGAATCGCCCGCGACTTCCAGCGCATAATGCTCGCCATGGCCCAGCAGGTTCATCGGAACCTCGATCTGCGCCCCGGTTTCACGCAGGGCCTCGATCGGCTGGCCGGCGGCGATCCGACCATAGAAGGGCAGGTGAATCGCCCCGGCCTCGGTCGCAACGGACGCCCCCGCCAGCCGGTTGGCGAAATCACCCTTGATGACATTGGGCACGAAGGATTCGGCAGCAGCGGACTCGTCGGTGGCGGGTGCGGTGACCGGCGGGGGACCGGATTCCGCCAGGGGCGGCTTGCCGGTGGCGGCCGGCATGGTTTCCGGCAGGCGCAGGACTTCCAGGGCGCGGGCGCGGTGGTGACGGCGACGGAGGAAATCCCGCTCCTCCAGCGCCGAAATCAGGCGGTGGATGCCGGATTTCGACCGCAGGTTCAGCGCATCCTTCATTTCGTCGAAGGAGGGTGAAAAGCCCGTCTGTTTCAGATGCCGGTCGATGAACAGCAGCAGTTCATGTTGCTTGCGCGTCAGCATTGGCACCCCCGTGATCGTACTGTTCCGATGGTTGGCCGATCCGTTACCAGGGCATGGAACAAACAGGAAACCTAATGCCGATGTTCTATATTGGTTCCCCCTGCGCCGTCAACAGCCCTCGGAGGCTGCCCGGAAATGTGGGCTGGTGGGCGAGAGTGCCGCGCAGCGCGCATTTCCGGTCAGCCATCTCAGATGGACAGCGTATCCAGGCGGATGATCCGGCACGGCTCGCCCGTCCGGGCCGCAGGGGCGTGGGGGGCGCGCAGGATCAACGCCTGGCTGTCCGCCAGGGTGCGCAGCATGGCCGAATCCTGTCGCGGGAACGCGGTGGCGAGCAGGCTGCCGTCCGCCGCCCGGTCCAGCCGGGCACGCAGATGGTCCGCCCGATGGTCGTTCGCCGGCAGGTCGCCCCCCAGTGTCGCCAGGTCGTACGCCACCATCGGGTCGCTGCGGCCCGCCAGTACCCGGATTGCCGGCATGGCGAAAACGATGGCGCAGATCATGGCCGCCACCGGATTGCCCGGCAGGCCCAGCACCGGCACCCGGCCGATTCGGCCATGCATCAGCGGCTTGCCCGGACGCATCGCGATCTTCCAGAAATCGACCGACAGCCCGATCCGCTCCAGCGCCCGCTGCACCAGATCATAGCGGCCGACGCTCGCCCCCCCCACGGTCAGCAGCAGGTCCGCACTCTCGACGCCCTGGGCCAGCCGCGCGATCTCGGCTTCGTCATCGCGCGCGATCGGCAGCATCACCGGCGTTCCGCCACAGGCCCGGACCAGCGCCGCCAGCATCGGGGCGTTGGAATTGGCGATTCCCCCCGGCGCGATCGTCTCTCCCGGCAGCGCGATTTCATCGCCCGTCGCCAGGATCGCGACGGTCGGCTTCCGGTGGACGGGAACCCATGCGTGATTGGCCGCCGCTATCAATCCGACCTCGCGCGCCAGCAGCAGCCGTCCGGGGGCCACCACGATCTGCCCCAGGGCGAAATCCTGGCCGCGCCGCCGGATGTGCCGGCCCGCCTGGGCGTCCGCGCTCGCGGTCATCCGCCCGTCCGATTCGGTCGCGTTTTCCTGGATCAGCACGCTGTCCGCCCCGTTGGGCATCACGCTGCCGGTATAGATCCGCACGCACCCGTCCGGGGTGACGACGCCGGGGAAGGGGTGGCCGGCGGGGCTCTCGCCGATCACCGGCAGGGTCGTACCGGCCCGGCAGTGCGCCGCCTGGACCGCGTATCCGTCCATGGCCGAAATATCGGCTGGCGGATTGTCCAGTCGCGCGGCAATGCCGGCCCCCGCGACGCGCCCCCAGGCCTCGGCCAGGGGCACGAGTTCCGGCCCCATGGGAATCAGTTCCGCCAGGATTCGCTCCTGGGCCTCGGACACGCTCAGCATTGGTCCCGTTCTCCCCCGTTTTGGCGCGAATCACACATATCTGGACGATCGGTGCGACTAACGCTTGACCTCGGGGCTGTGTATGCGCATTTTCCGCCGACTTGAACCACTGCTGCACCTGATTGTTCCAGCAGCGGCGGAGCAGTGCTGAGGATTCCATGGCCAAGAGTAACACGATTCAGATCAAGCTCGTCTCGTCGGCGGACACCGGGTATTTCTACGTCACGAAGAAGAATGCCCGTGCCCAGACCGGCAAGCTCGAAATGCGCAAGTACGATCCCGTCGCGCGGAAGCATGTCGCCTTCCGCGAAGCGAAGATCAAATAAGCAGGCGGGCTCTACGGGACATGTCCCGTGGAATCGGCACAAAAAAGCCGGGTGGTCCATCGGACCCCCGGCTTTTTTCGTTGGGTTTCCCCTTTAGTAGAGGTGTTCGTGCGCCCCGTAGGGGACGACCAGTTCATCGGGTCGGGACAGGTTCAGCATCGCCCGCGCCCGTTCGTCCAGCGTGTCGCTGTCCAGCGCGCTTTCCTTCAGCCCACGCACCCGACGGACCCAGACCTGCTGTTCCGCCATGGCGTCCTGCTGGGCGGCCCGGGCCTCGGCCAGCAGTTGCAGCTGCGCCTTGTAGCTCTGCAGCCCATGGTCGCCCTGCATGACGTTCCAGCCGAAATAGGCGGTCAGGCCGATGAACAGGGCAGGGGGAATGACCATGCGGATTGCCCGTCGAATCATCCGGCCGATCTGCATGGTCTGGTACGCCCCCTTGTCGCGTTCAGCGAATTCCATCGCGAACTATTCCCGATCCGGTGGCGGGAGGGAACAGTTTTTCCCTCCCTTTCCGCCGGATCGGTACGTTTTCCGCGCGATCAGGCCGTCTTGAGGATCGTCCGGCCAGCGTAACGGGCCGCAGTGGCCAGTTCGTTCTCGATCCGGATCAGCTGGTTGTATTTCGCCGTGCGGTCGGAGCGCGACAGCGAGCCGGTCTTGATCTGCCCGCAATTGGTCGCGACGGCCAGGTCGGCGATGGTCGAATCCTCGGTTTCGCCCGAACGGTGGCTCATCACGGCGGTATAGCCCGCGCGCTGCGCCGTCTCGACCGCTTCCAGCGTCTCGCTCAGCGTGCCGATCTGGTTCACCTTCACCAGCAGCGAATTCGCCACCCCGGCCTTGATGCCACGGCGCAGGCGGTCCGGATTGGTCACGAACAGATCGTCACCCACCAGTTGCACCGTCTTGCCCAGCGTCGCGGTCAGCACGGCCCAGCCTTCCCAGTCGTCTTCCGCCAGGCCGTCCTCGATCGACACGATCGGGTAGCGCGCGGCCAGGTCGGCCAGGTAGGCCACCATGCCGGCGGAATCCAGGGTCTTGCCTTCGCCTTCCATGACATAGAGGCCGTCACGGTAGAATTCGGTCGCAGCGCAATCCAGCGCGAAGGTCACATCGTCGCCGGGGCGGTAACCGGCGGCCTCGACCGCCTTGGTGATGAAGCCCAGTGCGTCGTCGGCGGATTTCAGGCCGGGGGCGAAGCCGCCCTCGTCACCGACATTGGTGTTATGGCCGGCGGCCGACAGGTTCTTCTTCAACTGGGCGAAGATTTCCGAACCCACGCGCACCGCGTCGGCCAGGGTGGGGGCGCCCACCGGCTGGATCATGAATTCCTGGATGTCGATCGGGTTGTCGGCATGCTGGCCGCCATTGACGATGTTCATCATCGGCACCGGCAGGGTGCGGGCATAGACGCCGCCGACATAGCGATAGAGCGGGATCTGCAGTTCCTCGGCCGAGGCCTTGGCCACCGCCAGCGATACCGCCAGGATGGCGTTGGCGCCCAGGCGGGCCTTGTTCGGCGTGCCGTCCAGGTCGATCATCGCCTCGTCGATCGCCACCTGGTCCATTGATTCGGCGCCCTGCAGGGCCTCCAGGATCTCCGTCTCGACATGCTCGACCGCCTTCAGGACGCCCTTGCCGCCGAATCGGGACTTGTCGCCGTCGCGAAGCTCGACGGCCTCATGCGCGCCGGTGGATGCGCCCGACGGAACGGCGGCGCGTCCCTTGGCACCCGACGCCAGTTCGACATCGACCTCGACAGTCGGATTGCCGCGGCTGTCCAGGATTTCGCGCGCGACGATATCGACGATAGCACTCATGACTCTGCTTCCTCGGTTTGTGGATATTGGGGTTTGTGGATATTGGGCCCGTTGCAGGTTCGACCGGGACGTGCGACCGCGACCGGGCCCTCCCCTTCGGTCACGGCGGGACCATAGCAGGACCAGACGGAGAAGAACATGAAGCGCCTGCCTCTGCTGGCGATCATAATGGGGATCGCCAGCCCGTTTCCAGCCATCGTCTGTGCGACGGCGCTCCTCTTCTATCCTTCGGATCGGCCGTTGCCGGGCCTGACGATGGCGCTGGTGGCGTATCTGGCCCTGATGCTGGCCTTCAGCGGCGCGGTCCATTGGGGGCTGGCACTGGACCGCCCGGCCGTCGTCACGGCATCGCCTACGACGCGGACCGACAACCGCCGCATGCTCACCGGCGGTGTTCCGCTGCCCGTAGGCTGGCTGGCCATCCTGGCGACGTTCCTGGGGCATGCGGGGGCGGGCCTGGCGATCCTGCTGGCAGGATTTGCCGGGCTGTTCCTGGCCGAACGCGCGGCCTGGCGCCGGGGCGAATTGCCGTCCGGCTATCTGGCGCTGCGGCTGTGCATGACCGCCGTCATCATGACCTGTCTGGCGGTGGCGCTGCTGGCCCGCGCGATATGACGCGGGCCAGGGGGGGGCCTACGGGGTGCCGGCCTTGGTCAGCCGGTCATATTGGGCCAGGCGCTGGACCAGGGCCTTCATGTCCCGGATCGGGATCATGTTCGGTCCGTCGCTGGGCGCGCTGTCCGGGTCCTGGTGCGTTTCGATGAAGACCGCCGCGACGCCGATCGCCAGCGCCCCCCGTGCCAGGATGGGGGCGAATTCCCGCTGGCCGCCCGACGATCCGCCCAGGCCGCCCGGCTGCTGGACCGAATGGGTGGCGTCGTACACGACCGGATAGCCGGTCGCCGCCATGATCGGCAGGCCGCGCATGTCATTGACCAGCGTGTTGTAGCCGAAGCTGGTCCCGCGCTCGCACAGCATGATGCGCTCGTTGCCGGTCGAGGCGATCTTGGCCGCGACATTCGTCATGTCCCACGGCGCCAGGAACTGCCCCTTCTTGACGTTGATCGCGGCCCCGGTTTCCCCGGCCGCCAGCAGCAGGTCGGTCTGGCGGCACAGGAAGGCCGGGATCTGCAGCACGTCCACGGCGGCGGCGGTGGGGGCGCACTGGTCCGCCGCATGCACGTCCGTCAGCACCGGCACGCCGAATCGCTCGCGCACCCGTGCCAGGATTTCCAGCCCCGCCGCCATGCCCACGCCACGCGCGGCGCCCAGGCTGGTGCGGTTCGCCTTGTCGAACGAGCTTTTATAGATCAGGCCGACCCCGGTTTCCCGTGCGATGCCGTGCAGCGCGTCGGCCGTTTCCATCGCATGGGCTTCGGATTCGATCTGGCACGGCCCGGCGATCAGGACGAAGGGACGATCGTTGCCGACGGTCAGGCTGCCGAGCGAGACGGATTTCGGATGGGTCATACCAGCCGCATCTTCTTCACGGCCGCGCCGACGAAGCCCGAGAAAAGCGGATGCGGATCGAACGGCTTGGACAGCAGTTCGGGATGGTACTGCACCGCGACGAACCAGGGATGGTTCGGATACTCCACCACTTCCGGCAGGATGTCGTCCGGCGACATGCCCGAGAACTGCAATCCGGCCTTCTCCAGCACCTCGCGGTAATGCACGTTCACCTCGTAGCGGTGGCGGTGGCGTTCGCGGATCTCGGTCTTGCCGTAGATTTCAGCCACGCGGGAGCCTTCGGCCAGCTTGGCGGCATAGGCGCCCAGGCGCATCGTCCCGCCCATCTCGCCGCCCTCGCGCCGGCGCAGCAATTCGTTGCCCCGCGCCCATTCCGTCATCAGGCCGACCAGGGGTTCCTCCGTCGGGCCGAATTCGGTCGAAGACGCATCGGGCAGGCCGGCCAGGTTGCGGGCGCATTCGATGACAGCCATCTGCATCCCGAAACAGATGCCCAGGAACGGGATGTTGTGTTCCCGTGCGAAGCGTACGGCCTGGATCTTGCCTTCGGACCCGCGTTCGCCGAAACCGCCGGGAACCAGGATCGCGTGCGCGTCGCGCAGCGCCTCGATCGCCGTTTCCGACTTCTCGAAGATCTCGGCCTCGACCCAGTCCAGCTTGACGCGGACCCGGTTGGCGATGCCGCCATGCTGCAGCGCCTCGATCAGCGATTTATAGGCATCCAGCAGGGCCGTGTATTTGCCCACCACGGCGATCCGCACCTCGCCCTCGGGGTGGCGCATCGCGTCCAGCACCCGGTTCCATGCCGACAGGTCGGGTTCCTGGTCATGGGGCAGGCCGAAATGGCGCAGGACCTCGGTATCCATGCCTTCGGCGTGGTACGAGACCGGGCAGGCATAGATGGTGTCGACGTCCAGCGCCGCGATCACGGCCTCGGGCCGCACATTGCAGAAATTGGCGATCTTGCGCCGTTCGGTGTCGGGAATCGGCCGGTCGGACCGGCACAGCAGCATCTGGGCCTGGATACCGACATTCTGCAGTTCCTTGACGGAATGCTGCGTCGGCTTGGTCTTCAGTTCGCCGGCCGAGGGAATCCACGGCAGCAGGGTCAGGTGGACGAACATCGTCTGCCCGGCGCCCAGGTCGTTGCGCAACTGGCGAATGGCCTCGAGGAACGGCAGGCTTTCGATGTCGCCCACGGTGCCGCCGATTTCCACCAGCACGAAATCCAGGTCCTCGGTCCCCGCGACCACGGCTTCCTTGATGGCGTCCGTGATGTGGGGGATGACCTGAACGGTCGCGCCCAGGTAATCGCCGCGCCGTTCGCGGGCGATCACGTCGGAATAGATCTGGCCGGTTGTGGCGTTGTCGGCCCTGGTCGCATGGACGCCGGTGAAGCGTTCATAATGTCCAAGGTCCAGATCGGTCTCCGCGCCATCGTCGGTTACGAAGACTTCGCCATGTTGATACGGGCTCATGGTGCCCGGATCGACGTTGAGATAAGGATCGAGCTTGCGTAGCCGGACCCGGTATCCGCGCGCCTGCAGCAGGGCCGCGAGGGCTGCCGAGGCAATGCCTTTACCGAGTGAGGAGACCACGCCGCCAGTGATGAATACAAACCGCGTCATGGATGGCCTCCCTACACTGTTTCGCCCCGCCGTGAAAAGTCCATACCGGACGGACCGTCCGATCGGGGCGATAAAAAACCATCCCCGCCATGCGACGGGGAGGGCGGGCGGCGATCAGTGCGTCGGCGCGGGCGCGGCCGGAGTGGCCGGAGCGGCGGGCAGCGTGGCAGGGGCGGCGGGTGCCGGCGGCTGCGCCAGGATGTCATGCCCGCTGCCGGTCGAGGCCCCACGGTTCATGACCGCCAGGGTCAGCGACAGGATCATGAAGATTCCGGCCAGGACCGACGTGGTGCGGGTCAGCAGGTTGGCGGTTCCCCGCCCGGACATGAAGCTTCCCATGCCCTGGCTGCTGCCGATTCCCAGGCCACCGCCCTCGCTGCGCTGGATCAGGACCGTCCCGATCAGGGCCAGGGTTACGAACAGATGCAGAAAAAGAAGGACGGTAATCATACTCGCTTCCAGGTAAGGCGCCGCCCAAGCAAGGCACAGCAAAAGGACCGTTTACAGGTCCACGGCGGCCCGCACAATCGGCAGAAACGTGTCGGCCTGCAGGCTTGCGCTGCCGACCAGCGCGCCGCCGACCTCGGCGATCGGCAGGATGGACGCCGCGTCGCGCCCGTTGACCGATCCACCATAAAGGATCCGAATCGTTTTTCCAGCCGCACCGAACTGACGCACCAGCTCGGCGCGGATGAAGCCCATCATGTCCGCGATGTCCTGGCTGGCGGCCGGGTTGCCCGATCCGATCGCCCATACGGGCTCGTAGGCCACGACGCCGCTGAAACCGTCGGGCAGCGATCCCTGGATCTGCCAGCCGATCGCGTCGCGGCTTTCGCCGGACGCCTTCTGGTCGCCGGTCTCTCCGATGCAGACGATCGGGGTCAGTCCGGCGGCCAGGGCGGTCTGCGTCTTCTCGCGCACCGTCTCGTCCAGCTCGCCGTGGTCGCGGCGCCGTTCGGAATGACCCAGCACGACATATTCCACGCCAAGGTCGGCAAGCATGGCGGCGGATATGTCGCCGGTATGCGCGCCCGACGCCGCCTGATGGCAGTCCTGCGCCCCCAGTGCGATGCCGCTGCCCTTCAGGAGGGGGCCGATCCCGGCCAGTTGGGTGAACGGGGGACAGACCACGACCTGCGGAGGCGAGGGGATGGTGGCCAGGCCCTCCGCGATCTCCCCGACCAGGTCGCGCGAAGGGGCGCCCAGTCCGTTCATCTTCCAGTTGCCGACGATCATCTGCCTCATGTGTCTCGATCCCTGTGTTTCCGCGCCGCCCTTCGGTCGGGTCTCGGGCGATCTTGTGTTTTTTTCAGGGGTACTGCCGACCGGGTTATAACATCCTACACCATGCGTCCCGCCCGCATGCAATGCCGCAGGACCCTGCTGGCGGGGGCGTGAACAGGGTTCTGGTCAAGCGGCGGCCGTGTCCGTATGGTGCGCGGCCGAAAAGGGGGCCGCTAGGCGGCCCCGACGTCTGTGCCGCTCTCGTCCGGATCCTGCATTTAATGATTTCCTTCCTGCGCCACGCCTTCGTCGATTCCTGGCTGGGCCGTATCATCGCCGGCCTGCTGTTCCTCGCCTTCGTCGGCTGGGGGGTGGGTGACGTGCTGTCCAATATCGGCAGCGAACGCGCGGATGTCGTCGCCCGGGTGGGCGACCAGACCATCACCACGGACTCGTTCCTCTCGGCGGTGCAGAACGAACTGCAGCAGCTTGCCCGCCAGATGGGCGTCGGCGACCCGTCGCAGATCCCGGCCGCGGCCCGTGGCCAGGCGGCGCAGCAGGTCCTGCAGCGCCTGGTGACCCAGTCCGAAATGATCCTGGCGGCCGGGCGGCTGGGCGTGACGGTGCCCGACGACGTGCTGCGCGACGAGGTCTTCGGCCTGCAGATCTTCAAGGGGCCGGATGGCCGCTTCGACCGCGCGCTGTTCGATTCGCGGCTGCGTCAGATCGGCATGACCGAGGCACGGCTGCTGGACATCGTGCGGACGGACCTGGCCGTCCGCGCGCTGGTCGAGCCGCTGCAGAGCGGCGCGCGCGCTCCGGAAGTCATGGTGCGCCGCGCGTTCGATTTCGGCGCCCAGGCCCGGACGATCGACCTGGTGCGCATCGCCCTGGGCGACCAGGGGACGCCCGCGCCCGACACGGCGACGCTGCGCCGGTTCTACGACAATCATCCGTGGCTGTTCCGGCTGCCGGAATTCCGGCATGCGCGCATCGTCGTACTGTCGCCCGACACGGTCGCGCGGTCGATCGACATTCCGGATGCCGAGCTGCGCCGTCTCTATGACGCACAGCAATCGAAATACCATGTGCCCGAGACCCGCAGCGTGCAGATCGTGACCGCGCCCAGCCAGGCCCGCGCCCAGGCCATTGCCGCCCAGTGGCAGGCGGGTGCCGACTGGGCCAAAATCCAGTCTGGCGCCAAGGACAGCGCGGCGGTGGGAATGGACAACGTCCGCGAAAGCGCGATTCCCTCGCCCGGCCTGGCGAAGCTGGTCTTCGCCGCCCCGGCTTCGGTCCTGCAGGGACCGGTGCAGACCGATACCGGCTGGGTCGTCTTCAGGGTGACGCAGGTCACGCCGCCGCATGACACCGATTTCGCCACCGCCCGGCAGGAACTGCGCGACCAGATGGCCCAGACCCAGGCCGCCGATCTGGTGGGGCCGCGCGTGCAGAAGCTGCAGGACGCGATCGCCGGCGGCGGGCTGGACCGCATTCCCGACAATCTGGGTGCCGTGGCCATCGCCGGGACGCTGGACGAGCAGGGCCGGACGCAGGCCGGCGAACCCGCGCCGGTTCCCGGAAGCGACGCGCTGCGCCGGGCGATCGTGGCGCGGATCTTCGCCCAGGCGAAGGGGGCGAACCCGACACTGGTGCAGGGGCCGGACAATGCCTGGTTCGCCGTCGCCGTGGACAGCGTGGAACCGGGCCAGCTTCGCCCCTTCGACGCCGTGCCCGACCAGGGACGCGGCGCGTGGGAGGACGAATCCCGCCGTCACACCGCCAATGTGCAGGCCACCGCGCTCTACCTGGCCGCGAAGGCCCATGGCGGCGTCGCGGCGGCGGCGGGCCCGGGGCAGCAGGTCCTGCACCCCGCGCCGCTGGGGCGCGGACAGCAGATCGAGGGCGTGCCCGATGAGCTGGCACGCCTGGTCTTCCGCCTGGGCGCTGCCGGGCAGACCGTCATGCTGGACGAACCGGACGGGTTCTATGTCGCGACCCTGACCGCGATCACCCATCCCGATCCCGCGACCCAGCCGATGCAGGTCGACCGCATCCGCACCGGCCTGTCGCAGGCGATCGCCAACGATATCGGCCTGTCCTACGCGGCAACGCTGCAGCAGGCCGTCAAGCCCAAGACCAACATGGGCGCGCTGCAATCCGCCCTGTCGTCGGTGACCGGCAGCCCCGCCGCCGGAGAATCCAGCCCGTGAGCATCCCCTCCGCCTCCGCCGCCCCGGTTCCGGCCGGGCGCGACGACGTGCTGGCCACGCTCCGGCAGGGACAGGGCGCGGTGGTCTGGAGCATCGAGGCCGCGGACCTGCTGACCCCGGTCGCCGCCTATATGCGCCTGTCGCGCCTGGCCGGGGCCAGCGACACGGCGCCCCCGCGCAACGCGTTCCTGCTGGAAAGCGTCGAGGGCGGGGTGGCGCGCGGCCGGTATTCGGTGATCGGCCTGCTGCCCGACCTGATCTGGCGCTGCCATGGCGGCGCGGCCACGATCAACACCGACGCGGCGCGGGACCCGGCCGCGTTCGTGCCGGCCGGGGTGCCGCCGCTGGATTCGCTGCGCGCCGTGATCCGCGCCAGCCAGATGACGTTGCCGTCCGGCCTGCCGCCCATGGTGGCCGGGCTGTTCGGCTATCTGGGCTATGACATGGTCCGGCAGATGGAGCATCTGCCGGACATGCCGGCTGACGACCTGGACCTGCCCGAAGGGGTGATGATCCGCCCCGGGCTGTTCGCGATCTTCGATACGGTGCGCGACGAGCTGATCCTGGCGGCGCCCGTGCGCCCCCGAAGCGACCGCACGCCCGAAGCGGCATGGCAGGCGGCGCAGGACCTGCTGGCCACGGCGCGGCGCACCCTGTCCGAGCCGCTGCAACTGCACGAGATCACGCCGGATTATACCGGGCCGCTCGAGGCGCCGCGCTCGACCTTCACGCGTGAGGGTTTCTGCGCCATGGTCCGGCGCATCCAGGACTACATCGCGGCGGGCGATGCCTTCCAGGTCGTGCCCAGCCAGCGTTTCTCGACCGCCTTCACGCTGCCGCCGCTGGCGCTGTACCGGGCGCTGCGCCGCATCAATCCGGCGCCGTTCCTGTTCAACCTGGCGTTCGACGGATTCAGCCTGGTGGGCTCGTCGCCCGAAATCCTGGTCCGGCTGCGCGACGGGCAGATGACGGTGCGCCCGCTGGCCGGCACCCGCCCGCGCGGCCGGACGGACGAGGAGGATCTGGCGCTGGAGCGGGACCTGCTGGCCGACCCCAAGGAACTGGCCGAGCACCTGATGCTGATCGATCTGGGGCGCAACGATATCGGGCGGGCCTGTACCGTGGGTTCGGTCCAGGTGACCGAGAAATTCGTCATCGAGCGCTTCAGCCACGTCATGCACATTTCCTCGAACGTCGAGGGGCAGTTGCGGCCGGGGCTGGAGGCGCTGGATGCCCTGATCGCGGGCTTTCCCGCCGGGACCCTGACCGGCGCGCCGAAGATCCGTGCGATGGAGATCATCGACGAGGTCGAGCCGACCCGCCGCGCCACCTACGCCGGATGCATCGGCTATTTCGGGGCGAACGGCGCCATGGATACCTGCATCGGCCTGCGCATGGCCGTGGTCAAGGACGGGCAGATGCACGTGCAGGCCGGCTGCGGCGTGGTGGCCGACAGCGTGCCCGACCTGGAATACGAGGAAACCCGGCACAAGGCGCGTGCCCTGTTCCGCGCGGCCGAGGACGCTGTGCAGTTCGCCCGCGGGCAGAACACGGCGGGATCATAAAATTGCGCCGTTCTTAACGAGTGGCGCAATAAAATCCCCATTTTTGAACGCCAGACATTATTTTGATTAATTTCTGATCTGTTGTTTGACCGGGCCGAAACGGGAGGTCATCATATTGCCATGATCCTGCTGATCGACAATTACGACAGCTTCACCTTCAACCTCGTCCACTATCTGGGCGACCTGGGGGAGGTGTGCGACGTTCGCCGCAATGACGCGCTGACCGCCGACCAGGCCATGGACCTGAACCCCGACGCCATCGTGCTGTCGCCCGGCCCGGGCACGCCGGACCAGGCGGGGATCTGCTGCGAACTGATCTGCAAGGCCGCCGGCCGCGTTCCGGTCTTCGGCGTCTGCCTGGGGCACCAGGCCATCGGGCAGGTGTTCGGCGGAACGGTCGTGCGGGCGCCCACCCCGATGCATGGCAAGGTCAGCCCGGTGACCCATGACGGGAGCGGCGTATTCGCGGGCCTGCCCGACCCGTTCCTGGCCACGCGCTATCACAGCCTGACCGTCGATCCGGCCGACCTGCCGTCCGACCTGGTGCCGGTCGCCCGGACCGAGGACGGCGTCATCATGGGGCTGCGCCACCGCACGCTGCCGATCTTCGGCGTCCAGTTCCACCCCGAGAGCATCGCGTCGGAACACGGGCACGACATCCTGGCCAATTTCATGGCCATCGCGCGGGGCCTGAACACACCGCGAAAAGCGGCCTGAGCCGATCATGGATGGCGTGCCGTCCCTGTCTGCCGACCAAGCGGGTGCGTTCCGGACCATCCTGAACCGCCTGGCGCGGGGCGAAACACTGACTGAAACCGAGGCCGAGGACGCGTTCGGCCTGATCATGGACGGCGGCGTGCCCGACACGCTGATCGCCGCCTTCCTGATGGCGTTGCGGGTCCGGGGTGAGAAGCGCGCGGAACTGCTGGGCGCGGTGCGCGCCGTGCGGTCACGCATGCGGGCGGTCGGCCCCGTTCCTCCGGGCACGATCGATGTCTGCGGCACGGGCGGCGACGGACTGGGCACACTGAATATTTCGACCGCCGTCGCCTTCGTCCTGGCCGCGCTGGGTGTTCCGGTCGCCAAGCATGGCAACCGGGCCCTGTCGTCGCGTTCCGGCGCGACCGACGTGCTGGGCGCGCTGGGCGTGGATCTGTCGGACGACCCGTCGGTGATCGCCGCGCGGATCAATGACGGAAACCTGGCTTTCATGGCGGCGCCGGCGCACCATCCGGCCATGCGCCATGCCGGACCGGTGCGGGCCGCGCTGGGAATCCGCACGCTGTTCAACCTGATCGGCCCCTTGTGCAATCCGGCCGGCGTCACACATCAACTGGTCGGTGTGTTCGATCCGGCATGGCTGCGCCCGGTGGTGGAGACGTTGCAGCTTCTGGGGTCGGAGCGCGTGTGGGCCGTGCATGGCTATTGCGAAGGCGCGACGGGCGGCCGGGGCGTGGACGAACTGACGCTGGCCGGTCCTACCGCGATCGTGGCGTTGCAGAACGGACGGATTTACGACCTGACGCTGCGGCCCGAGGATGCGGGCCTGCGCCCCGCGCCGATCACGGCGATCGCGGGTGGCGGGGCGGAGGAAAATGCGGCGGCCCTTACGGCTTTGCTGGCGGGCGCCCATGGAGCCTATCGCGATACCGTGCTGCTGAACGCGGCGGCCTGCCTGCATGTGGCGGGACGCGGTGCGGCACTGGATGACGATGGGAGATTGAGACCGGCGTCGCTACGGGCGCTGGTGGCGGATGCGGCCCGCGTGCTGGATGACGGATCGGCCCTGGCCATGCTGAATTCCGCGCGCCGTCGCCACATGGATACGCCGGAGGGGATTACACAAAGCTTATGATGAACGACATGCCGACAAGCCAGGCGCCGATCGATTGCGGTAACACGCCCGGCCAGGACGGGATTCCCGATGTCCTGGCGCGGATTTGTGCCCGCACCCGCGTGGATGTCGCCCAGCGGGCGACGATCACCCCGCTGAAGGACATCACCGCCCGCGCGCGCGAGGTCGACTCTCCCACCCGGGGGTTCGGCCAGGCGCTGAAGCAACGCACGGCGGACCGGCAGATCGGCCTGATCGCGGAGATCAAGAAGGCATCGCCATCCGCGGGCATCCTGCGCCCGGACTACGATCCGGCCGGCATCGCCGTGCAATATGAAACGGCGGGCGCCGCCTGTATCTCGGTGCTGACCGAAGGGTCCTGCTTCCACGGCTGCGCCGAGGACCTGCAACGGGTTCGCAAGGCATGCAGCCTGCCGATCCTGCGCAAGGATTTCATCCTGGACCCGTGGCAGGTCCATGAAAGCCGGCTGATCGGTGCGGACTGCATCCTGCTGATCCTGGCCGCCCTGACGGATACCGAGGCATCGGAGCTGCTGGACATCGCGCGCGGACTGGACATGGACGTGCTGGTGGAAGTGCATGACGAGGGCGAACTGAACCGCGCCCTGGCGCTGGATACGTCCCTGATTGGCATTAATAACCGAAATCTCAAGACCTTGAAGACCGATCTTGAGACAACCATCCAACTGACCCCCCTGGTGCCGCCGGACCGGATCGTGGTGTCGGAGAGTGGCATCAGCACGCACGCGGACATCGTCCGGCTGAGCGAGATCGGCGCCAGCGGCTTCCTGGTCGGCGAGAGCCTGCTGCGCCACGATGTCCCCGGCGACGCGGCCCGCGTGCTGCTGGGCACGGTCTGAACATGGCGACTGCCGGCGGATTGTCTCACCTGGACGCCAACGGCCATGCCGTCATGGTCGATGTGTCCACCAAGCCGGCCACGGCGCGGCAGGCCGTCGCCCGCGGGCGGGTGTCGATGCGCGAGGAGACGTTGGACCTGATCCTGTCGGGCACCATCAAGAAGGGTGACGTGCTGGCGGTATCGCGGATCGCGGGAATCATGGCGGCCAAGAAGACCGCCGACCTGATCCCGCTCTGCCACCCGCTTCCATTGTCCTCGGTCCGGGTGGAACTGACGGCGTCCCATGACCGGACCGGGGTGGAGATCGAGGCCTGCGTCGGCACCACCGGTCAGACCGGGGTGGAGATGGAGGCCCTGACGGCGGTCAGCGTGGCGGCGCTGACGCTGTACGATATGTGCAAGGCGGTCGATCGCGGCATGACGATCGAGGCGGTGTACCTGGCGCGCAAGACGGGCGGGCAATCCGGCTCGTACGAACGCCCCGAAGCGGGAGCGGCACCGACACCCATGGCATAACCATCCGAACGGCAGGCGCACGGCCTGGCCATGACAAGGGCGATCAGACGTCCCGGGTGGGATCTGGCTTGCGATCAAAGATGTTATAACAAGAACAAGGGAGCGTTCATCATGGGCGAAACTCGGAAATCCGCGACAGAGGCCGGACGCAACAGTCCGTCGATGAGCAAGGAAGACCTGACGCGCGCCTTTCATGACATGGTGCTGATCCGCCGGTTCGAGGAACGGGCCGGCCAGCTTTATGGCATGGGGCTGATCGGCGGCTTCTGCCATCTGTATATCGGCCAGGAAGCCGTGGTCGTCGGCGTGCAGATGGAGCTGAAGCAGGGGGACAAGATCATCACCTCCTACCGCGACCATGGGCAGATGCTGGCCGCCGGCATGGACCCGCGCGGCGTGATGGCCGAACTGACCGGGCGCGAGGGCGGCTATTCCCGCGGCAAGGGCGGGTCGATGCACATGTTCTCGTCCGAGAAGCATTTCTATGGCGGGCACGGCATCGTCGGCGCCCAGGTGTCGCTGGGTATCGGTCTGGCCTTCGCCAACAAGTATCGCGGCACGGACGAGGTCTCGATCGCCTATTTCGGCGAGGGCGCGTCCAGCCAGGGTCAGGTCTATGAAAGCTTCAACCTGGCGGCCCTTCACAAGCTGCCCTGCGTATTCGTGCTGGAAAACAACCATTACGGCATGGGCACCAGCGTCGAGCGGTCGTCGGCGTCCAAGGAATTGTGGCGCAATGGCGAGCCCTGGGGCATCCCGGGCCGTCAGGTCGACGGCATGGATGTCGAGGCCGTGCGCGACGCGGCGCGCGAGGCGATCGAACATTGCCGGCAGGGCAAGGGACCGTACCTGCTGGAGATGACGACCTATCGCTATCGCGGCCATTCGATGTCCGACCCGGCGAAGTACCGCCCCCGCTCCGAAGTGGACGAGATGCGGAAGAATCATGACCCGATCGATCGGGTACGCAAGGAACTGCTGGCCATGGGCGTCGGGGAAGCCGAACTGAAGACGATCGAGGACAAGGTGAAGGAAGTGGTCGTGGACGCCGCCGATTTCGCGCAGACCAGCCCGGAGCCCGATCCGGCGGAACTGTGGACCGACGTGCTGGTGGAGGGCTGAGCGATGACGCAGATCCTGATGCCGGCGCTTTCGCCCACCATGACCGAGGGCAAGCTGGCCCGCTGGCTGAAGACGACCGGCGACCATGTCGCCGCCGGGGACGTGATCGCGGAAATCGAGACCGACAAGGCGACGATGGAAGTCGAGGCCGTGGACGAGGGGACGCTGGGCGATATCCTGATCCCCGAAGGCACCGAGAACGTCCCGGTCAACACGCCGATCGCAACCCTGCAGTCCGAGGGCGGTGCCGCGGCCCCCGCGGCGGCACCGGCCGCGAAGGCCCCGGCACCCCAGGCCGCTGCGGCGCCGGCCGCGCCGCAGCCGGTCTCGCCCGTGGCGGCTCCCGTCGCGGCGCCTGAGAAGGATTGGGGCGAGACCGCCGAAATCACCGTGCGCGAAGCCCTGCGCGACGCCATGGCCGCCGAACTGCGCCGCGACCAGGACGTGTTCCTGATCGGCGAGGAAGTCGCGCAGTACCAGGGCGCCTACAAGGTGTCGCAGGGCCTGCTGGACGAATTCGGCGAAAAGCGCGTGATCGACACCCCGATCACCGAACAGGGCTTCACCGGCATGGCGGTCGGCGCGGCGCTGACGGGCCTGAAGCCGATCGTCGAATTCATGACCATGAATTTCGCGATGCAGGCGATCGACCAGATCATCAATTCGGCCGCCAAGACCCGCTACATGTCCGGCGGCCAGATGTCCTGCCCGATCGTCTTCCGTGGCCCCAACGGGGCGGCGGCCCGCGTGGGTGCCCAGCATTCGCAGTGCTATGCCAGCTGGTACGGCCACGTGCCGGGGCTGAAGGTGGTGGCGCCGTGGTCGGCGGCCGACGCCAAGGGCCTGCTGCGCGCCGCCATCCGCGACCCGAACCCGGTCATCGTGCTGGAAAACGAGATCCTGTACGGCCAGAAGTTCCCGTGCCCGGTAGACGAGGATTTCATCCTGCCGATCGGCCGCGCCAAGGTCGAGCGCGAGGGCAGGGACGTGACCATCGTCACCTTCTCGATCATGGTCGGCACGGCGCTGGAAGCCGCGGCGATCCTGGCCGAGCAGGGGATCGAGGCCGAGGTCATCAACCTGCGCACCATCCGCCCGCTGGATATCGAAACCATCGTGGCCAGCGTGAAGAAGACCAGCCGCCTGGTCTGCGTCGAGGAAGGCTGGCCGTTCGCGGGGATCGGCGCCGAAGTGTCGATGCAGGTCATCGAACATGCGTTCGACTATCTGGACGCGCCGCCTGCGCGGGTCGCCGGTGCCGACGTGCCGATGCCCTTCGCCGCCAATCTTGAGAAGCTGGCCCTTCCCAACCCGACCTGGGTGGTGGATGCGGTCCGCAAGCTGGTCTGAGGGAGCAGCGCGATGTCCGTGAATATCCTGATGCCGGCGCTGTCGCCGACGATGACCGAGGGCAAGCTGTCCCGCTGGCTGAAGAAGGAAGGCGACGCGATCCATTCCGGCGACGTGATCGCCGAGATCGAGACCGACAAGGCGACGATGGAGGTCGAGGCCGTGGATGACGGCTTGCTGGGCCGCATCCTGGTTTCCGAAGGCACCGAAGGGGTGAAGGTCAACGCGCCGATCGCCATCGTGGTGGCGGAAGGCGAGAGCGTTCCCGATGACGCAGCCCCCGTGGCGGCTGCTCCGGCGGCGGCTCCCGTGGCGGCGGCCCCGGTTTCCGAGGCCAAGGCACCGGCGATCGCGGCCGCCCCGGCCGTGCCCCAGGGCGCGGCGCCGGCTCCGGCCCAGGGCACGCGCGTCTTCGCGTCGCCGTTGGCGCGGCGCATCGCGGCGCAGAAGGGGATCGACCTGTCCGGCGTGAAGGGCAGCGGCCCGAATGGCCGGATCGTGCGTCGCGACGTCGAATCCGCGACGGCGGCGCCCGTGGCGGCCCCGGTACCATCCCCGGCACCGTCCGCCCCGGCCGCAGCGATCGAGGCGCCGCATACCGCCGTGCCGAACTCGACCATCCGCAAGGTCATCGCCCGGCGGCTGACCGAGGCGAAGTCGACCATCCCGCATTTCTACGTGGCGATGGATGTGGAACTGGACGCGCTGCTGGACCTGCGGGCGAAGCTGAACGCGGCCTCGCCGGCCGAGGGACCGGGAGCGTTCAAGCTGTCGGTCAATGACATGCTGATCAAGGCGGTGGCGGTAACCCTGCGTCGGGTGCCGAAGGTCAATGCATCCTATACCGAGGACGCGACGATCCTGTACGACGATGTCGATGTCTCGGTCGCCGTGTCGATCGCCGATGGGCTGATCACGCCGATCGTGCGCCAGGCCGACCGCAAGTCGCTGCGCGAGATCAGCGAGGACGCGAAGGATCTGATCACCCGCGCCCGCGCCGGCAAGCTGAAGCCGCAGGAATTTCAGGGCGGATCGTTCTCGATCTCGAACATGGGCATGTATGGGGTGAAGGAATTCTCGGCCATCATCAATCCGCCCCAGGCCGCCATCCTGGCCATCGCGGCGGCTGAGAAGCGCGCCGTGGTCAAGGACGACGCGATCCGGATCGCCACCGTGATGACGGTGACGCTGTCGGTCGATCATCGCGTCGTCGACGGCGCCCTGGCCGCCGAATGGGTTTCGACCTTCCGCTCGGTGGTCGAATCGCCGCTGAGCCTGGTGGTCTGAGGAACGCAGTTCATGAGCAAGACAGAGTTCGATATCGTCGTCATCGGCGGCGGTCCGGGTGGCTATGTCGCCGCCATCCGGGCGGCCCAGCTTGGGCTCAGCACCGCCGTGGTCGAAGCCAACCACCTGGGCGGCATCTGCCTCAACTGGGGCTGCATTCCCACCAAGGCGCTGCTGCGGTCGTCGGAAATCAACCACCTGCTGCATAATCTGGGCGAATTCGGCTTCGCCGCCGACAATGTCCGCTTCGACCTGGACAAGGTGGTCAAACGCTCGCGCAAGGTCGCGGGCCAGCTTTCGGCCGGCGTCGCGCATCTGCTGAAGAAGAACAAGGTCCCGGTGTTCGACGGTTTCGGCAAGCTGGCGGGCACGTCCGGCGGCCGCCGCAAGATCGAGGTCACCAAGGACGGCAAGCCGGTCGCGACGCTGAGCGCCGCGAACGTCATCCTGGCGACCGGGGCCCGGGCCCGGGTCCTGCCGGGGCTGGAGCCGGACGGCAAGCTGATCTGGTCCTATCGCGAGGCGATGGTACCCACCGAAATGCCGAAACGGCTGCTGGTGGTGGGGTCGGGCGCGATCGGCATCGAATTCGCGTCCTTCTACCGCAACATGGGCGCCGAGGTGACGGTCGTCGAAGTCCTGGACCGCATCCTGCCGGTCGAGGACGAAGAGATCAGCGCGCTGGCGCACAAGGCCTTCGTCAAGCAGGGTTTCACCTTGCTGACGGGGGCGAAGATCGGCCCGATCCGCAAGAACGGTGACAGCGTCAGCCTGTCGGTCGAAGCGGGCGGCAAGACCCACGACATCACGGTCGATCGCGTGATTTCAGCGGTCGGCATCGTGGGCAATGTGGAGAATATCGGCCTGGAGGGCACGGCGATCCAGGTCGACCGCACCCACATCAAGGTCGATGCCTATTGCCGGACCGGCGAGCCCGGGGTGTATGCCATCGGCGACATCGCGGGGCCGCCATGGCTGGCGCACAAGGCCAGCCATGAAGGCGTGATGTGCGTCGAGGCGATCGCCGGGCGCCACGTCCACCCGATCGACCCGCGGAACATTCCCGGGTGCACCTACTGCCGTCCACAGGTCGCCTCGGTCGGGATGACCGAGGCCGCGGCGAAGGCGGCGGGCCATACGGTGCGCGTCGGGCGGTTTCCCTTCATCGGCAATGGCAAGGCCATCGCGATGGGAGAGCCCGAGGGCCTGGTCAAGACGGTGTTCGACGCCAAGACGGGCGAATTGCTGGGCGCGCACATGATCGGGGCCGAGGTCACGGAGATGATCCAGGGCTACGTCATCGCCCGGACGTCGGAACTGACCGACGCCGAGCTGAAGGAAACGGTCTTTCCGCACCCCACCATATCCGAAGCGATGCACGAGGCGGTTCTGGCGGCCTATGACGGGGCGCTGCATATCTGAAAGCCTGCCCGCAAATGCGCGCTGGCGGCGATCCTACGCGCGTTTCCTGTGCTCCGGTGCTCACGGCCTTCAAGGCCGCTCCGCTCCGGTGCGCGGAAACACACGCCGGGCGCGGCCCTGGCGGGCCGCTCTCGCTCGCCAGCCCACATTTGCGGTCAGGCTCTGAACTGCGCTCCGCCGGCCTCCTCTCGCCGGGGGCTCCTGTGCTTGTGATCGCGGGCGGGCGGGCAAGGGGGATGTTTGCTTGACGCGTTCCCCGCAACGTTCCACTTCTGCTTGTCTGCTGTTTTTCTGGGTTTGCCGCCATGCCAACGCGCCTGTTGATCGACCATAGAAAGGGCGGGGTTTCCGTCCGCCATCCGGAAAAGGCGCACCGGCCGGACAACCCGATCGCGCGCAAGCCCGACTGGATCCGCGTCAGGGCGCCGAACCATCCGGTCTACCAGGAAACCCGTGCCCTGATGCGCGAGCAGAAGCTGGTGACGGTGTGCGAGGAAGCGGCCTGCCCGAATATCGGCGAATGCTGGTCGCAGCGGCATGCCACCATGATGATCATGGGCGAGATCTGCACCCGCGCCTGCGCCTTCTGCAACGTGACCACGGGCATGCCCAACCCCCTGGACGCCGACGAGCCTGCCCGCGTGGGTGACGCGGTGGCCAAGCTGGGGCTGCGGCATGTGGTGATCACCTCGGTCGATCGCGACGACCTGCCCGATGGCGGGGCTGCGCATTTCGCCCGGGTCATCGCCGCGATCCGCGCGCAGGCGCCCGAGACGACGATCGAGATCCTGACCCCCGATTTCCTGCGCAAGCGCGGCGCGCTGGAGGTCGTGGTGTCGGCGCGTCCCGATGTCTTCAATCACAATCTGGAAACCGTGCCGCGCCTGTATCCGGGCATCCGGCCCGGCGCGCGCTATTACCAGTCCCTGCGCCTGCTGGACGATGTGAAGCGCCTGGACCCGTCGATCTTCACCAAATCCGGCCTGATGGTCGGACTGGGCGAGGAACGGGCGGAAATCCTGCAGGTCATGGACGATCTGCGCGTGGCCGATGTCGATTTCATCACCATGGGGCAGTACCTGCAGCCGACGGTGAAGCATGCGGCGGTCCGGGATTTCGTCACCCCCGACGAATTTGCCGATTATGCCGCGATGGCGCGCGCCAAGGGCTTCCTGCAGGTCAGCGCCTCGCCCCTGACAAGGTCGTCCTATCACGCCGATTCCGACTTCGCGGAACTGCGCGCCGCGCGCGAGGCCCGACTGGCCGCATCGCGCGTCGGGACGGAGACCCCCTGATGCCGACACATGCGGAACGCCGTCTGATTGCCTATTCGGTGGAGCAATTGTTCGACCTGGTGGCCGATGTCGGCAAATACCCGCATTTCCTGCCCTGGTGCGTCAATGCCCGGGTGCGAACCCGCACCGCCAGCGAACTGGTCGCGGACCTGACGATCGGCTTCGGTCCGTTTCGCGAAACCTTCACCAGCCGGGTGGATCTGGAACGCCCGTCGCGCATCCGCGTGCGCTACGAGAAGGGGCCGTTCCGCTACCTGAACAATGTCTGGACCTTCACCCCGGACGAGCGGGGGTGCCAGGTCGATTTCTTCGTCGATTTCGAATTCCGTTCGCGCCTGCTGCAGGCCGCGATCGGCGTGGTGTTCAACGAGGCGGTGCGCCTGATGGTCTCGGCCTTCATTCGCCGCGCGCGTGAGGTGTACGGTCCGCCCGTCACCCGCACCACGCTGGCGCAACCGGCCCATGCGCAGCCCGCCGGAACCGGAAGTGCCTGACGGACGTTGCATTTCCGTCTGGACCTGTCCGTCTGGTTGAAGGAGCAATGCTGATGAAGATGTCCCTTGGCGCTGCGTTTCTCGCTGTGGTGGTCGTTGCCACCGCCCCGGCGTTTGCCGCCACGCATCATCACAAGGGCCGCCATGGGGAACACCATGCGGACCATAAAATGAAAATGAACCAAAAAGGGTCCAACACGACCGAAGACCTGAACGCCAAGAGCCTGGACGCCGCCCGCGCCGGCACGCCGACGTCACCCGCCGCGCCCATGGGCGGCACATCCGCCATGCCGTCCCCCACCGTTCCGGCGGGAACGGGCGTCACGGCCCCGCCGGCCGCCCCCGCGCCGTCGATGCCCAATCCGTCGAACGGTTACTGATCCTGGCCGCGCATCCTGGTCCGTGACCGGTATGCGCGGTCCTCACGCTCCATCCGGAGCCGATTGCGATTGGGTCGACGACCCAATCGCATAAAGTAACCGATCACAACGTGTTTTAGACACCGACCATCACGTCGGACGCCTTGATGATGGCCGTTGCGTGCTCGCCGACCTTGAGCTTCAGGTCGGCCACGGCTTCGTTGGTAATCGAGGCCGTAATGACCTTTCCGCCGATGTCGATACCAACATGCGACGTGGTAGCACCCTTGATGATCTCGGTTATCTTGCCGGAAATCTGGTTGCGTGCACTTAATTTCATCGTCTGTCTCCTCCCTTGGAATACGCTTTATTTTATTCCAAAAAATACAGCCCCATCAATCATAATAATATCAGGATATTTAATTCCACGTATTTAGATATCTCATGGAAGGGCATGAATGTAATCCGCTTTCAGAATTCGTCCCAGCCATCCGCGCCTTTTGCAGCAGGAAAGGACAGGACATTGCCCCCCGCCGCGGAACGGGAAGCCGCAGCCGGCATGTAGGCCGATGACTCCTCGTCCTGCCAGAGGCTCGCCGCAGGTGCGGGCCCGGTCCGCGAGGCGGTCTGAAACGCCTGGCTGTGACCGGTCTGGAACTGCTCGACCAGACGCGCCAGATCTTCCGCCTCATTGGCCATGCTGCGGCTGGCAGCGGCGGATTGCTCCACCATTGCGGCGTTCTGTTGCGTCACCTGGTCCATCTGGTTCACGGCGTCATTGACCTCGTTCAACCCTGTCGCCTGGTTCGCGGAGGAGATCGCTATATCCGTCACCAGGACGTTCAGGCGGCTAACCTGTTCGACGATACGGTCCAGCGCCTTGCCGGTCTCGCCAACCAACTTCACGCCGGTCGTCACCTGCCGGCCGGACGCCGAAATCAACTCCTTGATTTCCTTTGCCGCTTCGGCGGAACGTTGCGCCAGGGCACGCACCTCCGTCGCCACCACGGCGAAGCCGCGGCCGGCGTCTCCGGCCCGGGCCGCCTCGACCCCGGCATTGACCGCCAACAGATTGGTCAGGAAAGCGATCTCGTCGATGATGCCGATGATGCTGCCGATCTGCCTGGACGATGCCTCGATCCCGCTCATGGTCGTCACGGTCTGGCGCACGACGTCCCCGGAACGCTCGGCGTCGGTTTTCGCGACCGTCGCCATATGGCGCGCCTGGCCCGCATCCTCGGCCGACCTGCGGACCGTGGTGGTGATGCCGTCGAGCGTGGCGGCGGCCTGTTCGAGGCTGGCCGCCTGCTGTGCGGTCCGTCGTGCCAGGTCGTCCGACGCCTGCCGGATTTCGTCCGATCCGGTGCGAACGGCCTGCGCGTTGGTGTCGATCGCCTGCATCGTGGTCTGCAGGCTTTCGATCGCGCCGTTGAAATCCTCCTGAAGCTTGCGGTACTCCTCGGGGACGTCGCTGGACATGCGGAATGTCAGGTCACCGGTGGCCAGGGCCGCCATGCCCGCGCCCACCCGGTCCACCACCGTTCCGCGCTCCCTGGCCAGGACGTCGGCCTCGACCTTCTGCCGGGCGGTTTCCGATGCTTCGAGGTAAGCGGAAATGGCATAATCCATGTCGATCAGGGCGGCCTTCACCAGCGCGCCGGCTTCCTCCGCCACCTGCCTGACGTCGGCACCTCCGCCCAGGCCGATTCTGGCCGCAAGGCCGGCCCTGGGCCAGCGTGCTTCCAGCAGGGCACCCAACATGGATTCGATCAGCAGCGCATAGCCGCCGATATGCCAGCGCGGCTCCAGGCCGACCCGTGCGTGAACCTCGCCGATCCTGGTGGCCGCCTCCATATAGGATTGGTCGAACCGCGCGTCGGAAATCGTTCCCCAATGCGCAATCTGCCGGCTCTTGGCAGCATCGATATGCGCCTGGCCGGAAAAAAAATGACGTGTCTTGGGAAAAGACCGGACCTGATCGTAAAATTTATCCAGGGCGCCCGGCAACGCACGCATGATGATCGATTTGATACCGCGCAGATTTTGTCTGGTCTTCGAGTCAAGCTTGACAAACTGAAGGCGGTCGGCAAGCGTGTCCGGTTCCAACATTTACATGATCCAGAAAATACGACTTAATTCAATCGCTTGTGGTAAGTTCCTTAAATCATACCATCACGTTTTATTTGTAAACAATACAAATTTGTCTATTTCGAAACATCTGTTGCTAACGCGCGGCGGTAATTATATTTTTTCCAAATTTGTTTTAGATCAATGCCTATTGGAGTAGCCCCTCCGGACAGGATTCGAATCCGGCGTTTATTGATAAAACCGAAAAGTTCTACATCGAACGTTTTGTTATAGAAGCATTTTTGACGAACGATGCTCGATTATCTACCTGCCCCGTGTTCCGGGAAAATACGCAACGCGAGGCCAGGAAGACAGGATGTCAGAAATCGGCCTCCAACGTGAAGTGGAACATGCGCGGCAGGCCGGCATAAATACTGCTGGCCCCGGTGTCGTTGTTCAGCGAACCGTTGTTGCTCGCAGGATAGAGGGATGACCAGTACTGCGTATTCGCGACATTGGTCACGCCGAAGCGGGCCGCCCAGGGGTGATGCGCCGCGAAGAAGGGATAACGAATGCCCAGGTCCAGCGTGGCGTATGCGTCGGCATAGGCCGAATTCGTTATGGTGGCGGCACGACGACCGGTGTAATGGACATTCGCGTTGACGGCCAGGCCGGACGCAAAGGCACCGTGCGGGATGGGCAGCCGGTAATCCAGCAGGATGTTCGCCTGGACCGGCGGGGCGCCCACGACCTCCTTGTTATTGGTGGCGGCATTGCCGGTACCGCCCAGTTCGGCGTCAAGCCAGGTCATGCCGGCCAGGACGGACAGGTCGGGCGTGATGCGTCCCTGCGCCTGGACCTCGACGCCATAGTTGGTCTGCATGCCGAAGGTGCCGAAATATCCGTTCGCGTCCTGATAGGCGTAAGGGCGATTCATGCGGAATCCCGCGACGCTGAACAGCATCTTCTGATAGCTGATCTTGTAGCCGACCTCATATTCCTCGCTGCGGAACGGCTGGGTCATCTGGTTCGCATTCGCGGCGGACGCCGGTGCCTGGACACCCGCCTGGATGGCGCGGCCATAGGTGAAATAGGCCGTCTGGTTTTCGGCGGGCTTGTACACCAGGCTCGCCATCGGGCTGAAGGCCCCGTCGATATGCTTGCTCGTCCAGCCGAGCGGCGTGGTGTACGAATAGGTGGTGTTGCCGTCCTTGACCGTCCTTGACTTCGTTGAGCGATTATCCTGGCTCAGCCAGTTCCAGGTCAGCGTGCCGACGATGGACCAGTGGCGGTCCAGGTGCAGGGTGTCGCCCAGGATCATCGCCTGGTTGCGGATATAGGCCGATTCATAACGCCCGTGATAATAGGGCTGCGACCCGGACAGGACGGATGGCGAATACATGTTGGACTTGCCCAGGGCAATCGTCTCGCCCTGCGTGGGATTGTAATTGCCCATCATGTAGCCGTTCGTGCCGGCCACGATATCATGCGTGATGAAACCGGTGTGGAAGTGCCCGTTGACGTAGGCAAGATTGGCGCCGGAGCGGAAATCGTTGGCGGTGACCGCCGCCGCGATGGTCTGGGTATATTCACCGACAGGCCCGGTCGTCAGGGTATTGGTGTTGCTGAAGACCTGGCGGATCGAATCCTCGTAGTTGCCCCCGAGGGTGAAGCTCCAGTCCCTGTTGATGGTATGTTTTATCTTCGCCATGAACAGGTTCGTTTCCATATTGTAACCGGCATAGTCCTGCCCCAGGTTGGGCTTGCTGAGATCGGGCGCCGGCGGAAGCGACGTCGCGTTATACGCAAGGTTGAATCCCGGCGTCGTTCCACGCTGAACATAGGTATAGTGGGAAGCGTCGAGTTCCAGGACCGTGTCCGGATCGAAATGGATGTCGAAATCCGCGCTGACCAGGTTGCGGCGCATCCAACTGTTCTGCACATAGGTCGTGCCGTCGCCATGCAACAGGTTGATCCGGTAACCAAACCACTTGTTCTTGCCGATCCGGCCGGACACGTCGGCATTTTCCATCAGCGTGCCGATTGAATCGACGCCGACGGTCAGGCGATTGATCGGAGTATCGGTCGGACGTTTTGCCGAGAAGGCGAAGGTGCCGGCCGGGTTCTGCGCCCCGTAGAGCGCACCGGCCACACCGTTGAGAACCTGCACGTCCTCGAACATTTCGGCGGCGTACGGCGTGGTCGAAACGATATTCAGCCCGTCGAGGCGGGTATTGGCGATGACATCGGCCTCGAAACCGCGCGATTGCGGGCGACTGGTGTTCGGGTCGCCGCGCACTTCCAGCTGCACCGAAGACATGTAGCCCATCAGGTCGTTCAGGTTGCGCGTCTGCTGATTGACCATGACATCGTGCGGCACGGACTGGATCGACATCGGCGTATCCAAAATGCTCCTGTTGCCAAGGGGACCGAGATAGGCCGTCTTCTTGTTGTAATCGGCTGTGGCACCGGAAACGGTGCGCCCCGTAACCAGGATATGTTGTGCCGTCGGGACAGGTGTGGCTGGAGCCGCGGGCTTGGATTTGGGTGCCGAGGCATGCTGCTGCGGGCCGGACAGGACGGGACGGGGCTTGGTCGTCGATTTACTTTCAGCAGCCTGCGATACGGAAGAGAGCAGGACGAGGCCAACTCCAGCCATGGTAAATGGTTGCCCGCCTTTTCGATCTTTCCTGCTCATCCCATGCGCCTCCCGGGTGCTTGCCATATGTCGATATACGAACGGATATAGACGAGTTAACCGGATGTCCATATCCGTTCGTATATTATCGACCGCGAATATTTGGAAGTTTCAATACAAACAGGACCATTATTGTTCTGTATTGAATCGCAAGGCATGATATTTATTGGGTAAATATCCTACCCAATTCCCTGATCCTCTTGTTTTTCTGCAACTATTTTTGTCTTTGCGCTCGAACTTCCTCCGGCCACCGACGTGGCGATGCGAATACTGATATGATCGCCGATCGGTTTCGCACCCATGACGACTGTCAGGTCGACCGCAATAGCCATGCCAAAGGCGCAATCGATGTGCCGGCCGGTCGATCCTTGTCCGATACGACGGGAGGGCCGGCGTCTCTGCAACAAAACCGACAAACGCCCCTTTCATTGTCGGTTCTCAGACAATATTGGCGTATGTCGTCATGGCGTCGCTTTTGACACGATTTCGTCTTTCGACACCGCCTTCTGTTCCATAAGGCGAGTCGCGTTATCGATTATTCCGTGCCGATGCGCTGCCGGATCAGGTCCAGGGCCTGGACTACGGCCCGTTGCCGAACGGCGGTCCGGTCGCCGCCGAAATGACGCGACAGGGTGCGTGTCTGTCCGCCCCGGCGGGCCGTCCCGAACCAGACCAGGCCGACCGGCTTGCTTGCCGAACCGCCGCCGGGGCCCGCGATGCCGGTGATGGACACCGCGATCGCGGCATGGGGGGCGCGGGACAACGCGCCTTCGGCCATCGCGGCCGCGACTTCGGCGCTGACCGCACCATGGCGCGCCAGCAGCGCCGGCGCCACGCTCAGCAGGGCGGTCTTCATATCGTTGGAATAGGTGATGAATCCGCCCTGGACCATGTCGGATGACCCCGCGTGATGGGTCAGGGCGGCGGCGACCAGTCCGCCGGTGCAGCTTTCGGCCGTGACGACCTGCAGCCCCGCCTGCCGCAGCCGGTCCAGCGTTTCGGCCGCCTGGGCCAGGACGGTGCCATCAAGCATGGACGTCATGGGGTCCTCGCTTTCCCGTTCAGGTCATGACGATCAGGCAGCGTATCGCGGCCAGGATGAAGGCCCCGATCAGGCCGGCCACGATATCGTCACCCATGATGCCCACGGCGTCGTGGCGGCGGTCGAACCAGCCGACCGGACCGGGCTTGGTGATGTCGAACAGGCGAAACAGCGCGAAGGCCAGAACCAGCCAGAGCACGCCGATCCGGTCGGGCGCCCAGGGATGGACCGGGGTGGGGGGCAGGGACAGGGGAAACATGGTGATCCACATGCCCGCGACCTCGTCGATCACGATCCAGCCATGGTCCACGCCCCCGCTGGCGCGGGCGGTGGCGACGTATCCGATCGCGCAGCACAGCACGATCGCCACGGCCAGGGCCAGCGGATGGGCCAGCAGCCCCAACCCGCACGCCAGCGCGGCCAAAGACCCGACCGTGCCGGGCGCGAAGGGCGAAAACCCGCACCCGCCGAAGCTGGCGATCAGCCGGGACGGGGTCATGGCGCGGCCTCCGCCTGGGCGGAGGCGGCCAGCGCCTGGTAGATGGCCATGTTTTCTTCCACGCGCTGGATATAGCTTCTGGTTTCCGCGAACGGAATGCTTTCGATCCAGTCCAGCATGGCGTCGGCCGTGGGCGTGCCTCGTGCCGGATCGCCCAGCAGGGCCAGCCATTCGTCCGCCCGGTGGGGCCCGGCATTGTAAGCCGCCAGCACATAGGGCACCGCGCCGCCGAATTTCTGCATCAGCCGCACCAGGTAGGCGCTGCCGATACGTATGTTCAGGTCCGGGTCCGTCAGGCGCGCGCCGGTCAGCGGACCGGTCGCCAGCCGGGCCTGCCGCGACACGTCCCGCGCCGCCGCCGGCATAAGCTGCATCAGGCCATAGGCGCCGGCCGGGCTGACGATGCCGGGATCGAACCCGCTTTCCTGCCGGATCACGGCCATCAGGAAACCGGGGGGCAGCCCCTCGCCAGGGACCGAGGACAAGGCTGGTGAGAACGGGACGGGCCAGCCCAAGGGCAGCAATGCCGTGCCCTCGCGCCCCGCGCGGCGGGCGATCGACACCGCGACATCCGGCAGGCCGAGCTGCAGCGCCAGCGTCGCGGCCAGGACGTGGCCGGCGGTCCCGCCTGTCCGCGTATCCTGCAACAGCAGGAAATCGCGCGCATGACCCAAATCATGCCGTGCGGCCAGCAGCCGGGCGGCCTGCACCAGGTCGCTGGCATCGAAACGCGCCTTGTCGTCCGGGGTCCAGACCGGCCCCGGAATGGCGCCCAGCCGCGACCGCACCAGGTCGCCCGATCGCTCGGGGAACAGCAGGGGGCTGGCCGTGTCCCCTGCCAGCCGGGATGCCGCCATCTGGCCATAGAAGGTGCCGGGCAGGGCGGCAGCCTGCCCCCAGGCGGTGCGGGCACCATCCCGGTCGCCCAGGTCCGACAGGGCACGGCCGGTCCAGTACAGGCCCCGGCTGCGCGTCAGCAGCGACGACGCGTCGCACAGCGGGCGGAACCGGGCCAGCGCGGCATGCGGGTCATGATCGTGCTGCAGCAGGATCCAGCCCGACAGGAACCGCGCCGCGTTACGGTCCGTGGGCGCCATGTCGTCGGAAGCCGTGGCCAGGGCCAGGGCTTCCTTGTCCCGGCCGGCCAGCATCATGTCGTGGGCCAGGGCGTCGCGTTCCGCCCAGAAGGCGGCCTTTATGGCGGCCGCGAAGGCGGGATCCGCCACGCGCTGCTCTGCCGCCGGCCCCGACTGGGCCCACAGCGCGGCGGCGAGGTCGGCCTGCCCGGACCGGCGCAGCCAGCGAATCCGGTCCAGCACCAGCACCGGATCGTCGGACAGGGCAGGGGGAACCAGCGCCAGCAGGGCGGGGGTATCCGACCAGCCCATCCGTAGCGACAGGCGCGCCCGGGCTAGGGCCTGACGGCCGATATCCACGCGCGCCACCTGTCGCTGGGCGGCATCCAGATGCCCCGTCAGTTCCTGCCGCATGAAGCGATGCCATTGGTCGGCCGGGGTCAGGACGGGGGCGAACGCGGCCAGAAACGCGGCTTCGTCCTCCATCTGGTCGACGCCCTCGGTCCAGGCATGGCGCGCGCGGGCCGGCAGGTCGGGGGCGGGAACCGGCTGGCGGGCACAGGCCGCCAGGGCGGGGGCATAGGTCAGGGTCAGGGTGGCGCAGGCCTGCGCCATCCCGGGCGCGCCCGGGGCCGCCACCGCCATCAGCCGTTGCAGGCGGCCCAGCATGACCGCGCGGCGCGGCCAGGTCGGGGTCTGGTCCAGGAAGGACAGGTACTCGTCGATATCGCCACCAAGGGGCGAGAGCAGGCGCAGATACGTATCCACCCGCGCCGCGACCGCATCCGATGTCCCATCCGGCACCGCAGGGGGGACGACCGCATCGGACGGCACCGACCGGGGCGGTTCCGGCAGGCCGGATGAATCGGCACGCGCCGACCCGCCCAGCAGCGCCAGGCAGGCGAGAACGGGAAGGGGAAAGAAGGGGAGAAGACGCCTCATGACCGGATATGCTTCGGTTACCAGGAACGATCGTGCGCCATTATGACACGGAGTGCCAGACCTCGCCGCCCCCCTTGACGATCAGTTCGACGGCGACGCCCAGCACGATCAGCAGTCCGACCCAGGCGATCCAGCGATAGCGTTCCAGCAGGCGGGCGATCATCGCGGCCGCGACCGCCATCATCAGCACCGAAATCGCGAGTCCGCTGACCAGGACCCAGATATGCCGGCCCGCCGCACCGGCCACGGCCAGGACGTTGTCCAGGCTCATCGACAGGTCGGCCACGACGATGCGCACGATGGCGGAACGGAGCGCCCCGGGACGCGCCGTCCCCTGCGATGCCGCCTCGGCATCGTGCGTGCCCTGCGGCCCGCGCAGTTCGCGAAACATCCGCCAGCAGACCCACAGCAGCAGGATTCCGCCCGCCAGGGTCAGGCCGATGATCGCCAGCAGCCGCACGGCGACCAGCGCCAGCCCGACGCGGATCAGCGCCGCCGCCGCCACGCCGACCAGGATGGCCCGCTGCCGTTGCGTGGCAGGCAGGCCGCGAACCGCCAGTCCGATGACGACGGCATTGTCGCCTGCCAGCGTCAGGTCGATCAGGACGACCTGGAGAAACGACGCAAGTGCGGAAAGGTCCAGGACATCGCTCCTGTGATATCAGGGGGCGCCCCCGGACGCCCGACGGGCGATGTTGACCACCGGCGCGACGCCGCCGCAAGGGGGCGCGTTTTCCAAGGGAGACGCGGCGGCGGAAATCGGCTAAAGGGGCGACCCCGTCCTTCATTCGCCGCCCCCTCCTTTTCATCGATAGAGAGAAAGCCGAGCACGATGGTTCCGCGTTATACCCGCCCCGCCATGGCCGCCATCTGGGCCCCCGAGAACCGGTACCGGATCTGGTTCGAGATCGAGGCCCTGGCGTGCGAGGCCATGGCGCAGTACGGCGCCGTGCCCGCCGAGGCCGCGAAAGTGGTGCGGGAGAAGGGCGACGCCGCCATGGCCGCGTTCTCGCAGGCCGACCTGGACCGCATCGACGAGATCGAGGCCGAGACCCGGCACGACGTCATCGCGTTCCTGACCTGGCTGGCCGAGAAGATCGGCCCCGAAAGCCGCTTCGTCCATCTGGGCATGACGTCGTCCGACGTGCTGGACACCTGCCTGTCGGTGCAGCTGGTGCAGGCCACCGACATGCTGCTGGCGGACCTGGATGCCGTGCTGGACGCGCTGAAGCGCCGGGCGTTCGAGCATAAATACACGCTGACCATCGGGCGCAGCCACGCGATCCATGCCGAACCGACCTCGTTCGGGCTGAAGCTGGCCGGCCATTACGCCGAATTCGCCCGCAATCGCGAGCGGCTGGTCCGCGCCCGCGCGGAAATCGCCACCTGCGCCATTTCCGGCGCGGTCGGCACCTATGCCCATGTCGACCCCCGGGTCGAGGAATTCGTGGCCGCGCGGCTGGGGCTGGAGCCCGAGGGCGTGTCCACCCAGGTGATCCCGCGCGACCGCCATGCCGCCTATTTCTGCGCGCTGGCGGTGATCGCCAGCGGCATCGAGCGCCTGGCGGTCGAGGTCCGGCACCTGCAGCGTTCGGAAGTGCGCGAGGCCGAGGAGTTCTTCCATCCGGGCCAGAAGGGTTCGTCGGCGATGCCGCACAAGCGGAACCCGGTCCTGTCGGAAAACCTGACCGGCCTGGCCCGCCTGGTGCGCGCGCATGTCATCCCGGCGCTGGAGAACGTGGCGCTGTGGCACGAGCGCGACATCAGCCATTCGTCGGTCGAGCGCAACATCTGCCCCGACGGCACGATCGGCCTGGATTTCGCCCTGGCCCGGCTGGCCGGCATGATGGACAAGCTGGTGATCTATCCCGACCGGATGATCGCGAACCTGGAAAGCCTGGGCGGCGTTGTCCATTCCGGCGAGGTCCTGCTGGCCCTGGCCCGTGCCGGCATCCTGCGCGAGGATGCGTACCGCATCGTCCAGCGCAACGCGATGGCGACCTGGACCATGCTGGGCAAGCCCGGCGGCCGCTCGTTCCGCGAGAACCTGGAAGCCGACCCCGAGGTCGCGGGCCGGGTCCCGGCCTCGGTGCTGGACGCCGCCATGAACAGCGATTCCCACCTGGGCGCGCTGGACCACAGCTATACCCGCGTGTTCGGCGAAGCCGGGCCCGGCCGGGCGGGCTGATACACGGCACCCGCGCGCCGGGGCCGTGACGCAAGGATGGAAGAAAGATCGTGTGTACCATCGTCCTGTCCCTGGCCCCCGGTTCCGAATGGCCCCTGCTGCTGGCGGCCAATCGTGACGAACGCCTGGACCGCCCCTGGGACGCCCCGGGCCGGCACTGGCCCGATCGCCCATCGGTCATCGGCGGGCGGGACCGGCTGGCCGGCGGGTCCTGGCTGGCGCTGAACGATGCCGGGGTCGTCGCGGGGGTGATGAACCGGGTCGGCAGCCTGGGGCCGGCCGCCGGCAAGCGTTCGCGCGGGGAACTGCCGCTGATGGCCCTGGAGCACGCCACCGCGACCGATGCCATGCGCGCGCTGGCCACGCTGGATGCCGGGGCGTGGCGGTCGTTCAACATGGTGGTGGCGGACCGCCGCTGTGCCTATTTCATTTCCGGCCTGGGCTATGCGACGCCCGAGATCCTGCGGCTGGAACCCGGCTGCCACATGGCGGCGACGACGGGGCCTGACGATCTGTCGATTCCCCGGATCGGCCGCCACCTGCCGCGCTTCCGCGAGGCCGCGCGCCCCGTCCCGCCGGACTGGACGCCCTGGACCCGTATCCTGTCCGACCGGTCGCTGCCCGCGGGGAGCGAGCTGAATATTCCGCCGCGCGCGGGATTCGGTACCTGCAGTTCCTCGGTCATCGGCCTGCCGGCGGCGCCGGATGCCGCGCCGTCATGGCATTTCGCCGCCGGGGCGCCCGATCGCGTGGGCTACGCGCCTGTGGATTTAAGGAGTGGCCCGGCCGCCTGACGGCGGTCCCGTCCCGCATTCCGCCCCTTCAAGGGAATGGTATCTTCCGCGACCAATCGTTGCTATGAGGCTGTCGCATTACAGGGACCTTATGGGGCCCCTCATCGGGAGGCATGCCCGCGCAGGCCTCCACCAGCCGTATGAAGGACGAGTATGGCCCGCCGCCGTCAGCTCTACGAAGGAAAAGCCAAGATCCTCTTCGAGGGTCCGGAACCCGGGACGCTGGTCCAGTATTTCAAGGACGACGCGACCGCCGGCAACGGCGCGAAGAAGGGGATCATCACCGGCAAGGGTGTGCTGAACAACCGCATCAGCGAACATCTGATGCTGCGCCTGCACGACATCGGAATCCCGACCCACTTCATCCGCCGCCTGAACATGCGCGAGCAGTTGATCCGCGAAGTGGAGATCATTCCGCTGGAGGTCGTGGTGCGCAACGTCGCCGCCGGCAGCCTGGCCAAGCGGCTGGGCATTCCCGAGGGCACGCGCCTGCCGCGCACGATCATCGAATATTACTACAAGAACGACAGCCTGAACGACCCGATGGTCAGCGAGGAGCACATCACCGCCTTCGGCTGGGCCTGCACGCACGACCTGGACGACATGGTGGCGCTGACCATGCGCACGAACGACTTCCTGTCGGGCCTGTTCGTCGGCATCGGCATCACGCTGGTCGATTTCAAGCTGGAATTCGGCCGGCTGTGGGAAGGCGAGGACATGCGCATCGTCCTGGCCGACGAGATTTCGCCCGACAATTGCCGCCTGTGGGACGCCAAGACCAGCGAGAAGCTGGACAAGGACCGGTTCCGCCGCGACATGGGCCGCGTCGAGGAAGCGTATCAGGAAGTGGCATGGCGGCTGGGCATCCTGCCCGAGGCCACGAATTCCGACATGAAGGGACCGGAGGTAATGCAATGAAGGTACGCGTGACGGTCATGCTGAAGGACGGCGTGCTGGACCCGCAGGGCAAGGCCGTGGCCCATGCGCTGCATGTCCTGGGCTTCGGTGGCGTGGGCGAGGTCCGCATCGGCCGCGTGATCGAACTGGAACTGGACGAGACCGATCCCGCCGCCGCGCGCGAGAAGGCCGATGCCATGGCGCGCGGCCTGCTGGCCAACCTGGTGATCGAGGATTTCGTGACCGAGGTCGTGGCATGACGGCCCGGCGTTCCGTTTTCCTGCTGGCCGCCGCCCTGGCCGCTGGTAGTGCCGTCGCCAGCCTGCCGTCCAGCGCGATGGCGCAGCGCGTCTCGACCCTGAAGGGCGGGCGGTTCCTGGAGTTCTGCAGCCGGGCGCCCAGCGTCGCGATCTGCGACGCGTACCTGTCGGGTCTGGCGGATGCGGTGGCCCTGACGCAGGTCTATGACAAGAACCAGGGCGACAAGACCACGCCCACGGGTTTCTGCATCGCCCCGGGGGCGACCAGTGCCGAGATGCGCGGCCATGTGGTGACCTGGCTGCATGGGCATAGCGACCAGTTGTCCAAGCCGGTCGGCGAACTGGTCTTCACGGCGCTGCACGAATCCTATCCCTGCGGTGGCGGCAAATGAAGGCCGGCATCGTCGTCTTCCCGGGGACGAACCGGGAGAGGGACATGGCGATCGCGCTGCGCGGCGTGACCGGCCGCGCACCGGCCATGATCTGGCATCGTGATACCGACCTGCCGGACCTGGACCTGGTGGTGCTGGCCGGCGGGTTCAGCTACGGCGATTACCTGCGCTGCGGTGCCATGGCGGCCCACGCCCCGATCATGGCGGCCGTCCGCCGCTTCGCCGAGGCCGGGGGGCATATCCTGGGGGTCTGCAACGGCTTCCAGATCCTGACGGAGACCGGATTGCTGCCCGGCGCGCTGCTGCGCAACGCGGCGCTGCGCTTCCTGTCGCAGGATTGCCATCTGCGCGTCGAACGCAACGACACGCCCTTTACCCGCCGCTGGCAGGTGGGTGACGTGTTCCGTACCCCGATGGCGCATGGCGACGGCAACTACATCGCCGACGACGCGACGATCCACGCGCTGGAAGACGAGGGCCGCGTGGCCTTCCGCTATGCCCGGCCCGACGGGCGGGTGGATGCGGGCGACCGGCAGACGAACCCGAACGGCAGCGTGAACGCGATTGCCGGCGTATTCAGCGCCAACCTGCGGATCTGCGGCATGATGCCGCACCCCGAGGACCTGGTGGACCCGCTGATGGGCGGCGAGGACGGAAAACCCCTGTTCGAGGGGCTGGTGGAGGCTCTGGTCCGATGAGCAGCGAAAAGGGACAGCGACCTGTCGATCAGGACCTGGCGAAGGAATTCGGGCTGACCGCGGAAGAATACGGCAACGTCCTGTCGATCATGGGCCGCACGCCCTCGCTGACCGAACTGGGCATCTTTTCGGTCATGTGGTCGGAGCATTGTTCGTACAAATCGTCGCGCGTATGGCTGAAGACGCTGCCGACCACGGCGCCGTGGGTGATCCACGGACCGGGCGAGAATGCCGGCGTCGTCGATATCGGCCAGGGCCTGGCAGCCATCTTCAAGATGGAAAGCCATAACCATCCGTCGTTCATCGAACCCTACCAGGGGGCGGCGACCGGCGTGGGCGGCATCCTGCGCGACGTGTTCACCATGGGCGCGCGGCCGGTGGCGAACCTGAACGCCCTGCGCTTCGGCAGTCCCGAAAACCCGCAGACCCGTCGCATCGTCGACGGCGTGGTGCGCGGCGTGGGCGGATACGGCAATTGCGTCGGGGTGCCGACCGTGGGCGGGGAAATCAATTTCCACCCGTCCTATGACGGCAATCCGCTGGTCAACGCCATGACGGTGGGCATCGCCCGCCAGGACCGGATCTTCCTTTCCGCCGCGGCGGGGGTGGGCAATCCGGTGATCTATGTCGGGTCCAAGACCGGGCGCGACGGCATCCATGGCGCCACCATGTCCTCGTCCGAATTCGACGAGGACGCGCTGGCCAAGCGCCCCACCGTGCAGGTCGGCGACCCGTTCGTGGAAAAGTTGCTGATCGAGGCCTGCCTGGAACTGATGGCCACCGACGCCATCGTGGCGATCCAGGACATGGGCGCCGCCGGCCTGACCTCGTCTTCGGTCGAGATGGCGGGCAAGGGCGGGGTCGGCATCGACCTGGACCTGGATGCCGTGCCGCAGCGCGAACGCGGCATGACGGCGTACGAGATGATGCTCTCGGAAAGCCAGGAGCGCATGCTGATCGTCATCCGTCCCGACCGGACGGACGTCGCGCGCGCGATCTTCGAGAAGTGGGAACTGGATTTCGCGGTCATCGGCCACCTGACCGAGACCGGCCATATCGTCGTGCGCCACCAGGGCCGCGTCGAGGCCGATATTCCGCTGGACCCGCTGGCGGACCAGGCGCCGATCTATCGCCGCCCGACCGCCCCCGCGCCCGTCCCGGCGCCGCTGGGCCCGCTGACCGACCCTGTCGGGATCGAGCAGGCGCTGATCCGGCTGATCGGCTGCCCGGACCTGGCCTCGCGCGCGTGGGTGTGGAACCAGTACGACAGCACGGTGGGCGGCCAGACCGTCAAGCGCCCCGGCGGGGCCGACGCCGCGATCGTCAAGATCGAGGACACGTCGCTGGGCCTGGCGCTGACCACCGACTGTACTCCGCGCTATTGCCGCGCCGACGCCCGCCTGGGCGGGGCGCAGGCGGTGGCCGAGGCCTGGCGCAACATCGTCGCGACCGGCGCGCGCCCCCTGGCGGTGACCGACAACCTCAATTTCGGATCACCCGAGAAGCCCGAGGTCATGGGCCAGTTCGTCGCGGCGATCGAGGGGATGGGCGAGGCCTGCCGCGCGCTGGACTTCCCGGTCGTCAGCGGCAACGTCTCGCTCTACAACGAAACCCGCGCGCCGGACGGGTCCTCGGTCTCGATCCTGCCCACGCCCGCCATCGGCGGCCTGGGGGTGCTCGAGGACGTGGCGAAGGCCGTCGGGCTGGCGATGCCGGCGGACTGCACCCTGGTCCTGGTCGGCGCCACGCGGGGCGAGATGGGCCAGTCGCTGTGGCTGCGCGAGATCCATGGCCGCGAGGACGGGCCGCCGCCGGCGCTGGACCTGGCCGCGGAACGGCGGAATGGCGATTTCGTCCGCGGGCAGATCCAGGACGGCCATGTCGTGGCCTGTCATGACGTCGCGGATGGCGGCCTGCTGGTCACGCTGGCCGAGATGGTCATGGCCGGCGATGTCGGCTGCGTCCTGTCGGCGCCGCAATCGGGCATCCGCCCCGAGGCCTTCTGGTTCGGCGAGGATCAGTCACGATATGTTGTGGCGGTTCGCGATGCCGACGCCTTTACCCTTGCCGCCACGGGGGCAGGGGTCGAAACGCGGGTGCTGGGCCGGTCGGGCGGCGACGGTTTGACTTTGCCCAGTGGCGCCACAATATCGACAGCGCGGTTGAATGCAGTCAATTCGGCGTTCTTTCCTGCCTTGATGGACCGCTAGAACTAACGCGCACAGGAGTACTGCCGATGGCGATGACGGCACAGGAAATAGAGACCTATATCCGGACGGCCCTGCCGGATGCCTCGATCAGCATAGAGGACCTGGCGGGGGACGGTGATCATTACGCCTGCACCGTCGTCAGCGAAGCCTTTCGCGGCCTGTCCCGCGTGCGGCAGCATCAGGTTGTCTATGCGGCCCTGCAGGGTCATATGGGTGGCAAGCTGCATGCCCTGGCATTGCAGACCAACGTTCCCGAACGGTAATCGGACCGGACTACGACGCAACGCGGTCGCCGGCGGCCGCCTTTCTGACAGGATCGAACCATGGCTGACACCATCACGCAGCGTATTCAGAACGACATCGATACCAACCCCGTCATGCTGTACATGAAGGGTACCGCCCAGTTCCCGCAGTGCGGGTTCTCGGCCAAGGTGGTGAAGATCCTGAACCACCTGGGCGTGCCGTTCCAGGCGGCCAATGTCCTGGAGGACCCGGAACTGCGCCAGGGGGTCAAGGATTTCACCAACTGGCCGACCGTGCCGCAGCTCTACGTCAAGGGCGAGTTCATCGGCGGCTGCGACATCGTCAGCGAAATGTTCCAGACCGGCGAACTGGAAAAGCTGTTCGTGGAAAAGGGCATCGTGACGGCTTCGGCCTGACGCGCATCGGCCTTCCCGATAAAAGGCGGCCCGGATCGTTGATCCGGGCCGTTTTTTTATGCTCGTGCTCATCGCGGCCCTTGTCGCGGGCCCGGCCTTTCGCTTAGCCTTGGAAGATCGGGGTTGGTGATGAGGACAATGATGTTTCGGGTCGCAATCAGGAAAGCCGCTCTCAGCCTGCTCGGAACCGGGATGGCGCTGCTGGCCGTCGGCACGACGTCCGCGCACGCGCAGCATATGGTCACGGATATCGAGGCCGGGCGCCTGACCCTGGATGCGCTGACCGCCCCGCCGCCGCCGGTCCGGCATATCGTCTATCGCCGCGCCGTCCGCACCGCGCCGGTCCATGCCTATCGCACCGCCCTGGCGTCCGGCACGCATGGCCTGGGCACGCATGGCCTGGTCCGCAACGTGGTCTATCATCCCGCCCATGCCGCGTCGTCCGGCCGTCATGTCGCGCACAAGGGCCGTCACCGGACCTGACGCAGGGCAGGGCGGGCCTGCCCGCCGTCATTCCAACCTGAAGGCATCCGCGATGTGGTGCACGGCATCGCCTGCCGTGACCAGAAGCACGTCAAAACGCATTTCGTCATAGATCCAGCCGGGATGGGCGGCGCACAGCCAGGCCGCCGCATTCATCAGCCGCCGCATCTGGGCACGCCCCAGGCTTTCCGCCGCCGTGGTGTAATGGGGGCGGCACTTGACCTCGCAAAACACGATCATGGCGCCCCGTTGCGCGACCAGGTCGATTTCCCCCCAACGGGTACGGGCCCGATGCATCAGGATCGTCCAGCCGTGCTCCTGCAACCACGCACCCGCGACCTGTTCGGCCTGCAGGCCGCGCTGATAGGACGCCGCGCCGCGCACCCGGCGGCGCGTGGGTTCTGCCATCATCCCGTCATCCTCGCGGCTTGACCGCATCGTCATCCTTTCGCACCGTTTTCCCCGTCATATCAGGGATCGACATGATGTCATGCTGCTGACGTACTGGCATACCGTTCTTCTGCTCGTGTTGCTGTCGCGCGTGGTCGTCGCGCTCAGCGTGGCAGTGCATGTCCTGCTGAACAAGCGCGATGTCGGGGCCGCGATCGGCTGGATCGGCATCTCGATTCTGATGCCGTTCACGGGCGGGGTGCTGTACGCCATGTTCGGCATCAATCGCGTGCATCGCCGCGCGCGCAAGCTGATCGGGCGGTCGTCCTGGCACAGCCGGACCCTGTCCTCACGCTGGAAACGCGCCGAGCAGGGCCATTTCGCGCCGCTGTCCAACATGGTCGGCAAGCTGACCGGCCGCCCGTTGATGAGCGGCAACGGCATTCGCATGCTCCATGACGGGGACCAGGCCTATCCCCAGATGCTCGACGCCATCGGGGGCGCCACCAGCAGCGTACTGCTGTCGTCCTACATCTTTCGTGGTGACGATGCCGGGGACCGGTTCATCGCCGCCCTGATCGGCGCCCATCAGCGGGGCATCGCGGTGCGCGTCCTGGTCGACGGGGTCGGCAGCGGCTATTTCCGCTGCCCCGTGACGCATGCGCTGCACCGGGCCGGGGTTCCCGTGGGGCGGTTCATGCATTCCCTGCTGCCCTGGCGCATGCCGTTCATCAACATGCGCAACCACAAGAAGATCCTGGTGGTGGATGGGCAACTTGGCTTCATGGGCGGCCTGAATATCGGTGCGGAAAACGTGGTCGCCAGCCATCCCGCCCATCCGGTATCGGACACGCATTTCCGGGTCGAAGGCCCGATCGTGCATCAATTGACCGAAGCCTTCGCCCAGGACTGGTCCTTTACCACGGGCGAGGACCTGCCGGTCGACCCGTTCTTCCCCGAGGTCAGCCAGCATGGAGACATCCTGGCCCGGATCGTCACCGCCGGCCCCGATTCCGACCTGGAGAAGATCGAATTCACCATGCTGCAGGCCATCACCATGGCACGGCATTCGGTCCGGCTGATGACGCCCTATTTCCTGCCGGGCGAGCGGTTCCTGACGGAACTGGCGCTGGCCGCCCTGCGCGGGATCGAGGTGGATATCGTCATTCCCGGGCGCAGCAACCACACGCTGATCGACTGGGCGCGGTCGGCCAACCTGCCGCGCTTCCTCGATTCAGGTTGCCGGGTGTGGCGGGCCAGTCCGCCCTTCAACCACTCCAAGCTGATGGTGGTGGACCAGCACTGGGCCTTCGTCGGCAGTTCCAATCTGGACGTGCGCAGCCTGCGGCTGAATTTCGAGATCAACCTGGAAGCGTACGACGACGCGATGGCCGGGCTGATCGACGCGTTCATCATCCGGCATCGGCATGAACGCCTGACGCATCACGACCTGGACCGGCGCATACTGCCGATACGCCTGCGCGATGCGGGGGCGCGGCTGTTCCTGCCCTATTTGTAGCCCGATCGTTCCAGCCTGACCGTGATGGGACAATGGTCGGACGTGTAATTGTCCAGGACGCGGGCCTCGGTGCAGCTCAGGCCGCGCACCAGGCAGCGGTCGATCCGGATCGGGACCATGTCGACCATCCGGTGGGTGGGCGCACGCGGCCCGACATCGCGGAAATGGGGCATCAATGTCGGCCCCACCAGGTTGAAATCCCCCAGCACGGCGGCGTGGGCCGGCAGGATTTCGCCCAGCCGCCGCAACTGCCGCCGGTTCATGATCTGGCCGTGCGAGAGATGGACGTTGGCGACGGTGAAGGCGAAGGACGCGCATTCGATCATCTGCGCCACCCGCCGCACCAGCGGACCCGACGGCAGGGTGCAGGTCAGCGGCTGGCGGCGAAAGGGGCTGGGGCTCCAGCACGCCACGCCGTGGATACGGCCGGGCAGAGGGGAGCGCGCGTAATGACCGCCGATCAGGTGGGGCAGAGCGTCGAAATCCGACGTCGCTTCCTGCATCAGCAGCAGGTCGGGGCGTTCCTGTTCGATCAGATGGATGACGTCGCGCGGCGAGGCGCCGACCAGCCGCAGCAGGTTCCAGCTGACGATCTTGCGTTCCGAACCGCCGGCATTCGCCGGCAGGTGCGCCGGTCGCGGCCGCTGCCCGGGCCGCAGGTGCGGCGCCGAGGGGGGATAGGGGCGGACGATGCTCATGGTTCTATGAAATTCTCCTGTATCGGGGTGGCATTCCCCGTATGGCCCGATCCGTTGGCCGCGAATTCCGCCGTCAGCGTATAGCCCACGCCCAGCAGCACCGGCCCCAGGAAGATCCCCAGCCCCCCGAAGGTCCATACCCCGCCCAAAACCCCCAGAACCGTCAGCAGGTAGGGCAGTTGCGCGCCCCGGGAAATGAACATCGGCCGGATGATGTGATCGGCGCCCGATATGATCAGGACCCCGTACACGACCAGGAAGATCCCCCAGCCGGGATGGTGCGTCAGGATCAGCGCCAGCGCCCCCGGAATCCATATCAGGGGCGCGCCGATCGGCAGGACGGCCACGCAGGCGGTGATCAGGCCGAACAATACCGGTTCGGGCAGGCCGGTCAGCGCGAACCCCAGGCCGGTCAGCACGCCCTGCACGATCGCGGTGCCCAGGATGCCGTACACCGTGCCCCGGATGGTGCGGCCGATGATGCTGAGGATCCGGTCGGCATAGGACCCGGCGATACGCCGGATCACCGCCGAGAACGTGCCGCCCAGCGAATCCCCCCCCAGCCAGAAGAAGAAGGCGATGAACAGCGCCATGCCCAGATGCACCAGTCCGCTGGCCACCTGCATCAGCCCGGCCAGCATCGACTGCGCGATGCTGCCGGTATAGGGCAGCAGCATCCGTTCCGCATGGCCCAGGTCGGTGGCCCATTGCGTCCAGATCTTTGCCAGGTCGGGACCGAAATGGGGAATCCGCGCCAGCCAGGGCGGCGGGGCGGGCAGGTGGATCAGCCGCGCCAGCGTTTCGGCCAGGCCTTCGAACGTGCCGGGCAGGTCGGCGATGCTGGTGCTGACCACGACCGCCAGGGGCAGGGCCACGACCAGCGCGGACAGGACGGTCATGCCGATGGCGGCGGTCACCGGGCCGGTGCGCCGGCGCAGGCGGATGAAGAGCGGCCATGTGGCGAAGGTCAGGATCGCCGCCCACAGCAGCGCGGACATGAAGGGATAGAGGATGGCACCACAGCCGAAGGCCACCCCGCCCAGCAAAAGCCCCATCATGATGCGTTCGGCCATACGCTCCCGCCATAGCTCGCGGCGCCGGAGAGCATCCGGCATCGTGCGATGATGTGGCAGAGCGCCCTGACGGTAAAGGCCTACCCGGGAGCGGGCGCCATCACATGATAGGCCCGGTTGATCCGTGCGGGGCCGCTCCGGTAATGACAGGGGCTGTACCGGCCGCCGGGGACGTCCCCGGACCACGGAACCGTGAAGGGATTCCTGCCATGCATCCGCTGATTTCGCCGGCCCAGCTACAGGAGCGCCTGGCCGCGCCCGACCTGGTGGTCCTGGACGCCACGATGGCATTGCCGGGCGAAACGTTCGATCCCGCCCGGTGCTTCGCGCAGGCTCATATTCCCGGCGCCCGCCGGTTCGATATCGAGCTGTTCTCGGACCCGGATTCCCCGCTGCCGCACATGATCCCGACCCAGGCGCGGTTCGAGCATCTGGCGCGGGGCCTGGGCCTGTCGGACGGGGCGCACGTCGTCTTCTACGACCAGGGCAATGCGGCCTCGGCCGCGCGGGGGTGGTGGCTTGCCGGCCTGTTCGGGCTGGACCGGGTCCAGGTGCTGGATGGCGGACTGCCCGCCTGGCAGCGCGCCGGCGGCCCGGTCGAGCAAGGTGAGGAAGGACCTGCGGCGGCAGGGGGATTCCGTGCCGCACCGCGCTTTGCCCGGGTCAGCGGCCTGGGCGACATGCGGGCCCACGTGGGGCGGGGCGACCGGCTGATCCTGGACGCCCGAGCGCAGGCCCGCTTTGCCGGAACGGCGGCCGAACCGCGTCCGGGCCTGGCGTCGGGCCATATGCCCGGGGCACGCAACCTGCCGTTCGGCACGCTGCTCGATGCCAATCGCGCGTTCCTGCCGCCCGCGGCGCTGCGCGATCGCTTCGCCCATGTGGGCGTGACCGATGGGCGGCCGGTCGTCACCACCTGCGGCTCCGGCGTATCGGCCGCGGTGCTGTCCCTGGGGCTGGCCATCTGCGGGCGAACCGGCGACTCGCTTTATGACGGATCGTGGGCCGAATGGGGGTCCACCCCGGGCGCGCCGGTGGAAACGGGCGAGGGCACATCCCCATGACCGACCGTCAGGCCCTGCATCATGCCGTCTCCCGCGGCTGGCGCCATATGGGCACCACGCTGGTCCATCTGGCGCGCGACCTGCCGCCGGCGGCGGAGGGCACGCTGGTCAACCCGGCCTCCACGCGCGGATCGACGGTGCTGTTCCCCACCGTCGCGGACATGAACCGCAACGGCACGCGGCGCTATGATCACGAACTGATCTATGGTGCCATGGGCACGCCCATCCAGCACCAGCTGGAATCCGCGATCGCGGCGCTGGAGGGTGCGCGCCATACGCAGGTGGTCTCGTCCGGCCTGGCCGCGTGCTCCACGCCGCTGCTGGCCTTCCTGGGCAAGAATGGCCATTGCCTGATCCCGGATTCGGTCTATGGCCCGACCCGCCGCTTCGCCAATACCGTCCTGCGCCGCTTCGGGGTCGAGACGACCTATTACCCCCCCATGATCGACGCGGACGGGCTGCGCGCCGCCATGCGGCCGAACACGCAGGTCGTCTTCGCCGAAAGCCCGGGCAGCCATACGTTCGAGGTCCAGGACATCCGCATGATCGCGGACATCGCGCACGAGCACGGCGCGCGGATGATGCTGGACAATACCTGGGGCATCGGCGTGTTCCAGCCGTTCGACCATGGGGTCGATATCTCGATCCAGGCGCTGACCAAATATCCGGCCGGCCATTCGGACAGCATCATCGGCGCGGTATCCGTCGCCGACGAACAGGACTGGCAGGCCCTGCGCGATACCAGCATCCAACTGGGGCAGGTGGCGGGCCCCGACGATTGCTGGCTGACCCTGCGCGGGCTGCGGACCATGGGGGCGCGGCTGGAGCGGCAATCCCGCGCCGCGATCGACATCGCCCTGTGGCTGTCCGACCGGCCCGAGGTGGCGCGCGTGCTGCATCCCGCCCTGCCGTCCTGTCCGGGACACGAGATATGGCGGCGCGATTATACCGGGGCGTCGGCGCTGTTCGGCGTGGTCTTCCAGCCGGAATACGACGCGGCCGCGATGACGGCGATGATCGATTCCCTGGCCCTGTTCGGAATCGGTGCCTCCTGGGGCGGATATGAAAGCCTGGTCCTGCCGACCACGGGCGGCATTACCCGGTCCTGCCCGCCCGGCGAGGAATGCGGCCCGCAGACCGGCCCGGCCTGCCGCCTGCATATCGGACTGGAAAACCCCGAGGACCTGATCGCGGACCTGTCGGCCGGGCTGGAGGTGCTGGCCGGCGGGGCCGTGTACGGGGCATAGGGCGAAACCGGTATCGAGGCCGCTTTTGCGCGACTGGCTGTGATGACGTTGAAGCCCAAGGACACGTTCTCTCAATATAAAACTAAAATAAAGTATCCGATAAGCATAGAATAACATGAAAGCCGTTTAATATATATTATGCCAATTCGTATAAATAATGGGTATATACTCCAAGAGTAGGTCGATCAATAAATAATATATTTTTGACAATTACCGTCGGCCAGGCTTGCGTGGCCGGTCGTCCCAGATCGCCGACCATGTTGGCGACCTGGAGGGGCAGGGGTGGTGAGGCGCAGGGCTGTCAAATCCCGGGATAAAGCCGCGTCCCCACGACACGCGCGATGCCAGCGAAGGCCGTGCGGAATTGCTGCTGCGTTGGCGATCCGCCTCGCGTGTAGACGCACAGGATGATCGGGACATCGCGTTCGGGCCAGACCACTGCGATGTCTCCGGCGGCATCGCGGCCGTTATTGCCCGTTTTGTCACCGATGACCCAATGGGGCGGAAGGCCGGCGCGCAACCGGTCGTCACCGGTTCGGCACCCGACCAGCCATCGCGTGAAGATGGCCCGCGATGCGTCGGACAGAACCCGCCCGAGAACAAGAGACCGCATTATCGTGGCCATGGACGCGGGCGTAGTCGTGTTTCGTACGCCGCCGGGCGGGGTGCGATTCAGATAGGGTTCTGGGTCGTCAAGGCGCGTTTCCCGGTCCCCGATCCCGCGCCAGAATGCCGTCAGCGCCGATGGACCGCCGATACGGGCGAGGAGAATATTGGCGCAGGTATTGTCGCTTTGCTCGACCGCCGCCTGGCACATGTCGCCGACCGACATCGCGCCCCTGGCCAGGTTCGCCTTTGCCACGGGGGCATACCAATCCTGTATATCGCTGGCGCTGTAGGGAATGATGTCCTCCAGCCTGTCGCGACCGCGATCGACGCGCGACAGCACGCAGGCGGCAAGGGACGCCTTGACCGTGCTGCACATGACGAAGCGTTCCCGTGCCCTCCAGGTCAGCTTCGCGCCTGTCTTCACATTTTCCGCATACAGACCGATGTGCCCCCCGGTGCCGTTTTCATAGTCCGAGATCACAGAAGGCGGGGCAGGCCGGGCAAGGGACGGCGAGGCGAGAAAGGTCGAACCGCCCCATAGAAAATGGCGTCTTTTCATAAGACGCTAACGCCGGTCTGGCCGGCGCAGGCGATAGCTGACGGCCTCGGCGACGTGGGGCTGGCCGGTCTCCTCATCTCCCGCCAGGTCGGCGATCGTCCGTGCGACGCGTAGCAGGCGCGTGAATCCGCGCGCCGACAGGCGCAGCCGGTCGGCGGCGCGCACCGCATAATCGCGCGCCGCCGTGCTGGTGGGGAACAGGTCAGGCGGGGCTTCGGCGTTGGTCAGCCCGTCCTGGCGCGCGGTCTGCCGCGTGCGGGCGACGGCGACGCGGGCGGCGACGGCGGCACTGTTTTCGCCGGTCGGCAGGCCGGCCAATTCGGCCGGCGAGACCGGTTCGACATGCACGGCCATGTCCATCCGGTCCAGCATGGGGCCGGAAATGCGCGACAGATATTCCTCGCCGCAGCGGGGCGCCTTGCGGCATTCCTGCGACGCATCCCCCAGATAGCCGCACCGGCAGGGATTCATTGCCGCGACGAGCTGGAAGCGGGCAGGGTAGGTGACATGCGCCGAGGCCCGCGCCACCGTGATGGTACCCGTTTCGATCGGCTGGCGCAGGGCCTCCAGCGCGGCGCGGGAAAATTCCGGCAGTTCGTCCAGGAACAGCACCCCGCGATGGGCCAGGCTGACCTCGCCGGGCCGGATGCGGTTGCCGTTGCCGCCGCCCACCAGCGCGATCTGGCTGGTCGAATGATGCGGGTCGCGAAAGGGCGGACGAAAGACCGGCAGGCCCATCGGCAGGTGCCCGGAAATACTGTGGATGCGGCTGATCTCCAGGATCTCGGTGCTGGTCAGGTCGGGCAGGAGCGAGGGGAGGCGGGCCGCCAGCATCGACTTGCCGGCGCCGGGTGGCCCGGTCATCAGCAGGGAATGCGCCCCCGCCGCCGCGATTTCCAGCGCGCGCCGGGCGGTTTCCATGCCGCGCACGTCCGCGAGGTCCGGCCCCGTTCCGATGGATTCGACCGGCAGGCGCTCGGGAAGTTCGACCGGCGGCAGGACCTGTTCCCCGGTCATGTGGTTCACCAGCGCCAGCAGGGAGTCGGGGGCGAGGATGTCCAGGCCGTCACCGGCCCAGCGGGCCTCGTGCCCCTGTTGCGCGCCGCAGATCAGGCCGCGCGACTGGTCCACCGCGCACAGCGCCGCCGGCAGGACGCCGGGCACGGGATTGATCCGTCCGTCCAGGGACAGTTCGCCGATGGCCGCGAAGCGGCCGCTTTCCTCGGACGGGACCACGCCCATCGCCGTCAGCAGAGCCAGCGCGATCGGCAGGTCGAAATGCGACCCTTCCTTGACGATGTTGGCGGGGGCCAGATTGACGACGATCCGCTTGGCCGGCAGCGTCAGCCCCATGGCGGACAGCGCGGCGCGGACCCGTTCCCGCGCCTCGGCCACCGCCTTGTCGGCCAGGCCCACGATCAGGAAGGACGGCAGCCCCGACGCCAGTTGCACCTCGACCCGGACAGGGATCGCGTCGATACCGGAAAAGGCGAACCCCAGCACGCAGGAGATGGTCATGCAGTCCCAATCGTCGGAAAAACCCCGTATGCACCTGTTGTAGCCGAGAAACCGCAACGCGAAACCCCGGCGGCGCGATGATCGTCCTCCTCCATCCCGCACACTGCCACGCGCAGTCTTGTTGGCATAATATATATTATACGATACTCCTGTGTGGGCGGGCCCGGGAGGCCCACCCACGAGTGTCACACTTCCGTCCGGCGCCTGCCCCGCGAAAGTCGCCGCCCAACTGATGGCGACTGCCCGCGTCGCGACAACAAGTTCTTGCTGACAGGGATACATATGTTGTGTATGCACAACATGATCAAGGATTGACTGGATGCATAACCGGATTGCGATGTTTCGTGCGGAGCGCGGTCTGACACGGCGTGCCCTGGCCGAGGCGGTCGAGGTCAATCCTCAGACCATCGGCTATCTGGAGCGCGGCGACTACAAGCCGAGCCTGGAACTGGCCCTGAAGATTTGCCGCGTCCTGGGTGTCGAGGTGGACATGGTGTTCTCGCTGGAACCGTTCGAATCCGTTGCGGAACAGATGCGGCGTGCGATGAGGAACGGTTCATGATGTATCGTGGGTACGTATAGATGGTCCCCGTCAATCCGTGGTCGACGCCCGACCGCTCGATCGCGGCGTTCCTGGATGTTCCGGCGAAAGCCTTCGCACAGGGCATGGACCGGATCGGCATGCCGGTCCTCGCAGACAATCCGGACATGAAGCGCGATCCCGCGTCCGTCCGTTATCGCTGGCGGCCTGCCCTGATCCTGTTGCTGACAATCGTCAATCTGACCTGGCTGTCGATAAGCCCGCATCCCTCTCCGTTACTGTTCATGTATGTCCAGATCGGTCTCTCAGGATGGTTGAGCGGACTCGTCTACAAATTCGCGCAGGCTCTGGGTCCCGTCTTCGAATGGGACGAGCGCCAGCAGGCGCTTGCAGGTGCCGCGCGGGAGAAAGGACTGATGGGGGCGCTATTGCTGACATATACCGGATTAGGCGTTCTGCTTTGGCAACTCCTCGCGGCCGCGCAACGCCGGGTAGATTTCCTGCTGCCCCGCCTTGCGACAGAAATAATATTACTCCTGACGGCGACAGTCATCGTCTACCAATGCATCCGGCTGCTCTACCTTTCTTGGGCGGATCGTTCCCTTCCCGATCCAGAATAAAACCGACCGGCACTTTGACTTTTTTGACCTGAGCGGAGAGGCTTGGGAAACGTCATGCAGCTGATTGGGATCGAAACCAATGGAAGCGGCCCTTTATATCAGGCGGGCGAAGCCTGATGATTGCGCGCTGATATTCGCGATACACAAGGATTCCGTCCTCGGTCTTTGCGCATCGCATTACTCCGACACGCAGATGTCCGCGTGGTTCGAAGGACGCGCATCGGACGATTATACGACGGCAGTGGAACTGGGCAGTTGCTGGATCGCCTATAAAGCGGACGATCCCGTCGGATTTTTAGGCCTGTTCGCGAACCGCATTTCCATGATTTTCGTGCAGAGTGCCGCCTCCGGCCAGGGGATTGGCACGATTCTGCTTCACTTCGCCCTGGATCGGATCAGGGAAGCTGGAAACAGTTCCGCAATTCTTGACGCGACACTGAACGCGCAGGGATTTTACGAGAAATACGGCTTCAGGAAAGTCGCGGACAGCCACCTGGTCCGGCCGTCCGGCATGAAGATCGAAACGGTCGTCATGGAGCGGTCCATTCGCTCGCCACCGCGTGGGCGAAATCGCGATAGGACCGTGGCGGATGGCCGAGCAATGTCGTGAGGCGGTCGATCTGCGCTGCCGTCGCCGTCGCGCCGTCCTGTTGATAGCGGCGGAACATGAGCTTCAGGTCATAGGCCTGCCAGGCCGGCGCGAACGCCCGCAGACGCTGTTCCATCGTATCCAGATCGTCGCCGCCATAGCGGATCGGACGATCCAGGATTTCGCTCCAGATCGCCGCGATCGCAGCACCGGTCAGCCCGTCCGGCCCGACCAGTTCATACGTCTCGCGCGGCAGCGGGGCGGCGGCCTCGCCGATGTCGCGCGTATCGACCATCGAGATGCCCTTGGTGCCGACCGGGCTGGCGTAGAGCCCCTGCGTTAGCAGCGCGTCCTTCTGCCGGACATCGTTCTGGAAGAAATAAGCCGGGCGCAGCACCGTGGCCGGCAGATCGCAATCCGCGATCATCCGCTCGACCGCGTATTTGCCGATGAAGTGGGGAACATCGGCATATTCCTCCCCCTTGAACACAGACAGATAGACGATGCCCTTCACGCCGGCCTCGCGCGCCACGTTCAGCGTCAGCATGGCCTGTGTCAGCTCGTCCGCGGCGTTCGGCGCCAGCAGGAACAGCGTGTCGACGCCGTCCATGGCGGCGCGCACGGAATCGATGTCGGACAGATCGCCTTTCACGGGGACGGTGCCGGCCGGTAGCCGGGCCGTGTCGGGTGCGCGCGTCAGGACGCGAACCTCCCCGCCCTGCCCATCCAGATAAGCCAGAACCTGGGAGCCGATCGTGCCCGTCCCCCCGATGACCAGGATCGTCATGTCACAGCCTCCTCATAGCCGGGTCGCGATGCGTGGCCCTGGCAGGAACGCCATGTGGTCATGATCGCCCCAAAAGCGGCATGGTTGCCCCGGGACTTGTCCTACAGCGAGGTTCCCTTCGCGGCCTCATCCACCGTCACGGTGCCCAGCCCCTCGATATCCTTCGTCAGCGAGGCAGGCTGTCTGGTCAGTTCCACGGCGCCGATGCCGCTGAGGTGGATGGACGCGCGTCCCGTCGGGCCGGCCGTGACATGCCCTGCCCCTTCGATATCGATATCGGCGTCCCTTACGACCATGTCCGACAGGTCGGCATGGGCCGCGCCGGCCACGTTCAGCGTGATCGCATCCGCCCTGCCATGGCCGACCACGTCGGCGGCCCCTTCCACGGTCAGGCGCAGATGATCCACCGCCACGTTCTGCAGGGTCAGCGATCCGGCGGAACGGACGGTCAACGCCTTCAATCCCGGCGCGGTCACGACGATCCGCAGGTGATGGATATGCCAGCTTCGGGTCGATTCATGATCCAGGTCGATCACGTCGTCATCCAGCGTGACCCGATCGATGGCCCGTTTCGGGCCGCTGACGGTGATGCTGGATGTCGGCCCCTGCGTATAGACGATGGTGGCCGGCAGTTCGAAGGTCAGCGCCTCGCCGCCCTTCCAGTCCAGGGTGCGCGATGCCATCGGTGACTGGGGCGCGTCCCCATCGTCATCGATCAATACGCCCAGATCGGGGACATGCCAGCCCATCGGCCCCCGGACGGAGGCGACCCCGAAACAGGCCATGGACAATGCAGCACCGCCCACGGCCACCAATATGATCCCGCGAATCATCGAGCCCTCCTGCGCGTATGGATTGATATCGCGCTATATTCGATTGTTTTTAAAACTTATTGCCCGTCAGGCATCTGCGGCGATCAGCCGATAGTGCGCACGCCCGTACCGGGCCAGGACATTGACCAGCCCGATGGTGAAGAGGATGCAGAACGCCACCAGGGATGCCCCGCCACTGAGCAGGCCCATGCTGAGCAACACCGCCTGCAACCGGTCGCCGGCGAAGCCCGGGAAATTTGTGATGATGGCGAACGGCAGCGCCAGGCTGCCCCCCAGGCAGATCCCCACGCCGGCGATGAAGAACGAGAAGACGGTGGTCACGGCCGCGACCAGAAGCGGCAGGACGATGAACAGGTCCAGTGCCGCCAGCCCCAATACGCCCACGATCACGCCCAGGGCGGAGGCCAGGCTGCGTTCGTCCTCCCACCGGCGCAAGCCGGCTTCGGCACGCAGTTCCCGCGCCAGGCGCGACGGATTGCCCAAGGCGGCGGCCACATCGGCCTCGCTACGGCCGGCGGCCAGGCCGGCATCGAAATGCCCTTCGTAATCGGCCATGATGTCGTCGATGGCAGGTCGCGGCATCCCCTTCAGGCCGGCCTTCAGGCGGCGGAGGAACGTTTGTCGCTCATTCATGGCGTCTTCTCCTGATCCTGCTCCAGGACGGCGGCGACAGAGCGCGTGAAATCGTTCCATGCAGCCTTTTGGGCATCCAGATTTTTCCGACCGCCTTCAGTCAGGCGGTAATATTTTCGCGGCGGGCCCGAGGACGATTCCACCAGATAGGTGGACACCAGCCCGTCCTTCTGCATGCGACGCATCAGCGGGTATATCGTACCCTCCCCCATATCGATCGCATCCGACAGACGGCTGGCGATGTCGTAGCCGTACGAGTCAGCGCGCGAGAGAAGCGCCAGGACGCAGAGTTCCAGCACCCCCTTTTTGAATTGGACAAGATTAGGGTCCACGGCGTGTCGATCCTCGGACCGGTCCCGCACCAACGCAGAACCTGTCTATGCAAGATAGCCATCATTAGATGGTTCCTTGCAATAGTCTTGTTGGGGGATACGATATTTTTTACGTCCCGATTCCTCCCCCTGCCGCAACCTGACAGGTGGGAAACATCGCAAGCGTGTCTGAAAAAACCGATTCCGGACAAAATATGTGGTGACGCTATGGTAGTTGCAGAATCCACGGTAGTTGCAGGATAGGTACAGCGTAGATATATTTACCGACAATACTTCCGATCAGGTCGCATTCCCGGTTCTATAGGTCATGCGTTTTGATCTCGATCATATTTTGACCGTCCTCTTCCAGCCTACGTTGCTTATCTCTTTCGCCGGCATCGGCGTGGGGGCGCGGTCCCACGACACGACGAGCGGCAAGCAGAGTACGACGGGCAGATTTTCGATGACGGCATTTTGCAAACCATCCTTCCCGACCATAGCGGCGTAATGCACTTCATCTCGGGACTTCCCCGCTCGGGCTCGACGCTGCTGGCGGCCATCCTGCGGCAGAATCCCCGCTTCACCGCGTCCATGAGCAGCCCTGTCTGCGGCCTGGTCCGCAAGCTGCTGGACGGGATGAGCGCGAATAACGAATTCGCGTCCTTCATCACCGACGAACAGCGCCGACGCATCCTGCGCGGGGTGTTCGAGAATTATTATGGCGACGATTTCACGTCCCGGACCGTGTTCGATACCAACCGGGCGTGGAGCAACTGCCTGCCTCTGCTGGGCGACCTGTTTCCCGGCTGCCGGGTCATCGCCTGCGTCCGCGACGTGCCCTGGATCCTCGACAGTATCGAACGGCTGGTCCGCCGGAACTGCCTGGCGGCGTCGGGCATGTTCAATTTCGATTCCGCCGGCTCGGTCTATACGCGGGCCGAGGCCGTGGCACGGGCCGACGGCATGCTGGGCTACGGCTACAACGCCCTGAAGGAAGCCTTCTATGGCGAGCAGACCGACCGGCTAATGCTGGTCCGTTACGAAACCCTGGTCCAGGACCCGCGACGGGTGCTGTCGGCGGTCTACGATTTCATCGGGGAAACGAATTTCGCCCACGACCTGAAGAATATCCGCTTCGACGCCGAAGCCTTCGACCGGCGCATGGGCACGCCGGGGCTGCATCAGATCCGTCCCGCCATCGGCTGGCAGCCGCGGCGGAACCTGCTGCCCCCCAACCTGATCGCCCGCTTCGCCGACGACGCGTTCTGGAACCACCCCAACGCCAACCCGAACGGGGTTCGGGTCATATGATCCGCCGCACCCTGGTCGCAACCCTCAGAAAGACCGTCACCACACCCATGACCGTTATCCAGCAAGCCTCTTCCGAACCAGAATCGTTTCTCGCGCTCATCCGTCGTGCCACCACGCCACGAACAGGGCGCCACACGCATGGCGCCAGCGCCCGGTTGCGTGTCTCGGTCTCCAGCCTGGCCATCCTCTGCGCCCTCCGGCTGGCCCTGCCCCATCAGGCGTCGGCCCAGACCGTGGTCGTGACCTCTCCCCTGACGGGCGCTTCGAACTTCAATGCCGGTGGTGCGGACGGAACGTCAGGCGCCGGCGGCACGGGCACCGGTGTCGGCGGCGGTACGGGGGGATCTTCTTCTGGAAATAATGCCGCGGGGGGCAGCGTCGGTGGTTCTTCCGCCGGCTATGGCGGGACCGGCTTCGGCGGTGGTGGTGGCGGCGGCGCGGGCGGCCAGATCGGCAATCAGGGCAATGGCGCCGGCGGCGGTGGCGGCCTCGACGGCAGCGTCAGTAACGGGAGCGCTGGCGGGGGTGCTGGCGGGGGCGTCGGCACGACGGTGACGGCGGGTAGCTGGACCAACAATTCCTCTGTTTCCGGTGCTTATGGCGGCAATGGCGGCAATGGCGCGCCGGTCATGAACAGCGGCGGCGGCGGCGGTGGCGGCGCGGGCGTCTACGCCTCGGGCTCTGGTTCTGGTTCGGTTACGTTGATCAATAATGCCGGTGCGGCCATTCGGGGCGGCTTCGGCGGCGAGTACGCCGGATTCGGCGTCAACACCACGGGCATTGGCGGCGGCGGCGGCGGCGGAACCGGCGTTGCCGGTAGCAACTTCACCCTGACCAACGCCGGTACCATAGCCGGTGGCGGCGGTGGATACGGCTACACCGGCGGCAGCGGCGGCAACGGTGTCGGCGGTACAAACTTCAACCTGTCGAACTCCGGCAACGTGACAGGCGGCAATGGCTACAACGGCAGCCTTGGTGGCACCGGCGTTGCGGGCTCCGGCTTCACCCTCACCAACTCGGGCACGATAGCAGGCGGCCTCGGCGGCGGAAGCGGTGGAAGCGGCGTTGCCGGCAGCGGCTTCACCCTGACCAATTCCGGCACCATAACGGGCGGCAATGGCAATTATTTCACCCCTCCCCCCACTGGCGGCAACGGCGGAACCGGCGTTACCGGCAGCGGTTTCAGCCTGACCAACACCGCCACCGTAACAGGCGGCAATGGCAGCAGCGGCTTTGACTTCGACAGCGGCAACGGTGGCAACGGCGGAAGCGGCGTTGCCGGCAGCAGCTTCACCCTGGCCAATTCCGGCGCCATAACGGGCGGCAACGGCGGCAACGGCGGCGACGGCGGCGACGGCGGCGACGGCGGCAATGACAGCTATGGCCAGGATAGCCATAACAGCAACGGCAATGGTGGTCATGGCGGCGGCGGCGTCACCGGCAGCGGCTTCACCCTGACCAATACGGGTACCATAACGGGCGGCGATGGCGGCAGTGGCGACGGCGACGGCAAGGGCATCGATGGAAGCGGCGGGGTCGGCGTGACCAGCACGGGGGGATCGACGATCGTCACCTCCGGCCAGATCAGCGGCGGTGTCTCCGCTGCCGGTGTGCAGGCCGATGCCGTTGACCTCAGCGGTGGCGGCAACACGCTGAAACTGGAAAGTGGGTATGGCTTTACCGGCAATGTCGTCAGCACCAGTGGCACCACGAATGGGGGCGACACCCTGGAATTGGGCGGCACGGCCAACGGCACGTTCAACCTGTCGCAGATCGTCACGACAACGCCGACATCCTGGACCGGAACCGTTCAATATTCCGGATTCGACAGGTTTCTTGTGACCGATTCGGCGGTATGGACGCTGACCGGATCGACGAATGCCGTCTCCATCGCCGCGTCGATGCAGATCAACAACGGTGCAACGCTCCAGTTTGATAACGGCGCCGCCGGCATATCGCTCGCGGGCACCTTTACCGACAATGGAATCCTGACCATCGGGGGCAGCGCCGCCGCCGCCTCGCTGGCCGGTACCGGCACCGCCAATCTTGCCGGCATCCTGACCCTGACCAACGCCGCCGATCGTTTCAGCGGCACCATCCAGGGAACCGGCGGCCTGACCATTGCGGGGGGTAACGAGACGCTGACCGGTGCCAACACCTACAGCGGTGGCACGACGATCGAGGCCGGCACCCTGACGGTGGGAAGCAATACGGCCCTGGGAACCGGGGTGCTGGACATGGCACAGGGCACGGCGCTGGCCTTCGGAACGAATGGCCTGACGCTGGGCAATGCGATCGTCCTGAACGGCGACCCGACGGTCGAGATCGACAGCGGCACCGACACCCTGGCCGGCACGATCAGCGACGGCGCAACGCCGGGGGACCTGGTCAAGACCGGGGCCGGCACGCTGGTGCTCGCGGGCAACAGCACCTATAGCGGCGGCACCGAAGTCGCGGCCGGCACGCTGCAGGTCGACGGCGCGATCGCCAGTCCGGTGACTGTGGATACGGCGGGCACGCTGGCGGGCGCCGGCACCATCGGCACCACCACCGTCTCCGGCACGCTGGCGCCGGGTGATGCCGGCGTGGGTACGCTGCATGTGAACGGCAACCTGACCATGGCAGCGGGCTCGACCTATCAGGTGGACGTGACGCCGGCGGCGGCGCTGGGACATGTGGCGGTCACCGGTGCCGCCACGCTGCAGGGCGGCACGGTCGCGGTCACGGCGGGTGCGGGAAACTGGACGACCACGCGCTACACCATCCTGACGGCGGGCGGCGGGGTAACCGGACAGTTTGCCGGCGTGCTGACGAATCTGGCCTTCCTGACACCGACCCTGGCCTATGATTCCGACGACGTGTTCCTGAGCCTGAGGCGCAACACGCTGGATTTCGCGGGCGTCGCCACCACGCGCAACGAGGTCGCGGCCGGCAACGGGCTGTCCGGCACGACCAGCGGTGCCCTGTATGACGCGCTGGTGCAGACCGACGCGGCCACGGCGCGGCACGCGTTGAACAGCCTGTCGGGTGAACTCCACGCCTCGGCGCGCACCGCGTTGGTCCAGGACAGCTATTACGTGCGCGACGCCGCGGTCGAACGGCTGCGCGGCGTGGAGTGCGCGCCGGGTGCCGCCAGCGGCATGAAAACCGCCGCCGGAGGAAAGCCCACCGACGGCGCCTGCCAGCCGGACCGGGCATCGGTGTGGATGCAGGATTACGGCTCGTTCGGGCATAATGGCGGCAACGGCAATGCCGCCGGGATGGGCCATTCGGTCGGCGGCTTCGTGCTGGGCGCGGATGCGCCGGTGCTGGGCTGGCAGGTCGGCGGCCTGGTCGGCTACGGCCATTCCTCGTTCGACAGCGGGGCGGTGTCCTCGTACGGGCACAGCAGCAATGTCAGCCTGGGCCTGTATGCCGGCACCCACTGGGGCCGCCTGGCCCTGCGCACGGGGGCGACCTATAGCTGGAACATGCTGTCCACCACCCGCAATGTCGGGTTCACCGGGTTCTCCAACCGGCTGAACACCGACTATGACGGCGGCACCGCGCAGGCCTTCGGCGACCTGGGCTATCGCCTCGATGCCGGCCCGGCGATGATCGAGCCCTTCGCGAACGTCGCCTATGTCAACCTGCACACCAACGGCTACATTGAGCATGGCGGCCCGGCGGCGCTGGCCGGCCGGGCCATGGATACCGGCGTCACCTACTTGTTTGGTCCCGGGATTTGGTGGTGCATTATTTTCACATGAGTGGAAGGATGCGCTATGGGCCAGGTTCACCACGGAAGCGCCACGACGACAGCGGCAGTCCGTCGAGCGATACAACATAGTCAAGAGAGCCTGAGGGTTCTGGCGAAACGCTACGGGATCAACCCGAAGACGGTCGCCAAATGGAAGGGGCGGACCGATACGTCGGATCGACGCACCGGTCCGAAGGTCGCATCCTCAACCATCCTGTCGACCGAAGAAGAAGCGATCGTTGTGGCCTTCCGTCGCCATACCCTGCTGCCTCTTGATGATTGCCTTTATGCGCTTCAGGCGACGATCCCGCATCTGACGCGATCTTCCCTGCACCGTTGTTTTCAGCGCCATGGGATCAGCCGCCTGCCCGAGACCGAAGGCGACAAACCAAAACGGTCGAAGTTCAAGAGTTATCCGATCGGCTATTTTCACATCGACATTGCTGAAGTCCGCACTGAAATGGGGCGCCTTTATCTTCTGGTGGCGATCGACCGGACCTCGAAATTCGCTTTTGTCCAATTGCACGAGAAAGCGACACGTCGCGTTGCCGGTGACTTCCTGCGTGCTCTGGCCGCTGCGGTTCCCTACCGCATCCATACCGTGCTGACCGATAACGGCACGCATTTTACCGATCCGGCCGGCAATGGATGGACACCCGAAGACATCAAGGCCATGCGGGCGGATGGTGTCCTGTTCCGGTGCCACTCTTTTGAACTGGCCTGTGCTGATCTCGATATCGAGCATCGACTGACAAAGCCGCGACATCCCTGGACGAATGGCCAGGTCGAGAGGATGAACCGCACGATCAAGGACGCCACCGTCAAGCGCTTCTACTACGAAACACATGACCAGTTGCGTCAACACCTCGCCGACTTCGTTACCGCCTACAATTTCGCCCGCAGGCTCAAGACCCTGCGCGGCCTCACTCCATATGAATTCATTTGTCAGCAGTGGGAAAAAGAACCATCACGGTTCATACATAATCCGCACCACCAAATCCCGGGACAAAACACCTACTCGACCTTCGGGGCGCGGTTCGCCGGCACGGTCCGGGTGGGCGGCGTCGCGCTGACGCCCAATGCGACGCTGGGCTATCGCCACGCCTTCGGCCTGACCACGCCGACCACGCGCGAGGCGTTCCTGGCCGGCGGCAACGCGTTCGACGTCGCGGGCGTGCCGCTGTCCACCGACGCGGCGGTGCTGAAGGCGGGGCTGCAGGCGAAGCTGACCGACAGGCTGAATGTCGGCCTCTCCTATGTCGGGCAGTATGGCGACCACTCCACCGACAGCGGCCTGACCGGTAACGTCAAGGTCACGTTCTGATCCCACCGCCCGTTCAGGGCCTGGGGGCGGAGTCCCACCTGGCGCGCATGCGCGCCAGGACGGCATCGTCGGTGCGTTCGAACCGCAGGGGCGTGACCGCGATGTGGCCGGCGGCGAGGGCCGCCGTTTCGGTGCCGGCCTCGTCCGCCCTGGGGGATCGCGTCAGGGTCAGCCAGTGATCCTGCCCGTTGCGCGGGTCGGTGCGCGGCAGGATATCAGCCCCGTCCAGCAGGCCCGTCCCCTGGCTGGTCAGGATCGGCGCGCCGGCCTGGCCGGCCGGGCAATCGGGAAAATTGACGTTCAGGCAGGCGCCGGTGGCCCAGTCCAGCGGCAGCATGCGGCGGATCACCCCGGCGGCCAGCGTGCGCGCGGTGTCCCAGCGCACCGGTTGGCCGGCGGTAAACGCCTAGCTGAGCGCGATCGAGGGAATCCCCAGCAACATTCCCGTCATGGCCGCCCCCACGGTGCCGGAAAAGACGGTCTCGATCCCCAGGTTGGCACCGCGATTGACCCCGGACAGGATCAGGTCCGGCCCCTGCCCGGCCATGAGGTGCCAAACGCCCATGACGACGCAATCGCCCGGCGTTCCCAGCACCGCATAACGCCGCACCCCCTTTTCGCTGATCCGCAGCGGGTCGTGCAGGCTCAGCGCGTGCGACGTACCGCTCTGGTCGTGTTCGGGGGCGACCACCCAGACCTCCGGCGACAGCATGGCCGCGACCTGTTCCAGGACCTGCAGGCCCGGCACGTCGATTCCATCGTCGTTGGTCAGCAGAATGCGTTTGGCAGCGAAGTTCGTTCCGGTCATGTCACATCCTTTAAAGCAGGCCCGCTTGGCGGAAGCTGATCGAAGCGCCGTTTCCGACGATCACGTGATCGCGGACCGTCAGGCCCAGCACGGTGGCGATCTGCGCCAGCCGGCGGGTCATGGCGATATCCTCGCGCGACGGGGTCGGGTTCCAGCCGGGGTGGTTGTGGACCAGGATCAGTTCGCTGGCCTTCAGCTGGATGGCGCGGCGCATGACCTCGCGCGGGTAGACCGGGGTCTGGTCGATCGTGCCCTGGGCCAGGACCTCATCGGCGATCAGCCGCGTACCACGGTCCAGGAACAGGACGCGGAACTGTTCGACCGTGTCCCGCGCCAGCGACGCCTGCAGATAGGCCATCAGCGCATCGTGGCAGGACAGCAGGTCGCCCTGCCTGATGCGGGCGCGCATCAGGCGGATCGCGGCTTCGCGCAGTAGCGGGACGATCACGCGGATTTGCAACCGTCCCGCGACGGCCGAGGCCAGTTCCGCCGGGTCGGCGGCGAAGACCGCGCCGATGGTGCCGAAACGCGCCAGCAACGCACGGGCGGCATCCGCCGGATCGGCACCGGGCGGCAGGGCCAGGGCCAGAATCGAGGCCAGCAGCGCGGTATCGTCCGCAGCGTCGTGTGGGGAGCCGCCAGGGGCGCCCGCACGGTCCGTGGGGGGCAGGTTCATCGGCAGGTCCCGCCTGGTACAGGGCCGGATGCCTCGGGTGACGGTCGCAACGGCTCGATTGCGTGCGTATATAGAATACTCATGGAGCCTAAAGGATTATCGCCGGTATGAATGTCCTGTCGTCCTTGAACCGTCACGATGCGGTTCTTCTTGATCTCGATGGCACGATCGTCGATTCTCGTGCCGGAATTATCGGCTCCCTGCACGATTCGTTGTGCGATCTTGGGCATGAACCCGATCCCGAGGAAGACCTGACCTGGGTAGTCGGCCCCCCGCTGCACGATCTGGTCGCCCGGGTCTTGCAACATTATGGCGACGACCGGGCCGAAGAGGCTGTCCGACTCTATCGCTATCACTACGAACGCCACGGCATGCATCGCAGTGCCGTGTTCGCCGGCATGCAGGATGTCATCGAAACGGTGGCGGCATCCGGCGCGCGGCTGTTCCTGGCGACGTCCAAGCCGGTGCATCTGGCGCGCGCGATCCTGGATCTGCGCGGGCTGACGAAATATTTCACCGCCTTGTACGGCGCGCGGCCCGATGACAGCGGGGCGGAAAAACCGGAACTGATCGGGCAGTTGCTGCGCGAGCACGCAATTGCGGCCGGCCGCGCCGTCATGGTCGGCGACCGTCGCTACGACATCAGCGGGGCGCATGCGAATCATGTCCGGGCGCTGGGCGCGCTTTGGGGCTATGGCGGCGAGGAAGAACTGACCGAGGCCGGGGCGGATGCCCTGGTGGCCGATCCCGGCGAGCTTCTGGCCGCGATCCGCAGCCAGCTTGCGGCGGCGCACCTGCACCCCGCTGCGGAATGACGGCCATCCTATAGCCGCCGCTGCTGCCGCAGGCTGAGCCACTGGCCATGGTGCAGGATCAGGTGGTCCTGCACCGTCAGGGACAGGTTCTGCGCATGGTAGGAAATAGCCTGCATCAGCACGGCGTCACGCTCGACCAGCGCCGCGGGGGGCGGCCAGACCGGGGCGATGCGGATGCCGACGAAGGCGGTGGCGTGCAGGTCGAGCGCGCGCAGCAGGATATGGCGCTGCACCAGGTCCAGTTCCCCCGTATCCAGCGCGGCGTCCAGGGCTTCGTCGGCGATGATGTGGTTGCTGCTGTCGAGGAAGAGAATCCGCAACTGGCCGGGCGGTGCGCCGGTCAGGACCGTGTCGCAATAGGCCAGCACGGCATCCCAGTCGCGCATGGGCGTGCGCGTCAGCGGGTCGGGGCGCGACAGACGCTCGGCCACGCTGGCCGGCAGCATCAGCGGCAGCGCCACCCGGTCCGACAGGCCCGCCGCGCGCAGGGCATCGGCCGGCGCCGACAGCAGGGCGCCCAGGCTGCCGAACCGGTTCAGCAGCGCCTTGGCCATCGGCTTGGTATCGCGGCGCGGCACGCCGGAAAACAGCAGCATTTCAATAATTTCGTAATCGGCCAGCGACCCGGCGCCCGATGCCAGCACGCGCGCGCGCATCCGGGCGCGGTGCCCGGTGGGGCCGGTCTCCTTGAACGGGGCACTCTGTCGGGGGGCTTTCCCCCCATCCCCGCCCGTCCGTGTCATTCCATCCTCTCTTTCACGCCTGGCCACAGACCCGCCTGCCCGCGCGAATGCGCGCGCATAAGCTTGGTCATAATCTCCGGACGCCCTATACGGAAATCGTGACCCAGACCCCAGCCCCCTTCCCCGAGCGTCCCGCCGCTGATCGTCCCGACTACCTTCAGCGGCTCAATCCCGAACAGCGGGCGGCGATCGAGACGACCGACGGTCCGTTGCTGGTCCTGGCCGGCGCCGGCACCGGCAAGACGCGCGTCCTGACCACCCGCTTCGCCCATATTCTGCTGTCGGGCCGGGCGCGGCCATACCAGATCCTGGCGGTGACCTTCACCAACAAGGCGGCGCGCGAAATGCGCGAGCGGATCGGCGCCCTGCTGGGCGAGCCGGTCGAGGGATTGTGGCTGGGCACGTTCCATGCCCTGTGCGCGCGCATGCTGCGCCGCCACGCCGAATATGTGGGCCTGGGCAGCGGCTTCACGATCCTGGACACCGACGACCAGTTGCGCCTGCTGAAGCAGGTGATCGAACCCTTGCGCATCGACACCAAGCGCTGGCCGCCGCAGGGTATCCTGGGCGTCATCCAGCGCTGGAAGGACCGGGGCCTGACGCCCGAACGCGTGACCCCGGCCGAGGATTGCGACTTCGCCGGCGGGCAGTGCCGCCCGATCTATGCCACCTACCAGGCACGGCTGGTCCAGTTGAACGCCTGCGATTTCGGCGACCTGATGCTGCACGTGACCGAGATCCTGCGGACCCGGCCCGACGTGCTGGCCCAGTATCACCGGCTGTTCCGCTATATCCTGGTGGACGAATACCAGGACACGAACACGATCCAGTATCTGTGGCTGCGCCTGCTGGCCCAGCGCGAGGGCCAGCCCGCCAATATCTGCTGCGTGGGCGACGACGACCAGTCGATCTATTCCTGGCGCGGGGCCGAGGTCGAGAACATCCTGCGCTTCGAACGGGACTTCCCCGGAGCCGCCGTCGTGCGGCTGGAACGCAATTACCGTTCCACCGCCCAGATCCTGGGGGCGGCGTCCGGCCTGATCGCGCATAATGACGGGCGGCTGGGCAAGACCCTGCGCCCGGGACGCGAGGACGCATCGGGCGAGAAGGTGCGCGTGGCGTCGGTCTGGGATTCGGACGACGAGGCCCGCCTGGTGGGCGAGGAGGTCGAGCGGCTGCGCGCCGGGGGGCATTCCCTGGCGGAAATCGCGATCCTGGTGCGGGCCGGATTCCAGACCCGCGCGTTCGAGGAACGGCTGATCACCCTGGGCCTGCCCTATCGCGTCGTCGGCGGGCTGCGATTCTACGAGCGGTCGGAAATCCGCGACGCCATGGCCTATATGCGGGTGCTGAACCAGCCGGCGGACGACCTGGCGTTCGAGCGGATCATCAACGTGCCCCGGCGCGGCATCGGCGCGGCCGCGATGCAGAAATTCCATGTCGCCGCGCGCGAGGGCCAGATGCCTCTGGCCGCCGCCGTGATGGACCTGATCGCGCGGGGCGCGCTGAAGGGCCGCGCGCGCGAGCAGATGACCGCGCTGATGGCCTGCCTGGCGCGCGGACGCGAGGCCCTGCCGCGCGAGGGGCATGTGGTGGTGGTCGAAACGCTGCTGGAAGAAAGCGGCTATATCGACATGTGGAAGGCCGATACCTCGCCCGAGGCGCCCGGACGGCTGGACAACCTGAAGGAACTGGTGCGGGCCCTGGCGGATTTCGAAAGCCTGGGCGGCTTCCTGGAACACGTCGCGCTGGTCATGGAAAACGAGGAGAATGCCGGCGCCGAGCGCCTGAGCATCATGACCCTGCACGGCGCGAAGGGCCTGGAATTCGACACCGTCTTCCTGCCGGGATGGGAGGAAGGGGTCTTCCCGTCCCAGCGCACCCTGGACGAGGGCGGCCTGAAGGGGCTGGAGGAGGAGCGGCGCCTGGCCTATGTCGGCATTACCCGGGCGCGGCACCGGGCCGTCATCAGCCACGCCGCCAGCCGGCGCATCTACGGCAACTGGCAATCGGCGATCCCCAGCCGGTTCATCGAGGAACTGCCGGCCGAGCACGTCACCACCACGGGGGGCGCGGCGCAGGCACGGTCGCGGACGTTCGGCCATGCGCCCCTCTCTTCCACCGCCTTCCCGGTCATGGCGCGGCGGCCGCGCGTGACCGATGTGGGGGAAAAGGGCCCGACTGCCGCGATGGCGGTGGGAACGCGGGTCTTCCACCAGAAATTCGGATACGGAACCATATCGTCCGTCGAGGGCAACCGGCTGGAAGTCGCGTTCGAGAAAGCCGGCCCGAAACGGGTCCTGGATACATTTGTCGAGAAGATCCCATGACATCTCTGACCCGTCGGCATGCGACGGAACTGGAAACCATTGCCGTCACCGTCCCGGCCGAGGCCGTGATGGCGTACGAGGACGCGCTGTCGGTCGTCTGCACCACCATCGGCATTTTCGAACTGGATGACAGCCAGATCCTGTGGCGGGTCGAAGGCGTACGCGATGTCGGCTACGGCGACAGCGAACTGACGGGTGCGCTGGCACTGGCCGCGACCGTGACCGGCCACGCGGCGGAACTGGAACGCGTGCGGACCGAGGCCGAGGGCTGGCTGGCCCGGACCTATGATTCGTTTCCCGAACAGACGGTCGGGCGGCGCTTCGTCGTGCGCGGCACGCATCTGGACGCCCCTGCCGCGTCACGCCGCATCGCCATCACGCTGGATGCCGGGATGGCGTTCGGATCGGGCGAACATGGATCGACCCGGGGCTGCCTGCGGGCGCTGGAAAGCGTGGCGCATCGCCGCCCGCAGCGCATCCTGGACATGGGCTGCGGGTCGGGAATCCTGGCCATGGCGGCGGCGGCGCTGCTGCACCGCCCGGTACTGGCAGTCGATATCGAACCCTGGTCGGTGCGCACTACTGCGCAGAACGCGGCCCTGAACGGCCTGTCCGGACTGGTCACCGCGCGGCTGGGCAATGGCTGGCGCACGCCCGGGCTGAAGCGGTATGCGCCGTTCGACCTGGTCTTCGCCAACATCCTGGCCCGCCCGCTCTGCATGATGGCGCGGGACCTGGCCCTGAACCTGGCGCCTGGCGGCACCGCGATCCTGGCCGGACTGCTGAACAGCCAGGCCGGGATGGTGCTGGCCGCCCACCGGCGCCAGGGCCTGGTACTGGAACGGCGCCTGACCGAAGGCGACTGGACGACCCTGGTGCTGCGCAAGAGGACGACGACATGACGGCGATCGCTTCCCGCCTCCCTGCCCTGCGGACCGTGCTGGGGCAGATGGACGTGGATGGTTTCATCCTGCTGCGCGGTGACGAGCATCTGGGCGAATATGTCGCACCCTGTGCCGAGCGCCTGGCCTGGCTGACCGGGTTCACCGGCAGCGCCGGCATGGCCGTGGTGCTGCGCGACGGGCCGGCGGCGGTGTTTTCCGACGGCCGCTATGTCACCCAGATGGACCAGCAGGTGGACGGCGCGGCCTGGTCGCGCCTGCATCTGCGCGACACGCCGCCGGCCCGCTGGCTGGCATCCCATGCCGGGGCGGGCCAGCGGATCGGCTACGACCCGCGGCTGGTCGGCGAGGCCGGGTTGCAGCCCTTCCTCGATTGCGGGCTGACCATGGTGCCGATGGCGGCCAACCCGGTGGACCGCATCTGGACCGACCGGCCGGCGGCACCCGCCACGGCCTGCATGCCGCAGCCCCTGGCCTTCGCGGGCGAGGACAGCGCCGCCAAGCGGGCACGGATGGCCGCCATCCTGAAGGCGGACGGCCAGGATGCCGCCGTGCTGGGCGACCCCACCGCCATTGCCTGGTTGCTGAACGTCAGGGGCCATGACGTTCAATACACCCCCGTCTGCCTGGCCTTCGCCATCCTGCATGACGATGCGCGGGTGGACCTATTCATCGACCCCGCGCGCCTGCCGCAGGACACGGCGGCGTGGCTGGGCCCCGAGGTGACGATCGTGGAGCCGGCGGGGCTGGAGGCGGCACTGGCGGCGCTGGCCGGACGGCGGGTGCGCGTCGATCCGGTCGGGACCGCCATATGGTTCATCCAGATGCTGGAGGCGGCCGGGGCGACGGTGGCGCGCGGCGGCGACCCGTGCGTGCTGCCCCGCGCCCGGAAGAACGATGTCGAGCAGGACGGCGCACGGCGGGCGCATCTGCTGGACGGGATCGCGCTCTGCCGTTTCCTGCACTGGATGGATACCGAGGGCGTGGGCCCGGATAGCATAAGGCCGGGAGAACTGGACGCCGCGAACCGGCTGGACGCGTTCCGCGCCCTGTGCCCGGACTATCGCGAGGAAAGCTTTCCCGCGATTTCCGGGGCCGGCCCCAACGGCGCGGTCATCCATTATCGCGTGACCCCCGAAAGCAGCCGGACGATCGGGACGGACGAGGTCTATCTGATCGACAGCGGCGGGCAGTATCCGTTCGGCACCACCGACGTCACGCGCACGATCTGGACCGGCGCCGGCCGAGGGCCGGAGGATGTGCGCCACGCCTTCACCCGCGTGCTGAAGGGGCATATCGCCCTGGCGCGGGCCCGCTTTCCGGTGGGCACCACCGGGCACGCGCTGGACGGGCTGGCGCGCTATGCGCTGTGGCAGGCGGGAATGGATTACGACCATGGAACCGGCCACGGCATCGGCAGCTATCTGTCGGTCCATGAGGGACCGTGTTCGATTTCGCCCGTCTATCGGCCCGTCGCGGTCGAGGCCGGCATGATCCTGTCCGACGAACCCGGATATTACCGGCCCGGCGCCTTCGGCATCCGGCTGGAAAATCTGCTGCTGGCCCGCCCGGCACCGGCCGAGCCCAACCGGTCGTTCCTGGAGTTCGAGACGCTGACGCTGGCGCCGTTCGACCGGCGGCTGATCGACGCGTCCCTGCTGACGGCGGAGGAAACCGCATGGATCGATGCGTACCATGCACGGGTTTGTGAAACGCTTGCCCCGCATCTGGAGGCTGCACCCACGGCATGGCTGCATGCCGCATGTGCCCCGATCGGCGCGGAATAGCGCGGGATAGCGCCGGATAATGTGACCGGGAAAGCACCCGAGGCGGCGGGGAGTGGAATTGTCACCCGTCGGCCACGGGCCTAGTCACTATGTCACGTGGCCTGCCGATCCGGGATATCCCGTAAGAATGCATTGGCGGGACACTGGGACCATACGGGTTCCGGCATGGCGGTTCCGCCTCGCGAACGGATCGTCCGTGGCCCGGACCTGTCAGACTGCACAGAGGGAGACGTTCGACAATGTCCGCTGAAAAGACCATTCCGGCTACCCTGATCCCCGGCGATGGGATCGGACCCGAAATCACGGAATCCGTGACCGAGATCCTGGCGGCCGTCGGCGCGCCGTTCGACTGGGACAACCAGCTCGCGGGCATGGCGGCGGTCGACGCCACCGGCAATCCGCTGCCGCCGCAGACGATCGCCAGCATCCATCGCACCGGACTGGCCCTGAAGGGCCCGCTGACCACCCCGGTCGGCGGCGGCTTCAAGTCGATCAACGTCACGCTGCGGCAGGAGTTCGGCCTGTTCGCCAATCTTCGTCCGACGCACACGATCGTCCCCGGCGGCCGCTTCGACAAGATCGACCTGGTCCTGGTGCGCGAGAACCTGGAAGGCTACTACGCCGCCATGGAAAGCTACATCCCGGTGGGCGACGACCCGCACGGGATCGCGACCGGCGCCGGCTACAACTCGCGCGCCGAATGCAACCGCATTGTCCGCTTCGCCTTCGAATACGCGGTCAAGAACAACCGCAAGAAGGTGACGCTGGTCCACAAGGCCAACATCCTGAAGCTGCTGACCGGCCTATTCCTGGAAGAAGGCCGCAAGGTCGCCAAGGAATATGAAGGCCGCGTCGAGTGCAACGAGCGCATCGTCGATGCGTGCGCCATGCAGCTGGTCATCGACCCGTGGCAGTTCGACGTGATCGTCACCACGAACCTGTTCGGCGACATCCTGTCCGACCTGACGGCCGGCCTGGTCGGCGGCCTGGGCCTGGCCCCGGGCGCCAATATCGGCGAGAAGGCAGCGGTATTCGAGGCCGTTCACGGCTCGGCGCCCGACATCGCCGGCAAGAACGTCGCCAACCCGCTGGCGCTGCTGATGGCCGCGAACATGATGCTGAAGCATGTCGGCCGCGCGGATCTGGCCACCCGGATCGAAAGCGCGATCCAGTCCGTCATCACAGAGGGCACGGTCCGCACCCGCGACCTGGGCGGCACCGCCGGCACGCGCGAACTGACCGCGGCGCTGAAGCAGAAGCTGGTCTGACCCGGAATGCCGGCCCGGTTTTCCCGGGCCGGCAACCTCTCTCAGCTTCCCCGATAGGTCGAAAACCCGTACGGGGAGACCAGCAGCGGCACATGATAGTGCCCGCCCTTCCCGTCCACAGGCGGGGCGATGCCGAAGGCGATCGGCACGATATCCAGGAACGGCGGGTCGCTCAGCGCCACGCCCTGCCCCCGGAAATACGCCGCAACCCCGAATTCCAGACGATAGGCGCCCGGTGCCAGGGCACCGATCCCGGCCAGGTCCGGACAACGCCCATCCCCGTTGGTTCGCCCGCTGAACAGGCGTGTGGCGCCCGACCACAACGCGATGTCCATCCCGGCGGCCGGCCGGCCGGAGACCAGGTCCAGCACATGGCTGGACAGGGTGATCACGGCTTCCTTTTCCAGCCGCGCCAGGGCGTCGGCCAGGCGCAGCCTGGCGATCTTGCCGATTTCCACGATCGCGGTCCGCACCTCCTGCTCCGGCGTGTGGACGACGCGGCGTTCCATCTCGGACAGGATGAAATCCTTGTCCGACAACCGCACGCAGATCACGAACGGCATGGCGAAGCGCGCGGCGTAGGCGTCGTTCAGGCGGTTGAACCGGGCGTATTCCTCGGGCGACAGACGGTCCAGCCCGGCGGATGCCTGCTCGGCGGCCGAGGCCTGTGTCAGGGTCGGGTCCACCCCGGCCCGCCGCGCCAGTTCGGGATGCGCGCGCACCAGCGCCAGCTTCTCGGCGTCGGTGGCCCGATTCAGCACCTGGTTCATGGCCGCCAGCATCGCGTCCGGGTCCGGAAAAGGCCGCAGGGACGCCGCCCGTGCCGCGACCCAGGGCGAATGTTCGTACAGCGCGCCGAACAGGGCGACGAAATCCGCCGGGTCCAGCCGGTTGACCCGGTCCATGATGCCGATGGTCATGCGGGGTGAACCTCCAGCCAATGGCGGGCTATATCCAGCCGGGTGGCGACCCAGACGCGATCATGCGCCATGACATGGTCCAGGAAGCGCGCCACCGCCCGCGCCCGTCCGGGGCGGCCGGCGACACGGCAATGCAGGCCGACCGACATCATTTTGGGCGCCGATTCCCCTTCCTCGTACAGCGCATCGAACGTGTCGCGCAGGTAGCGGAAGAACTGCTCGCCCTCCGTAAAGCCGTTCAGGGCGACGAAGCGCATGTCGTTCGCGTCCAGCGTATAGGGGACGATCAATTGCGGTCGCCCGTACCTGCGGTCGTAATAGGGCAGGTCGTCGGCATAGGAATCGGCGTCGTAGACGAAGCCCCCTTCCTCGGCGACCAGGCGGGCGGTGTTCGGGCTGGTGCGCCCCTGGTACCACCCCACCGGTCGCGATCCGGTCAGGGCGGTATGCAGCGCGATGCAGTCGCGGATATGGGCGCGTTCCACATCCTCGGGGATGTCCTGGTAATCGATCCAGCGCAGGCCGTGGGTGGCGATGTCCCACCCGGCCCCCAGCATGGCCGCCACCGCGTCGGGATTGCGCGCCATCGCCGCCGCCACGCCGAAGACCGTCACGGGCAGCGACCGCTCGGTGAACAGCCGGTGCAGGCGCCAGAAACCGGCGCGCGACCCGTATTCGTACAGGCTTTCCATGGCCATGGCCCGCGCGCCGGGGATGGACCGGGCACCGATCATCTCGGACAGGAAGGCCTCGGACCCCGCATCGCCATGCAGGACCGAGTTTTCACCCCCTTCCTCGTAATTGATGACGAACTGCACGGCGACCCGGGCCTGCCCCGGCCAGCGCGGATCGGGCGGATGGCCGGCATAGCCGACCAGGTCGCGGGGATACGGGTCCGTCATGACGCGGCCCCGGGTGCGGCCCCGGGCATGGCCTCGTAGGACGCGCGGGCGGCATCCACGCCGGCCCCGCGCGGCAGGGCGTGGCCTTCGGCGGCCAGCACGGCTTCCAGCGCGCCCAGCGTGATCAGCACCTTGTGCTTCATGGCGTTGTAGCCCATGGCGCCGATGCGCCAGATCCGGCCCGCCAGCGGGCCGAAGGCGGTGCCGATCTCGATCTCAAACTCCTCGCGCATGCGGGTGCGGGCGCGCTCACCATCCACGCCGTCGGGGATGAACACGCCGGTGACGTTGGCCATGCGGTACGCATCCTGGCCGTACAGCGTCAGGCCCATCGCCCGCAATCCGGCGGCCATGGCCTCACTCGCGGCGCGATGCCGGGCGAAGCGCGCCTCCAGCCCCTCTTCCACCATGATCCGCGCCGCCTCGCGCGCCGCATAGAGCATGGAGGTCGCTTCGGTATGGTGGTTCAGCCGCTTCTCGGACCAGTATTCCATGATCATGGCCAGGTCGAAATAGTTCGATCCGATCCGCGTCCGGCTGCCATCCTGGGCATCGGCGCCCCTGATCCCGGCCTCGACATGCCGGCGGGCCATGATATGCGCCGCCGCCCGGTCCGAGATGGTGATGGGGGCCGAGCCCGGCGGACCGCCCATGCATTTCTGCAATCCGCCCGTCACCACATCCACGCCCCAGGCGTCGGTCGCCACCGCCATACCGCCCAGCGTCGCCGTGGCATCGACATAGGACAGCACGCCGTGCCGCCGGCAGATCGCCCCCACGCCGTCCAGCGGCTGGGCCATGGTGGTCGAGGTATCGCCGTGGATGGTGGCGAAGACCTGCGGCCGGTGTTCGATGATCGCGGCCTCGATCTGCTCCGGGGGCGCGACCTCGCCCCACGGGATGTCGATGGTGCGGATCTCGGCGCCGATGCGCTGCGCGATTTCCGACAGCAGCAGCCCGAACCGGCCCGCCCGCAGGATCAGCAGCCGCGCCCCCGGCTCGACCAGCGAGACCAGGGCGGCCTCGATCCCCGCCCGCGCCGTGCCGTCGACCAGGAAGGTCCAGCGGTTTTCGGTCATGAACACCTGGCGGTACAGCGCCATCGTCTGGTTCATGTACCCCGTCATCTCCGGGTCGAACTGGCCCAGCATGTCCGCCGTCATCGCGCGCAGCACGCGCGGATGCACATTCACCGGCCCCGGCCCCATCAGCAGCCGCTGCGGCGGATCGATCTGCCCGAACATCGTCCCCGTATCCTCCATTGTCTTCACTGCGTACCCTGTTGTGCCGAAGCCGCTGCCCGGGCATCGAACCGTTCGATAAAATCCGTCATCGCCCGCAGGGCCAGATCGGCATCCTCGACCCGGACGGCCTCGGCCGGGTTATGGCTGATACCGCCGGCGCAGCGGATGAACAGCATGGACATCGGCGCCAGCCCGGCCATCACCATCGCATCGTGCCCGGCCCCGCTGACCAGGGTGCGCGGCGCGATGCCCATGGCGTGCTGCACCGCCTGTTCCATCAGGCGGGTCAGGCCGGGATCGTTTTTCGTCGCCTTCAGGTCCTGCTGCAATTCCATGTCCAGCGTCACCTGCCGGGCCCCGGCGATCCCGGCCAGCGCCGCGCGGACCGCCTCCGCCGCCCGGTCGCGCACCGCGCCGGTCCCGGCACGGATATCGATGCTGAATTCGACCGCGCCGGGCACCACGTTGGGTACGCCGGGACGGACCTCCATCCGGCCCACCGTCGCCACCAGGTCGTCCGTGCCGGCGCCGCCAATCCGTTCGATGGCCAGCACCATCTCGGCCGCCGCCGCCAGCGCGTCACGGCGCAGCCGCATGGCCATGGTGCCGGCATGCCCCGCCACCCCGCACACCGTGGCGCGAAAGCGGAACTGCGCCGCAATGGCGCTGACGACGCCCAGCGCGCGATCCTCGGCCTCCAGCACCGGGCCCTGCTCGATATGGGCCTCGACATAGGCCAGCACGTCCTCGCGCGGCCGCGCGGCATGGTCCAGTCGTGCCACGTCCAGGCCGAAAATCTCCAGCGCCGTGGCCAGGCTGGTACCGTCCGCATCCAGCAGGTCCAGGTCCTGGCCCGCCAGCGTGCCGGCAACGGCGCGGGTGGCCAGCATCGAGACGGGAAAGCGCGATCCTTCCTCGTCCCCGAAGCCGATCACCTCGATCGCGAAGGGAAAGCGGCGGCGGCGTTCGGCGAACCAGGCGACGGCCTCGATCCCCAGCATGACGCCCAGCATGCCGTCATAGCGGCCGGCATCGCGCACGCTGTCGACATGCGACCCGATCATCAGCGCCGGCGCGTCGGGTGATTGGCCTTCATACCGGCCGAGGATATTGCCGGCGGCGTCGATCCGCGCCGTCATGCCGGCCTCGGTCATCCAGGCCGCGATCCGGTCCAGCGTCGCGGCGTGCCCCGCCCCCAGATAGGGGCGGAAAAGCCCCGCCGGGTCGTCCGAATACGGGGCCGTGCCCAGTTCGTCGCACCGCACGACCGCGCGGATGCCGGAGGCCGTCTCCCGCATCGGGGGAATTACCATGCCGCCACCATGCCGTCGCTGCGCGGGTCTGTCGCGCCCTCGATCAGGCCGGACGGGTGCAGCACCAGCGCGCCCGCGTGGCCCATGGTGGAGGTAAAGGCCGGCATGGCCTCCAGCACATGCCCGGCTTCGCCCAGCCGGGCGATGACTTCCGGCGCGAAGCGGTCCTCGTATTTCAGGGTGGTGCTGTCCTCGCCCCAGGTGCGGCCCAGCAGCCAGCGCGGGGCGGTCACCGCCTGCTGCAACCCGATGCCGTAGCGGGCATAGCGGGTGAACAGCGCGGCCTGGGTCTGGGGCTGGCCCTCGCCGCCCATGGTGCCGTAGACCATGGTGCGCCCGTCATCGAACCGGGCGGCGGCGGGGTTCAGCGTATGGAACGGCTTGCGCCCCGGGCGCAGCGCGTTCCAGCCATCTTCCGCCAGGCGGAAGCTGGCGCCGCGATTCTGCCACAGCACCCCGGTGCGCGGCAGGACCACGCCGGACCCGTATTCGAAATAGACGCTCTGGATCATGCTGACGGCCACGCCGTCGGCATCCACTGCCCCCATCCACACCGTATCGCCGGCCTGCGACGGATGGGGCCAGGGCGCGGCCCGGGCCGGGTCGATCGCCAGCGCCATGCCGTCCAGCGCCAGCGTGTCGTCCAGCACCGCCTGCGCGTCCACGGACATGAAGGCGGGATCGCCGACATGGGCGTCGCGATAGCGGAAGGCCTGCTTGGTGGCTTCGACCAGCCCGTGGACGTGATCGAACCCGTCCGGCTGGTCCGCGCGCAGCCGGTCGAAGATGGCCAGGATCAGCAGCGACGCGACCCCCTGGGTCGGCGGGGCCATGTTGAACAGGCGCGCGCCCGTGACATCGACATGCAGCGGCGGCCGGGCGCGGGCCTGGTGGGTGTTCAGGTCGGCCAGGTCCAGCGGGCTGCCCAGCACGCGCAGGTCCTGGGCCATGTCGCGGGCCAGGGCGCCGCGATAGAAGGAATCCAGCCCGTCCGAGGCCAGCCGGCGAAGGGTCTGGGACAGCGCCGGGTTATGCAGCATGTCACCCGCCCGGGGCGCACGCCCCCTCGGCAGGAAGACATCGCGAAAGCCCGGAATGCCGGCCAGTTCGTCCATTTTCGCCTGGGTCAGGGCGGCCCCGCCCTCGGTCACCGGCACGCCCTGTTCGGCGTAGTAGATGGCATCGCGCAGCAGCCGGTGCAGGCTCAGCCCCGGCTGCTGCGCGTGGCTCCAGGACAGGGCGAGGTCCCAGCCGGAGATCGTGCCCGCGACCGTGTTCGCGGCCAGCGGGCCGCGCCACGGAATCGCGTCCCGACCCGCCGCGCGATAGAAATCCAGGTCGGCGCGCCGGGCCGCCGCGCCGCAGGCGTCGATCGTCTCGGTCCGGCCGTCGGGCCACAGGACCAGCCAGAACCCGTCGCCGCCGATCCCGGTCATGTGGGGATAGACGACGGCCAGGGCGGCGGCGGTCGCAACCACCGCCTCGATTGCCGTGCCGCCGTCGCGCAGCACGTCCAGTCCGGCCTGGCTGGCCAGATGATGCGGGGACGTCACCATCCCGCGCTGCGAACGTGGCGTATGCAGCATGGTCTATCGTCCCTTCGGAAGCGGAACCTTCCCGGCCACGCCGGCGGCTTCCAGCGCCGCGGCCACGGCAAACAACGCGGGCTCGCCCCCCGGGGCTGCGATCAATTGCAGGCCGAGCGGCAAACCCCCGGTGCCCAGCAGCGGAACGCTGAGGATCGGCACCCCGGCCAGGCTGAGCGGCTGGGTATACAGGCCCAGGTTGGCGCGGGCGGAAACGGCCTGCCCGTCCACGACGATGGTCGGCTGGTCGATCAGCGGGGCCTCGCCGACCGTGGCGGGGGCGATCAGCACATCGGCCGTGCGGAACGCGGCGTGGATCTGTTCGCGGAACCACGCACGGAAGCGATGGGCCTGCAGGACCGTCGCGGCGGGCAGCAGGGCGCCGGCGATCAGCCGGTCGCGCGTCGCCGGGTCGTATTGCAGGGCGCGGCGGCGCAGGCGCGGCAGGTGCAGCATGCCGCCTTCCGCCGCCGTGATCAGGAACGACGCCGCACGCGCCCGCGCGACCTCCGGCAGTTCCACCACCGGAAGATGGCCCAGATGGCCCGCCACGGCGTCGATGGCCGCCGCCAGCGGGGCGGACACGTTTTCGGCGAACCAGCCGCCCAACCGCGCCACCCGCAGGTCGGACAGGACCGGCAGGGCCGGCATCGGGGCGCCATTCATCGCTTCATGGACCACGCGCAGGTCGGCCAGCGTACCCGCGAACGGTCCCACCACGTCCAGGCTGGCGGCGAAGGGATACGCCCCTTCTCGCGGGACGGTGCCGAAGGTGGGCTTCAGCCCCCACACGCCGCACAGCGACGCCGGAACGCGGATCGACCCGTTGGTGTCCGACCCCAGGGTGAACGGCAGGAAGCCGGCCGCCACGGCGGCGGCGGACCCGCCCGACGACCCGCCGGCCAGCCGCGCCGGATCATGCGGGTTGCGGGTGATGCCGTAATGCGCGTTGTCGGTGGCGAAGCCGTAGGCGAATTCGTCCATGTTCAGGCTGGCCAGCGGGATGGCCCCCGCCGCGCGCAGCCGCGCGATCACGGTGGCGTCCTGCACCGCCGGACGCGCCTCGCGCAGGACGACGGACCCTGCGGTCGTGACCTCGCCCTCGACATCGAACAGGTCCTTGACGCCGAAGGGCACGCCGGCCAGCGGGCCGGGGTCTTCGCCGGCCGCGATGCGGCGGTCGATCTTCTCGGCCTCGGCCACCGCGCGGGGGCCGAAGATGCGGGTTACGCTGTTGACCCGCGTGTCACGGACCTCGATCGCCGCGATGGCGGCGGTGACGAAGGATACGGCATTGCGCCGCCCCTGGCGGATTTCGGCCGCGATGGCCAGCGCATCGGCCGGACCGGCCGCAACGGGCGCGCTCATGGGCGGTATTCGAAAGCGGGTTCGCACGTGTCCGGCAGCGCGAAGCCATGGACCAGGTCGGCATAGCGCCGCAGCAGGGCCCGGTTGGCCAGCACGCCCGGCATGCAGACGTCGGCGATGGTCAGGCCGACCTCGCGCGCCGTGGCGGCGACGAGCGCCGCATCCGGTATCGTGTCAGGTGCACTCTTGGGGGGGGCATCGCCTTGGTTGTCGGTCATCGACTTGTCCTCGTTCCGTGGTCCCTGCCGCATCGTATGGCGTGCGGCAGGGCCTGCAACGGATCATGCATCCGGAGGATCGAGGCTGACCAGTTCCGGCGTTACATAACTGAGCAGATTGTCCAGGTGCCAGGCGCCGTCGGCCACGAACAGGTCGCGCCCCAGGCCGCGCGCCAGCCGCTCCACGCCGAATCGCATGCCGCTGATCGAAGCTCCCGACAGGCCCATGCTGGGCGTCGCGCCGAAGGTGAAATTATGGATGTTCGCCAGCATCGTCGCCAGCGGATCGCGCGGATCGCGGGGCTGGAACTGATAGGCGTCGCCCAGATAGGCATGGGCCCCCAGCAGCGCGCTTTCCTCGCCGTCCGGCGGGGTGAAGCGGTCGCGCCACAGGGCGACCGACCCGGCGAAGGAGGCCAGTTCCGGACGCAGGTTCAGGTCGGTGGCGAAGCCGGTGCCGATGATGACGAAATCGAATCGCTTTTCGCCGTCCGGGGTGCGGACGACGACTTCGTCGCCATCCATCTCCGCCCCGGTCCAGCCGCATCCGGTATGGTACGAGAAGGTCGGATGCCGGCGGCAGCGCCAGAACGTATCCTGCGGCGGTGGCTGGTTCAGTTCGTAGATATGGCGCATGAACTGCCAGCGCAGCGTATCCGGCAGCGACGGGAAATGGGCCAGGAAACCCGTGTTTTCCATCCAGCGGTACGGGTTGACCGACGGAATGACGCGCCGCCGCAGGCACAGCGCGACCGACGCCGCGCCCTGTTCCAAGGCGGTCGCGGCGTTGTCGAAGGCCGAGGCCCCGGCCCCCAGCACGCCGATCCGCTTGCCGCGCAGAGCCGCGAAATCGATGTCTTCGGACGTGTGGGCGAAGCGCTCGCGCGGCAGGTTCTCGCGGATGAAGGCCGGGACGTTCCACGCGCCGTTGCCTTCGATGCCGGTCGCCAGGACCAGCTTGCGGGCCAGATGATGATATTCCCGCCCGGCCGCGTCACGGAAGGTCAGGCGCAGCAGGCCGTCCACCCATTCCACATGCTCGAACGACCGGTCGTTTTCGACCGGCAGGCCCAGCGTGTCGCGATACCAGTCCAGATAGGCCTGCCAGTCGCCGCGGGGAATCTTGTCCAGGTCTTCCCACGCCTGCACGCCGTAGGTGGCTTCGTACCACGCGCGGGGCGTCAGGTTGGGAATGCCCAGGTCGGGACCGGTGACGTATTTCGGCGTCCGCAGGGTGATCATGCGGGCATAGGTGATCCACGGCCCCTCGCCGCCGCGCGCCGCGCGATCGAAGATACGGACATTCGTGATATTGCCGCGCTGCAGGGCGAACGCGGTGGCCAGTCCGCCCTGCCCGGCGCCGATGATGGCGACGTCCAGCACCGGTTCACCGTTGCGCGAAAAATTCGGCGTCCAGTCGTGACGGGGGTAGCCGATAACGGCCAGGTCGCGTCGGACCGCGGCGGTCAGCGCCGCAAGCCCCTCTTCTGATGGAAGAGCACTGCTGTCGGCGGCCATCCTCGGCTCCTTCTGTCGATATTGATCCGGTAGGCATGCCACGTGCCGGGCGGATGGTCCGTGTCCCCCGACACGGACCGAGTTCCCCAACTCGCACCATCCCGGAACCGAAACTAACCGGATCGCCCGGTGTTTCGTCCAGTATAATAAAAAGACCAATCCGTTGCTGAAACAGGAACGGATAGAGCCACTTACATCGCCTGCAGCGTTGCCCGTATTTCGGCGATCAGCCGTTCAAGCGCGGGCGGCAGCCAGCGGGCATCGCGGACATAGACGCCCAGGTCGGTCACGGCACGCGGATCGGCCAGCGGCACATGGACCAGGGCGCCGCGCTGGATGTCGAATTCCAGCGCCAGCCGGGACTGGAACGCCAGCCCCGCCCCGGCCGCCACCATGCGGTTGGTCAGTTCGATGGACCCGGTTTCCAGCACCACGTCCAGCCGGTCGCGCCAGGGTCGCAGCATGGGTTCCATGACCCGGTGGAGCGACAGCGACCGGGTGGGCAGGATCAGCTTGTGGCCGATGCACTCCTCGATCCGCACGCGGCGCTGGCCGGCCAGCGCATGGTTGGCGGGCATGATGACGCCGACCGGGAAATTCGCGACCGCGACCCGGCGCAGTTCATCCGGCGGGTCCAGCGAAAAGGCGATGCCCAGGTCGGTGGTGCCCCCGGACAGGGCCGCGATGATGGCGGCGGGCGAGCCGGTTTCCGCCTGCAACTGGACGTCCGGACAGGTTTCGGTCATGCGCGTCAGCAGGCGGGCCATCAGGTCGCCCGCGACGCCTTCGACCGCCATCAGGCTGACGCGTCCGCCGCGCATGCCGGCCAGGGCCGCGATCTGCTCGTCCGTGCGCACGGCGTCCTGCATGACGGTGATGATATGGCGGGCGACGATTTCGCCCACCGCCGTCAGCACCATGCCGCCCGGCAGCCGGTCGAACAGCGGCGACCCGATTTCGTCCTCCATCTGCGCGATCTGGCGCGTCAGGGCGGACGGGGTGACGTTCAGGCGGCGCGCGGCCTCGCGGATCGACCCGAAATCGCGCACCGCGTTGAAATACACGATGCAGCGCGCATGCAGCCGCAACATATGCGCGGTCCGGCCCGATGCCCTCATGCCGTATGCCTCATGCCGATCCCTTCCGCCCCGTTGCTCTCTTCCATTCCGGCATTGTCATGCAACAATCGTTCCACAATTTCGGCGGCGACCAGGGCGGCGATGATTTCGGGGCGCTTGTCGCGGATGCCGCGATCGCCGATCGGGCAGACCAGGGTCTCGATGCGGTCCTCGCCCAGGCCCAGGCTGCGAAAACCGGCCTCGAACCGCCGCCGCTTGGTCTTCGACCCGATCAGTCCGACATACCGGAAATCACCCCGTTCCAGCGCCGCGCCGACGATCAGCGCATCCAGCGCGTGGCTGGGCGTCAGCACCAGGGCGCCGGCGCCGGGCGGGGCGGCGGCAATGGCGCTTTCCCAGTCGGCGGTGACGCGGATTTCGACACTATCGGGGACCGTGCCGAATTCGGCGGCACGCGGATCGATCCAGACCAGGCGCAGCGGCAGGGGGGCCAGCGCGCGGGCCAGCGCCCGCCCGACATGCCCCGCGCCGAACAGCAGCAGCACCGGCCGCGCCGCGCGCGCGGCCAGCCCGTCGCGCACCAGCGCATCCAGCAGCGCGTCGTCCGCGCGTTCGATCCGCACCCGCACCACGCCGCCGCAGCACTGGCCGATTTCGGGGCCGAGCGGCACGTCATGTTCCCCGGCCTGACCCTGTCCGGCCAGCAGGGCCCGCGCCCGGATCACGCTGTCCCATTCCAGATGGCCGCCGCCGATGGTCCCGGCCTGCGCGTCCGGTGTGACCAGCATGAACGACCCGGCCTCGCGCGGGGTGGACCCGCGGGCGGCGCGGATCGCGATCCGGGCGATGGGCTGCCCGGCGGGCCGCCAGAGATCAAGCGCGGCCAGGATCTCGTCCATCGCGAGACCCGCTCAGCCGACGGGACGGGTTGCCGCAAGGCCGCGCATCCGCTCCGCCGTGCGCAGGATCGTCTCGGGCGTCGCGGGCGCGTCCAGCCGGGGACAGGTGCGGTAGCCATCGATGCTGGCCAGGGCGTCGGATATGGCGTGCAGGACCGCCACCCCATGCACGAAGGGCGGCTCCCCCACCGCCTTGGACCGGAAGATCGTGTCCTCGCGATTGGGGGCGTGGTCCAGCAGCTTCACCGTGAACCGGCGCGGCCGGTCGGAACAGGCCGGGATCTTGTAGGTGCTGGGGGCGTGGGTGCGCAGGCGGCCGGACGCGTCCCACACCAGTTCCTCGGTCGTCAGCCAGCCCGCGCCCTGGACGAATCCGCCCTCGATCTGGCCGATATCGATCGCCGGATTCAGCGATTGTCCGGCATCGTGCAGGATGTCCACCTGTTCGATCCGCGTCTCGCCGGTCAGCAGGTCGATCGCGACCTCGGCGCAGGCGGCGCCATAGGCGAAATAGAAGAACGGCCGCCCCCGCCCGGTCTCGGCGTTCCACGAGATTTTCGGCGTCTTGTAGAACCCGCTGGAGGACATCGACACCCGGGCGAAATAGGCGGCGCGGGTCAGGTCCGGGAACGGCACCACGGTCGCGCCGACATGCACGCCATCCGGCAGGAACCGGACCTGGGCGGCATCCACGCCCCAATGGCCGGCCGCGAATTCCACCAGCCGATCCTTGATCCGGCGCACCGCGTCCAGCACCGCCATGCCGTTCAGGTCGGCGCCGGACGAGGCGGCGGTGGCGGATGTGTTGGGCACCTTGCCGGTCGTCGTCGCGGTGATGCGGACGCGGTCGGCCGGCAGGCCGAATTCGCGCATGGCGATCTGTACCATCTTGGTGTGCAGCCCCTGCCCCATTTCGGTCCCGCCGTGATTCACCTGCACCGACCCATCGGTATAGACATGCACCAGCGCGCCGGCCTGGTTGTAATGCGTGGCGGTGAAGGAAATGCCGAACTTGACCGGCGTCAGCGCGATGCCGCGCCTGATATGCGGGCTGCCCTCATTGGCGGCGCGCAGGGCGGCGCGGCGCGCGCGATAGGCGCAGTCATCGGCCAGCTTCGCCATGATGTCGGCCGAAATCGAATCCTCGACCGTCATGTGATAGGGCGTCAGGTCGCGCGTGCCGGTGCCGTAGACGTTGCGCAGGCGGACATCCAGCGGGTCCAGACCGGTCGCGAACGCGATTTCCTCGATCACGCGTTCCGCCGCGACGATGCCCTGCGGACCGCCGAAACCGCGATAGGCGGTATTGGACTGGGTGTTGGTCTTCAGCGGTTCCGACCGCAGCCGGACATCGGGGTAGTAATAGGCGTTGTCGGCATGAAACAGCGCGCGGTCGGTCACCGGGCCGGACAGGTCGGCCGACCAGCCGCAGCGGGCCGCCAGCACCATGTCCACAGCGCGGATGCGGCCGTCATCGTCGAATCCGACATCATAATCGACCACGAAATCATGCCGCTTGCCGGTCATCATCATGTCGTCGTCGCGGTCCAGCCGGATCTTGGCCGCCCGCCCCGTCAGTTCCGCCGCCAGCGCCGCCAGGCAGGCCGGGGTGTTGGCCTGGGTTTCCTTGCCGCCGAAACCGCCGCCCATGCGGCGGATTTCCGTCGTCACCAGATTGCTGGGCCGGTCCAGCACATGGGCCACCATATGCTGGGTTTCGGTCGGATGCTGGGTGGAGGACCAGACCCGCATCTCGCCCTCCTCGCCGGGTTGGGCCATGGCCGCCTGGCCTTCCAGGTAGAAATGCTCCTGCCCACCCATGGTGATGCGCCCCGCCACGCGGCGGGGCGACGCGGCCAGGCCGGACGGGGCATCGCCGCGCTGCATGGTCAGGGGCCGCCAGACCATGGCGCCACCCGCCGCGCGGGCCTGCGCGATGTCCAGGATGGCGGGCAGGTCCTCGTACTCGATCCGCGCCAGCCTGGCCGCGTGCCGGGCCTGCAGGCGGGTTTCGGCCACCACGGCGAAGATCGGCTGGCCGTAATAGGATACCAGGTCCGTCGCGAGCAGCGGTTCGTCATTGCGGCCCACCGGGCTGACCTGGTTGTGGCCGGGAATATCCGCCGCCGTCAGCACCCGCACGACCCCGGGGGCGGCACGGACGGCATCGAGGTCCATCGAGACGATCCGGGCATGCGCCCGCGTGCTCAGTCCCGGCACGACATGCAGCAGTCCCTTCGGTTCGGGCATGTCGTCGATATAGGCGGCGGCGCCGGCGACATGCATCGCCGCACTTTCGTGCCGCAGGCTGTGCGACGCGCCGCCCGTCACGACGGTGCCGGGAACGGCGTCAGGAAGGGCACCAGAAATGGGGGCCGATATCGTATCACGCATGGATCGCGGCCTCGCTCCGTCCGGCCAGCCGGGTTTCGGGCCGACGCGCGCCGGGGGCGGTCTCGGCGAACAGCCGGGTCAGCAGGTTGGCCGCGACCGTGCGGCGGTACCAGTCGCTGGCCCGCATGTCGGAAATCGGCGCGAAATCGGTAGCGATGGCGGCCCGCGCGGCCTGCAGCGTCGCCTCGGACCACGGATGGCCGCGCAGGGCTTCCTCGGTCGCGCGGGCCCGCCTGGGGGTCGCCGCCATGCCGCCGAAGGCGATGCGGGCGTCGGTGATGGTGCCCGCATCGTCCAGCGTCAGCGCGAAAGCGCCCAGCAGGGCCGAGATATCCTGGTCGAACCGCTTGGAGACCTTGTAGGCCCGGAAAACCTGTCCCTGGCGCAGGGCGGGAATGGTCACGCCCTCGACGAATTCGCCGGGTTGGCGGTCCTGCTGGCCATAGGCGAGGAAATAATCCTCCAGCGGCATGTTTCGCCGCACATCGCCCCGGCGCAGGTGCAGCGTCGCCCCCGCCGCGATGAAGACCGGCGGCCCGTCCCCGATCGGCGAGCCGTTGGCGATGTTGCCGCAGACCGTCCCGGCGTTGCGCACCTGGGTCGAGCCGATCCGCCGCACGATTTCACCCGCGTCCGGCAGCAGGCCGGCCAGGGCGTCGCGCGCGTCCTCGTAGGTGACGGCCGCGCCGATCCGCAGCCCGTCCGCCGTGCGGTCCAGCCGCTTCAGGTCGGGGACCTGGCCGATGGCGACGACATGCGGCAGGGTGCGCAGCCCCTTGGTGACCCACAGCCCGACATCCGTGGCCCCGGCCACGATCGTGGCCTCGGGATCGGCCAGCAGGGTGGCGGCCAGCGCGTCGGCGTCCGCGGGAATGGTCAGCCGGGCCGCCGGACCCGAGATGTTTACCGTCTGGCCGTCCCGCAGGGCCGACAGACGGTCGGCAATCGCGGCGGCCTGCGCGTCGAACCGGTCGGACCCCGCCGCCATCGCCTGTTTCATGGCGCGGACGATCGGGGCGTAGCCGGTACAGCGGCACAGATTGCCGGCCAGCGCGTCGTCGATCGGCCCGTCCTCGGCCACCGCGCCCGGTTGCTTGCGGTAGGCGACCATCGACATGACGAATCCCGGCGTGCAGAACCCGCATTGCGATCCGTGCAGGTCCACCATCGCCTGCTGCACCGGATGCAGCGTGCCGTCCGGCGCGCGCAGATCCTCCACCGTGAAAAGCTGCGCGCCGTCCAGCATGGACACGAACTGGATGCAGGCATTCACCGCCCGCCAAGCCAGGCGCGGGCCATCGGGGGGGCCGCCGTCCAGCCGCGCCACCAGCACCGTGCAGGCCCCGCAATCGCCCTCGTTGCAGCCTTCCTTGGTGCCGGTCCGGCCGCGCTGCTCGCGCAGCCAGTCCAGGACCGTCAGGGTCGGGGAAAAGCCCGACAGGTCGTACAGCGTGTCGCCCAGGTAAAAGCGGATATGGTCGCGCATCGTTCGGTTCCGTAACGCTGCGGCCGCCCTGTCCCCCTCAGGGCAGGCGACCGGAACTCAGATCAGGCCCGCCTCCCCCGAGACCGGCCCGACTGCCCAGTCTAGGCGTCAAAATCCGAAGGGCAAGGAATGTCTCTTCACCGCCCGGCCGCAACGGCGTTCCGCCTGGCCTGGGCCGCCATGTCGGGGGCGAAGCAGGGCCGTTCGACGTAACGGCCGGCACCGCGCACCGTGCGCAGGTCGCCATCCGACCACACCACCCGGCCTCCGCTGATCGTATGACGCGCCAGGCCGGTCAGGGTCATGCCTTCATAGACATTGTAATCGACGTTCTGGTGATGGGTGGCGGCCGATACGGTACGGCTGGAATCGGCGTCCCACAGGACCAGGTCGGCATCGGCGCCCGGCGTGACGGTGCCCTTGCGGGGATGGATGTTGAAGATCTTCGCGGCATTGGCCGAGGTGACGGCCACGAATTCCTCCGGCGTCAGACGCCCGGTACGCACGCCGTGGTGCCACAGCACGCTCATCCGGTCCTCGATACCGGGGGTGCCGTTGGGGATTTGGGTGAAATCATCGCGTCCCTGCTGCTTCTGGCCGGCGCAGAAGCAGCAATGATCGGTCGCCGTCGTCTGCAACTGGCCCGAGGCCAGGCCCGCCCACAGGGCGTTCTGGTGATGTTTCGGGCGGAAAGGCGGGCTCATGACATGCCGGGCGGCGCCCAGCCAGTCCGGGTCGGCATAGACACCGTCATCGATCACCAGATGCTGGGCCAGCACTTCGCCATACACGCGCTGGCCACGGGCGCGGGCGGCGGCGATGGCGGCGGCGGCTTCCTCGGTCGAGACATGCACGATATAGACCGGCGCGCCCAGCAGGCCGGCAATGGCGATGACGCGCTGCGCGGCCTCGCCCTCGACCGCGGGCGGGCGGGACCGGGGATGGGCGGCGGGGCCGGTCACGCCGCGCGCCAGCAGATCCTGCTGCAGGTAGGCGACGGCGTCACCGTTTTCGGCATGCACGTTGCACAGCGCGCCCAGTTCCAGCGCGCGGCCGATCGAACGGAGCAGCACACCGTCATCGACCATCAGCGCCCCCTTGTACGCCATGAAATGCTTGAAGGAATTGACCCCGCAATCCCGGGTCAGGATGCCCATCTCGTCATGCACCCGCTGGTCCCAATGCGTGACCGCGACATGGAACGAATAGTCCGAGACCGCCTTTTCGGCCTTGGCCCGCCAGTCCTTCCAGGCGCCCAGCAGCGATGTCCCCGGATCGGGAATCACGAAATCGATGATGGTCGTCGTGCCGCCCGCCACCCCGGCGGCGGTTCCGGTCTGGAAATCGTCGCTGGAGACCGATCCCATGAACGGCATTTCCATATGGGTGTGCGGGTCGATCCCGCCCGGCATGACCAGAAGCCCGCCGGCATCGAGGACGTCGCAGCCCACGGGCACGTCCAGCGCCGGCCCGACGGCGGCGATCCGCCCCGCGTCGTCGCACAGCACGTCCGCCCGCCGCGACCATTCCGCCGTCACGACCGTGCCACCACGCACCAGAAGCATCGCGATCCTCCATTCTGTGTCACAAGACGCGGGCGGGCATTCACGGTTTTGCGGCTTGCGCGCCGGGCGGATTGCCGAAAACGTAACGCTGGTGTCCTGCCTCCGAAATTAATATGTGAATTTCGGAGATCAGCAGGCCACTAAAATATTGATTTGGCTGGTGTCCAGCAGGAGGAACAGGATGAGCGGCACGGGTGGTCTTCGCAAGGGCGACAACATCACCGTGAATGGCGCGGCGTTATGGGACGACATCCTGCACACCGCCCGGTTCGGCGGCACGCCCAAGGGCGGGATCAGGCGCCTGACGCTGACCGAGGAAGACCGGCTGGTCCGCGCGTGGTTCGAGGCCGCCTGCCGGCAGGTCGGCTGCACCGTCACCCATGATTCGCTGGGCAACCAGTTCGCCCGCCGCCCGGGGCGCGACGACAGCCTGCCGCCGATCACGATCGGCAGCCATCTGGATACCCAGCCCACCGGCGGCAAGTTCGACGGGATCGTCGGCGTGCTGGGCGGCCTGGCCGTGCTGCGGGCGCTGCATGCGTCGGGCCACGAGACCCGGCATCCGATCGAACTGATCAACTGGACGAACGAGGAAGGGGCGCGCTTCGCCCCGGCCATGCTGGCCTCGGGCGTGTTCGCCGGCGTGTTCACCGAACAGGAAGCCCTGGACAAGACCGACCGCGCGGGAATCCGTTTCGAGGACGCGCTGGTCGGAATCGGCTATCGCGGCAGCGAGCCCTGCGGGCAGCATCCGGTGTCGGCCTATTTCGAACTGCATATCGAGCAGGGACCGATCCTGGAAGCCCAGCACAAGACGATCGGCATCGTGACCGGCGTGCAGGGCATACGGTGGTACGAAGTCACGCTGACCGGCCGCGATTCCCATGCCGGCAGCACGCCCATGACGATGCGCGCCGACGCCCTGCTGGCCGCCGCCCGGATGATCGAGGCGGTGAACCAGGTGGCCCTGGCCTTTGGTCCGGACGCGGTGGGCACGGTCGGCCTGATCGAAAGCCGCCCCAACAGCCGCAACGTGGTTCCGGGCGAGGTCTTCTTCACCATCGACCTGCGCCACCCGGACGACACGGTGGTGGTGCGAATGGAGGAGGCGATGCGGGCGAAGGTCGCGGCCATCGCCGCCGAATCCGGCGTCGGCCTGGCGCTGGACTGCGTGTGGGATTCCCCGGCGGTGCATTTCGATCCGGCGTGCATCGGCGCCGTCCGCCGGGCGGCGGAATCGTTCGGCTATCCGGCACGCGACATCGTATCGGGCGCGGGCCACGACGCGGCCTATCTGGCCCGGGTGACGCCGACCACCATGATCTTCGTCCCCTGCGCGGGCGGCCTGAGCCATAACGAGGCCGAAAGCGCCGAACCCGGCGACGTTACCGCCGGGGCGAACGTGCTGCTGCGGGCGGTGCTGGACGCCGATGCACGGCTGGATGCCTGATCGGGCAGTCGAAGAGGCCTCGAAGAATCATCTGTCCAGCGCGGCGTCCTTGTTCCATCCTCGTGACGATTTCGGAACCGTGACAGGGTTCTCTGTGCCAGGTTCTCTGTGCCAAGCGGTTCCCCATCATCGATCGCAGGAGCTTCGCGCGATGCCGCCGACCAATCACGACGCGTTCTGGATGCCGTTCACCGCCAACCGCCAGTTCCGCAAGACGCCGCGCATGCTGGTGGCGGCCGACGGCATGTATTACACCACCGACGACGGGCGAAAGGTGCTGGATGGCTGCGCCGGCCTGTGGTGCGTGAACGCGGGCCATAACCGCCCGCGCATCACCCAGGCGGTGCAGAAGACGATCGCGACGCTGGATTTCGCGCCGACCTTCCAGATGGGCCACCCGCTGGCCTTCGAGGCCGCGGACCGGATCGCGGCCCTGGCGCCCGGCGACCTGAACCATGTCTTCTTCTGCAATTCGGGCTCCGAGGCCATGGATTCGGCGCTGAAGATCGCCCTCGCCTATCACCGCGTGCGGGGCGAGGGCGCGCGCACGCGCCTGATCGGGCGCGAGCGCGGATATCACGGCGTGGGGTTCGGCGGCATTTCCGTGGGCGGCCTGTCCGGCAACCGCAAGCTGTACGGGTCGCTGCTGACCGGGGTCGACCACCTGCCGCACACGCTGGATATCGAACGGAACGCGTTCACCAGGGGGCTGCCCGCCCACGGCGCGGAACTGGCGGACAACCTGGAACGCATCGTCGCGCTGCATGACGCATCCACCATCGCCGCCGTGGTGGTCGAACCGATGGCCGGATCGACCGGCGTGCTGCCGCCGCCGGTCGGCTACCTGAAGCGCCTGCGCGAGATCTGCGACAAATACGGCATCCTGCTGATCTTCGACGAGGTCATCACCGGGTTCGGCCGCCTGGGCGGCACTCCCTTCGCGGCCGAGAAATTCGGCGTGCTGCCCGATATCCTGGCCTGCGCCAAGGGCGTGACCAACGGGACCATCCCCATGGGCGCCGCCATCGCGCGCGACCATGTGCACGCGGCGTTCATGACCGGGCCGGAAACCGGGATCGAACTGCCGCACGGCTATACCTATTCGGGCCACCCCGTGGCCTGCGCCGCCGCGATCGCGACCCTGGACACCTACGCCGAGGAGAACCTGTTCGAGCGCGCGGGCGACATCGCGCCCTATTTCGAGGAAGCGGTCCACGCGTTGCGCGGCCTGCCGCATGTCATCGACATCCGCAATGTGGGGCTGGTGGCCGGCATCGAACTGGCGTCCCGTCCCGGCGCGGTGGGCGCCAGGGCGTACGAGGTCTTCGACCGCGCGTTCCACAAGGGAATCCTGGTCCGCTACACCGGCGACGTGGTCGCCGTCTCGCCGCCGCTGATCATCGAAAAATCGCAGATCGACCAGGTGTTCGGCACCCTGGCCGACATCATCCACGCCGTCGAATAGCGCGGAACGCGAGGCCCGAATGACAGACACCCCGCCCCCTGCGACGGCCGCCGGCTACGATCCCGGCCTGTATAACGCGGACCTGGCCCCGGTTCCGGCCGAGCGGCGGGACTGGAGCTGGGTGAACATGGCCACGGTGTGGATGGGCATGGTCCACAACATCGTGGTGTACGAGGCCGCGTCGGGCCTGATGGCGCTGGGCCTGTCGGCCTGGGAATGCCTGGAGGTCGTGGCCGTCGCCTACATGGTGCTGTTCCTGGCCATGTGGTTCAACGCCCGTGCCGGCACGCGCTACGGCATTCCGTTCTGCGTGCTGATCCGCTCGGCCTTCGGGCCGTACGGCGCGCAGCTTCCGGTCGTGCTGCGCGGATTCTGCGCCATCTTCTGGTTTTCGGTGCAGGCCTATGCGGCGGCGCAGGCGGTGGATGCGGTGCTGTCCACCCTCAGCCCCGCCTGGGCGTCGATGACCCCGTCCCTGCTGGGCATGCAGGCGCGGATGTGGCTGGCCATGGCCATGGTCTGGGCGCTGCATGCCTGGATCGCCAGCCACGGCGTGCACCGGATCCGCAATTTCGAGCTTGTCGCCGGGCCGCTGGTCATCATCGTGGGCCTGCTGGCCACGATCTGGGGGCTGCGCGTCGGCCATGGGCTGGGGCCGCTGTTCGCGCAGCCGTCGCACCTGCATGGGGCGGCATTCTGGTCCACCTTCGCCATGGGGGTGACCGGCATGATCGGCATGTGGGCCACCTTGACCGTCAATATTCCGGACCTGTCGCGGTTCGTACGCTCGGAACGCGACCAGGTGGTCGGCCAGGCGATCGGCCTGCCGATCACGGCGCTGGTCTTCACGCCGATGGGCATCATCACCACGTCGGCCACAATCATCTTGTTCGGCCACCCGATCTGGAACCCGGTGGACCTGCTTCTGGCGCTGAACCATCCTGTCGTGACCGTCCTGGGCGGGGCCACGCTGGTGCTGGCGACGCTGTCGGTCAACGTCGTCGCGAACATCATGCCCGCCTGCTACGACCTGGTGAACCTGATGCCCCGGCGGCTGGACTTCAACCGGGCGTCGCGGCTGGTCCTGGTGCTGGGCGTGTTCTTCATGCCCTGGCTGTGGTTCAACGAAGCCGCCGGCATCTATCGCGTGCTGGACCTGATCAGCGGCCTTCTGGGCCCGGTGACGGGGATCATGCTGGCCGATTTCTACATCGTGCGGCGGCAGGTGCTGGATGTACCGGCGCTGTACCGGCATGGCGGCCGGTACGACGGCCGAAACGGATGGAACGTCCCGGCCCTGGCCGCCTTCGCCGCCGGCGGCGCGGTGGCGTCGGCCGGCCACGTCGTGCCGGGTCTGGCCGGCCTGAATACGGTCGCGTGGTTCGTGGGCGTCGCCATCGGTGCCGGGCTCTATCTGGCGTTGTCGCCCCGCCGGGATGCGCACCCGGCGGAAGACGCCGCAACGCTGTCAAACGCGTGACGCCGCCCAGTCAATTCGGGCCCGGTCAATCCGGCAGCATGGCCTGCTGGTAGGGTTGCTCCTGGATGGCGCGTCCGGGTTCGAAATGGCCGATCCGGCAGGCATGGTCCTGCAGTTCCTCGCCCTCCGCGCGGTCGCCCGACAGGGGTTTGACCATGTCGTCCAGCAGGATGAAACCCGGTCGGCCGCCCGGCCAGACGGTCCCCACCACCACCAGCGTATGTTCGCCCATTTCGCGCGCCGGGTCGGCCAGCGACGCCGCCAGGCGCCGGAACGGATAGGCGCCGTCCAGGCTGTTCCCGTCGATGCGCGTCGCGCGATAGGTATGGTCGTTCAATACCAGCCTGGTCCAGCCATGGCCGATCTGCGGCCGCGCCCAGTGCAGGGCCACACGGATGTTCGGGGCCAGGCAGTCGATATGGATGTGAAGCTGGTTCTGCGACCGGCCATATTGCGAATTGATCGCCAGCGCCATGGTCTCGCGCGGCATGGTATGGCCCAGCCGCGCCAGGGACCGGTCGACCTGGTGCCAGGCCGCGCCGAAATAATCCGGCGCCGCGGGGGACAGGATGGACGGGTCCTCGATCCCGGTGACGCGGTCGGTCGCGATGACCAGATATTGCGCCAGGCCACGCCGGTCCTTCAGCACCGCATAGCCGCGATCGGTATCGACGGCGGCACAGGGGGCGGGCGTGTTTTCGCCGGCCTGATTGGGTACGCAGCGGTCATGGACGATGGACCACAGCACGTTCGGATCATTGTTCAGCCGTGCGGGACCGCTGGCCCTGGCCACCGTCAGCAGGATGCCCGCCGCCAGCATGGCCGGAACGGCGGCACCCAGAAGGACGCGCTTCATGCCGTGGCGGCCTCCTCGATCCGGGCGGGCAGCGACAGGGCGTCGGCCAGCCGGTCCAGGCGGCGGCGTACGCTCTCGCCCCGCACCACGCCACGGCCGGCCGACAGGTGCAGTGCCAGGCCCTGCTTCGACATGCCCACCCAGGTTCCGTCGAGCAGTTCCTCGGTCCCGCCGCAGACCGTATAGGCCAGGCGCAGCGCCAGCCCCAGCACCACCGCGCGCCCGTACTGTTCGGGCGGCAGCAGAAGGCGCGACGGCTGCAGGAACTCCTGCCCCAGTTCGGCCTCGTACCGCACGGCCAGGGTCAGGGCGACGAAGGCGCGGGCCGGGTGGTCGAACCCCACCCCCTGCATGCGCAGCACGCGCAGATAAGTCTGTTCAGCCCGATATTCCGGGTGATCGTACGAACCGATATCGGACATCAGGCAGGCGGCACGGCGCAGGCGGCGCATCGACGGGTCTTCGTCGGCGAACAGCGGCGCGGTCCATGTCATCAGCCGGTCGGGCAGGGTCTCGCTGCGTCCCAGGCGGGTACACATCTCATGCGCCACGGCTTCCTGCGGGTCCAGCGCCTTCACCGATGCGGCGACGCGGCGCATGTACCAGCCCTCGCGCAGGCCATCGACCGAAACCACCACGCAGGTCGGCTGGACGCGGCGGATCAGGCGGCGCAGCACGGTGGCGGCGAACGGAACGTCGTCCAGCCGCTTGCGCGGCGCGCCGGGCAGGCGTTCCAGCGTGCGGCGCGGCGTGCTGGCGGCCCAGTCGGCCATGTCCTTCGCGCCGTCGCCCGACATCGTATAAAGATGCACGATATTCAGCGGGTAATTGGTGCGGGCGATCTGCAGCCGGGCCAGCGCGCGGAAGGCGCCGCCGACCAGGTAGAGCGGCCGCCCCTGCATGTCGTCCAGCCATCCGACCTGCGCGATGTCGGCATCCGCGATGGCACGCGCCTTCGCCAGATCGTTCTCGGACCGGTCGTTCAGCCGGATCACGCCCAGGCGCAGGGTGCAGGCATCCAGCTTCTGCCCGCCGGACAGGCGGATCAGTTCCAGCGAGCCGCCACCGATATCGGCCACCAGCCCGTCGGCCTCCGGCAGGCCGCACAGCACGCCGGTGGCGGAATAATCGGCTTCTTCCTCGCCCGACAGGATGCGGATCGGCACGCCCGGCATCCGCGCGCGCAGGGTCTCGACGAATTCCCCCCCGTTGGAGGCATCGCGGACGGCCGCCGTGGACAGGATTTCGAACGGATCGGCATCCATGCCCCGGGCAATGGCATAGAACCGGTCCATGACCTGTATGGCCGCGCCGACGCCTTCCTCGTTCAGGCGTCCGGTGGCGTTCAGCCCGCGCCCCAGGCGCAGCACGGCCTTTTCGTTGAAGATGGGAATCGGATTGCGGGTGATACCGTCGAAGACGACCAGCCGGACGGAATTCGACCCCAGATCGACGACGGCCGACCGGCGATGGGTGCTGCCGGCCCGGGTCATCGGGCCCCGCACGCGCGCGCGGCGGGTGACGGAGGGGCGGGCGGCAGGGAACTGGCCTGATGCGGGAACTGCGTCATGGCGACATCCTCAATCATCGAGAATCCGGTCCTGGTGGCGGGGCAGCGCGGTGCTGACCCGGATCGCGCTGTCCTGCGCGGCCCGGCCGCGACCGGACAGCGAGGGATTGGTCATGAAATAGTCATGGGCCGAAAACGGTTTCGCACCCGGCTCCAGCCGCCTCCATACACCGTTCTGCTGCAGGATCCACGATTGCAGGTTATCCTTCAGGTCCGTGACCATGATCTGGTCCAGCACCTGGGCATGGACGGTGGGGTCGCGCATCGGCACCATGCTTTCGACCCGCCAGTCCATGTTGCGCACCATCCAGTCGGCCGACGAGATATAGATGCGGGCCTGGCGCGAGGGCAGCCGGTGCCCGTCGCCGAAGGCGAAGATCCGGGCATGTTCCAGGAACCGCCCGACGATGGACTTGATGCGGATGTTTTCCGACAGGCCCGGCACGCCGGGCCGCAGGCAGCAGATTCCGCGCACCACGCCCATGATGCGCACCCCGGCACACGACGCCCGGTACAGCCGGTCGATCAGGTCGGGATCGACCAGCGAGTTCATCTTCAGCCAGATCTGGCCGGGACGGCCGGCGCGGACATGCTCGATCTCGCCCTCGATCAGTTCCTCCAGCGTGCGGCGGATCGTCACCGGCGAGAAGGCGATGGCTTCCATCCGCGTGGGCAGCGCATAGCCGGTCATGTAGTTGAACAGCCGCGCGGAATCCCGTGCCAGCTCGGGATCGCAGGTGAAGAAGGACAGGTCGGTATAGATCCGGGCCGTGATCGGGTGGTAGTTGCCCGTCCCGAAATGGGCGTAGGACCGCAGGGACCCGCCCTCTCGCCGGACGACCAGGCTGAGCTTCGCATGGGTCTTCAGGTCCGCGAAGCCGAATACGACCTGCACGCCCGCGGCCTCCAGCGCGCGGGCCAGGCGGATATTGGCTTCCTCATCGAAGCGGGCGCGCAGTTCGACCATCGCGGTGACCGATTTTCCGGCCTCGGCAGCCTCGATCAGCGCCTTGACGATCGGGCTGTCGCGCGATGTGCGGTACAGGGTCTGCTTGATCGCGACCACCGCCGGGTCCAGGGCCGCCTGGCGCAGGAACTGGATCACCACGTCGAAGCTTTCGAACGGGTGATGGACGATCATGTCCTTGGCGCGGATGGCGGCGAAGCAGTCCCCGCCGAAATCGACGACCCGTTCGGGAAAGCGGGGGGTATAGGGCGGGAACAGCAGGTCCGGCCGGTCATCGACGATCAACTGCTTCAGGTCGACCACGCCGATCAGCCCGGGCTGGATCTCGACCTCGTCGGGCGGAACGGCCAGGTCGGTCGCCACCGCCTGCCCCAGGTCGGCCGGCATGCGCGAATCGATGTCCAGGTGGATGACCACCCCCCGGCGGCGGCGCTTCAGGGCGGATTCGTAGGACCGGACCAGATCCTCGGCCTCGTCCTCGAATTCCACGTCGGTGTCGCGGATCACGCGCAGCACGCCCCATTCGCCCGCCACCATGCCGGGAAACAGCCGGTCGATGCACAACGCGATCAGGTTTTCCAGCAGGATGAAGCGCGTCACGCCGGGCGGCGACAGGTTGGCCGGCAGCCGCACGAACCGCTCGATCTGCGCCGGCAGCAGGATCATCGCGCTCATGACGAAACGGCCGGTGTCCCGGCTCATCAGCCGCAGCGACAGGGCCAGGCCCATATGCGGGATGAAGGGCAGCGGATGGGCCGGATCGATGGCCAGCGGCGTCAGGACGGGGAAGATCCGGTCCATGAAGCAACTGTCCAGCCAGTCGCGGTCGGCGTCGGAAATGGTGTCCAGGCTGCACACCACGATCCCGGACTCGGCCAGCAGGCCGCGCAGGTCCTTCCAGATCCTCTGCTGTTCGCGCAGCAGCCGGATCGTGCGCGTGCGCACGGCGGCAAGCTGCTGGACCGGGGTCAGGCCATCGGGCGAACTGGTGACCAGCCCCTCGCGCACCTGCCCCACCAGGCCGGCGACGCGGACGGAATAGAATTCGTCCAGGTTGCCGGCGCTGATCGACAGGAAGCGCAGCCGTTCCAGCAGCGGATTGCGGGGGTTGTCGGCTTCCTCGACCACGCGCTGGTTGAAATCCAGCCACGAGAGTTCACGGTTGATGAACCGCGTGGGTGACTGCATGTCCACGGGCGGGGGCGGCACGGGCGGCGTCGTGTCGGATGCCGGGGCGCGCCGCCGCGCGGACGTCCCCGTACGCTTGGGGACCGAGCGCTTGGGAGCGGGGCGCGCGGAGGGCTGGCGCGCGGGCGTCTTGCGCGTCGGTCTGGTCAATCCTGTCTCCTACCACAAATCCGCCGTCATTCTGCCAAACTAGGCAGAAAACGGGGGCAATGCCAACGCGGCGCACCATGAAGTTTATGGGTCACGCCGGTTATTCCGCCATGCCCGTTATCGGGCCCTGGCGTCGGCCTCGTCGGGGGCCCCGTCATGGGCCAGCATGTCGTGCAGCACCGATAGCGCCAGGGCGCGGGTGACGCGCCGGCCGGCGGCCAGCCCCGCGTGGTCCAGCCGGATCGCGGCCTCGCGGATCGCCGAGGCCGTGCGGGGCAACCGCCGCAGCAGCCATTCCGTCACCGGCTGGCTGACGACGATCTGCCGGTCGGCCAGGTGACGCAGCAGCAGGATGCGCAGCAGCGTGTCCTCGGGCTGGCGCAGTTCGATCGCCATCGTCGCGCGCAGCCGGCTGGCCAGGTCCGGCAGTACCACCGGCCAGCGCGCGGGCGACAGGCGGGCCGCCAGTACCACCGCCACGCGGTGCTCGCGCGCCGCATTCAGCAGATGCAGCAGCGCCCGCTGGTCCTCCACCCGGTCCGCGTCATCGACCGCCACGGCCCGCAGCATGTCCGGGGCATCGTCGAACAGGCGCCCCAGCGTGGCCTGCGTCAGATCGGCGCCCGTCAGCAGGACGGCGCCACGCTCCTGCGCCCAGATATCCAGCAGGTGGGTCTTGCCCGCTCCGGCGGCGCCCCACAGCGCCAGCCGGTGTTCGGGCCATGCGGGGGCGCCCAGCAGCCAGGCCCGGGCCATGCCGTTCGAAGGCGCGGCGACGAAATCGGCCCGCGCATGGCGCGTGCGGTGCGCGAAGGGCAGCACAAGCTGGCCGAACGAATCGCGGGGCGCCGTTTCGTCCTGATTCTGTGCCGTCCGTTCAACCACCGCTTTGCGCGCCGCCCTGCCTGCCGTAAAGGAACCGGTGAGCGTTTACCCTACCTTGCCTCGTTCTTCGACCCCTGCGTACCGCGCGGGGGCGACATTCGGGGCGCACCGACGACGAAGGCACGACACATGACCTCCGCCCCCCCTTTGCATCCGCCCCAGCCGGCGGCCGGCGCCACCTACCGCGACGCGGGCGTGACATCGCGGCCGGCGATGCGCTGGTCGATGCCATCAAGCCTGCGGCCAGTGCGACCGACCGCCCCGGCACCATGGGCGGCCTGGGCGGCTTCGGGGCGCTGTTCGACCTGAAGGCGGCCGGTTTCACCGACCCGGTCCTGGTCTCGTGCACCGACGGGGTGGGCACCAAGCTGATGGTCGCGATCGAAAGCGGCCTGCATGAGACGGTGGGCATCGACCTGGTGGCGATGTGCGTCAACGACCTGGTCGTGCAGGGGGCGGAACCGCTGTTCTTCCTGGATTATTTCGCGACCGGCCGCCTGGCGGTGGAAGACGCGGCCAAGGTCGTCCGCGGCATTGCCCAGGGCTGCCGCGAATCGGGCTGCGCCCTGGTCGGGGGCGAAACGGCGGAAATGCCCGGCATGTATGGTCCCGGCCATTACGACCTGGCCGGGTTTTCCGTGGGCGCCGCCGAACGCGCGGCCCTGCTGCCCGCCGATATCGCGGCGGGCGACACGCTGATCGGCCTGCCGGCCAGCGGCGTGCATTCCAATGGATTTTCGCTGGTGCGCGCCATCGTGGCGCGCAGCGGCCTGGCGTGGGACGCCCCCTGCCCCTTCGCGCCCGGCCAGACGCTGGCGCAGGCGCTGATGGCGCCCACGCGCCTGTATGTGAAGGCGGTGCTGGACCTGCACCGCCAGGGGCTGATCCAGGGCGCCGCGCACATTACGGGCGGCGGCCTGCCGGGCAACCTGCCGCGCGTGCTGCCGGCGGGCCTGACGGCACTGATCGACGGCGGCGCATGGCCCATTCCGCCGGTGTTCGGCTGGCTGGCCCGCACCGGGCAGGTCGATCCCGACGAAATGCTGAAGGTCTTCAATTGCGGCGTCGGCATGGTGCTGATCGCCCGCGACGGGGACGCGGCGCTGCAGTCCCTGCGCGCGGCGGGTCAGGACGCGTTCGTCATCGGCCGGCTGGAAGAGGGCACGCCCGGCGCCGCCGCCGGCCTGCGCTTCACCACCCGGCCCGACTTCACCGGATAAGCCTGTGACGCACGACACCCACGCCGCCGCCCGGCGGCCGATCGCGATTCTGATCAGCGGGCGCGGCAGCAACATGCGCGCGCTGATCGATGCCTGCGCGGCGCCGGACTTCCCGGCCCGTATCGCCCTGGTCCTGAGCAACCGGCCCGACGCGCCGGGGCTGGAGGTCGCGCGCGCGGCGGGCCTGCGGGCCGAGGCGATCGATCACCGTCCCTTTCGCGGCGACCGCGCGGCGCATGAACACGCGATCGACGCCACCCTGCGCGCGGCCGGGGTCGAACTGGTCTGCCTGGCCGGCTACATGCGCCTGCTGACCCCGTTCCTGACCGGGGCCTGGGCGGGGCGGATGCTGAACATCCATCCCAGCCTGCTGCCGGCATTTCCGGGCCTGCACACGCATGAACGCGCCCTGCAGGCCGGGGTGAAGCTGCATGGCTGTACGGTGCATCTGGTCACGGAAATCATGGATGACGGCCCGATCCTGGGCCAGGCCGCCGTGCCCGTCCACGCGGACGACACCCCGGACCGGCTGGCGGCACGGGTGCTGGAACAGGAACACCGCCTGTATCCGGCGGCCCTGCGCAAGGTCCTGACGCCCGATGCCGTGCCGCAGCCGGATATCGGGTCTCTGCTGTTCCTGTAGGAACCCGGTCGGCATGACGGGCACCCTGGCGGGTGCCCGTCCGGCGTGATCAGGGCAGGATTTCGGTCTGGGCGAAGAAGAACGCGATTTCGGTGTTCGCGTTTTCCAGGCTGTCCGAACCATGGACCGAATTCGCCTCGATGCTCTCGGCGAACTGCGCGCGGACGGTGCCCGGCGCGGCCTTCTTCGGGTCGGTGGCGCCCATCACGTCGCGATGCTTCAGGACGGCGTTCTCGCCTTCCAGCACCTGCAGCACGACCGGGCCGGACACCATGAACGACACCAGCTCGCCGTAGAACGGACGGTCCTTGTGCACGGCATAGAACGCGCCGGCCTCGGCTTCGCTCAGTTGCACGCGCTTCTGCGCGACGATGCGCAGGCCCGCATCCTCGAACACCGCGTTGATCTTGCCCGTCAGGTTGCGCCGGGTCGCGTCCGGCTTGATGATCGACAGGGTACGTTCGGTCGCCATGGGATGGCTCCTTCTTATTGCTCGAAATGCGTGGCCAGGACCCCTTGCGCCCTTGCGGACCGGCGCCCCTTACGCGCGCCATCTAGAGCATATTCCCCCGGACTGGTAGGTACAGCGTCACGAATCCTGTCCCGTCCGCCGTTCACGTGGCGGAGCACGACGCCCGCCACGCACGGGATTGCATAACTATCAAAGGGTTGGCCAGGCGTGCCGGCCCGTTCTTCCGGAGCCCCGTATCCCGTGAGCCTGCTCGTCATTTCCGACCTGACCCTTCGCATCGCGGGACGCACCCTGCTGGACGGCGCGTCGCTGACCGTCGATCCGGGGCGCAAGATCGGCCTGGTCGGGCGGAACGGGGCCGGAAAATCCACCCTGCTGGCCGCGATCGCGGGCGATATCGCACCGGACGGCGGCACCATCCACCTGTCGTCGCGCGCGCGCATGGCCCGCATCCGGCAGGAAGCCCCGTCGGGCGACGCCAACCTGCTGGACACGGTGCTGGCCGGCGACGCCGAACGCACCGCCCTGATGGCCGAAGCCGACCAGACCCCCGACCCGGTGCGGCTGGCCGACATCCATGAACGGCTGCGGGCGATCGGGGCCGACAGCGCGCCCGCGCGCGCCGCGACCATCCTGTCGGGCCTGGGCTTCGACGCCGACGCCCAGGCCCGCCCGGTGTCGGATTTTTCCGGCGGCTGGCGCATGCGCGTGGCGCTGGCCACGGCGCTGTTCCTCAACCCCGACCTGCTGCTGCTGGACGAACCGACCAACCATCTGGACCTGGATGCCACGATCTGGCTGGAAAACTGGCTGTCCCGCTTTGCCGGGGCGGCGCTGATCGTCAGTCATGATCGCGGGTTGCTGGACCGGGCGGTGGATGCCATCGCACATCTGGACCAACGCAAGCTGACGCTGACGCCGGGCGGATACAGCGAATTCGTGCGCATCCGCACCGAACAGGCCCTGCAGCAGGCCCGGGCGGCGGAACGGATCGCGGCGCAGCGCGCCCACATGCAATCCTTCGTCGATCGCTTCCGCGCCAAGGCGACCAAGGCGCGGCAGGCCCAGGCACGGCTGAAGGCGCTGGAGAAGCTGCCGGTCCTGGACACCGTGGTCGAGGATGCGCCCACCCGCTTCGCCTTCCCCGAACCCGCGCCCCTGCCCCCGCCGATGCTGACGCTGGACCGGGTTTCGGTCGGCTATGGCGGCCGGCCGATCCTGTCCGGCCTGACCCTGCGGCTGGACATGGAGGATAGGATCGCCCTGCTGGGCGCCAACGGCAACGGCAAATCGACCTTCGCCAAGCTGATCGCGGGACGGCTGGCGCCGATTTCGGGCACCGTGGCGCATGGTCCGCGCCTGCGCGTCGGCTATTTCGCCCAGCATCAGGCGGAGGAACTGGTTCCCGGCGAAACGCCGGTCGATCACATGACCCGCGTCATGCCCAAGGCACCGCCCACCGCCGTGCGGGCGCAACTGGCCCGCTTCGGGCTGGATGCCGACCGCGCCGACACGGTGACGCGGGACCTGTCGGGCGGCGAGAAGGCGCGGCTGCTGCTGGCGCTGGCCACGCGTGAGGCACCGCACCTGCTGATCCTGGACGAACCGACCAACCATCTGGACCTGGACGCGCGCGAGGCCCTGATCCGCGCCCTGGCGGAATTCGAGGGGGCCGTACTGCTGATCAGCCATGACCCGCACCTGGTCGAACTGGTCGCCGACCGGCTGTGGCTGGTGGGCGACGGCACCGTGCGGCCCTTCGACGGCGACATGGCGGAATATCGGACATGGCTGTCCGAACGCGCCCGGGCGGCCACCCGCCCGGCCACCCCGGCGGCCCCCCGCCGCGACGACAGGCGCGAACGCGCCGAAGCCCGCAAGGCCATCGCCCCCCTCCGCCGGAAGGCACGGGACGCCGAAGCCCGGATGAGCCGCCTGGCCGACGAGCGCGGCCGGCTGGAAACCCGGCTGGCCGACCCCGCGCTCTATGCCGCCGGCGGCGCCGACGAGGTCACGGCGATCAACACGCGGCTGGCCGCCATCGGGCGCGAGCAGGAAGAGGCCGAGGAGGAGTGGCTGCTGGCCGAGGCGGCGATCGAGGAAAGCGCCGCCGAGTGAGCCGACTAGTCCGCCGACGCGGTCACGGCTGCTCGGTTGGGGACGCATCCCCCAATGCGCCCGCCGCGAAAGCGAGGCTGGAGGCGGCGATCAGGGCGGCGTAATAGGCATCCGATCGCTCCAGCCTTGCATCGATCAGACCGCTTTGCGCCAGCGTGGCCTGGGTGATGGACCCGACGCCGTTGCGGTAGGCGGACAATGTGGCGTCGAAGCTCGTCTGCGCCGCCGTTTGCAGGCGTCCGGACGCGGCATAGGCGCTCAGGCTCGTGTGGACACCATTTTCGGCGACAACCAATTGCTTGACCGCTTCATCCAGGGTCTGGCGCAAATTCGTCTCGGCGCTGTCGAATCGATTCCTGGCCTGTTTCAATGCCGCGGCACGCATGCCGCCATCGAAGATTGGCACGGTGATGCCGCCCAGGATCAGGCTGCTGAAATTGTTCGACGACAGATTGAGCGTCGGCGCGGCATTCGCGCCGATTCCGGGCACGGAGGACAAGGCCAGACGCCCGGTCGCGTATGCCACATTGCCGCTGACGAAGATCTTGGGCAGGAACTCCGCCCGCGCCGCCGCGACCGCGCTGCGTGATGCGCGGGCAGTGGCATAGGCGGCCAGGACGTCCGGCCGTCGCGCGGCGTCGCGCTGGATCATGTCGTCGGTCAGGCGCGCGTCGGCGAGGCTGAGCGGCCGGTCGGAAATATCCTGCGTCAGCACGTGCGTGCCGGGCGGGATGCCGATGGCCGTCATCAGGTCGAGATAGGTGTTCTCCGCACCGCCCTCGGCCTGAACCAGCCGCAGTTCGGCCTGGGCGGTCGCCTGCCTCGCCTGGGTCGCATCCACGACGGTACCCTGGCCGCGACGTAACCGCATGTCCGCGGCATCCTCGACCTTGCGCGCATTGTCCAGCGCCTGATGGAGCAGGGTGACCCGCGCGGTCGCCGCGGCGTGGGTATAGAAGGCGAGCGTTACGGCGTAGATCAGTTTCTGATGCGCGCCCGTGAACAGGATGTTGGTGGCGAGCTGGCTCTGTCTGGCGGCGTCGATCGTGGCCTCGCGCTTGCCGAAATCGAACAGCAGCCACTCCAGGCCGAGCGTCTGCACCTCGCCGTTGCCCACCCGCGTGCTTGTGCCGCCGATATCGACGTTGCCGATGGCCGCGTTGGCGCCGCTATCGTGCGCATGATTGTAGCCGCCCACCACGGTGGCCGTCAGGTGCGGCAGATAGGTGCTGCGCGCGATGCCCACCGCCAGCGCCGCGTCGCGCGCCGTATTCCAGGCGCGCCTGGTGTCCGGGTTGGTGGATTGCGCGATGTCGATCAGTTCGGCAAGCGAATAGGGATGCGCGCCTTGCAGTTCGGGCGGCGCCGGACGGCCCTGGATATTCCGGTTGGACGGCAGGCTGTAGCCCGGGGGCAACGCAAGCCCGCGCGCGCAGCATGGACCGGGAATGATCTCGCCGGCAGCCGAGACATTGGGGCGCCAGGGCGCGTCGGGCCGGTCCGGCGCCGAATGCAGGGCTTGGGTGGCGCAACCGGCCAGCCCGAGCATGGCGAACCCGATGGTTGCGAGGGAGGCGGGACGGGTCACGAGGCCAGGCTCTCCAACCGTTCGAAACGTGCGCGCGTCTGGGCATCGCGTTCGGGAATCAGCAGGTCTTCGGCCAGCCGGGAGGCATCCCGCAGGGCTTCGCCGCATTGGGACATCCTTTCCGTATCGGCGCGCATATGGACGGGTTCGGTGGCCGCGAATTCAAGCGTGCGCTGGCTGGCCGAGATCGCGCCCAACACCTCGGCCGCATGGGTCACGCGCGCCTGCGGCGTGATACTGTCGCGCTGTGCCGCAAGGGCCCTGACGACGCCCCGCAACGTCGCCGCGATCCTGTCCCAGGCGCTGGCGGGCCAGAAACTGGTGAACATCGCATAGGTGATGAAATTGCCGAGCATGATGCCGACCACGCGGTCGCGCGCCACGGTCATGTCGGTGGTCGGGCCGTAATCCTTGATGTCCGTCAGGAAGAAGGCCAGCCCGATCTGGAATCCCGCATACGCAATGCGTTCGTCACCGGTCTTGACCCAGGCTGCGATGAACGCGCCCGCGAAGACAAGAGCCAGGAACCCGGTGATATCGTTCAGATGCGGCATCAGCAGGATGATCGAGCCGATGCCGAGCGCGGCACCCAGCAGTGCGCCGCCGATACGCAGCATGAGCTTGGAAATCATCTCGCCCATCGTCGGCTGGGCCACGATGAAACACGTGATGATGCAGGTATGGATGCCCGGCCAGTCGAGGATCTTGAAGATGAAATAGCTGGTCATCACCGCGGCCGTGCCCTTCACGGCAAAGCGGACATGGTCGGGGTTCGTGAAGGCGTCGGGGAAAAAAAAGCCCCCGCTTTTTTTCTCCTCCGGGGGCTTTTCCTCCGGTGCCGGGGTCGTGAAAATCGCGATCAGTGCCGCCATTGCGGCAAGGGCCGGTTCGTTGGAGGGCACGGCGGGGGGCGCGATATCGGCGGGATAATCGCCCGCCTCGAACATCGCCGCCATCTCCTCCAATGTTTCCAGCAGGGCAGACGGGCAAGGTGATCCGCCTTCTCGCACCGCCGCGTCGGCCAGGGCAAGGACGCCGATGCTGGAATAGGCCGCCTGCTTCAGGCAGGCGAGGTCGCGCCGGTTCCAGATCCTTTCCAGCGCCGCCATCTTCACGTTCGCCATCATGCCCGCGCCGCCCTGGCGCAGCATGTCCTGGGCGCGCTCGCGCGTCGCGTCATCGGGATGACGCAACAGCGCCATGGCCATGCGCAGGCGGCCTGCGATGGCGCGCATCAGCACGGTCCTGGGCGACGGGCAGATGATCAGTCCGAGCCCGATCATGACCAGGCCCGGTATGGCGAGGAACAGATCGGTGTAGAGCAGCGCGCGGGTGGCGATCTCGCCGACCGGCGCCTGATCGACGGCGATCAGCCCATAGACGGTGATCAGCCCCAGCATATAGGCGAGCGGCTTGAGCTTGCTGGCTGACCCGAGGAAGAAGAAGCAGAAGGACAATATCGCCACGCCGACGACGATGCCCAGCGGATGATCGAGCGTCAGGCGAATCAGCCCGTACAGCATGGCGAGGATGACGAGGATCAGCACATTCACGGCGAGGCCGGCGACGAGATTGGTCACGCGGTCCTTCTGCCAGAGCGCCATCGTGACCAGGGCGGGCACGGCGAGGTCGGGGACCTGCCAGATTTCCCCCACTAGGACCGTCGTGGCGCAGGCTGCCGCCATGCGCAGGGCGTAGCCGAGACGCCCCGGTTCCGGGTCGCACGCCAGCCTCCAGGCCCGCCCGAGCGTCAGGCGCCCGGGATCGGCGATATGTCGGTCAGGGACAGGCGGCGCCATGCCGGATCTCGACGGTGGCGGTGGCACCCAGGCGCAGCAGGTTCGGGTCGGCCCGATCGAGCTTTACCCGCACGGGGAACCGCTGCGCCACGTGCACCCAATCCATTTCGCGCGGCACGACGGGAAGGGCGCGTGCGATCCCTGCCGAATCGGCGGACAGGACGCCCCAGCCGATGCTGTCCACATGACCGCGAATGGCCACGTGCCGGTCGATCATGGAATGGACTGTCGCGCAGTCTCCGGGCCGGATGGGGCGCAGATCGACCTCCCGGATATTGGCGTTGGCATACCATGCATCGTTGGCGATCAGGGTGAACAGCACCTGCGCCGGCGCCAGAATCTCGCCTGGCTTGACGCGCAGGCTGGTCACGTAGCCGTCCAGGGGGGCGACGACCGTTGTCTGCCTGAGTTCATAGCGCGCGTGATCGAGCGCCGCCGCAGCGGCGTCCCGCGCCGCCAGCGAACTGTTCAGGTCTCCGATTGCGGTCTGTGCCGCCGCTTCCTGCCGATGCGCCTGCTCCAGCGATATCTCGGCATCGCGGAGGGCAACCCGGGCCTGGTCATATTGCTGCAACGGGATATAGGCATGCCCGGCCAGAGGCGAGAGGCGTTCGACCGTGCGCGCGGCGAGATCGCGGTTGGTTCGCGCGCGCGCGGTCTGGGCCTGTGCCACGGCGGCGTCGGCGGTCTTGACCGAGACCAGCCGTCGCTGGTTTTCGACCTCGGCCTGGGCCAGCGCCAGATTGGCTTGCGCCTGCCGCACGGTCAGCTCGTACGGTTCGGGATCGAGACGATAGAGCAGGTCGCCCTTGCGCACCGCCTGATTGACGTGAACGGGCAGATCGACCAGTCGGCCGCCGACGGTCGAAGCCATGTGCACGATTTCGGCGTCGATCGACCCGCTGTCGGAGGAAGGATGGGCGCTGTCCTCGTTCGCGACATGGACGCCCAGCAGGACAGCGGCCACGACGCAGGCCACGGCGATGATGAGACCGACAGGCTTCCTGCCGGACATGGAAACCCTTCGCATCGCTATGGCCCGAACCAGATCAGCCAGGCCAGGAGCGCCGCGATCACGCCGAGCGATACGTAGGTGAACAGCCGGAAGCTCAGGATCGCGTCGATACCGGTCTGTATGAATACCACCCGCAAACCCACGGCGGCGGCGATACCCACCATTGCGCAGAACATCCAGCCCGGGAAATAGGCCCCGACCAGTGGAAAGGACGGGGCGCCACGCACAGCGCAGCCACCGAGGAAAAGAACGGGCGCTACACGCGCAAGAGGAGCGGAATGCGAGGTCATGAAATAACCGCAAATCCCCACGCGTTAAGACGGCTGACGGCTATTGCGTTACCCTAACGTATCAGAAATCTCAGGTCCATCTCCGGTCGCGACGCATCCGGGCCCGCCGCCCGAGCCCCTGCACCATCAGGCCGCCAAGGAAGATGGTCAGGCCGCCGGCCGACAGGATCGCCCCGGCCCAGCCGACCGATTGCGCGCCATGTCCGGCAGCATGCCCATGATCGCGAATTCGCCGGTTCCGATAGCGAAGGCGCCCAGGGCCAGCGCGCGTTCCGCCGCCGCGACGCCATGTGGCGCGTTGTAATACCCGATGGGCGCGTCCTGTCCGTTTTCGGCGTTCATTCCTGCATCCTTGTCCGTTACGCCATCCGGTATGCCGAGTGGGCGTCACGCCGGTAAACCCGTCATTAAGCGTCGCGTGTGCGAATGACGGGACGAAGCGCCCCCCGGGGGCTGTCGCCCGAATCGACGCGGGCGTGCAGATGTGCCAACGATCGCAATCGCCCCCACAGCCTGGATGGACCATGCCCACCAAAGCCGTAACGGAAAGCCGACCCGACACCCGCCCCATCAGGCGCGAACCGGAACAGGACAGGCCGGAACAGGACCCGCGCGCCGTGCAACTGGCCCGCATCCATCACCTGCTCCAGGTCGCGATCCTGCTGGCCGTGATGGTCCTGTCGATCTGGCTGATCGGCGACGTGCTGATGGTGGTGTTCGCCGCGACCCTGATCGCGGTGATCCTGCATAATCTGGCGGCCATGGTCGAACGGCGGACGCGCCTGCCCTACTGGCTGGCGCTGAGCCTCGTGGTGGTCGTGCTGCTGGCCGCCATCGGCGGGCTGGGATGGAGCAGCGGCCCGGCGATTGCCGAACAGGCGACCCGGCTGCGCATCGCATTGACCACCCAGGCCCATTCGCTGCGCGGCCAGTTGAACGCCAGCACGATGGGACGCACGGTATTGGACTACCTGCCGCAATCCCTGGGCGGGAACCAGGCCGGGGGCGGCGATAACGGCATGGGCTCGCGGATTGCCGGATCGATGACGGGTGTCCTGTCCTCGGCCTTCGGCGCGGCGGGCACGCTGGCGGTGATCCTGATCGCGGGCCTGTATTTCGCGCTGTCGCCGGCGCTGTACGTCAACGGACTGCTGCGGCTGATCCCACCGGGGCACCGGCCAGCGGCACGGACGCTGCTGCTGGTCGCGGGCCGCACCCTGTGGGCCTGGACGGCGGGACAGGCGCTGGACATGCTGGTCGTCGGCATCCTGTCGGGGGTGGGGCTGTGGTTCATCGGCGTGCCGCTGGCGCTGGCGCTGGGCGTCGTCGCGGGCATGGCCAATTTCATCCCCTATATCGGCGCCTTCATCGGGGCGGTGCCGGCCATCCTGCTGGGCCTGTCGCAGGGCACGCGCGAAGGGCTGCTGGTCATGGCGCTGTATGCCGCGATCCAGTTTTTCGAAGGCAATGTGATGGCGCCGCTGATCCAACGCCACGCAGTCCAGATGCCGCCGGGCCTGACCATCCTGTCGCAGACCGTGTTCGGCACCATCCTGGGCCTGCCCGGCCTGGTCCTGGCCTCGCCGCTGACCGCGGCCCTGCTGGCCATGATGGACCGCGCCACTCCGCCGCTGGATGAGGAGGACCGCGTCTGACCTATAGAAAGGGGCGGATATCCAGGCCGCGCATGCCGGCGTGTCCGGCCGCTGCCAGTCCCTCGTTGCTGTCTTCCAGGACCAGGCAGGTGCGCGGTGCCGCGTCCAGGCGGCGCGCGGCCTCCAGGAACAGGTCGGGGGCGGGCTTGGGGCGGGCCACGTCGTCGATGGTCACGACCGTGTCGAACAGCGTCATCAGGCCGGTATGGCTCAGTGCCGCCGTGACGATTTCCCGCGACCCGCTGGACGCCACCGCCATGGGCAACTGGCCGCGATAGCGCCGTGCCAGGTCGGCGACGATGCCGATTTCCCGCAGGTCCGCCATGGTGGCCAGCACGCCCTGCCGCGCGGCGCGCACGATCGCGGCGCGGTCCAGCGTGCGGCCCAGTTCCGCTTCGATCAGGTCCAGCACCATGTGCTCGGACAGGCCGCCCCGGCCATGGAACCACTCGGGCGCCATCCTGTGGTCGGCCACGGTTTCGAAGGCGCCCAGCCACGCCTTCAGGTAAAGCGGCAGGGAATCGACCAGCGTGCCGTCACAATCGAAGATCAGGGCCGTCGTATCGGGCGGGACGACGATCATGGAAACGCGGTTCGCTCATAGGGCTGCTGGTCGACCATCTGGCGCAGCACGGCGAAATCCTTTTCCGGAAACCTCTCGATCCGGATCACGGCGCCGGGCCTGTCCTCCAGGAACAGGGTGGCGTTCCAGTCGGCGGCGCTGATGCCGGTCCACAGGGTGATGACATAGGGCACCGGCTTGCCGTCCGGGCCGGCCGGGCGGTCGGCGGTCAGGGTGATCGTCGCGTCACCCGATGACGGCGGCGTCTGCCCCAGCGGGCCCCAGCCGCCACGATGCTGCTGCAGCCAGTCGTTCAGGGTCCGGATCTCGGCAGCCGACAGCGCGCGCTGCTGGCGCATGGGCCCCACGCTGATCACGCCCGCGTTCATGTGGGGAATGGTCAGCGGCCGGAAGTTGGGGATCGCAAACGACCATACCACCGTCGCAGTGGCCACCGCGAACGCCAGGCATCCCAGAATCCCCAGCAGCAGCGCGTTTTCCCGTTTCATGGTCTCGGTCTCTCTCGTCTTATCCGCGAACCGCCGCGATGACCCGCGCGACGTCCGCGTCCGTCAGTTCGGGGTGAATGGGCAGCGCGAGAATACGGGAAGACAGATCTTCGGCAACAGGCAAGCACGTGCCGTCGTGATGGGCCTGATATGCGGGCTGCAGGTGCAGGGGACGGGGATAATAGATCGCCGAAGGCACGCCCTTCGCGCGCAGCCGCTCCTGCAACGCCGCGCGTGCGGCCTCGCTTTCCACCAGCACGGCATAGATCGCCCACGCGCTGTGCGAATCCGGGACGCGCGCGGGGGTGGTGACATGGTGGGCCAGGCCGGCATCGTAGGCGCCGGCAATCTCCTCCCGCCGGGCCAGTTCGGCATCGAATCCTTCCAGCTTCGCCAGCAGCACCGCGGCCTGGAGCGTATCCAGGCGGCCGTTCATGCCGGTCCGCAGGACCTCGTATCGCGTCTTGCCCTCGCCGTGGGTGCGCAGCGAACGGTAGAGGTCCGCGCGCTCGGGGTCGTCGGTCAGGATCGCGCCGCCGTCGCCGTAGCTGCCCAGCGGCTTGGACGGGAAGAAGGACAGCGTGGTGGCCGTGGCCTCGCGCCCCAGCTTGCGTCCCGTCAGCGCGCCACCGAACGATTGCGCGCAATCGTCCATCAGGAACAGCCCCTCGCGCGCCGCGATGGCCCGCAATTCGGGCCAGGGGGCCGGCTGGCCGAACAGGTCCACGCCCACGATGGCACGCGGTCGCAGGGTTCCGGCGGAGCGGACATCGGCAATCCGCTTCTCCAGGCTGGCCGGGTCGATCTGGAACGTCCGGGGATCGACATCGACGAAGACCGGCGTCGCGTGCAGCAGCAGCGGCACCTCGGCCGTCGCGGTATAGGTGAAGGCCGGCAGGAAGACCGCGTCGCCGGGTCCGATGCCCTCGGCCATCATGACGATCTGGATCGCATCGGTGCCCGACGACACGCCGACGCATTCCCTGGCGCCGGCATAGGTGGCCAGGGCCTGTTCCAGTTCCGCCACCTCGGGTCCCATCACGAAACGGCAATGCGCCATGACGGCATCCACCCGCCGCCGGATGGCGTCGCCCAGCCGCGCCTGCTGCGCGGGCAGGTCGAGGAACGCGATGGGGGAAAGCGTCTCGGGGGAGGCGGTCATGGGGTCATGGTCCTTTCGGCGTCGGTCGGGTCCGCGAGCATATCGCGCACGTCGCCGGTCGGGTTATGGGCGAATTCGGGAACGAGGCTCCCGATCAGCGCAAGGACGGCCGGAGTATCCTCGGCGCGGCAGGCGGCTTCCAGCGTGTCGATCGCCAGGCCGACGGCCCCACGGTCCACCATGCGGGGGGTCGCCATCTTCAGGCCCGGATGGTCGGTCGCGACCGGGGCCTCGCGCCCATGGAACAGTTCCTCGAACAGCTTTTCCCCCGGACGCAGGCCGGTGAAGCGGATCGGCACGTCCTGGTCGGGGCGCAGGCCGGCCAGGCGGATCATCTGCCGCGCCAGGTCGACGATCCGGATCGGCTTGCCCATGTCCAGGACGAAGATGCCGCCGCTGCGCAGCAGCGTGTCCGTGCCGCTGCCCGCGCGGGCGCGGATGGTGCCGCGCACGCTGGCCTGCAGCACCAGCCCCACGGCCTCGGACACCGTCATGAAATAGCGCTGCATGTCGGGGTGGGTAACCGTCAGCGGCCCGCCCCGTTCCAGTTGCCGGCGGAACAGGGGCACCACCGATCCCGTCGAACCCAGGACGTTGCCGAACCGTACGGTGACGCACCGCATCACGCCGGATTCGTCGCCGGTGCGGGCCTCGACATCCAGGGCCTGGCAATACATCTCGGCCGCGCGCTTGGAGGCCCCCATCAGGCTGGACGGATTCACCGCCTTGTCCGTCGAGACCATGACCAGGGCGCGGGCGCCATGCCGCGCCGCCGCGTCCGCGACGATCCGGGTGCCGATGACGTTCGTCAGCACCCCCTCGCACGGATTGGCCTCGACCATCGGCACGTGTTTCAGTGCCGCCGCGTGGAACACCAGTTCGGGACGGTACTGCGCGCAGACCTGTTCGATCCGCGCCCGGTCGCGGATATCGGCCAGGATCGTCTCGCGCCGCAGCCGGGGCGCGCGTTCCGACAGTTCCACGTCGATCTGCCACAGCGCGAATTCGCCATGGTCCAGCAGCAGCAGGCGGCCGGGCTCGTATTCCGCGATCTGCCGCGCCAGTTCCGACCCGATCGAGCCGCCGGCCCCGGTCACCAGGACGGTGCGGCCGCCCAGCAGGGCCGCCATGCCGTCATGGTCCAGCCCGACCTGGGGACGGTTCAGCAGGTCCTCGATCGCGACGGGGCGCAGTTCCAGCCGGTCGGCGGGCGTCAGGTCGGTCAGGACCGGCGCCCGCAGGACGGTCAGTCCCCGCCGCTCGGCCACCTGCATGATCTCGGCCAGGTCCTCGCCCCGGAACGCGGCATCGGTGATGACCAGCCGCTCGGGCCGGCCGCCATGCCCGTCCAGGCGGGCCAGGATGTCGTCCATTCCCTCGACATGGCCCAGGATGGGAATGCCGTGGATGCGCCGCCCGGCCTGCCGCCGCCCCTGGGTGACGATGCCGGCCACGCGAAAGGCGGGATCGGGCGCGCGTTCGACCGCGCGGATGAACAGGTCGGCCGAATTGTCCGAGCCGACCAGGATCACCTGGCTGGATGCCTGCCGCCGCGCCGTGCGGCGATAGGATAGCCGGTAGATGATCCGTATCCCGCCCATCAGCGTCAGCAGCACCAGGGCATGGATGATGGGAAAGGTCGGGGTCGGGATCGGAAAGCCGGTGATATGCAGGCCCAGCGCGAACAGGATGGCGCTGGCCACCGAGGCACCCGCGATGTTCAGCAGGTCGCCCACCCCCGAAAACCGCCAATATTGCTGCTGCACACGAAACGGCAGGCCGCTGATGATCAGGGTGATGGCGCCGCCCGCGACGAACCAGAGCGGATGCAGCAGGCCGCCGCGCGGGTCGGCCAGCCAGCGTGCCAGCGGCGCCGACAGGGCGGCGAGAAGGCCGTCCAGCAGGACATTGACGGCGATGCGGTTGACCGGGCGCCGCCTGTCGGCCGGCAGAGGGGGATCAGGGCGTTGCGAGGCCATTGTCCCGACCATATAGCCCAGCCCATTCCGTGCTAGATAGAGTCATGACGACAAAAACCCCTGGCGCATGAACCATTTCGTTTTTCCCCCCTCCGTCCCGTTCGCTTTTCTGCTGTTCGCCGTCTGGTCCGGCGCCGCGCTGATGGTGGCCGGTGCGATCCGCCTGGGGGTTCTGGACCATCCGGGCCATCGCAGTTCGCACACCCGCCCCACCCCCAAGGGCGGGGGAATCGGGGTAGTGACCGCGTTCGTGCTGGCGGTGCCGGCGGCGCGGCTGCTGCACGGCCTGCCCATGCTGACGCCGGCGGTCGCGGGGCTGCTGGCCGCGACCATCCTGCTGGGCGGGGTCTCGTGGCTGGATGACGTCTATCAATGGCCGCCCAGCCTGAAGCTGGCGGCGCAGTTCGCCGCGTCGATCCTGGTGGTGGCCACCGGCCCGCATCCGACGGGAATCGCGATGCCGATCGGGGGCGCCGTGCTGTCGGTCGGGGTGCTGGTGTTCATGACCAATGCCGTCAATTTCATGGATGGATTGAACGGCCTGGCATCGGGATCGATCCTGCTGGCCTGCCTGGTCATCGGCGGACTGGCATCCGGCGGCGCGGATCGGGCCGGGCTGGGCGACATGGCGCTGATCCTGGCGGCGGCGCTGGCCGGATTCCTGCCGTTCAATTTCCCGGCAGCCCGAATTTTCATGGGGGATGTCGGCAGTCAGAGCTGCGGCCTGCTGATGGGCGCCTTCGGCCTGGCCGGTGCCGCCGGGGGAACCGGGGGCGGGCTGGGGCTGGCGGTTCCGCTGCTGATGGCGGGTCTGCTCTACGATGTCGGCTATACCCTGCTGCGCCGCTGGCGGAACGGCGCGCGGCTGGTGGAAAGCCACCGCGAACATCTCTATCAGCTTGCCACCCAGGCCGGGATGTCACCGGTCGTGGTGACGCTGGTGCAATGGGCGTTCGTACTGTGGGGCGGTGTCGCGGCCCTGCTGATGCAGCAGGGGCGAACCGGCCCCGCCGGCGCCCTGGTCCTGGTCCTGTTGCCGCAACTGGGCTGGACCGGGATCGTCCGGGGCCGGATACGGCGCATGCCGCCGCGCGACGCCTGATCCGGCATCGCGCGGCGGGACGGTCCAGGACCGCCTGGTCGCCGCCTTATTTGGTCAGGGTCAGTTCCAGGCCCTGCGCCGCGCCGGCCAGGCGTGCGCCCTTGGACAGCGTCTCGATGCGGATCGTCACGTTATTGCCGTTATGCATCAACGTGCCGCCGACCCCGTTGCCCAGCGTCGCCTCGCCATTCGCGGCCACATAGGTCCCGTCGAAATCATGCAGGTGCTTCAAATTGTAGACCGTGCCGGTACTGACAACGGACGAATAGCCCACAGCGGCGATCGACCCGCCTTTGACCGTGAAATGATAGGTATGGTGGCCATAGGTCAGGGTGCCGTTGCCCCAGGTCCAGCCGACGCCGACATCGGCCGATTTGGCAACGAGGCGAATATGCCCCGATGGCGTCCCCAGGTCGTCGGCGGCCCGTGCCGCCGACCCGGGAAGGGACGCCGCCAGAAACGGAGTCGCAAGAACGGCTGCGGCAGCCACGCGTGTTGCCAGTCGCATGATCTTATCCTTGTCTGTCGGATGAATAACTCGGGGTACAGGGGCGGAACCACGCGGCGGACCCGTGCGGCCCGTCGTTGCGATGTGCACCTGCCTGTGCCGGGCGCATTGTCTCGGGCACAGTTCGCCAACCGCTGCCCTCAAGGCAACGACAGGCGGCGAATACACGCGCCATTCCATGGTTCCAGCCGACCGGAACCGGCGGCCATCCCCGCGGGAACAGCCGCCAGACCGGATTTCTTAGCCGGCGGCGCGGCGCGGGGCGCGTTCCTCGCCCCGGACGACCTTGCCGGTACGGGCGGTCGCGGGGACGCCGGCGGCTTCGTTCATGATCGAGCGCAGTTCGCGCAGGTAGGCCGCGCCCTTGAGCGTGCGCTGCACCAGCACCGAGCGGCGATCCATCGGGTCCACCTTGCGGCGGGCCAGATCCAGTTCACCCAGCCGGTCGAGCGCACGGGTGATGGCGGGCTTCGACACGTTCAGGGTCGAGGCCAGGCCGCGCACCGTGTGGGCCCCTTCCTGCAGGTAGCAGGTCAGGAACACGCCAAGCTGGCGAGCCGACAGGTCGGGCCCGTCACGGCGGACCATCGCGACCACCGTGTCGCGCAGGGTGCTGATCAATTGATCAGATGTGGACGAATTCTGGGCCATAATGAAAACCTTTCCTGACGGGCCGTCGGAAGGCCCCACGTTCAAGCCTGAGGGCCGGCGCTGCCGGAGCCCCTCAGTCATTCCAATGCTCTATATAGTTTCAGAATGCGGCATATATAAGTCCGAGCCGCCATATAGTTCATTCCCTAAATCGTTACTTTAGTGTGACACCCTGTCCGCGACATTAAGGATTCGCAACAATGAGGCATAAACTGCCCGCAAAATAGGCGTTTCCCCTCCTTCGGGCCGTCCGGGCTTGTAATGATCGTTCCAGCCGTAGAGGTCGATATGTGCCCAGCGCACGTCTGTTTTGACAAAATTTCGCAAAAAAAGCGCCGCCGTGACGGATCCGGCCATCGGCTTGGCCGATACGTTGTTCAGGTCGGCCACCGGACTCCGCAGCCAGTCGGCGTATCCGTCCCATAGCGGCAGCCGCCACAGCGGATCGCACTGGGCCGTGCCGGCTTCCAGGATCGCCTGGGCGACGGCGTCGTCGGGGCTGAACAGGGCCGGCAGGTCCGGACCCAGCGCCACCCGCGCGGCGCCGGTCAGGGTGGCCGCGTCGATCAGCAGGTCCGGGGCGGCGGCACAGGCATCGGTCAGCAGGTCGCACAGGACCAGGCGCCCTTCGGCATCGGTGTTACCGATTTCCACCGTCAGGCCCGAGCGGGTCACGACCACGTCCGAGGGCCGCATCGCCTCGCCCGACACGCTGTTTTCCACGCAGCCCAGCCGCAGTTCCAGGCGGATCGGCAGGTCGCGGGTCAGGATCAGGTGCGCCAGCGACAGCATCACCGCCGCACCGCCCATGTCCTTCTTCATGCGCAGCATCCCCGATGGCTGCTTCAGGTCGTACCCGCCGGTATCGAAGCACACGCCCTTGCCCACCAGCGACAGCAGGGGGGCATCGGGACCGGCGGCGCTGCCCTGCCAACGCGCGATGACGACCTTCGGTGCCCGGGCCGATCCGGCGCCGACATGCGCGATGGTGGGATAGGCGCGGGCCAGGTCACGCCCCTTGACCGTTTCGACCCGCGCGCCCAGCGGATTCAGCATATGGCGGGCGGCGCGGGCCAGTTCGGCCGGGCCCATCAGGTTGGGCGGCGTGTTGATCAGGTCCCTGCCCAGCCGGATCGCATGGGCCACTTCGGCCCCTGCCCCGCCGCCCGCCGGCACGATCAGGCGGGCGATGTCCTTGCCCGGCGGCGACGCCTCAGCCCGTCCGAAGGCCGGCATGCGATAGGCCCCCAGGCAGAAGCCCAGGACCGCCGTCGCGGGCGCCACACCATCGGGCAGCGCGATCTTCCACGCCCCGGGCGGCAGCGACCCGGCCAGACCGCCGAACTGGAACGGATCGGCCGCCCCGCCGTCCGCCCCCGTGCGCACACCCAGCACCGCCGCCGCCACGCCGTTGGCACCGGGAATCAGCGCCAGTTCTCCGGGACGGGCCTGAAAGCCGGTATCCCGCGCGAAGGCGGCGCCCGTTGCCCCGATTCGCTCGCCCAGGGTGCCCAGTTCGGCCTGCGGCAGGGCGTGAATCGTCCGCACGCCGGCGCGGCGGCCCCGCGTCGGGGGCAACAGGCAGGGAAATTCCTCGATAGACATCAGCGATCTCCGCGATCCAGTGGCCGCCAGCGTGCGTCCCTGGCGGCGGCAACGCAACCGCCGGCGCGCAATTCCACGTTTCCCATGCGGGTTTTGCTTGCAATCCGTCCGGCGCCATCTGAGCATGTACCCATGCTGGGTGTACCCTCGGGGGCTGGCCCCCTTCGCGCCGTGCGACGCTCCTCCAACCCCATGACCGCCCAGCGTGTCAGGGCGATTCTCGGTCCGACCAATACAGGGAAGACCCACCTCGCCATCGAACGCCTGCTGGCGCATTCCAGCGGCATCATCGGCTTTCCGCTCCGGCTGCTGGCGCGCGAGAATTACGAACGCATGGTCGCCGCCAAGGGGGCCGCCTCCGTCGCGCTGATCACGGGCGAGGAAAAGATCGTCCCGCCGAACGCCCGCTGGTTTTCCTGTACCGTCGAGGCCATGCCCCTGGACCAGATGGCGGAATTCGTCGCGGTCGATGAAATCCAGCTCTGCGCCGATCCCGATCGGGGGCATGTCTTCACCGACCGGCTGCTGCACGCCCGCGGACTCGTCGAAACGATGTTCCTGGGCGCGGAAACGATTCGCCCCCTGCTGCGCCGGCTGGTGCCGGGGGTGGAAATCGAAAGCCGCCCGCGCCTGTCCCAGTTGACCCATCTGGGCGGAAGCAAGCTGACACGCCTGCCGCCGCGATCGGCCATCGTCGCGTTCTCGGCAACCGAAGTGTATGCCATTGCGGAACTGATCCGCCGCCGCCGGGGCGGATGCGCGGTGGTCATGGGCCAGTTGTCGCCCCGCACCCGCAACGCGCAGGTGGCGCTGTACCAGGATCGCGAGGTCGATTACCTGGTGGCGACGGACGCGATCGGCATGGGGCTGAACATGGACGTCAACCATGTGGCGTTCGCCGGCCTGTCGAAATTCGACGGCGCCCGCGCCCGCCCGCTGTCGCCGGCGGAAATCGCGCAGATCGCGGGGCGGGCCGGACGGGGCATGCGCGACGGCACGTTCGGCACCACGGGCACCTGCCCCGCCCTGCCGGACGAGATTGCCGAAGCGGTGGAGACCCATCGTTTCGACCCGATCGAGCGGCTGTTCTGGCGGAACAGCGACCTGGATTTCGCCGGCCCCGACGCGCTGCTGGCCAGCCTGAACCGCCCCCCGCCGACCCATGGCCTGACGGCGGGCAATGAGGCATCGGACGTGATGACCCTGTCCAGCCTGGCGTCGGTGCCGGACATCCGGGCGCTGGTCCGGTCCTCGCGCGCCACACGGCTGCTGTGGGACGCCTGCCAGATCCCGGATTTCCGCAAGCTTGGCGATGAGACGCACACCAGGCTGTGCGCCCGAATCTTCACCCATGTCATCCGCGACGGACATGTTCCCGAGGCCTGGATGGAGTCGCAGATCGCGGCCTTTGCCCGCCCCGAAGGCGATATCGATTCGCTGATGCACCGCCTGTCGGGCATTCGCGTCTGTTCCTACATCGCCGCGCGCCGCGACTGGGTGCGCGATGCCGCGCGCTGGCAGGAGCGTGCGCGCGTGGTCGAGGACCAGTTGTCGGACGCGCTGCATGAACGGCTGACGGCGCGCTTCGTGGACCGGCGGGCGGCATCGCTGATCCGCCGCCTGGACGAATCGTCGGGCGATGACGAGTTGCTGTCCGCCGTCACCAGCCGAGGCGAGGTCGTGGTCGAGGGCCACCCGGTGGGGCGCGTCGCCGGCCTGGACCTGCTGCCCGACCCGGACTGCGATCATCCGGACCGGCGGCTGCTGCTGCGCGCCGCGCGCCGGGCCCTGCGGTCCGAAATACCCCGTCGCGTCCGCGTCCTGACGGCGGCGGATGACGGCGAGTTCGATTTTTCGGCCGACGGGCGGTTCCTGGTCTGGGACGATGCCCCCATTGCGCGGCTGCGCGGCGGCGAGGACATGCTGCGCCCGCGGATCGAGGTGCTGGACAATGCCTTCCTGGACGGTGTCCAGCGCGAACGCGTCCGCGCGCGCCTGGCCGCCTGGTTGGACCGCCAGGTGCAGGACGTCATGGCACCCCTGTTCGCCGCACGCGCCGCCGTCGAGCAGGACCCGGCGCTGCGCGGCGTCATGCATCGCCTGATGGAACAGGGCGGCGTGGTCGCGGACGTCGGCCCCCTGTCCCCGGTGTTGCGGGCCCGGCTGAAGACGCTGGGGGTACGGGTCGGGCGGCACGCGGTGCTGATGCCCGCGCTGCTGCGCCCCCATGCCATGCGCCTGCGCGCTATCCTGCTGGCCGTGCGCGCCGGCCGGCCGATCCCGGCCATCCCGTCCGCTGGCGCGGTGTCGGTGCCGGTGGACGACCCGCGCGACCTGTTGCTGGCGCCGCTGGGCTGGATCGTGGCGGGGCCGGTGCGGCTGCGCCTGGACATTGCCGAAAAGATGTCCGCCGAATTGCGCTGGCGGGCGCGCAACGGCCCGGTCCCGCTGCCCGACGGCCTGTCGTCGCGCCTGGGCGTCCGGCCCGAGGCCGTGGCCGCGATCCTGAAGGCGCTGGATATTCCCGTCCGCGCGGCCCGCCCGCTGAAGGACAGCGAATACGGCCCCGTCGCGCCGCCGATGCTGGCCGTCACCCAGGACGCGCGACGGCGCCAGCGGCAACAGCAACAGCGCACACGCCCCGTCCCGGTCGAAATGGACCGTCCCGCCGGGCCCGCCACCGGATTCGCGGTGGCGGATCGATCCCGCCCCGCGCCCCGGCCCGGCGGCGAGCGCCGGCCGGCGACGCATGTCCCGGACGGCCCTTTCGCCGCACTGGCGGTGCTGAAACAGCGCCGGTCATGAAGGAAGACCGCCACCCAGCCGCCAGCGGGGCGGATGACGCCGCGATCGCGGCGCAGCGGCTGGATTTGTGGCTGTGGTGCGCCCGGTTCGCGCGACATCGCCCCGATTGCGCCCGCATGGCGCAGGATGGGCTGGTACGCATCAACCGCCAGCGAACCGAGAAAGCCCACGCCCTGGTGCGGCGGGGGGACGTCCTGACCCTGCCGGGAGCGGGGGATCATGGCGTGATGGTCGTGCGGGTCCTGGGCCTGGTACCGCGACGCGGATCGGCCACGCTTGCCCGCCTGCTCTATGATATAGTGCCCGAGCAGGCAGAGGCTGGATAGTGCCATAAGCGGGCCCGCCATCCAGGTCGTCTTTGGCTCGCCCTTTGACTTGCCATGGCGCCAAAAGGCTTTCATACCTGCCCGCATCGTAGGCGAGGACCCGCAAACGGCCCCTCGCCGGCCCCAGGCTGGTCCGATGTCATCAACAGGCGATGCCATCCCCAGCATCAGATAATCGGAGACGAGCGATGACCTACGTGGTCACCGAAAACTGCATCCGCTGCAAATTCATGGACTGTGTCGAGGTGTGCCCGGTCGACTGCTTCTATGCCGGCGAAAATTTCCTGGTCATCAACCCCGATGAGTGCATCGATTGCGGCGTGTGTGAGCCTGAATGCCCGGCGGAAGCCATCGTCCCCGACAGCGACGACCGCGCCGCGGCCTGGGCCGAGATCAACGCATCCTATTCCGCCAAATGGCCCAACATCACCCGCAAGGGTACCGCCCCGGCCGATGCCGAGGAATGGAAGGACAAGCCGGGCAAGAAGGACCTGCTGTCCCCCGAGCCGCACAAGGACTGAGCAGAAGACGACACCCCGTCGGGATAATACCCGGCGGGGTACAGGGCCCGCCCCGGACACATGAAAAGGCCGGTGAGGATTTCTCCTCACCGGCCTTTTTCAATGAAAAACGTGACCGGGCCGAAACCCGGTCACGCTCTCCATGCGGACAGTCCAGGACCCAGGTGCCCGGGGGCACCTGGATGATGGCTGTTACCGCGACATCATGTTGATCGCGGTGTCGTGCATGATGAACACGGTGCCGACGATCAGGATCAGCACCGCCGTAACCGTGAAGACGAAGGCCATCACGTTCCAACGCTGCTCGGACGACGTGTTCATGTGGAGGAAGAACACCAGATGAACCACGACCTGCACCGCCGCCAGGATGGCGATGGCGGCAATCGTGCCGGACGGCGAGAAGCTGTGCGCCATGACGACGCCGAAGGCCGCCGCCGTCAGCACGACGGAAATCACGAACCCGGTAAGGTAAGACCCTACGCTTCCGTGGCTCGAGCCCGAATGGGCAGTGTGCGCGTCAGCCATCAGATCACACTCATCAGATAGACAAAGGTGAAGACACAGATCCAGACGATGTCCAGAAAGTGCCAGAACAGGCTGAGGCAGGTCAGCTTGTTCATCATCCGCTCGGACAGGACGGTCTGGCCCATCGACTGGACCATCAGGACCGCCATCCACAGCAGGCCGCAGGTCACGTGCAGGCCGTGCGTTCCCACCAGGGTGAAGAAGGACGACAGGAACGCGCTGCGATCCGGGCCGTTGCCTTCAGCCACCATATGCGAGAATTCGCGGATTTCCATGAACAGGAACCCCAGACCCATCAGGAAGGTCAGGACCAGCCATCCTCGCATCGCGCCCAGCTTGTTCTTGTGGGCGTTGATCATGGCAAAGCCATAGGTGATCGAGCTGACCAGCAGAAGCGCCGTTTCAATCCCGACGCCATTCAGCTCGAAGAGGTCCTTGCCGGTGGGACCACCGGCAAACTGGGTGCGCATCACCGCGAACACTGCGAACAGTGTGCCGAAGATGAGGCAGTCCGTCATCAGATACAGCCAGAACCCGAACACCACCGGAGATTCGTGGTGTTCCTCGTGGGCGTGGGCCGCGTCAGCAGTTATATCGTGCGCCATTATTCCGCCGCCTGTGCTGCCAAGAGGTTACGGGTATGCTCGTTCTCGATACGGGCAACTTCGGCCGCCGGCACGTAGTAGTCGACGTCGTTGTTGCTGCTCCGCGCGATCAGGGTCCCAATGACACCGAGCAGGCCGACAGCCGCGAGCCACCAGATGTACCAGACCGCGGCGAAGCCGAGGATCAGGCTGAACACACCGATGAAGAAGCCAGCCGACGTGTTCTTCGGCATGTGGATCGGCTGATAGGTCGCACCGGCCGAACGGGTGTCGATGCCGGCTTCCTTGTCGTGGGCGAAGGCATCCAGCTCGTGCACCGTGGGCACAACCGCGAAGTTGTAGAACGGCGGCGGGGACGAGGTGGACCATTCCAGCGTGCGCGCATTCCACGGATCGCCCGTCAGGTCACGGCTTTCCGGCAGGTTGCGGTCACGGATCGAGACATAGATCTGGGTCAGCTGGCAGACCACGCCCAGCGCGACGATCGCGGCGCCGATCGAGGCCATCACCATCCACGGATGCCAGGCCGGGTTGTCATAGTGGTCCATGCGACGCGTCATGCCCTCGAAACCCAGGACATAGAGCGGCATGAACGCCATGTAGAAACCCACGAGCCAGCACCAGAAGGCACGCTTGCCCCAGGCTTCGTTCATCTTGAAGCCGAAAGCCTTCGGCCACCAGAAAGCCATCGCGGCGACATAACCGAAATACACACCGCCGATGATGACGTTGTGGAAGTGGGCGATGACGAACAGGCTGTTGTGCAGGACGAAGTCGGCGGCCGGGATGGCCAGCATGACGCCGGTCATGCCACCGATGGAGAAGGTGACCATGAAGCCGATCACCCAGTACATGATGCCGTTGAACTCAACACGGCCCTTGTAGATGGTGAACAGCCAGTTGAAGATCTTCACGCCCGTCGGGATCGCGATGATCATCGTCATGATGCCGAAGAACGCGTTGACGTTGGCGCCGGCGCCCATGGTGAAGAAGTGATGCGCCCATACCACCAGCGACAGGCCCATGATCGAGCAGGTCGCGTAGACCATGGTGTTGTAGCCGAACAGCGGCTTGCGCGAGAAGGTCTGCGTGATTTCCGAGAACGCGCCGAAGGCCGGCAGGACCAGGATGTAGACTTCCGGATGACCCCACGCCCAGATCAGGTTGAGGTACAGCATCTGGTTGCCGCCACCGTCATTGGTGAAGAAGTGCATCCCGAAATAACGGTCCAGACCCAGCAGAGCCAGGGCCACCGTCAGGAACGGGAACGCCACCATGATCAGCACGGTGTTGCAGAGGATGGTCCAGGTGAACACCGGCATCTTCATGAAGGTCATGCCGGGGGCGCGCATCTTCACGATGGTCGTGAAGAAGTTGATGCCCGTCAGCAGCGTGCCGACACCCGAAAGCTGCACGGCCCAGATGTAGTAGTCGACGCCGACGCCGGGGCTGAACTGCAGTTCCGACAGGGGCGGATACGCCAGCCAGCCGCACTGCGAGAACTCGCCGATGAACAGCGAGATGTTGATCAGGACGAAGCTGATCGTCGTCATCCAGAAGCTGACCGAGTTCACGAACGGGAAGGCCACGTCGCGGGCACCGATCTGCAGCGGCACGATCACGTTCATCAGTCCGCTCATGAACGCCATCGCCATGAAGAAGATCATGATGGTGCCGTGGGCCGAGAAGATCTGGTCGTAATGGTGCGGCGGCAGGTAGCCCGGATTGCCGGCATAGGCCAGCGCGAGCTGCGAGCGCATCATGACGGCGTCCGCGAAGCCGCGGGCAAGGGCGAGCAGGGCCAAGACGATATACATCACGCCGAGACGCTTGTGATCGACCGAGGTGAGCCACTCTTTCCAGAGATAGCCCCACTTGCCGTAATAGGTGATCAGGCCAAGGACGGCCAGCCCGACGATCGCGACGCCGGCGAAGGTTCCAACAAGAATCGGCACATCGAACGGGATGTCCGACCAGCTTAATTTTCCTAACATCTGTCCTATTCCTTCATATTCATGTCGGACATTGCGGACTGCACCGGCTTCAACTTGCCCGTGCCCTCATCCATGATCATGCCGTTGTTGTACTTGGCCACGATCCCATCGAAGAAGCTGGATGAAACGTGCGAGAAATACTCGACCGGGTTCTTCTCGCTGGGCGCCGCCAGCTTGGGATAGTTCGAACCGTCGAGCTGTTCGGAGGACGCCTTAACCTTCTGGACCCAGGCGTTGTAGTCGTCGTTGCTCATCGCCAGCGCGCGGAACTGCATGTCCGAGAAGCCGCGGCCGCTGAAGTTGGCCGATTCACCCAGGTAGTTGCCGGCTTCGTTGGCAATCAGGTGAAGCTGCGTGCGCATGCCGGCCATGGCGTAGACCTGCGAGCCGAGCTGCGGAATGAAGAACGAGTTCATGACCGAATCAGAGGTGATCCGGAAATCGACCGGCGTATTCACCGGGAAGGCCATCTGGTTGACGGTGGCGATCCCCTCGTCGGGGTAGATGAACAGCCACTTCCAGTCCAGGGCGACGACATCGACATGAATCGGCTTCACGTTCGTTTCGTCATCGATCGGGCGATAGGGGTCGAGCGAATGGCAGGTCTGATAGGTCAGGACCGCCAGGAACAGGATGATCAGGCTGGGCACGAGCCAGATCACGACCTCGATCTTGTTGGAATGCGCCCATTTCGGAAGATATTCGGCGCTCGTGTTCGACTGGCGGTACTGCCACGCGAACAGCAGCGTCAGGACGATGACCGGCACGACGACCAGCAGCATCGCGTAGGTCGCGCTCAGGATCAGGCTCTTTTCCTGAACACCGATGACGCCCTTGGGGTTGAGGGTCACCCAGTCACATCCCGCCAAGAGGAACGCTGAGGACAAACACAATAAATTCGATAATCTTGGCAAGATTTTTTTCTTCATCTCACGCCTCGTTGGTTTCGACATCACCCTTGCTCACATGCTCGCTTCGTCCACGGGCTTAAAACAACAACGGTCACGTTTCATGTTTACTGCGGAACCCGATCAGGCATCCCACCGTTCTTCACTTCAAGTGACATCAAGCCTTCGTCCACCCCCCTGATTCGAATAGGAGGTCTTCGTCGGATCGTCTCCCTCATGAGTTTACCCCGGCCATTCGACCATGATCTCGATCAAGGATTCCGATCGGCGATGCCCTCCTCCGCCGGATCGGGCAGAGACGGATACCCTCGTGCCGCCTAGTGTCCAGAAGCGTCCTATCTGCGCAGATACCCTTTCGTACAGTTCTCTATCTGCCTTATCCGACCGGAAGGACCTGACAAGCAAGACTTCACATAATGTTTCATATTATTACGAGTCAACGAAATGCCTGGGATTAAGTCCCATGATTTCAACAAGATCCTCGCATGTCGGAGAGTTCACATCGCCGTCATCGAACTCTTTCCGAGGCAGAATAAGTCTTATTTTTGGCAAATTCCCAAGGCGTTTTTGCCTGCATCTCTTTCCCGGGCCAGGGCGATGCACAAAAAAAGCCCCGCCGGATGGCGGGGCTTGCAGGATTCCGGGACCACGGGGCCCATGGGGTCGCGTCAGTTATCCTGATTGCTGCGCACGCCCATGAACTGCAGCAGGAACTGGAACAGGTTGATAAAGTTCAGGTAAAGGGTCAGCGCGTCATAGACCGAGCGCTTCGCCGCGCCTTCGGGGCCTTCGTAATAGGCGAACTGCTGGTAGGTCATCTTGATGCGCTGGGTGTCGAAGCCGCCAGGCCGACGAAGATGAAGACGCCGACGACGCTGTACAGCATATAGAGGGCCGAGCTGTGCAGGAACATGTTGACCAGCCCCGCGATCACCAGCCCGAACAGGCCCATGAGCAGGAACGAGCCGAACCGCGTCAGGTCGGTCCGGGTAACGTAGCCCCAGATCGACATGGCCGAGAACGTCCCCGCCGTCACGAAGAATACGCGGACCACCGACACCCCGGTGAAGGTCAGCAGGATGCTGGACAGGCTGGCGCCCATCACGGCGCAGAACAGCCAGAACAGCGCCTGCACCGCCTGCCGGGACAGCCGGTTCACCCCCAGCGACATGACCAGCACGAAGCCCAGCGGCGCGATCATCGCCAGCATGCCCAGGCCGGTCGGCCGCACGGCGACACCCGACGGCGTCATGACGGCGGCGAAGAACGCGGCGCGCAGGCTGGTATTGGCCACCAGGTACGCCACGGTGCCGGTCAGCACCAACCCTGACGCCATCCAGTTATAGACCCGGAGCATATAGGCGCGCAGTCCCTGATCGATCGCCCCGGCGTCGGTTCCCGCACCGGCGGGTCGGGTCATTGTTCGAAAATCCGGGCTGAAAGCCATGACATCCTTCCTTGGTCCGGATAATTCCGGACTATCACTTGGCTGATGTGGGGGGCGGCCGCTCCGATTCAAGGAGAATCCTTCCACGGCCGAATTACAATTTATAAACATACGACGACCGCCCTACCTGTTTGGTCCCGGGATTTGGTGGTGCGGATTATGTATGAACCGTGATGGTTCTTTTTCCCACTGCTGACAAATGAATTCATATGGAGTGAGGCCGCGCAGGGTCTTGAGCCTGCGGGCGAAATTGTAGGCGGTAACGAAGTCGGCGAGGTGTTGACGCAACTGGTCATGTGTTTCGTAGTAGAAGCGCTTGACGGTGGCGTCCTTGATCGTGCGGTTCATCCTCTCGACCTGGCCATTCGTCCAGGGATGTCGCGGCTTTGTCAGTCGATGCTCGATATCGAGATCAGCACAGGCCAGTTCAAAAGAGTGGCACCGGAACAGGACACCATCCGCCCGCATGGCCTTGATGTCTTCGGGTGTCCATCCATTGCCGGCCGGATCGGTAAAATGCGTGCCGTTATCGGTCAGCACGGTATGGATGCGGTAGGGAACCGCAGCGGCCAGAGCACGCAGGAAGTCACCGGCAACGCGACGTGTCGCTTTCTCGTGCAATTGGACAAAAGCGAATTTCGAGGTCCGGTCGATCGCCACCAGAAGATAAAGGCGCCCCATTTCAGTGCGGACTTCAGCAATGTCGATGTGAAAATAGCCGATCGGATAACTCTTGAACTTCGACCGTTTTGGTTTGTCGCCTTCGGTCTCGGGCAGGCGGCTGATCCCATGGCGCTGAAAACAACGGTGCAGGGAAGATCGCGTCAGATGCGGGATCGTCGCCTGAAGCGCATAAAGGCAATCATCAAGAGGCAGCAGGGTATGGCGACGGAAGGCCACAACGATCGCTTCTTCTTCGGTCGACAGGATGGTTGAGGATGCGACCTTCGGACCGGTGCGTCGATCCGACGTATCGGTCCGCCCCTTCCATTTGGCGACCGTCTTCGGGTTGATCCCGTAGCGTTTCGCCAGAACCCTCAGGCTCTCTTGACTATGTTGTATCGCTCGACGGACTGCCGCTGTCGTCGTGGCGCTTCCGTGGTGAACCTGGCCCATAGCGCATCCTTCCACTCATGTGAAAATAATGCACCACCAAATCCCGGGACCAAACACCTACCCTATTCATTATAGACTCCGCGGCGGCCGGTGGAAACTTTCCCGTCCCGGATCGGAAAGAACGCCGGAGAAGGCAGATGAGACTGTTCGTGGCCATCGAGATCGTGCCGCCGCTGCGCGACGCCATTGCCAGCCTGCGCGGCAGCCTGGCAGGCGTCCGGTGGACCGATCCGCTGTCCTATCACCTGACCTTGCGCTTCATCGGGGACGTGCGGGACCGCGCCCGGCAGGAGGACATCCATCACGCCCTGATGGCGATTCGCGCCCCGACCTGCACCCTGTCCCCCCAGGGGCCGGGCGTGTTCGAGCAGGAGGGCGGCCTAGACCGGCTATGGATCGGGGTCGCGCGAAGCGATCCGCTGATGCATCTGCAACGCAAGGTCGATACCGCGATACGCCGCGCGGCCGGCCTGCAGGTCGAGCGGCGGCGTTTCCTGCCCCATGTCACCATCGGTTCGGTCGCCCGCCCGCCGCCGCCCGTGATGTCGGCGTGGCTGACCCAGTGGGGCACCGTTCCCCCGCCCCCGGCGGACGCCACGCATTTCACCCTGTTCCGTTCGTTACGTGGCCCGGATCAGCCCCTGTACGACCCGCTGGCCGAATATCCTCTCGGGTAGCGATTCGGCATGGCGATGACGGTATCCGAATGCATGCGATGGATGCATATTTATCATAACATGGATAATTATTCATAACGCAGCCAGACTTCACGTCCCCATGCCGGCGCCCCGCTTTTCAGCCTGAAATCGGCGGAAAACAGCCAAAATCTCCTCTGCCCTCTGCTCGCCCGAATACGGGCATACTGCAAGTTCCGCCGTCGGTCCTCACGAATGAGGCGATGCAGAACACTAAATCGTCAGAAGACTGTCACAACAGTCACATTATGTTCGCATCGAACGGACCGTCTGCGGTCCGGACCCGGATTCATCCGGTTTTTTCTTTTGTCACGAGGACATCGGACATGATGCGAGCCGTTTACGGGAAAAGACGTTCTCTCCGCGGAACGCTTGCCGTCGGAACGATATGCGCCGCGACATTCTTTGGATATACGGCGGCGACCAGTGCCGCCGAATCCGAATTCGGCGCGACGGGTGAAGCAATTATCCATGCGGACGACCATCCCGGCGACTGGCTGACCTACGGCCGCACCTATTCCGAGCAGCGTTATAGCCCGCTGGACCAGATCAACCGGTCCAATGTCGGCAACCTGAAGCTGGCCTGGTATTACGACCTGGACACCAACCGTGGGCAGGAAGGCACGCCGCTGATCGTCGATGGCGTGATGTACGCCACCACGAACTGGAGCAAGATGAAGGCCCTGGACGCGGCCACGGGCAAGCTGCTGTGGGCGTACGACCCCCGCGTGCCCGGCAATATCGCCGACAAGGGATGCTGTGACACCGTCAATCGCGGTGCGGCCTACTGGAACGGCAAGGTCTATTTCGGCACGTTCGACGGAAGGCTGATCGCGCTGGACGCCAAGACCGGCAAGCTGGTCTGGAGCGTGAACACCATCCCCGCCGACGCGGCCCTGGGCCACCAGCGTTCCTACACCGTGGACGGCGCGCCGCGTATCGCCAAGGGCCGGGTCATCATCGGCAATGGTGGATCGGAATTCGGCGCGCGCGGCTTCGTTTCGGCCTTCGACGCCGAGACCGGCAAGCTGGACTGGCGCTTCTACACGGTGCCGAATGCGCAGAACAAGCCGGACAACGCGCCGTCCGACGCTGTCCTGATGAGCAAGGCGTACCCGACCTGGAGCCCGACCGGCGCATGGACGACCCAGGGCGGCGGCGGCACGGTATGGGATTCGATCGTCTATGACCCCGTGACCGATCTGGTCTATCTGGGCGTGGGCAACGGGTCGCCCTGGAACTACAAGTTCCGTTCCGACGGCAAGGGCGATAACCTGTTCCTGGGCAGCATCGTCGCGCTCAAGCCCGAAACCGGCGAATATGTCTGGCATTTCCAGGAAACGCCGATGGACCAGTGGGACTATACCTCGGTCCAGCAGATCATGACGCTGGATCTGCCCATCAACGGGCAGACGCGGCATGTCATCGTCCATGCGCCGAAGAACGGCTTCTTCTACATCATCGACGCCAAGACCGGCGAATTCCTGTCGGGCAAGAACTATGTCTACGTGAACTGGGCCAGCGGCCTGGACCCGAAGACCGGCCGTCCGATCTATAACCCGGATGCGCTCTATACCCTGAACGGCAAGGAATGGTACGGCATCCCGGGCGATCTGGGCGGCCACAATTTCGCGGCCATGGCCTTCAGCCCCCGGACCGGACTGGTCTATATCCCGGCCCAGCAGGTGCCATTCCTGTATACGAGCCAGGTCGGCGGCTTCAAGCCGCATCCGGACAGCTGGAATCTCGGCCTCGACATGAACAAGGTCGGCGTCACGGATTCGCCCGAGGCCAAGCAGGCCTTCATCAAGGACCTGAAGGGCTGGATCGTCGCCTGGGACCCGGTGAAGCAGCAGGAAGCGTTCCGCGTCGACCACAAAGGCCCGTGGAATGGCGGTATCGTGGCCACCGGCGGCGACCTGCTGTTCCAGGGCCTGGCGAACGGCGAATTCCATGCCTACGACGCCACCAACGGCGCCGACCTGTTCCACTTCGCGGCGCAGAGCGGCATCATCGCCCCGCCGGTCACCTACATGGCCAACGGCAAGCAGTATGTCGCGGTCGAGGTCGGATGGGGCGGCATCTATCCGTTCTTCCTGGGTGGCCTGGCGCGGACCAGCGGCTGGACCGTCAACCATTCGCGCGTCATCGCCTTCTCGCTCGACGGCGCGGCCAAGTTGCCGCCGCAGAACGACAAGGGCTTCCTGCCCGTCAAGCCGCCCGCCCAGTTCGACGGCAAGCGGACCGACAACGGGTATTTCGAGTTCCAGACCTTCTGCGCGGCCTGCCATGGCGACAATGCCGAGGCCGGCGGCGTGCTGCCCGACCTGCGCTGGTCCGGCGCGATCCGCCATCAGGACGCGTTCTATAACGTGGTCGGCCGCGGCGCCCTGACGGCATACGGCATGGATCGGTTCGATGCCTCGATGAAGCCGGAGCAGATCGAGGACATCCGGCAATTCCTGATCAAGCGTTCCAACGACACCTACCAGAGGGAGGTTGATGCCCGGAAGAACGTGGACGGCATACCCGCACAGTGACGTCTTTCCCTACGGTTTTTCGGATTTTCCGCATCAACACGACGCATGGTGAACAGAATGCTCAACAGGCTTAAGGTTGCGATCGGCACGGCGGCGTTCAGTCTGCTGGCCACGAGCGCAATGGCACAGGCGCCCGACCAGGCGCTGATCGACAAGGGCGCCTACGTGGCGCGGCTGGGCGACTGCGCCGCCTGCCACACTGCCCTGCACGGACAGGCCTATGCGGGTGGCCTGCAGATCAAGAGCCCGATCGGCACGATCTATTCGACGAACATCACGCCCGATCCGACCTATGGCATCGGCCAGTACAGTTTCGAGGATTTCGAGCAGGCCGTACGGCACGGCGTGAGAAAGGACGGGACGACGCTGTATCCGGCAATGCCCTATCCCGCGTTCTCGCGCATGACGCAGGACGACCTGCGGGCGCTCTACGCCTACCTGATGCACGGCGTGAAGCCGGTCGCGAATCCCGATCGCCCGGCCGATATCTCTTGGCCGCTGTCGATGCGCTGGCCCCTGTCGATCTGGCGGACGCTGTTCGCGCCCGCACCGGCGGACTTCAAGCCGGCGCCGGGACAGGACCCCGTCGTGGCGCGCGGTGAATACCTGGTGACCGGTCCGGGCCATTGTGGCGCCTGCCATACGCCGCGCGGCTTCGGCATGGAGGAAAAGGCGCTGGATGCCAGCGGGGGTGCGGTCTACCTGTCCGGCGGCGCGCCGATCGACAACTGGGTGGCCCCCAGCCTGCGTGACGATCCCGTGACGGGCATTGGCCGGTGGTCCGAGGACGACGTGTACTATTTCCTGAAATCGGGACGTACCGATCATGCCGCGGTCTTCGGCGGCATGGCGGACGTCGTGGCGTGGAGCACGCAGTATTTCACCGACGACGACCTGCGGGCCATGGCCAAATACCTGAAGAGCCTGCCGTCCGTGCCGGCGTCGCAAGGGACCTACACCTACGACGCTTCCACGACCGACATGCTGAATTCGGGCAAGACGGCGTCCTCGCCCGGTGGTGACGTGTATCTGCGCGAATGCGCCATCTGCCATCGCAATGACGGCGGCGGCGTGGCCCGCATGTTCCCGCCGCTGGCGGGCAATCCGGTGGTCGTGACCGACGACCCGACCTCGCTGGTCAATGTCATCACCAATGGCGGGGTCCTGCCGCCGACCAACTGGGCGCCGTCCGCGGTGGCCATGCCGGCCTATGGCAAGACCCTGTCGTCGCAGCAGATCGCGGACGTGGTCAACTTCATCCGCACCGGCTGGGGCAACCATGCGCCGGCCAGCGTGACGGCGGCTGACGTCGCGAAAATGCGCGATACGGGCGCGCCGGTGTCCAGCAGCGGGTGGAACACCTCCAGCAGCGGCTGGCTGGTCCTGCATCCGCAGCCCTACGGCGCCGGGTGGACCTTCGCCCCGCAGACCCATTCCGGAGTCGACCAGGCGCAGTAACGCCACGCCGGTCATCGGGTAGCACAAGACGCTTCTTGCCGCCGCGGGGCCCTACCCCGCGGCGGTTTTCTTATGGGCCCGATCTGGAGCACAATAGGGCCATCCCGCCGAGGAGGAGATCGCCCATGGAACGCCCGCTGGAACGCCCGCTGGAACGCCCCTGGGAACGTATCGTCGTCCTGACCGGCGCCGGCATCAGCCGGGAATCGGGCCTGGAAACATTCCGTGACGGCGACGGACTCTGGAGTCGCTACGCCATCGAGGATGTGTGCACGCCCCACGCCTTTCACCGCGACCCGTTGCTGGTGGACCGCTTCTATAACGACAGGCGTGCCGAATTGTGGCGCGTGCGGCCCAACGACGCGCATCTGGCCCTGGCCCGGCTGGAGCACGCGGCCCGGGCGGGGGAATGGGACGGCGAGATCCTGATCGTCACGCAGAATATCGACGATCTGCATGAACGGGCCGGCAGCCGGAACGTGGTGCATATGCACGGCGAATTGCTGCGCGTGCGCTGTACCGCCTGCGGCGCGACGCCTGACTGGCAGGAAAACTGCCTGCCGCAGACCCCATGCCCGATATGCCATCGCCCGGCGCTGCGTCCCGATGTCGTATGGTTCGGCGAAATTCCGCTGCACATGGAGCGGATTCAGGCCGCGCTGGACCGATGCGACCGCTTCGTGTCCATCGGCACGTCCGGCACGGTCTATCCGGCCGCCGGTTTCGTGGCGCAGGTGCGCGACCATGCCGACACACTGGACATCAATCTGGAGGCCCCCGCCGTTCCGACGGCGTTCGAGCGCAGCATGGTGGGCGCCGCCACCCGGATGGTGCCGCGCTGGGTCGACGAAGTCCTGGCCGGATGACCGGGAACGAGGACGATTTGGACGCGCTGTTGTGTCAGGTGCGGGCCTGCCGGGCCTGCGCCGACAGCCTGCCCCTGGGGCCGCGGCCGATCCTGCACGTTTCGTCCACCGCGCGGCTGCTGATCGCGAGCCAGGCCCCGGGTACGCGGGTGCATGAAACCGGGATATCGTTCAACGACGCCTCGGGCGACCGGCTGCGTGGCTGGCTGGAGATGGATCGCGCGACCTTCTACGATTCCAGCCGCGTTGCCCTGCTGCCGATGGGCCTGTGCTATCCGGGCCGCCTGCCCGCCGGCGGCGACCGACCGCCCCGGCCCGAATGCGCGCCGCTGTGGCGTGCGCGGCTTCTGGCCCTGATGCCGTGCATCCGACTGACCCTGCTGGTCGGCTCCTATGCCCAGGCGGCCGTGCTGGGCCCGGGGCGGGTGGAGGACCGAGTGCGGAATTTTCGCGCCCTGCTGCCCCATTATTTTCCCCTGCCCCACCCGTCCTGGCGCACCGGGGCATGGGAGCGCCGGAATCCGTGGTTCACGGCCGAGGTGATCCCGGCGCTGCGTGCCGCCATCCGGCCGCTGCTCGACCCGCCGTCAGGACGCGACGGCGGCCCGGACGATGGTCAGGGCCAGTCCCTTGATCCCCGCCGAGAGGATCTGCACCCCGATGCATAGCAGGATCAGGGCAGCCAGGCGGGACACGATCCGCGCGCCGGTCACGCCCAGCAGCGCCATCAGCCGTTCGGCATAGGCATAGGCCAGCCAGATCGTCCCCGCCACGACGATGGCGGCCAGTGACAGCGCGACATAGAACACCAGCCAGCCCGAGGAAGCCGGCCGGCCGGCACTGAGCGCGATCGCGACCGAGATGGTGCCCGGCCCGACCGTGAACGGCATGGTCATGGGAAAGAACGCCATTTCCGTCCAGCGGGGCACGGCGACCGTCCGGCCGCCCTGCAATGCCTGCTGCTCCTTGCGCGCGGCCGCTTCCTCCGGCGCCTGCAGCAGCGCCCAGGCGCGCACCGCGACCACCAGCCCGCCGGCAATGCGCAGCGAATCGATGGTAATGCCGAAAAAGGCCAGGATGGCGCTGCCTATCCAGATCGACGCGATCAGCAGGACGGCGGAATAGAGCGCCACGGTCCGTGCCAGCGCCAGGGATTCCGCCCGCGCCCGGCCCGCCGTGACCTGCGTGAAGATCAGCGAGGCCCCGATGGGATTCACGATCGAGAACAGGGCGGGGAACGCCAGCAGGAAGGTATCGCTGAACACCGACAGGTCGTACCCCCATCCCGGGGGCGCGGCGGCGGGAAGGCCTGGGGGCATGGCGGTTCTTCCAAAGGGCCGATCCCCGTAAGGCCGGGATCAGCCTATCGTCTTTTCCGAAGCCCGCGGGCCCGTCAAGCCCCGTCCGCCGGGGCGGGGGGCGCAAGAGTCCGCATGGCGGCACGCACGCCGGCCACGCTCTGGGGAACGCAGCACAGGAACACGTCGTCCCCGTCGTCCGTCCGGGCCATGTCCATGTCGGACACCGGCCAGGAGGTCAGGCCCAGATCGTTGTAGACATCCAGCATCGACGCGCCCACCTGCCAGAAAGCCGGCTGGCGGCCCTCCTGTACCGCCAGGTCGCGCAGCCACCAGATGGCCGAGGCGCAATCGTCCCAGGCGCCGGCGGGGTCGCCCAGCCCGATCAGGTACGCGTCCGTCCGCAGGAACGGCAGCAGGGCCATGCCGGATTCGCCGGGAATCAGCCCGCTCGGCGCCATCGGGGCCGGATCGTCCAGTGCGTGGTCCAGCGCGTGATAGAGAGCCCGCCCCTCGGCGTTCCACGGCAGCACCGCGATCTGGCCGGGACGGACCAGCCGGCCGATCATGATCAGGCCCAGCACGACGGCCAGCCCCATCGTCCACTGCGCCACACCGTGGGCCGAGGTGAACAGCATCACCTCCCACCAGCTTCCGCCGACCTCGTCCCGCGGGCCGGAACACACCAGGACCAGCACGCAGCCGATCAGCAGTACCAGCGACAGGAAGGTGCGGAAGGCCAGGGGTTCGCTGAGGATGCGCGCATGCCGGTAGTAGGAACTGCGAAACGGCGCGATCAGGATCGCCACCATGGCCAGGATGCCCGGCACCGCCAGCGATGCCCCCCGCAGCAGCGTCAGGGCCGACGCGCCGATCAGCAGGCCCAGCGTCACCTTCCACGCCAGCGTCACGCGCTGGGACAGGCCGATCGCCAGGCCGATCAGCGCCACGCCGATCAGCGACAGCAGATAGTCGCCCGCGACGCCGACCATATGGTGCAGGCCGCCCGCATTGCTCCACGATGCCGGGTCCAGGATCGTCAGCGCGATCAGCAGCGCACCGCAGATCGACACCGCGCCCGTCGCCACGACGACCGAGAAATCGGCCTCGCTTTCACGGATCACGTGGCTGGGGCGGATGTCGCGCGGCCCCCGGCGCGGCGCGCGGGGGACGGTCTTGCGCGTCAGGGCGGCGTCGCCACGCAGGAACAGCTCATGCCCCGCGAACATCAGGCCGGCCAGGAACAGCGGGATGATGTAATAGAACAGCCGGAAGATCAGGATGGTGCTGATGATCTGCGACGGCGGCAGATAGGGGCCGAGGGCGAGCATCATCGCCCCGTCGAAGACCCCCAGCCCCCCCGGCACGCTGGCGACCAGTCCCGCCGTATAGGATGCGATGTAGATCGCCAGGAACACGCCATATCCCAGCCCCACGCCCGAGGGCAGGAAGATATAGGCGATGCCCGCCGTCGCCGCGACCTCGGCCGTCGCGACCAGCGTCTGGGCCAGGGCCATGGCCGGGCGCGGCAGGACCACGGTATGCCGGCAGACGCGCACATGCGTCAGGCGCAGCCCCAGCAGGATATAGGCCCCGACCCCCGCCCACATCAGAAGCCCGATCCCCGACAGCAGCAGACGCGGCAGGTGCGCGCCGATCACGGGAACCGCATCGGGCTCCAGCACCAGGACCGCCCCGACCAGCGTCCCCGCCCCCAGCAGATAGGTCACCGAGCAGAAGGCGATGATCTGCGCGATGTCGAACGTGCAGAGCCCCCAGTTGCCGTAGAGCCGGAACCGGACCGCCGCCCCGGAAATCGCGGCAAACCCCAGATTGTGCGACAGGACATAGGAACAGAACGCGGCGAACGCCGTCCGCCGGAAGGGCAGCCGGCGCCCGACCTGCACGACCGCCAGGCAGTCGTAGAAGGACAGGATGAAGTACGACAGGACCGTGCAGCCCACCCCCAGCGCCAGGGTCGAGGTCGGGATCGTCCGCAGGGCGGCACGGATATCGTCCCAGTGCAGGTCCCGGACCTCGTGCTGGACCACGATGATCGCGGCGACCATCAGGCCCAGCCCCAGGACGTGGGGAACGTGCCGCAGCAGGCGTCGCCAGCCGGGCGGCGGCGATGGCGGCGGCGCGCCCTGCATGTCTTGTCGATTCAGGAACATGACGGGCTGCGAAACGTCATGACAGGGATGTCGCGGCTCTCAGCCGGCACCGCCGGCCGGGGCCTCGACCGAGGGACGAAGCAGCGCGGCCTCGATCAGCGCCACCGTTTCCGCCACGCCGTACAGGCCGATGAAGATGCCGAAGCGCGGCCCCTCGGTCTGGCCCAGCAGGACCTCGTACAGGCAGCCGAACCAGGTGCGCAGCGGCTCGAACCCGTGGCGCTTGCCGATCTCGAACACCAGGTTCTGCAGCGTATCGGGGTCGGACGGCCCGTCCGCCAGCCCGCGCAGGCTGTCCGCCAGGTCGGACAGGGCCGCGCGCTCGCGCGCGTCGGGCTGGCGATAGGTCTTCGCGGGACGGACGAAATCGGCGTAATAGACGATCGCGTGGTCCACCAGCCGCGCCAGCAGCTGGCAGGTCTCGGGCGAGGCGGCGGCGTCATAGCGGCGGATGAATTTCCACAGCACGTCCGGGGTTTCGGCATTCGCGACGCTGGCCAGGTTCAGCAGCATGCCGAATGTCAGCGGGCTGCCGGCATCCGCGCCGATCGGGCCGCCATGGATGAACCAGGCCGGGTTGGACAGCAGCGCGGGATCGTTATCCGGCAGCGCCTGCGCACGCGCGACATTGGCCAGGTACTCGTCGGCCGCCTTGGGGATGACGTCGAAGAACAGGCGCTTCGCCCTCTGCGGGGCATTGAACATATACTGGCCCAGGCTTTCGGGCGGGGCGTAGCGCAGCCATTCCTCGACCGAAATGCCGTTGCCCTTGGACTTGGAAATCTTCTGGCCGTTTTCGTCCAGGAAGAGTTCGTAGGTCAGGCCGGCGGGCGGCTGGCCACCCAGGATGCGGCAGATCTTGCCCGACAGCTTGACGCTGTCGATCAGGTCCTTGCCCGACATTTCGTAATCCACGCCCAGCGCGAACCAGCGCATGGCCCAGTCGGCCTTCCACTGCATCTTGGCATGGCCGCCGGTCACCGGGGTCTCGAAGACGGTGCCGTCGTCGTCGGTCCAGCGGACGGTGCCGGCCGCCGGGTCGATCGCATCCATGCGCACCTGCATCACCATGCCGGTGCGCGGATGGATCGGCAGGACCGGGGAATAGGTGGCGCGGCGGTCCGGCCCCAGGGTCGGGGCGATGACCGCGACGATCTCGTCGTGCACTTCCAGCACCCGGCGCAGCGCGGCATCGAACAGCCCGCCGGTGTAGTAATCGGTCGAGGACGCGAATTCGTACGTGAAGCCGAATCCGTCCAGGAACGAACGCAGCCGGGCATTGTTGTGGGCGGCGAACGATTCGTGGGTGCCGAACGGGTCGGGGATGCGCGACAGCGGCTTGCCCAGGTGCTGGCGCAGCATGTCGCCGTTGGGCACGTTGTCCGGCACCTTGCGCAGCGCGTCCATGTCGTCGGAAAAGGCCAGCAGCCGCGTCGGCCGCCCCGTCAGCCGGGTATAGGCCTGACACACCCACGATGTGCGCGCGACCTCGCCGAACGTGCCGATATGCGGCAGGCCGGAGGGCCCATAGCCGGTTTCCAGCAGGGCGGGAGCATCCGCCGGGCCGGCCTTCCCTTCGACGTGGGCCGCCAGTTTGGCGGCCTCCTCGAACGGCCAGGCCTTGGGCAGGGAAACGGGGTCGGTACGGTTCTGTTCGGACATGATGGGCCAAAAGCTATGAACTGGAGCGGAACGGGTCAATCCACACCATACACGATCGGCGCCATGGAATAATCGCGCATTGGCCGCTGGGTGGGCGACAGGCTGGGCGTTGTGCCCTATATGTTCCTGTCATGGCCGCCCCGCTTCCCTCCCCGGACATGCCGCCCGCCCTGGTGGCGCGCCACGGTTCGTGCTCGCTGCTGACGCCGGATGGCGAGGTCCTGACCCTGGCCGCCGAGGAAGCGGTGCGCGAACTGCGCGCCTGGCCGGCGCCGCTGGTGGTGCATGCGCCCCTGACCGCCCGCAGGCTGGGCCTGCCCCCCCTGCCGCAGCCCACGCCGTGGCTGGACCTGCTGGAACTGTTCACCTTCGTCCTGCCCGGCCGCACTATTCCCCCCACGGTGCGGGGCCTGGCGCAGGCGCTGGACCTGGACGATGCCCGGATCGGCGCGGCCGAGGCCGACCTGCTGCCCGAATTGGCCGATATCCTGCTGGATCGCGCGGCGGCGCTGCGCATGACCCCGGCGGGTGAGGACATGGCGGCCCTGGCAATCCGGATGGACCGCGCCGGCTGGGCCTGGGGCGGCAGCGTGCTGGCGGCGCTGGGCGCGGCCCACCCCTTGCCGCCCGAGGCCCTGCAACCGGGCGATGCGATCCGCGTCTGGCGCCGCCTGCCGAGATGGGAGGACACGGCCCCCCGCCCCGCCCCCGCCAACCATCCGGTTTCGGCCGCCGACGCGCGGCGGCGGCTGGGCGAGATGCTGGGCCCGCAGGCAGGAAAGCCGGGCGGGTCAGGCCGACTTCGCCGGCGCGGCCAGCGCCGCCTTCGCCCCCCGGCTGGTCCGTGGCGACCCGCATATGGTGCTGGCACGAGGCCAGGGACCGGCACCGGCAAGACGCTGGGCTACGTCGCGCCGGCCAGCCTGTGGGCCGAGCGCAATGGCGGCGCCGTCTGGATCAGCACCTACACCCGGCACCTGCAGCGGCAGATCGAGGGCGAACTGTCGCGCCTGTATCCCGACCCGGCGGTGCGACGGCGGCATGTCGTGCTGCGCAAGGGGCGGGAAAACTATCTGTGCCTGCTGAACATGGAAGAAGCCGTGAACATGGCCGGCAGCCGGGGCGGCCCCTCCGGTGCCATCATCGGGCTGTCGCTGGTCGCGCGCTGGGCCGGCGCCACCGCAGACGGCGACCTGCTGGGCGGCGACCTGCCCGGCTGGTTCGGCGACCTGTTCGGGCGCGGGCTGCTGGCCGGCATCGCCGACCGGCGGGGCGAGTGCATCCATGGCGCCTGTCCGCATTACCAGCGCTGCTTCGTCGAGCATTCGATCCGCCGCGCGCGCGAGGCCGACCTGGTGATCGCCAACCATGCGCTGGTGATGGCCCAGGCCGCATGGCACGCGATGGACGGCGAGAGCGGCGCGGACGAGGACAACATCCCGACCCGCTATGTCTTCGACGAGGGCCATCACGTGATGGACGCCGCCGACAGCGCGTTTTCCACGGAACTGTCGGGCCTGGAGGCGGCGGAACTGCGCCGCTGGCTGCTGGGGGCGGAAGGCGCGCGGTCACGCGCGCGGGGCCTGAAGCGCCGGCTGGACGATCTGGTAGTGGGCCAGCCGCGCCTGGAGGCACCGCTGGAGGCCGTCCTGCAGGCCGCGCACGCCCTGCCCCCGCCCGGCTGGTCCGCCAGGCTGGCCGATGCCCTGCACCCGGTCCTGGAACCCGTGCCGCAGGCCGGGGAGGACGAAGCGATGCCGGCCCTGGCGGGACCGGTCCCGGCAGCGCCGGTCCTGGCGGACGCGACCCTGCCCAATCCATGCGAATGGATGCTGCATCTGCTGGCGCGGCAGGTCCTGGCCCGGTCCCGCGCCAACGAGCCGGGGCATACGGGGCACCGGGGCGGCGCCATCGAGTGCGACCTTCATCCCCTGTCCGACGCGTTGCCGGCGGCGGCAGCGGCGCTGGCGCGCGCGCTGGACCGGCTGGCCGTCGCCCTGCGCACCTTGGTCGAGCGCCTGCTGGAACGGCTGGAGGACGATACGGGAGACCTGGACTCCGCCACGCGGGAGCGAATCGAGGCGGCGGTCCGTACCCTGCGCCGCCGGGCGCTGAGCCGTGTCGAGGGCTGGGTCGCCATGCTGCGCGCGATCGGGGGGCCGGAGGATGGTCCCGGCGGGATGGCGGAACGCGGCACCCCCCAACATATCGATTTCATCCGGCTGGACCGGCGCGAGGGCCAGCGCCCCGGCGAGCAGGATGTCGGCCTGCACCGGCACTGGCTGGACCCAACCATTCCGTTCGCGGCGGTCCTGGCGGCGCCCGCCCATGGCATCCTGACGACATCCGCCACCCTGCGCGACGAGAACGGCCGCGGCGACGGCGACGAGGCCGAGCGCGCCTGGGAAGCGGCGGAGGCACGGACCGGCGCCAGCCACCTGCCCTCGCCCGCCCTGCGGGCGGCGGTGGCCAGTCCGTTCGATTATCGGCGGCAGAGCCGGGCCTTCATCGTCAATGACGTGGCCCACGACGATATCGGCGCCCTGGCGGGGGCATACCGGACCCTGTTCCAGGCCGCGGGCGGCGGGGGGCTGGGACTGTTCACGGCGATCTCGCGCCTGCGCGCGGTGCACCAGCGCCTGTCGCGGCCCCTGGAGACGCCGGGATCCCGCTCTACGCCCAGCATGTCGACGGCATGGACAATGCGACACTGGTCGACATCTTCCGTTCCGAAGCCAATTCCTGCCTGTCTGGGCACGGATGCGATGCGCGATGGCGTGGACGTGCCGGACCGATCGCTACGCCTGGTGGTGTTCGAGCGTGTGCCCTGGCCCCGGCCGGACATCCTGCATCGCGAACGGCGGACCCACCTGTCACGCGGCCAGCCCGGCGAATATGACGACCGGATCGCGCGGCTGCGCCTGCGGCAGGCCTTCGGCCGGTTGATCCGCAGCAGTTCCGATCGCGGCGTGTTCGTCCTGCTGGACCGGCGCGCACCGTCGCGCCTGCTGTCCGCGTTCCCCGAGGGGGTCGCCGTGCGCCGCGCCGGGCTGGGCGAGGTGGCGCGGGACATGGAATCCTTCCTGCGCGGACATGAAAACGGGGAAGACGGTTTTCCGCCCTCCCCGTCCTTCACGTCCTGATGCGGGTCGCGATCAGAGCGGCTTGAGGTTCGAAGCCGCCGCCTTGCCGCGCTCGGTCACCACGTCATAGCTGACGCGCTGGTTTTCGTTCAGGCCGCGCAGCCCGGCCGCCTGGACAGCCGTAATGTGGACGAACACATCCTTGCCGCCATCTTCCGGCATGATGAATCCGAAGCCCTTGGTCGCGTTGAACCACTTCACAGTTCCCGTCGCCATAGTCGATCTATCCTTGGCTGTCCGGCTTGCCGCCGATCTGTACATAACCTGTCCATCGGATACGCCTCCCCGGCGGACGGTTCCGCCGACGATCGCTGCCGATGCAGTCCCCGCATGGGCGCACAAATTGTTACCGCTTGTCAAACCATGCGAGCGGCGGGAATTTCTTAAAAAAAACGTAAAAAAAGGCCGCCCGAAACCGGACGGCCTTCTTTTCCGAGTAACCGGACGCCGATCCGGCGGCATTCCGCCACCGGACCGGTTTCATGGATCTTAGAAATCCATGTCGCCCATGCCGCCCATGCCGCCACCGGCGGGCATGGCCGGGGCCTTCTTTTCCGGCTTCTCGGCCACCATCGCCTCGGTGGTGATCAGCAGGCCGGCAACCGACGACGCGTCCTGCAGCGCGGTCCGCACGACCTTGGTCGGGTCGATGATACCGGCAGCCACCAGATCCTTGTAATCGCCGATCTGGGCGTCGAAGCCGTAGTTGTAGTCGTTGCTTTCCAGCACCTTGCCGGCGATGACCGCACCGTCTTCGCCCGCGTTGTGGGCGATCTGGCGCAGCGGAGCCTGCAGGGCCTTGCGGATGATTTCCGCGCCGACGCGCTGGTCGTCATTGTGGAAATGCAGGTTGCCCAGGGCGGTGGACGCACGCGCCAGCGCCGTGCCGCCGCCGGGGACGATGCCTTCCTCGACCGCGGCGCGGGTCGCATGCAGCGCGTCGTCGACGCGGTCCTTGCGCTCCTTCACCTCGACCTCGGTCGAGCCGCCGACGCGGATGACGGCGACGCCGCCCGCCAGCTTCGCCAGACGCTCCTGCAGCTTCTCGCGATCGTAGTCCGAGGTGGTCTCCTCGATCTGCGCGCGGATCTGGCCGCAACGGCCCTTGATGTCGTCGGACGCGCCGGCGCCCTCGACGATCGTGGTGTTTTCCTTCTCGATGCGGACCTTCTTCGCACGGCCCAGCATCGCCAGGGTCACGGTCTCCAGCTTGATGCCCAGATCTTCGCTGATGACCTGTCCACCGGTCAGGATCGCGATGTCTTCCAGCATCGCCTTGCGACGATCACCGAAGCCCGGCGCCTTGACGGCGGCGATCTTCAGGCCACCACGCAGCTTGTTGACGACCAGGGTCGCCAGCGCCTCGCCATCGACGTCCTCGGCGATGATCAGCAGCGGACGGCCGGACTGCACGACGCTCTCCAGCAGCGGCAGCATCGGCTGCAGCGACGACAGCTTCTTTTCGTGGATCAGGATGTAGGGGTTGTCCAGGTCGGCAACCATCTTCTCCGCGTTCGTGATGAAATACGGGGAGATATAGCCGCGATCGAACTGCATGCCCTCGACGACGTCCAGTTCGGTGTGCAGGCCCTTGGCCTCTTCCACCGTGATGACGCCTTCGCTGCCGACCTTCTGCATGGCCTGCGAGATCATCTCGCCGATCTCATGCTCGCCGTTGGCCGAGATCGTGCCGACCTGCGCCGTTTCGGCCGGGGTCGTGATCTTCTTGGTGTTCTTCTTCAACTCCTCGACGACCGCGATGACGGCCTTGTCGATGCCGCGCTTCAGGTCCATCGGGTTCATGCCGGCCGCAACGGCCTTGGCACCCTCGCGGACGATGGCCTGGGCCAGAACGGTCGCGGTCGTGGTGCCGTCACCGGCGACGTCGTTGGTCTTCGACGCCACTTCGCGCACCATCTGGGCGCCCATGTTCTCGAACTTGTCGGCCAGTTCGATTTCCTTGGCGACGGAAACGCCGTCCTTGGTGATGCGCGGCGCGCCGAAGCTCTTGTCGAGCACGACGTTCCGGCCCTTCGGGCCCAGGGTCACCTTCACCGCGTCGGCCAGAATGTCCACGCCCCGCAGCATGCGCTGGCGTGCGTCACCACCGAACTTTACGTCCTTGGCTGCCATATCAGAATTCTCCTGTAGGAATCTTGTCGATCAGAGGGAAAAGGAGGGGAGACCTCAGGCGATCACGCCCATGATGTCGCTTTCCTTCATGATCAGCAGCTCCTCGCCATTGATCTTCACTTCGGTGCCCGACCATTTGCCGAACAGCACCTTGTCGCCCGCCTTGACGTCCAGGGCGACGATCTGTCCCTGCTCGTTCCGCGCACCCGGACCAGCCGAGATGACCTCGCCTTCCATCGGCTTTTCCTTGGCGGTGTCGGGGATGATGATGCCGCCGGCCGTCTTCTCTTCGCCGGTCAGGCGACGGACGACCACACGGTCATGCAGGGGCCGAAAATTGGTCATTATGGATCGCTCCACATCAAAAAAGGTAACGCCCTTGAATAAGCGACGCCACCGGTTGGCGCGCGCGCCAGGCCGCATCGCTTTGGCACTCTCCGCACGAGAGTGCCAGCAACAGGTAGGATCACCCTCCGTCCGTGTCAAGGATCGGCAGCACTTTCTTCCGGTGACTGCCAATCTTTTGGGAACAAAGAATTTTTCTTGAATTTCCGCCCAGGCGTCACGCAGGCTGGATTCTGTCGGTTCCTGTCGATCATGCAGCGAGGCATCCATGACCCTGCGGCTTCAGCTCCACGACTATCGCCTGACGACCGCCGAAATCCTCTATCGCCTGCCGGATCACCCGGTCCTGCTCCAGACCTATATCTGGCAGGACCTCGACATCGCACCCGCCTACCCGGAATTGCGCCGCTTCCTCGATTTCTGGACGCGGTCGATCGAGGGACGGCTGCATTCCGTGCGGGTGGCGCAGCAGGGCCTGATCGCCGCCCCCGCCATCCGCCACGCCGGGACCTGCCTCACGCTGCATTGACCGGTCAGTCCCGGCCGGGTTCGCCCGGATCGGGGTCCAGGCGTGCGCCGTCCAGTGTCCGCGCCGCCCGTTCGGCTTCCTGCTTCCGGCGCGCGCGTTCGGACAGGGTGCGGCCATGCAGCGCGCGGTTTTCGGCGGCGTCGCGCGCCTTGTCGGCCCGGGCCTTGCGTTTCCGGGCCTGTCGCAGGTTGACGATTTCGGCCATGGCGGCACTCTTCCAGAAACTCGAAAGCAGGAGGATTTCGTCCATGGGTACGATCACCAGCCTGACGGCATCGGACGGCCATACCTTATCGGCCTACCTCGCCGGCCCCGCCGACGCATCCCGCGCCCTTGTGGTGGTGCAGGAGATTTTCGGTGTCAACACCCATATCCGCGCCGTATGCGACGGGTTCGCCGCCGACGGTTATCGCGTCATCGCGCCGGCCCTGTTCGACCGGGCGGAGCGCGACGTGGAACTGGCCTACGATTCCGACGGCGTGCAGACGGGGTTACGCCTGCGGGCGGCGATCGCGCCCGAGGAGACGCTGCTGGACCTGACCGCCGCCGCGCGGGCACTGGGGCTCGCGCGGATCGGCATCATCGGCTATTGCTGGGGCGGGACCCTGGCGTGGCTGGCGGCGTGCCGGACCGACCTGTTCGCGGCCGCCGTGGGCTGGTACGGCGCCGGGATCGCAGCACAGAAGGACCTGACGCCCCATTGCCCGGTGGAACTGCATTTCGGCGAGACCGACGGATCGATCCCGATGTCCGACATCGCCGCCATCCGCGCTGCCCACCCCGAGGTCACGATCTTCACCTACCCCGATGCGGGGCACGGGTTCGGCTGTTCGGAACGCGACAGCTTCAACGCCCAGGCCGCGTCCCTGGCACGGACCCGCAGCCTGGCCTTCTTCGAAAAAAACCTCTAGCCGGGATCAGCCCCGCGCCAGCACCCGGCCCGCGACGGATTGCAGCTTCGCCAGCAGGGCCGGGTCGCGGCGGTCGGGCGCGGTGATCAGCGCATGTTCCAGTGCCCTGTCGCAGCCGGCACGGCACGGGCCGCGCGGGCTGCCCAGGGCCGGAATGACGGATTTGACCAGCGCGCGGGCGCGATCGGCATTGGACAGCATGACCTTGACCACCGCATCCACGGTGACGCTGTCATGGTCCGGGTGCCAGCAATCGTAGTCCGTCACCATGGCGACGGTCGCGTAACAGATCTCGGCCTCGCGGGCCAGCTTCGCCTCGGGCATGTTGGTCATGCCGACCACCGAACAGCCCCAGGACCGGTAGAGGTTGCTTTCCGCCCGGGTGGAGAATTGCGGGCCTTCCATCACCAGGTACGTCCCGCCCCGCGTGACGTCCAGCCCCAGGCCGCGCGCGGTTTCCTCCAGCGCGTCGCCGATGCGCGGGCAGAGCGGGTCGGCCATCGAGACATGGGCGACGCATCCGGTATCGAAGAAGCTCTTTTCCCGCGCGAAGGACCGGTCGATGAACTGGTCGATGATGACGAAATGCCCGGGCGGCAGTTCCTCCTTCAGCGATCCCACGGCCGAGAGCGAGACGATGTCGGTCACGCCCGACTGCTTCAGCGCCGCGATGTTCGCCCGGTAGTTCAGGCGCGACGGCGGGATCGGGTGCCCGCGCCCGTGGCGTGGCAGGAACACGCAGCGCACTCCGTCCAGCCGGCCGAACAGGAGTTGGTCGGACGGCAGGCCCCACGGCGTTTCCACCGTGCGCCATTCCTTTTCCTCCAGCCCGTCGATGTCATACAGGCCGGACCCGCCGATCAGTCCGATGACGGGTTCGATCACGTCCGCGTCGGACGGGCTGGGTGCGGGATTAATGGACATCGGACCAGATTCTCCGTTTGAGAAGGAACGCCAGCACGGCGAGGAACAGAAGATAGAGCGTCACCTGGATGCCCAGGCGATGGCGCTCCGCCAGATGGGGTTGCGCCACCCAGGCCAGGAAGGTGGTGACGTCGCGCGCTTCCTGCGCCGTCGTGGCCGGGGTGCCGTCGGCATAATCCACCAGCCCGTCATGCAATGGCGGCGGCATCGAGATTTCCCCGTCGGCGGCGTACGGGTTGTAGAACGCGCCGGGATGGCTGGGCCGGTAGCCGGCGGGCGGCGTGCGGTAGCCGGTCAGCAGCGCGTAGATCCGGTCCGGCCCGCCGGTATAGACCAGCGCCAGCCGCGACTGGTCGGGCGGCGGCGTGCCGTTGTTGGCGGCGGCCGCGGCCTCGGGACTGGGGAAGGGATTGCGGAAATGGTCGGCCGCCGTGGCCGGGCGCGTGACCGGTTCGCCCTGCGCGTCCACTCCGCCCGGGACGGACTGGGCGGCCGCGATCTGGCGCACCTGCTCGTCCGTCAGGCCCATGGCGCCGAGGTCGCCATAGGTCACGGCGTTCATCGAATGGCAGGCCGAACAGACCTGGGCATAGACGGCATAGCCGCGCTGGACCGCCGCCATGTCGAAGCGGCCCAGCGGACCGTCGAAGCTCCAGTCCTGATGGGGGGCCGGGGCATGGGGGGCGGCATGGACGGCGGGCGCGGCCAGGCACAGCGCCGCGGCAAGCGGCGCGACCAGTATCTTCTTCATGCGTCGTGCCCCGTGGCGTGGTGCCCTTGGGCGGCGGCTATGCTTTCCGGCAGGACGACATGGCGTTCCGTCCGGGCCGACAGCGGCAGCAGGACCAGGAAATGCGCGAAATAATAGACCAGCGCGATCCGCCCGGCGATCATCCACCCGCCTTCGGCATGGTGGCGGCCGACGAAGCCCAGCAGGATGAAGCACAGCACCAGCAGCACCATGCACACCCGGTAGAACGGGCGAAACCGGGCCGAGCGGATCGGCGAGCGGTCCAGCCACGGCACCAGGAACAGGATCAGGATGGACCCCACGGCCGCCAGCAGGCCGCCGAATTTCGACGGCACCGATTGCAGCATTCCGTAGAAGGGCAGGAAATACCATTCCGGTTCGATATCCGCCGGCGTGTGCAGCGGATTGGCCGGCCGGAAATTTTCCGCCTCGAACACCACGTGCGGCAGGAAGAACACCAGCGCGGCGAACAGCAGCGCGAACAGGATCATGCCCAGCGCGTCCTTGCTGGTATAATAGGGGTGGAAGGTCAGCGTATCGCGCGGGCCCTTCGGTTCGATCCCCAGCGGATTGTTCGACCCGGTGACGTGCAGCGCCGCGACATGCAGGACCACGACGCCCAGCACCGCGAACGCCAGGACGAAATGCAGGACGAAGAACCGGTGCAGCGACACGTCACCCGGCGCGTCGCCGCCCTGCAGGAAATGTTCCAGCCACGGGCCCACGAACGGGATCGCATCCACGGCCTTGCCCGCCACGTCGGCGCCCCAGTACGACATCTGCCCCCACGGCAGCACATATCCCGCGAAGGCGGTGAACATGACCATGACCAGCAGCAGCAGGCCCGTCAGCCACAGGATTTCACGCGGGCGCTTGTAGGACCCGTAATACAGGCCCCGGAACAGATGGATATAGAGCGCCGCCAGGAACAGGCTGGCACCGGTGACATGGATCGACCGCAGCAGCCAGCCACTGGGCAACTGGCGCTCGATCGCCTCGACCGACGCGAAGGCGCCGGCGGCGGTCGGCGTGTAGTTGACGGCCAGGAAGATCCCGGTGGCCAGCATCACCAGCAGGACCACCGTCAGGATCGCGCCGAAATTCCACAGCCCGTTCAGGTTTCGCGGGGTCCGGTAGTCGATATATTCGTGGCGGAACCCCGTGACGACCGGCAGCCGCGCGTCCACCCATGCCAGCACGCCGGTCCCGCCCCGCTGATCCGTTGCGTCTCCGGAACCTGAATCCGTCATTCATCCATCCTTCCGTGCCGCACGGGACGGTGCGGTGTCTTTCGCACTCCTTACCGGGCAGGGGGGGCTTCTTGCAATCGTCCGCGCGAACGGGCACCGGTAGGGCCGTTGCCCCCCAATCGCATGAGATGACCCGACCATGCCCGAGACCCGCGCGCCCGTCCCCCACGACCTGCTGAAGGCCGAGGCCAGCACCTGGTTCGAAGGGCTGCGCGACCGGATCTGCGCGGCGTTCGAGCGAATCGAGCAGGATGCCGACAGCGTGCAGGCCCTGCCCGGCCACGCCGCCCCGGGCGCATTCCAGCGCACGGCATGGGACCGCACGAATGACGACGGAACCCCCGGCGGCGGCGGCGTCATCAGCCTGATGCGCGGCCGGGTGTTCGAGAAGGTGGGCGTCAACGTATCCACGGTCGAGGGCACGTTCAGCCCGGAATTCCGCGCCTCGATCCCCGGCGCCGCCGAGGACCCGCGCTTCTTCGCCACCGGGATCAGCCTGGTCGCCCATATGTGCAATCCGCTGGTCCCGGCCGCGCATTTCAACACGCGGCTGATCGTCACCACCCAGGGCTGGTTCGGCGGCGGCGGCGACATCACCCCGATGTTCCCCGACAGCGCCGAGGCCCAGGCCGACGCCGCCCGGTTCCATGCCGGGTTCCGCGCCGCCTGCGACCGGCATGACCCAACCTATTATCCGCGCTTCAAGGAATGGTGCGACAGATACTTCTTCCTGCCGCACCGGGGCGAGGCGCGCGGCCTGGGGGGCATCTTCTACGACCGGCTGAACAGCGGGGACGAAGCGGCCGATTTCGCCTTCACCCGGGATGTCGGGCTGGCGTTCCTGGAAACCTATCCGGCCATCGTGCGCCACCGCATGGGCGAACGGTGGACGGCCCACCAACGCGAGGCGCAACTGGTCCGGCGCGGCCGCTATGTGGAATTCAACCTGCTGCACGATCGCGGCACGCTGTTCGGCCTGAAGACCGGTGGAAATACCGAGGCGATCCTGATGAGTCTTCCCCCCGAGGTCCGCTGGCCGTAAAGTCCCGCACTCGCCGCCGAGGGGGACCCCCGGCACCTGCCATAGACTTGCCCCATTTCGGCGCGACATACGCGCTGCAGTGGCCCCTGCGTTGGAGATGCCGCCCTTGCCCGTTGCCCGGCCCGTTATTGTCCTGTTTGCGCCACCCGGTCGGGCGTAGATGACCATGCGCCGTCGCCATTTCCTCGCCACGGCGGGTCTTGCGCTCCTGGCCGGCCTGCCGCCGGCCCGCGCGGCCAGGGGCCTGACGCGCATCGCCGACATCGTCCCCGCCGGTGGCACCATTGCCGACCCGACCCTGCTGGTTGCCGGAAACGCCGACAGCGTGGCGGGCAAGTGGGGCACCGTCCTGTCCCCTGCCCTGGCGCAGGGCCTGGATGCGCCCCGGCCGGTCAGCATGCACCTGACCAGCGGGCAGGACGGGGTGACCGGCGCCAACCTGTTCGACACCCAGACCGTGCCGGACGGCACCACGGCGCTGCTGGTGCCCGGCGCGGCGCTTGTCGCGTCGCTGGCGGGCGATCCGCGCGCCCATTTCGATTTCGGCCGGTGGGTTCCGCTGATGCTCAGCCTGGTGTCGCCCGTGGTGGTGGGCCGCGCCGAACTGCACCGCACCTTTCGCGACCTGATGCGCGACCGGCCGGTGCGCATCGCGGTATCGGCCGATACCGGGGTGGAACTGGCCACCGTGCTGGCGATGGCGCTGTTCGGCCTGCGCCCCATCCCCGTCGCGGGCTTCGCCAGCCGCCAGGATGCGCTGGCGGCCCTGCGCGACGGCAAGGTGGACGTGGTGCAGGTTTCGGACCCCATGTCCCCCCAGGCGCTGGCCGCGATGTTCGACACGCTGGGGCAGAGTGGCGCCGCGCCGCTGTTCACCCTGTCGGATACGGTGCGGATGACCGCGCAGGGCCACACGGTGCCGACCCTGGCCGAACGCTTCGCCCAGGAACGGGGGCACCCGCCGGACGGCCTGTTGTACGAGGCGTGGAAGGTCGTGGCCGCCGCCGCGTCGCTGGACGTGGCGCTGGTGCTGCCGATGCTGACCCCGCCGGCGCAGGTCGCGGGCTGGCGTCATGCCATGGCAACGGCCGATGCCCACGGCGCGGTCGATACCCTGATGAACGGCAACGGCCGCAAGCTGGTCACCGGCACGGATTGCGCGCCCCACCTGCGGGACATGACCGGCGAGACTTCCGCCGTCCTGACCCTGCGCCGCTGGCTGGCCTCCCACGCGCCGAACTGGCGCCTTGGATAAGTCGGTCAGGGGCCGGCTTCGACCCCATCGACCACGACATGGGGCCGGCCGAGCGAGCAGCTTTCGACGCGGGCGCGCACCCCATAGACCTGCTGCAGCGTCTGCGTGGTGATGACGTGCCGGGGGGTCCCGGCCCCCACGATCACGCCCTGCCGCAGCATCACCACGTAATCGGCCTGTTGCAGCGCGATGTTCAGGTCGTGCAGGACCACCACCGTCACCATGTTGCGCGCGCGGGTTTCGCGGCGGACGACCTGCATCACCGAAAACTGGTGGTGCAGGTCCAGTGCGCTGAGCGGTTCGTCCAGCAGCAGAACGGCGGGGCGGCGGACCAGCGCCTGGGCCAGCCCGACCAGTTGCCGCTGGCCGCCCGACAGTTCGTCCATATAGCGCAGGGCCAGGTCGTCCACGCCCAGCCGGGCCAGGACGTCCAGGGCCTCGCTGACCTCGTCGTCTTCCCAGTCGCCGGCCGGGGCGGCGGCGCGCCGGGCGGCGATGACCGATTCCAGGACCTGGAGATGCACGGCAGGCGGCAGGGCCTGCGGCAGGTAGACGCAGTGCCGGGCCCGCAGCGCGGGACGCATGCGCGACAGTTCGGCCTCACCGCACCGGACCGTGGCCCCGGTGCGCTCCAGCCCGGCCAGGGCGCGCAGCAGGGTCGACTTGCCGCTTCCGTTCGGACCCAGCAGGGCCGAGACCTGGCCGGCCGGCAGCGGCCCGACCGAAAGGTCGTCCAGCACCGTCCGGCGGCCATAGCGCACCGTGACGTGGGCAGCGGTCAGGCCGCTCATGATGCCACCCGGCGGCGCAGCACGATCGCCAGGAAGAAGGGAATGCCCACCAGGGCGGTGACGATGCCCACGGGCACGATGACGCCCGGCAGCACGTTGCGTGCCGCGACCGAGGACAGCGACATGATCAGGCATCCGACCAAGACGCTGCCGGGCAGGTAGAAGCGATGGTCCTCGCCCAGCAGGCCGCGGGCGATATGCGGGGCGACCAGCCCCACGAAGCCGATGGTGCCGACGAAGGACACCGCCAGCGACGACAGGATGCTGATCCGCAGCAGCGACCCGATGCGTACCCGGCGTACGTCCACGCCGAAGCTGGCCGCCCGTTCCTCACCCATGCGCAGGGCGGTCAGCGACCAGGCCGAGCGAAAGGACAGGGGCAGGATGACGGCGCAGACCGACGCCAGGATGCCCACCTTGCTCCAGTTCGAGCGGGTCAGGCTGCCCATGGTCCAGAACACCAGGTCCTGCAGCGCGTCCTCGCTGGCCACGAACTGGACCAGCGAGACCAGGGCGTGAAAGGTGAAGACCAGCGCGATGCCGAACAGCACCACGGTGCTGGTCGAGGCATCGCGCAGGCAGGACACCAGGTCCAGCAGGAAGGCGGAACCGATGGCGAAGGCGAAGGCATCGGCCGAAACGACCCATTCAGCGGGCACGCCCGGGATCTGCCATTGCAGGACGATCGCCAGCGACGCCCCGAACGCCGCCGCAGCCGATACGCCGAGCGTGAACGGGCTGGCCAGCGGGTTGTTCAGGATCGTCTGCATTTCGGCCCCGGACAGGCCCAGCGCCGCGCCGACGCACACCGCCATCAGCGCGTACGGCAGGCGGATCTGCCAGACGATGACGCTCTGCCCGGCCGGGACGTCGTGCGGATGCAGCAGGACCCGCAGCAGGGTCGCGGGCGACAGGCCGGACGGTCCCAGCGCGAAATCCAGCAGCATCGACATCAGGATCAGTACCGTCAGCACCGCCAGGATCAGGCTGCGGCGGCGCAGCAGGTGACGATAGGAATCCCGGACATGCCGCACGCGCTCGGCCGTCAGCAGGGCGGGATCGACCGGCCCGGAACGAACCGCACGGGGGCGCGTCAGGGTCGTGTCGGTCATGGCGTGTCCGACACCCAGTAGGTCCCGCTATTGGGAACGGGCAGGAAGCGCGCGTAAAGCTCGGTCCGGGTCGCTTCGGGATCGACGTCGCGGAACAGGTCGGGATGGAACCATTTGGCCATCACCTCGACGGCCAGGATATTGTACGGGGAATCGTAGAACGAATGCCACAGCCCGTAGGCATGGCCGTCCTTCACCGCGCTCAACGTGGAAATCCCGGGCCGTTGCAGCACGGCCTGCACCGAAGCGCGGGCCGAGGCCGGATCGGTCTCCGCCCCCATATGCACGCCCAGGCCCTGATAGGCCGGCCCCTTGGTGCCATCCACGATATAGATGTCGGGATTGGCGGCGATGACCTGTTCCAGCGCGATGTCACCGATATAGCCGGGCAGCAGCGGGGCGGCGATATTGCGCCCGCCCGCCGCGTCGATGAAGGCGCCCATGTTGCCGTTGCCGGCCGTGTGACAGCAGGAATCCCGGGTGCCGGCCAGCATTTCCAGGAACACGGTCGGCCGGGCGGATTGCGGCAGGGTGGCGACGCGGGTGCGAATACGGTCCAGATGCGCCTGGTAGAAGGCGATATAGGCCTCGGCCTCCGCCCGGCGATCCAGCACCGCGCCCAGGATACGCATGGACGGGACGGTGTCATCCAGCGGGTGGGCACGGAAATCGACGAACACCACCGGGACATGCGCGCTCTGCAATTGCGCGACCAGTTCGCTGGAGGCCGCGGGACCGTGTCCGGAAACCGACAGGATGGCCAGGTCGGGGCGCAGGTCCAGCACCTTCTCGGGGCTGATCGTGTCGGCCGTGGTCTTGCCGATCAGCGCCACCTTGGCCGCCGCCGGAAAGGTCGCGACATATTTGTCGTAGCTCTGGACGTCGGCATCGCGGAATTCGCCCTGCCAGCCGACGATGCGGTCGAAGAGGTGGGATTTTTCCAGCGGCGCCAGGGCATAGATCAGCCTGCCCTCCCCCAGGATGATCCGGTGGACATGGGCGGGAATGTCCACGCTGCGCCCCGCCAGGTCCGTGATCGTCGCGGCACGCGTGCCACCCGCCGCCATCATCGCGACGGCAGCCGCCAGGCCCGCGACCGTCCGCCATAACCGACAATGCCCATGCTTCCGGGGGGATTTTGCCTTCAAGCGCTTTCTCCTGGCAGGTGCCCAGCCTTCATATCGCCTTCCCTGCTAAGTGAGAAGCATTCGCGAAAGAAGCGGGCTTGCGTGCATGGCTCGCATGTTTGCAGGTCGTCCTGCACGCGCCCCCGCAAGATCCGTGCCGGTACGAAGCCGGAGTCAGCCCCGCCGGCGCAGGAGAATCCGCACCGATCCCTGGTTGGCGGCGTGCGGATGGGTGACGGCCAGGATCAGCGGCCGCAGGTCCGGGCGGCCCAGCCAGAAGGGCAGTTCGCGCCGCAGGACACCGCCCTGCCGGCCGGACCCCAACCCGGTAATGACCTCGACGCAGCGCAGATTGTCGGCCCGTGCCTGGACCAGGAAGGCATGAAGGCGTTGAAAGGCCGCCTGCACGTTCTGCCCGTGCAGGTCCAGCGTGCGGGTCGGGCGCAGCTTGCCGCTGACCAGGGCGCGCCAACTGGTATCATCCAGCCCCGGCCGGCGTTCGCCGATTTCCACGCTGGCCTGCGACCGGTGCAGGGTATAGGCGGGCACGCGGGGCTGCAGGGGCGCCGGCTGGGGCGATCCGGCGGCAAGGGGCGCGGCACGGCGGCCCCGGACCGGAGAAGGAACGACGTCCGGAACGGGAGCAGGCTCGGGCGCGCCAGCGGGGTTACCGGCCGCCGCCTTTCGCGCCAGCGGCTTGATATCCCGCACGAAAGCCGTCCACAGCGCCTGTTCGTCTTCTCTCAGAGTCCGCCGTCGGCGCACGCCCACCCCTCCATCCGGAATGGGCCTGTCTTAGAGCAGATCGCGCCCGGGCCGAAGACCCGATCGCGATCCGTTCCCCCTTCAGTGCGTGGTTTCAGCCAGTTGGTGGCCCTGGTAGGTGCCGGTCAGGGTCTGGAGGAAGGCCACGATATCGGCCACGTCGTGGTCCGACAGGTCGTGATCGGGCGTCTGGTAGCGCGCCATTTCCCGCACTGCCTGGTCCAGCGTCTTGACGCTGCCGTCATGGAAATACGGCGCGGTCAGGGCGATGTTGCGCAGGTTCGGCACCTTGAAGCGTTCCATGTCGGCGTCCGAATGGGTCACCATATAGCGTCCCTTGTCGGCATCGGTCAGCGTGCCGCCGCGCGCGGCGAAGTAATCGCCCTCCAGGCCCATCGCCTCGAACGCCTGCCCGCCCAGCGAGACGCCGGTGTGGCAGCCCGAGCATCCCACGCTCTTGAACAGCGCGTAGCCGTTCTTTTCCTGCGCGTTCAGGGCCTGGTCGTCGCCCTTCAGGTAGCGGTCGAAGCGGCTGTCGGGGGTGATCAGGGTCTTTTCATATTCCGCGATCGCATCCGTGATCCGGTCCCTGGTGATCTCGTCCGAGCCGAAGACGCCCTGGAACGCGGTGAGGTAGGTGGGGTCCTGCTTCAGCTTGTCGGCCACGCCGGTCCAGTCGTGCGATCCCATTTCCAGCGGGTTCATCACCGGTCCCGCCGCCTGGTCGGCCAGGGTCGCGGCGCGGCCGTTCCAGAACTGGCTCTGATTGAACGCGGCGTCATAGACGGTGGGCACGTTGATCGGGCCGTGGCGGTTGTCGATGCCCAGCGCCGTGACCCGGCCGTCCACGCCGCCATGGTCCAGCGCATGGCAACTGGCGCAATTGAGGGTGCCGTCCCCCGACAATTGCTTGTCGAAGAACAGGCGCTGGCCCAGCGCGACCTTGGCCGCATCCACCGGCAGCGTCTCGGGCACCGGCTGCACCGGTTCGGCCGCGAAGCGTGGGGCGACCCCCGGGGTCGCGTAATGCGCGCGCCGTTCCGCCGCGATCCAGGTCAGCAGCGCGTCACGCTGCGCCTGCGACAGATGGGCGTGCCAGTGCAGCAGCAGGTACAGGGTCGGCGGCATGCGGTTCTGGCGCACCACTTCCTCGATCCGCGCCAGTTGTTCCTCGGACGGAACGGCGCCGCTCTGGAACGCGGCCAGCACGGGCTCGATCCGGAAATGACGCAGGCCCTGGTCCACGTCGCGCTGCATCAACTGGTTCGCCACCGGCACATGGAAATAGAACGGCAGGTCGGTATTGCGGGCATGGCAGTAGTCGCACCGGGATTCGCGAATCGCGGCGAAGGCCGCCGAGGCGACCGGATCGGCCAGTGTTGGAGAATTCGTGCCCAATGTCGGCGCGGTGTCATGGTCGAAATGGGTCAGATACCCCACTGTTCCGCCATAGGCGACGCAGCCCAGGGCCGCCACTGATAGTACGAGCTTGCGCACCGACACATTCATTCTCCGTTGTCGTCAGAAGAATGGTCTGGCCCATCCAGGTTTTCACTGTCAAAATAATCTTTTCTATCAGAACGATCGACGCAATCGATAATACTGTCGGCCAGGCCTCTATTTCATCGCCTGCGTCAATCTGTCGCGGGCCACGGTGACATAGGCCGTATCGAGGTCGATGCCGATGGCACGGGCCCCTTCCTCCTGCGCCGCGACCAGGGTGGTGCCGGTTCCCATGAACGGGTCCAGCACCACCGCGCCGGGCCGGCCGTGCAGTCGGATGCACATGCGGGGCAACTGAACCGGGAACGTGCCCGGATGGTTGAATTTCTGCGCCTTGCCCTGCACCGTTTCATAGGGAATGAACCAGGTATCGCCCCGGCAACGCCGGTCCTGTTCGTGCCCGCGGCGGGCGATGTTCGACTTGTCCTTGTAGGGCACGCCGATATCCAGCCGGTTCAGTTCCACGGTGCCCGAGCGTGTCAGGTGGAACAGGTGTTCGTGGTTGCGATGCAGGTAGCGCGCGCTGTTCACCGGCTTGAAATGGCCGAACGTGTCCTCGTTCACCGAGACCGACTTGATCCAGCTGATATGGTTCTGCAGATGAAATATCTCGCGCAGGCGCACGGCCAGCTCGAACGGAATCCAGGGCTGCGCCGACGACCCAGCGATGTTCAGGAAGAACGACCCGTCCGGCCGCATGACCCGGTGCAGTTCGCGCGCGACCGCCATCATCCAGTCCAGGTACTGGGTTTCGGACATGCGGTCGCTATAGGTCCGGTAGCCCAGCCCGATATTGTACGGCGGCGAGGTGACCACGACATCGACCGAATCCGCGTCCATCCGCCGCAGCACCCGCAGGCAGTCGCCGCGCACCAGCTGATGCGGCCCGATGGCGTAGCGCAGCGTTCGCGGGGCGCGGGCGGCGGTCATGGTTCGCCCGCGATCCCGACGATCTTCGCCGTGGGGGCGGCGCCCATCGAAGCGGGCTCCATGACCACGACGGGGCGCGGCACGAACGTAATCGTCCGGCCCCGCTGCTGCATCGCGCCGGCGGTCTGTTCGGCGTCGGGGCCCCAGCCCATGAACAGGTCGGCCCGCGCCGGCCCCTGGATATCCGTCCCGGTATCCTGGGCGAAAACCAGCCGCTGCCAGCTTGACCCCGCGGGGCCGGGCAGCGTCGTTTCCACCCAGACGGGCGAGGCCAGCGGGATCGACCGCCTGTCGACCGCCACCGACCGGCCCGGCGTCAGCGGCACACCCAGCGCCCCGGGTGCCCCCTGGTCGGCATAGACATGGTCCAGCACGGTGAAGAACACGTAATTCGGATTGTCCTCCATCACCGTGCGGGCCTGGTCGGGATGGGCGGTCAGCCAGGCGCGGATCGACTGCATGCTGACGGCGTCCGCATCCATTTCGCCCTGCCGCACCAGGACGCGGCCCAGCGGTACGTATTCCTGGCCGTTCTTGGCGCCGAAGCCCAGGCGTACCACCTGTCCGCTGGGCAGGCGGACACGACCCGATCCCTGGATCTGGAGGAAGAACAGGTCGGCAGGGTCCGCGACCCAGAGCAGTTCCAGGTTGCGGCCTGCCAGCGCGCCGGCATCGATCTGCGCCCGCGTCCAGTACGGCATGAACTGGCTGCCCTGCCAGCGGCCCGTGACCATGCGCCCATCGGTGGCGCGGGTGCGGACCAGGTCGTCTGGCACGCCATAGACCGGGGTCTGGTACACGCCGCCACGCGACAGCGAACCGCGGATTTCCGGTTCGTAATAGCCGGTGAACAGGGCCTGACCGGCGGTCAGCACCGGCTGGAACCATGTCTCGAAGAACTGCCGGGCCGCCGGGGCGTCCCCGGTCGGCAGCGCGGCAGCAGCGCGGCACGCCGGCAGCCAGTCGCCGACATGCGTGCCGCGCCCGCTATCGGCGCCCAGGCCGGCATCGGCCGGCAGGCGGCCCAGATAGCGGCATTCCCCCAGGAAGACCGGCAGGGCGCGGACCGCCTCATCGCTTCCCCAGCCCTTGATGTCGGAAAACGCGAGCGGCTGCCCCGTCCCCTCCAGATCGGTCGCGGCACAGGCGGATAGCAGGAGAATGGCGCCGGCGGAGGCGCCCCGCAGGATCTTGGTCACGAAGGAATGAGACAAGGATAAGGCCAGACAGGTTTCGGACGGGGTGAAAGGAAAGATGGCGGACGGATCAGAGGGATCAGGCGCTGCGGCTGGCCGCCAGGCGCCATGCCGCGCCGCTGATCGCAACGCCCAGCGGGCGTTCGAACGTCCACAGGTCCGAAAACTCGGTCACGGCGTCGGTGCCCGCGACCGGGTGCCCGTCCTTGTCCGAGGTCAGGCTGATCTGGTCCGAGACGATGCGCACGTCGATGCGGGCATGGGTGGCGCCGTCCCGTTCCTCGATCGCGGCATCCACGATGGCCAGGCTGGCGATGGCGCGAACCTCGGCCTTCTGGATTTCGCCCGATTGCTCGCGCGAGCGGATCGCGGCCTCGAACGCGCTGAAGGCGTTGGCGGTCAGGCGCTCGCGCAGCATCGCGACATCACCCGCGGCGAAGGCCAGGACGATCTGGCGGAACGCGGCCTCGACCCCCTTGAGGAACTGCGCCGGGACGAAGTCGCGTTCCTGCTGGGCGATCGCGGCCAGGACCTGGCCGACCCGGGTTTCGGGCGCGGGCACGTCATAGTCGGTCAGGGTGGCCGGCGGTTCCGCCCGGCCCTCGATCACCGGGCCGGGGCGCGGGACCGCGCTGGGCGGTGGCGCGGGTTCGACGCCCACGCGCGTGCCCAGGATGCTGCGCAGCCGCAACGCCAGAAAGGCGGCGACCAGACCGAACAGCACCAGGTCGAACGGAAAATGACTGAACGAGAAATCCATCACCAAGCCTAATCAGTGGCGACCCGGCCGGCCCGGTCCCCACCATCATCCCCTTAACGTATCCTGAACATAGGCAAGCCCCCCGGACGACACAATGCGGGACGACGTCATGCGGCGGCCGCATTGCGTCGTCCGGGGCGGGATTCATGAAATTCCGCCCACACTCCCCCGCCGCCGTCCGCCGAGGTTGGCGAACGGCGCGGGGCGTGCTACCGGCGAGGCTCGGTATCCGCCTTCTGCCTGCTAAGGAAAGCTTCGTTCATGTCCGACACGACCCAGCCCCCCGCCGATGACGCCCAGAACGTTCCGCCGGCGATGCCGCTGACCATCAATGTTCAGTATATCAAGGATCTGTCGTTCGAAGTTCCCGCCGGCGCTGAAATCTTCGCGACCCTGCGCGCGAATCCCCAGATCGCGGTGAACATCGACGTGCAGGCCAATCGCCTGCAGGCCGAGCATCCGGTGTTCGAAGTCGTTCTGGCGATCAAGACCGAAGCCCTGGAAGCGCCGGAAAAGGAAGGCGCCGCCCCCGGCCGCCCGGTGTTCATCGCCGAACTGGCCTATGGCGCCGTCGTGACCCTGACCAACGCACCGGACGAACTGGTCGAGCCGATCCTGCTGGTCGAAGTGCCGCGCCTGATCTTCCCGTACGTGCGCAACATCATCAGCGAAGTGACGCGTGACGGCGGGTTCCCGCCCGTGGTGCTGCAGCCGATCGACTTCGTGGCGCTGTGGCAGGCCAAGCGCAGCTTCCCCCAGACGGCCGGCAACGCCTGATCGGGATATCCGGGCGGGCCGCCTGAGGCCCCCCATCGAAGGCCCGCCTCGCGCGGGCCTTTTTCATTTTGCGGCTTTCATTCCCCGGCCGGTCGCCGCCCCAGCCGGTCCAGGATCGCCGCCTGGTCGGGTCGTGCCGCGACCTGGATCGCACGCCAGGTCGCCGTGGACAGCGCCGCCTCGGTTGACTTTGAAATCGCGATCGCCCGGATGTTCCGCAGGGCGGCGTGCCCGCCCGCCGGCAGGTGACGCAGGAACTGGCGTGCCGTCTCGGCCGAATAGAACAGGGCCGCGTCGATGACGCCCCCGGCCAGGGCCGTGCGAACCGCCGCGTCGGGCGCCCCCGCGGGCCGCACCCGATAGACGCAGCGCCGGCTGACGCGGAACCCGGCCCGCCGCAGCGCCACGGCCAGATCCTGTCCATAGGTGGGCGCCGTCGGCACCAGCAGGGACCCCGCCCCCGGGTCCAGCCGGTCGCGGGCGAGGTCCGCCAGGTCGGCCGCCGTTCCCGCCGCCACCGTGACGTCGGTGAATCCCGCATCGCGCATCCGTCGGGCCGTGACCGCGCCGACCGCCAGAATCGGCATGTCGGGCCGTACGCGGCCCGCCAGCGCCGCGATGGCCTGCCCGCTGGTCAGCAGGACGGCCTGGGTGCGGGCCAGCGGCAACACGGCATCCATGATCGGTTCGATCCGCAGCGCGGGCATGGCATGGGCCTGCCAGCCCAGCCGTTCGACCGCCGCCATGGTGTCGGCCAGCCCGGGTTCCGGCCGTGTGACCAGAACGCCGGTGCGGGGCGGTGCGTCAGGCGGCAAAGACGTCCGATGGGCTGTCCATCCGAAGGCTGCGGCCCAGTTCGCGGCCCATTTCCTCGGCGTCGGCGCGCAGGCCGGTCACGGTCCGGCGCAGCAGGAAGGACCCGTCCTCGCGCGCGACCAGGCCGGTCAGGCGCAGGCTGGCCTCGGCGCCCGCCAGTCCCGGGACCAGGCGGGCATAGCCGCCGATCGGGGTGCGGCACGATCCGTCCAGTTCCGCCAGCAGCGCGCGCTCGGCGGTGGCGACGGCGCGGGCCTCGTAATCCTCGATGGCGGCCAGAAGCTCGCGCAGTTCCACGTCGCTTTCGCGAACGGTGACGCCGACGATGCCCTGGCCGGCGGCGGGGACCATGATTTCCGGATCCAGGACGATATCCGCGCGGTCTTCCATTCCCAGCCGGCGCAGGCCGGCCAGGGCCAGCAGGGTCGCATCGCACTGCCGCGCCGCCAGCTTGTCCAGCCGCGTCTGCACATTGCCGCGCAGCAGGCCGAAGCGCAGGTCCGGGCGCACATGCAGCATCTGCGCCTGGCGCCGCACCGACGCGCAGCCGACCAGCGCATTGCGCGGCAGCGCGGCATACGGATCGGCCGCATCGGCGGCGTCGTGCCGCCCGCCGGCGCCCGGACCCAGGATCAGGGCATCGCGCGCGTCCTCGCGCCGCAGGGTGCAGGCCAGCACCAGGCCGGGCGGCAGCGTGGTTTCCAGGTCCTTCAGGCTATGGACCGCGAAATCGATCCGCCCGTCGGACAGGGCATCGTGAATTTCCTTGGCGAACAGTCCCTTGCCGCCGATTTCGGCCAGACGGCGATTCTGCACCTGGTCGCCGGTGGTGTTGATCTGGTGTTCCTGGAACGCCCCCATGTCGCGCAGGACCGGGCAGAACCGCGTCAGCATCGTCAGGAACGCCCGGGTCTGCACCAGTGCCAGCGGCGAGGCCCGCGTGCCCACGCGCAGCGGCAGTTCGCGACGGTGCGGCAATGCGGCCCGCGTGGCCGCCTGCTTCTGGCGCGCGGCGGCCTGCGCCGCGATTTTCTGCAATGCGGAGGACGGGGCGGCTGACGGGCCAGGAACGGACGGAGGAGCGGAAACCATGCGATGTCTCTATTACCGCGACGACACGAAGGAAAGATGACATAGCGCCCGGCGGAACTGTATTTTATGCAATGATCATGTCCGTGTCCCCTGCCACGCCGCCCGATTCCGCCGAGACAGCGGCGCAAGCCCCTGTTCCGGCGCCCGATATGGCGCCCATCCTCGCAATCGAATCGTCCTGCGACGACACGGCCTGGCCATCCTGGCACCCGACGGCACGATCCTGGCCGAGACCGTTCTGTCGCAGGCCGGACATGTTCCCTTCGGCGGCGTGGTGCCGGAAATCGCGGCCCGGGCCCATCTGGCCGCCCTGCCGGCCCTGGTACGCCACACGCTGGACGTGGCCGCCCTGCCTGCCGAGGCGCTGGGCGCCGATCGCCGCCAGCACCGGCCCCGGGCTGATCGGCGGGCTGATCGTCGGCGCCGGCATGGCCAAGGGGCTGGCCGTGGCGCTCGGCCGGCCTTTCGTCGCCGTGAACCATATCGAGGCCCATGCCCTGACCGCCCGGCTGCCCGGCCTTGTCCCCGGCGGGGCATCGTTTCCCTATCTGCTGCTGCTGGTCTCGGGCGGCCATTGCCAGTGCATCGCGGTCGAGGGCGTGGGCCGGTATCGCAAGCTGGGCGGCACCATCGACGATGCCGCCGGCGAAGCGTTCGACAAGGTCGCGAAGATGCTGGGCCTGGGCTGGCCCGGCGGCCCGGCGGTCGAGGCCCTGGCGCGCGAGGGCGATCCGGCCCCCTGGCCGCTGCCCCGCCCGCTGCGGGGCCGTCCGGGCTGCGACTTCTCGTTTTCCGGGCTGAAGACCGCCGTGGCGCAGAAGCTGGCGCCATTCGCGGCCGGCGCCCTGCCCCGGACCGCCGCCGCCGGCATTGCCGCCAGTTTCCAGGACGCGGTGGCCGACATCGTCGCCGACCGGGTGGCCCATGCGCTGGACATGATGCCGCAGGCCACGCTGCTGGTCGCGGCCGGCGGCGTGGCCGCGAATACGGCCCTGCGCACGCGCCTGACCACCCTTGCGACCTCCCGCGCCCTGCCCTTCGCGGCGCCTCCCCTGCGGCTGTGTACCGACAATGCGGTCATGGTCGGCTGGGCCGCCATCGAAACCCTGCGCGAACGCCGGCGGCTGGGGCTGCCGCCCACCGACGACCTTGACCTGCTGCCCCGTCCGCGCTGGCCGCTGGAGCAGATGGCCGAACGGTTCGCGCACCCCGCCCCATGAATTATCGCCACGCCTTTCATGCCGGCAATTTCGCCGATTGCATGAAACATGCGCTGCTGGTGCTGCTGCTACAGGCATTGGCCCGCAAGCCCGCGCCGTTCGCGGTGCTGGACACGCATGCGGGGATCGGCCGCTACGACCTGACCGGCGAGCAGGCTGGACGCACGGGGGAATGGCGCAACGGGATCGGCCGCCTGCTGGAGACGGCACCGGACGGCGTGCCGTCGCTGTACCTGGACCTGGTGCGCCGGGCCGGTGCGCCGGACATCTATCCCGGTTCGCCGCTGATCGCCGCGATGATGCTCCGCCCGCAGGACCGGCTGATCTGCTGCGAACTGCACCCCGAGGACAGCCGCCTGCTGCGCGCGGTGTTCGCCGGCCAGCCGCAGATCGCGGTGCACGCCCGCGACGGCTATGCCGCCCTGCGCGCCCTGCTGCCGCCGCGCGACGCGAAGCGCGGGCTGGTGCTGATCGACCCTCCTTTCGAACAGCCCGATGAATTCCACCGCCTGGCAGGCGGAATCGTCACGGCGCATCGCCGATTCGCGACCGGGATCATCGCCGCCTGGTACCCGATCAAGCATCGCGCGCCGGTGCGCGCATTCCTCGATTCGCTGCGCGAATCGGGTATGCGCGACATCGTGGCGCTGGAACTGACCCTGCGCCCGCCGCTGGACCCGTCACGCCTGAACGGCAGCGGCCTGGTGGTGGTCAATCCGCCCTTTGGCTTTCTGGACCAGGCCCTGCCGGCGCTGCGCGCCCTTGCCCATCTGTCCCCGGATGGGACAGGAGAGGCAGCCGTCACGCGCATCGTCGAGGAATAGGCGCGGGGCGGGAGGATAACGGGGGACAGGATCATGAACGCACCACGCATCGCCGTCATCGGGGCCGGCGCCTGGGGGATCGCCCTGGCGGTCCAGGCGGCCCGCGCGGGCGCGCAGGTGCATCTGTGGGCCCGGAAACCGGACAGCCTGTCCGACACCCGCACCCTTCCCCGCCTGCCGCATGTGACCCTGCCGGAATCGATCACCGTGACCGGCGACATGCCGGCCCGTGCCGACGCGGTGCTGCTGGCGGTGCCGATGCAGCATCTGCGCGCCGTGCTGGGCCACGTGCCGCCGGCCGGACCGATGATCGCCTGCTGCAAGGGGGTGGAGCGCGACAGCCTGGCCCTGCCGCTGGAGGTGATCGCCTCCCGTCATCCGAACCTTCCGCGCGCCGTGCTGTCCGGCCCCAATTTCGCGCATGAGGTGGCGCAGGGCCTGCCGACGGCAGCGGTGCTGGCCTGCGAGGACCCGGTCGAGGCCCGGGATCTGGCCGACCATCTGACGACCCCGGAATTCCGCCTGTATGCCAGCGACGACGCCATCGGGGTGCAGATCGGCGGCGCCGCGAAGAACGTGATCGCCATCGCCGCCGGGGCCACGATCGGCGCGGGCCTGGGCGAAAACGCAAGGGCATCGCTGATGACGCGCGGCCTGGCGGAACTGGGCCGGCTGTCGCGGGGTCTGGGTGGCCGCGCGGAAACGCTGTCGGGCCTGGCGGGCGTGGGCGACCTGATCCTGACCTGCACGGGCCCGTCCTCGCGCAATTTCAGCCTGGGCCTGGCGCTGGGAAGGGGCGAAGCCCTGTCCGCGATCCTGGGCCAGCGCACCACGGTCGCCGAAGGCGTCACCACCGCCCCCGCCATCCTGGCCCTGGCCCGCAAACACGACATCAGCGTGCCGGTGATCGAAACGGTATCGCTGCTGCTGGCCGAGGACATCGACCTGGCCGAAGCCCGCGACCGGCTACTGAGCCGGCCCGTCGGGACGGAGTGAGCGGCCCGGCACCGACCGCGACAATCACGCCACTGGCGACATTCAGTTTCCGGTCCCGGACCCGGGCGTGCCGTTGCAGACACCATCCATGCAGGTCGCCGATGTCCCGCCCGCGTCGGGGTCGCGCGCGCCGCCCCGTTGTCCGCGTCCGGTCGCCAGGCGGTTGCACTGGTTGTCCACGCAGGTGGTCGAGACCGGACCGGAGGATTGCTGCTGGCCGTTCGGGACACCGTACGGCCAGATATCGCCCGGCGTGACGTACACGCCGCCGCCCTGCTGGTACGGATTATAGCCATATCCGTTCGAACCGGTGGTCGTTCCGCCGTTGCCGCAGGCGGTTCCCGTACACCCGCCCGAGTGCATCGTGTTCCGCGCCCTGCCCTGGGACGTGCCTGAGGAATTGTTCCTGTCCCACGCCTCGGCATCATGAAGGCCGGACATCAGCCCGGACATCATAAGGGTGGCAAGAAGAGCCGTGCGGGTGAATGTCATGGCATTCCTCCACTGATGGATGACAGACGGTCCCCGGACCATCACCCGACGAACATACCCGCAATGGTCGCACTGGCGAAATTCGACAGCGATCCTGCCATGACCGCGCGCAGGCCCATCTTCGCGACGTCCGCCCTGCGCTCCGGGGCCACGCTGCCGAAACCCGCGATCAGGATGCCGATCGACGACAGGTTGGCGAACCCGCACAGCGCGAACGACGCGATGGCCAGCGCCCTGGGATCGAGCGCCGCGTCGTGGAAATGCGGTGCCAGGGCGACGTAGGCCACGAATTCGTTGAACACCAGCTTCTGGCCCATGATCGCGCCGACCACGCCGCATTCATGCCACGGCACGCCGATCAGCCATGCCAGAGGGGCGAACACGACGCCGAACAGCCGTTCCAGCGACAGGTCCGCGATGCCCAGCCAGCCGCCCAGCCCGTGGATCATGCCATTGGCCAGCGCGATCAGGCCGATGAAGGCGATCAGCATGCTGCCGACCGCGACCGCGACGCCCACGCCGCTGGCGGCCCCGATGGCCACGGCCTCGAAGACGGTGGCGGGGTGTTCGTGCCCGAATTCCAGGTCCAGCCGGGTGATGCGCGTGGCCTCGCGCGCGGGCATCAGGATCTTGGCGAACAGCAGGCCGCCGGGAATGGCCATGACCGACGCCGCCAGCAGATAGTCCATCGGCACGCCCAGGCCGGCATAGCCCGCCAGAACCGACCCGGCGACCGAGGCGGTACCGCTGGACATCACCGCGAACAGTTCCGCCCGCGTCAGCAGCGGGACGTAGGGGCGCAGAGCCACGGGCATCTCGCTCTGCCCCAGGAAGATGGTGGTGACGGCGGAGAAGGATTCGATCGTCGATGTCCCCAGCGCCCGGCGGACCGCCCCGCCCAGAAGCGCCGCCAGGCGCTGCATGACCCGGTAATGATACAGGATCGCGATCAGGGCCGAGACATAGACGATCTGCGGCAGGACGCGGAACGCGAAGATGAATCCGGTATGGGGAAACAGCGTGTTCATGCGCGGATCGACCAGCGCGCCGAACAGGAACAGACTGCCCTGCGCGCCGTATCCCAGCACGGTATCGACCGCGCCGGACAGCGCATGCAGCGCGTGGCGCCCCGGCGGGACGAACAGCACCATGCCGCCCAGCGCCACCTGCATCAGGCCGGCGGCCAGGACAATGCGGGGGCGAATGGCCCGCCGGTCGGTCGAAAACGCCACGGCCAGTCCGATCAGGCCGGCAAGACCAAGGATTCCATGCAGGACAGGCACGTCGCCTCACCAATACCAGGACGAAACGAGATTGTGCGCTGCGCGGGGCGCTGTCCAGCGCCCGCGGCCCGCCGGTACTCGTGTCGCATGGGAAACTGCTCTAGTCTTGCGCGTTCGGACAGGATGCAAGAGACAGAATCGGTTCCATGACGACCGCGTACGACTTTACCCTTCCGTCGCTGGATGGCGGTACGATCGACCTTGGCGCGCTGCGCGGCAAGCCGATCCTGATCGTGAACACCGCGTCGAAATGCGGCTTCACGCCGCAATTCGAAGGGCTGCAGGCGCTGTGGTCGTTCTATCGCGGCAACGGGCTGACGATCATCGGCGTGCCGTCCAACGATTTCGGCAACCAGGAGCCCGGCACCTCGACCGAGATCGCGACCTTCTGCGCCCGCAATTACAGCGTCACCTTCCCCATGGCCGCGCGCAGCCATGTCCGGGGCGCCGACACGCTGCCGCTGTTCCGCTGGATCGCGCAACAGGGCGGCCTCATGGCCCGCCCGCGCTGGAACTTCTACAAATACCTGATCGGCCGCGACGGCCGCCTGGCAAACTGGTTCGTCAGCCTGACATCGCCCGAATCACACCGCATGCGCGTGGCTATCGAGCGCGCGATCCTGGACACCTGATCCGCCGCCCCTGATTCCGCCATCCATGTGAATCATGGTGTCCGGCCGGCCCTGCCTCGGGCAGTATGCGCCGGTTCCGCTCCAGGAGGTCGCGCTTGCTCAGAGGTTTTCTCACCGTCGGTGGCTGGACGATGCTCAGCCGCGTGCTGGGCCTGGTGCGCGACCAGCTGCTGGCCGCCTTCCTGGGCGCGGGACCGGTCCAGGACGCCTATCAGGTCGCCTTCCGCCTGCCCAACATGTTCCGCCAGCTTTTCGGCGAGGGCGCGCTGAACACGGCGTTCGTTCCGCTCTTTTCCGGCATGCTCGCGACCGAAGGCCCCGACCGGGCCCGCCGCTTCGCCAGCGAGACGTTCAGCGTCCTTCTGACATGGCTGACGATGATCGCCGTGCTGGGCGAGGTCTTCATGCCGCAGGTCGTACGCGTGATCGCCGCCGGCTTCCCGCTGGATGGCGACCGCTACCATATGGCGGTCACGCTCAGCCGCATCACCTTTCCCTATCTGGTGCTGATCTGCGCCGCGGCACTGGTGTCGGGCGTGCTGAACGGCCTGCACCGGTTCGGCGTCGCGGCGGCGGCCTATGTATCCTTCAACGTCGTCGGCATCGCCTCGATCTTCCTGCTGACGCCGCTGACCGGCGATGTCGCGCGCGCCGCCGCCTGGGGCGTCACCGCGTCGGGCGTCGCCCAGCTTGGCCTGCTGCTGCTGGCGGTCCGCCGCGCCGGCTTCCGCCTGATGCTGCTGCCGCCGCGCCTGACGGCGCGCATCCATACCCTGATCCGGCGCATGGCGATCGGTTGCCTGGGCAGCGGCGTCAGCCAGATCAACCTGCTGGTGGATACCATCATCGCCTCGTACCTGCCGCCCGGCAGCGTGTCATTCATCTATTTCGCCGACCGCATCAACCAGTTGCCGCTGGGCGTCCTGGGGGCCGCGGCCGGCACCACCCTGCTGCCGGTACTGAGCCGCCACGTCGCCGCCGAGGACCATGACGGCGCACACGGCGCGCAGAACCGGGCGATCGACTATGCCATGATCCTGACCCTGCCGGCGGCGCTGGGCATGATGGTGCTGGCCCAGCCGATCATCGCCACGCTGTTCCAGCACGGCGCGTTCACCCCGCGCGACGCCATGCTCTCGGCGCAGTCGCTGCGTGCCTTCGCCATCGGCCTGCCGGCCTTCGTGCTGATCAAGGTCCTGGCCCCGGGCTTCTTCGCCAGGGGCGACACGGCCACACCGGTCCGGGTGGGCCTGTTCACCCTGACCCTGAATTTCGTCCTGAACCTGCTGCTGATGCACCCGCTGCACCATGCCGGCCCGCCGCTGGCCAGCAGCCTGGCTGCGATCGTCAATGTCGCCACGCTCGGCTTCCTGCTGCGCCGCCGGGGCATATTGCGCATCTCCACCACCACCCTGTCGCGGGTCGGCCGGATGGCGCTTGCCGCGCTGGGCATGGCGGCGGTGCTGATGATGCTGGACCTGACGGCCCTGGGGCCGCTGGCCGTCCAGCACGGCCCGCTGCGGATCATGGCGCTGGGCGTGCTGGTCATGGCCGGCATGCTGGCCTATGGCGCCGGGTTGCAGGTCCTGGGCGTGATGGAACTGCGCGTGGCCGCGGCGATGCTGCGCGCCCGCCTCGCCCGCCGGCGGGGACGGCCGGCATAACGGCATGACGGCACGTCATTTCCCGGGTGGCACATCGCGGTCCGGGCCTGTACACAGGCCGGCATGACGCTCCCTTCACCGGACGGCGCCACTCCGGCCATGGCGCAATGGTTTTCCCTCAAGGCCGAACATCCCGAGGCCCTGCTGTTCTTCCGCATGGGTGATTTCTACGAGATGTTCTTCTCCGACGCCGAGGCGGCGGCCGGCGCGCTGGATATCGCCCTGACCGCGCGCGGCACGCATGGCGATATCCCGATTCCGATGTGCGGCGTCCCGGTCGGGGCGGCATCGTCCTACCTGGCGCGGCTGATCCGTCGCGGGTTCCGCGTGGCGGTGGCCGAACAGACCGAACCGCCGCGCAAGCCCGGCAAGGGCGGCCCCAAGGGCCCGCTGGCCCGCGCCGTGGTGCGGCTTGTCACCCCCGGCACCCTGACCGAGGACGAATTGCTGGAGGCCGGACGGCAGAACCTGCTGCTGGCCGTCGCCTCGCGCGGCGGACGCGGAACGCGCGGCTGGGGCGTGGCGTGGATCGATATTTCCACCGGCACATTCGAGACGGCCTCGGTTCCCGCCGAGGGGCTGATGGACCTGCTGGGCCGGCTGGACCCGGCGGAAATCCTGGCGGCGGCCGAGATCGACCTGGGTGACTTCGCGGCCCGGCGCGCGCCGGCAACCATTCCCCCCGGCCCGGAAGCCGCCCGGCGGCGCGTGGCCGAGACCTTCCATGTCGCCAGCCTGGACGCGTTCGGGACCTTTTCCGACGAGGAAGCGGTCGCCGGCGCCATGGCCCTGGATTACGTCCGGCGCAGCCAGGCCGGCCAGATGCCGCGCCTGTCGAGGCCCCAGGCGCATGAAAATGGCGGAGTGCTGGGCCTGGACCCCGCCACGCGCGCCAGCCTTGACCTGCTGCGCACGCGCGACGGCGGCACCGAGCATACGTTGCTGGCCAGCGTCGGCCGCACCGTCACCGCGCCCGGCAGCCGATTGCTGGCGGAATGGATCGCCGCCCCCCTGACCCGGGACGCCGCGATCGCCGCCCGCCAGGACGGCTGGTCGTGGCTGATCGAGGAAGGCGGCGTGCGCGCGGCCCTGCGGCAGGGATTGCGCGGTACGCCGGACATCGCCCGCGCGCTGGCCCGCCTGTCGCTGGGCCGTGGCCTGCCGCGCGACGCGGCGGCGATCCGCGACGGGCTGGCCATCGCCCGGCGCATCGCCCAGGCCCTGACGGACGGCCGCACCGCACCGCCCGCGCTGCTGGCCGACGCCATGCGCCACCTGGGCGAGGCAACGGACCTGGAAACCCGGCTGAAGCAGGCCCTGGCCGAAGACCTGCCGGCCCGGGTGGAAGACGGCGGCGTGATCGCCGCCGGCTTCGATGCCGAACTGGACGCCGAACGGGCCCTGCGCGACGACAGCCGCCGGGTCATTGCCGGGTTGCAGAACGATTATGCCCAGAAATTCGGGCTGGCCAGCCTGAAGATCCGCCATCACGCGCAACTGGGCTACGTCATCGAGGTCCCGGCGGCGACCGCCCCCCGCCTGCGCGAGCGCACCGACCTGATCCTGCGCCAGGGCACGGCCAGCGCGGCCCGGTTCTCGACCGAGGAACTGGTCAGCCTGGACCGCCGCATCGCCGAGGCCGCGGAGCGTGCCGCAACGCGCGAGCGGCGGATCTTCGCCGCCCTGGTGCGCGAGATCCTGGACGAACCCGCCCCGCCGGTCATCGCGGGGGCGCTGGCGGTCCTGGACGTGCTGCAATCCTGCGCCGACCTGGCCGCCGGCGGCATGTGGTGCCGGCCCGAGGTCACGGACGACGACGCCTTCACGCTGACGGCCTGCCGCCACCCGGTGGTCGAGGCGGCGCTGCCGCGCAGCGAGCGCTTCACCCCGAACGATTGCGTGCTGGAACCCGCCCAGCGCGTCATGCTGCTGACCGGGCCGAACATGGCGGGCAAATCGACCTTCCTGCGCCAGACCGCGCTGGCGGTCATCCTGGCGCAGGCCGGGCTGCCCGTCCCGGCCAAGGCCGCGCGGATCGGCGTCGTCGACCGGCTGTTTTCCCGCGTGGGGGCATCGGACGACCTGGCGCGCGGGCGGTCGACCTTCATGGTGGAAATGACCGAGACCGCCGCCATCCTGAACCAGGCCGGCCCCCGGTCCCTGGTGGTGGTCGATGAAATCGGGCGCGGCACCGCGACGCTGGACGGGCTGGCCATCGCCTGGTCGGTGCTGGAAGCCATGCATTCGACATTGCGCTGCCGTTCCATTTTCGCAACGCATTTCCACGAACTGGCCGAACTGGCGGAAAGCCTGCCGCGCCTGTCGCCCCACACGATGAGCGTGCGGGAATGGAAGGGCCAGGTGATCTTCCAGCACGAGGTCATACCCGGATCGGCGCGCCGAAGCTGGGGCGTGCACGTGGCCCGGCTGGCCGGCGTGCCGGAACCGGTTGTCCGCCGCGCCGCGCGGCTGCTGGCGGGACTGGAGAAGGAACGCGCGGTGGGCGCCAGGCCCCTGCCGCTGTTCGCCCCGGCGGATAGCACCCCGCCTGCCGAAGAACCCGATCCGGGCGTGCCCGAACCGGTGCGGCGGATGCTGGAACAGCTCGACCCCGACGAGCTGACGCCGCGCACGGCGCTGGACATGGTCTACGCGATCAAGAAACTGATGCTTGAAGAATCCTGACATCTGGACCACGGATAGAACGGATAGAATGGAAGGCCGACCTCCGTCCGGCCCCACGCCCATGCAGGAAATCGATCCCCCCGCGATGTCGACCCCGTCTTCCCCCTCCCAGGCTTCCACCCCCTCGGCCGTCAGGGACCTGACCACCAGCCTCGCGGCATCGCTCCTTTCCCCCGAGGACGGCGCGGCCGTACCGCGCGAGCAGGCCATCGCGCTGTTCCGCCGCCATCTCGCCCGGTTCCAGGCATCGGTGCGCGAGGAATTCGAGGCCCATCGCCTGCATGGCACGTCGGCCGCCAAGCAACTGGCACTGCACACCGACGGCATGATCCGCACCCTGGTCGATTTCACACTGGACCACGCGCTGGCCGGCTCGATCGGGCCTGGGGCACGCAGCCTGGCGGTCACCGCGACGGGGGGATACGGGCGCGGCATGCTGGCGCCGTTCAGCGATATCGACCTGCTGTTCCTGACGACCGACGAACCCTCGGCCGACGTCAGCCGCGTGGTGGAATACATCCTGTATTTCCTGTGGGACCTGGGGCTGAAGGTCGGGCACGCCACGCGCTCCATCGCGCAATGCATTGCCGAGGCCGAGGCCGACACCACCGTCCGCACCACATTGCTGGACGCCCGGCTGCTGGCCGGCGACGCGTCGCTGTTCGCCATGTTCGAGGCCCGGTACATCGTCGCCTGCGTCGAGGCCGGGGCCGCGCGCTTCATCTCGGACAAGCACAAGGAACGCACGGCGCGCCATAACCGCTTCGGCGACAGTCCCTATCTGGTCGAACCGAACGTGAAGGAAGGGCGCGGCGGCCTGCGGGACCTGCAGACCCTGTACTGGATGTGCCGCTACACGTTCGGCACGCGCCATGTATCCGACCTGCTGGCACCGGGCTTCAGCCGCCTGGGCCTGCTGACCGAGCAGGAGGCCAAGCGCGCCCGCCGGTCCTGGGACTTCCTGTGGAGCGTCCGGCTGCACCTGCATTACATCTCGGGCCGGGCGGAGGAGCGCCTGACCTTCGACGTGCAGCCCGTGGTCGGCGCGCGCATGGGCTACACCCGCCATGGGCGCCAGGTGGGCGTCGAGCGCTTCATGCGCCATTATTTCCTGACGGTGCGCGAGGTCATGCGCCTGACCCACGTGCTGGAACCCGCCGTGATGCGCCAGGCGCTGGGCCCGGCGGCCAACGCGCCGCAAGCCGACAGCGCGATGCGCGACGCGGGCTTCACCGTCCTGGACGGCCAGATCCTGCCGGAACGCGGCACCTCGTTCGATGCCGAGCCGATCCAGATGATGCGGCTGCTCGAATGGGCGCGCACCCGCAAGCTGCCCATCCACCCGCTGGCCATGCACCAGCTGATCCGCTGGGAACGGCGGGCCGCCAGCCTGCGCGGCGACCCCGAGGCCGCGCGCATCTTCCTGGAACTGCTGTGCGGCACCCCGCCGGAGCGCATCGGCCGCCCGCCCCATAGCGCCGAGGCCGAGAACGCGGCCGGCGAAGAGGTCCCCAGCTTCCACGCCACCGCGCAGGACCGCCGCCAAGGCAACGCCTACTGGCTGCATATCCTGAACGAAACCGGGATCATGGGGCGGCTGATGCCCGACTGGTCGCGCATCGTCGGCCAGATGCAGTTCGACACCTATCACGTGTTCACGGTCGACGAGCACACGATCGAGGCCATCCGCATCTTCGGCCGGATCGAACATGGCGCCATGGCCGACGAAATTCCGCAGGCGTACGACCTGGCGCGCAACCTGCAATCGCGGCGGGCCCTCTACATGGCCATCCTGCTGCACGACATCGCCAAGGGACGCGGCGGCGACCATTCCGAACTGGGGTCGGAAATCGCGCTGGATGTCTGCCCGGAAATGGGCCTGACCGGCGAGGAGACCGAAACCGTATCCTGGCTGGTGCTGCATCACCTGCTGCTGAGCCACACGGCCTTCCAGCGCGACATCGACGACCCGAAGACCATCCTGGACTTGGCCGACACCATCCAGTCGCCCGAGCGCCTGCGGCTGCTGCTGCTGCTGACCATCGTGGACATGCGCGCCGTCAGCCCGCGCGTGTGGAATGCCTGGAAGGCCACCCTGCTGCACGAGCTGTACATGCGCGTGGCCGAGGTGCTGGAGGGCGGCCTGGCCACCACCGAACGCGACGTGCGCGTGGCCCGCGCCAAGGACGCGGCGGCCGAGATCCTGGAAGATGACGGGTTCAAGCGCGCGGACATCGATCATTTCCTGGGCCTGGGCTATGGCAGCTACTGGCTGTCCTTCGACCAGGACACCCACGCCCGCCATGCCGAGCTGATTCGCGAGGCCGAACGGCACAAGGCCCCGCTGACGGTCGAAACCCAGCCCCTGCCCGCCCGTGGCGTGACCGAGGTCACGATCTACACCGCCGACCATCCCGGCCTGTTCTCGCGCATGGCCGGCGCGCTGGCGATCGCGGGGGCGTCGATCGTCGATGCCCGCATCCACACGCTGATCAACGGCATGGCGCTGGACACGTTCTGGATTCAGGACGCGGGCGGCGAGGCGTTCGAGGAACCGCACCAGTTGGCCCGCCTGTCGGCGCTGGTCGAACAGGCGCTGTCCGGCCGGGTGGACATTCCCAAGGAAATCGTCAGCGCCGGCCGCATGCGCTATGGGCGGCGCATGCGCGCGATCCACGTGCCACCCCGCGTGGTGATCGACAACCGGGCATCGAACACCTACACGGTCATCGAAATCAACGGCCGCGACCGCCCCGGCCTGCTGCATGACGTGACCCAGGCGATCAGCGACCACAAATTGCAGATCGCCTCGGCCCATATCACGACCTACGGCGTACGCGCGGTGGACGTGTTCTACGTCAAGGACCTGTTCGGCCTGAAGATCACTGACGAGCGACGCCTGGGCGAAATCCGCGAAGCCCTGCTGCACGGCCTGCGCCAGGCCGAGGAAGCCATGACCAGCGAAATCGGGCCGCCGGCGGAATCGCTGATCGCGTAGGGGAAAGCGAAGGCTTCTTTTTCTGAAGAAAAAGAAGCAAAAAGACTTTTATTCGTTAAGGGCTGTTTCGGAAGCCATCGACGCGGTGATCTGATTGTTTTTGTCATATTCTTCAAGAATCGAACGCAGAGATTTTAGGGATGCGATGTCTCCCTGCACGTCGCCGATACCGTTTTTCTCTTGGTAGGAAATCAGGTTATCAATCATCGAATACATGTTCGATGATCCGCTCACCAGTTTCCCGCCGTTGACGCCTTCCAACGCATATCCATCCATCAAAGCCATTTCGCCACTTTGATGGAGTGTGATCTTCCCCTCCCGGGTCAACTGCTCCCGGGCAGCCTCCATCTCCTGAGGGCTCATGTCGCTGAACGTTGTCGGAGTGGACGGGCTGTTATTTAAAAGGGTCTGGGACGATGCGGAACTGTTCTGGACCAGATGAACAATGATCGAGGACGTGCTGCTGACCCGCATTGTCGATCCTTTCCTTTACTCCGATCAGCATAAGACGACGGCCGAGAGTGTCCAGTAATCGTGACTGATGGGAAGAACCGGTCAGGATAATTTCGGCAGATCCTGCTCGACCTCGTCCAGGGCGTCCTGGGCAGACTGGATGTCGCTGTTATGCTGTTTCTTCAGCCGATTTTTGGCTTCTTTAAGCATATCTTCCAACTGGGCCGCCACCTTCCGCACCGTCTGCTGGAAATCCGGACTGTCGCTTGTGCCCGCGCCATTTTTCCCGCTGCCACCCGCTGCCTGCCCTGACGTACTGTCCGTCGCTGGCTGCGACAGGGACGGATCGGAAACATCGCCGCCGTCCCGAACGGTTCCCGATGAGTCCTGGGTGTCCTGCGGGACGGAAATCACCATGTCGCCCACTTCGGCCATGCCGGCGGACGTTCCCTGATTCTGCGCATATTGCTGCACGGCGGCGGCAAGCTGGTGTGCGAATTGCGCCAATTCCTGGGCAAGCGCCTTGGGCGAAAGAAACGCCTTCATGAACATAAGCTGCCGGATCTGCGCCTGGAGACGATCGACCCGCTGCTCCGCATCGGCCCGGACGGATTGCCGGCTGGACTGGATGATCTGGTCCAGACGCGACAGGGCCTCCTGCGACAGGGTAACGGAATCACCGTCGCTGGACACCGGGGCCGCGCCACCTTCGGCCGACGCGGCGCTGGATTGGGTGGACGACGCATCGCTGTCGGTGCCGAACGGCCCCAGATAAGTGAGGTCCGACTGCGTGGTGGCGATCCTCGTCATTCACGGCATCCTTTCACCGGACGGCCTCCGAAACCCGCTTTTACGTAAGATCTAACTTGGATTTGTCGCCGGGTTTGTGTTTTTCGTCCGAAATCTGAAACAACTGGTCGATCAGGTTGTTCTGGTCGGCCCGTTTCGTCGCAACCGGATCAAGAACGGCCGTGGCCGAGGCGGCGCTGCCGGCCGTTCCATCGCTTTCGGACGTGGAGTCAGCGGTTGCGGCACTGCCGTTGGGCGTAAACGAAGAGGAAAAGGTCGCGAACTCGACTGTTCCATCGGGTTCTTCCTTCCACGCCACCGGGTCCTGCGAGCCGCTCGATTGCTGGACGAACTGCGTGATCAGGCTTGCCGTCTCGGTGTCCGATTTTTCATCGGCCGATTTTCCCGCCGCCGTATAAAGAGCGGACAGGGATACCGTGGAAACATCGACCTCCTGCTGGTAATCGCCCGTTACGGCATCCGGTCCGTACCCGGTATCCACTCCATTGACCATTTCGTTGGCGGCAGCGACCCATCCGCCGGGCACATGCAGCATCACGGCATCGGATCTGGAGAGGTCATATTCTTTCGTCGATACGGAAAGACCGGCCGACTGCGATGCCCCGCCGCCAAAGCTCTCCATCGCTGTCGTCTCCGACGTCGCTTTCGGGGCCCGTTCCGCCGTGGTCGGCAACATATAGGAGAGTTCGTTGTTTTCGACCCAGGAACCGTAACTCATCTCCCCCGATGCGGTGATGGGCTGAGCACCGACTCCGTTGGCCACATGCACCACCACGGTAGAGGTCATCTTGCTGAGATCCGCCTGTATCAGCGCCTGTGCCGACGCGGAAAGACCGATATCCCGCGCGGACCTGTCGCCGGAGGTTTCCGTCGCGGGAGCGTCCGCCTTCTTGCTCTCGGCCCAGACATTATAGGTCGAGGCACCTGACGCTGTTATTGATAGTCCCACGGCCTTTCCTCTCAATCCAGTGTCGAAATTTAAATCCATCACTGGTTAAGAAAACGTTAATACCATTGTCATTATTGATATATGGCACCTATTCGTCGCGGACATGGGTTTGAAAAATCGCTCAATACCGGCGTTCTACGCGGATTTATCCGCAAGAGGCCCCGTGGCGAAACCAACCCGCCAGCGAAGCAACGCCGCGTGCACGGCCTCGATCGGCGCGGCCCAGGCGGTGTCGGGATCGTCCGGCTGGTGCTGGCGGAACTGTTCCAGAGAAGGATACCAGCGGCTGCCCCGGTCGCCCCAGCGCGGGGGCTCGGCACGGTCGAAGGTGGCGGACCAGCGCCAGTCGCCGCCGAAGCGGTTCAGCAGCCAGACTGGTCTGCCCATCGCGCCGGCCAGATGGGCGATGGCGGTATCGACGGTGATCACCAGATCCAGTCCGGCGACGATCCGGGCGGTGTCCAGCATGTCGCCTTCCGCTGACCGCTCCAGCGCGAAGGGCGGCGCGGCGGCGGCCGGACCGTACTGGAGGCTGACGAAAAACAGGCCCGGCACGTCGGCCAGTGGGGCCAGCCGATGCGCCGGGATCGACCGCCTTCGATCGAAGCGGAAGGACGGATTGCCCGCCCAGCACAACCCTACCCGGGGCCTCTCCCCCAGGTCGGGCGCGGGTGCCGGCAGCAGATAGGGCGCGAAGGGCGGAATATCGGTCATGCCCAGCCGATGCGGCAGGCTGATCAGGCCGCAGCGCGCCACCACATCGTCCGGCAGCGGGTCCCCTGGCGGCAGGACGGTGCACCGCGTCGCGATCTGCCCGTCCGGATCGGGCATCGTTTGCAACAGCCGGTGCAGGCTGTGCGGCACATCCAGCACAACGGACGCGCGGCGCAGGCAGTCGGGCAGGTAGCGCAGGAACTGGATCGCGTCACCCAGCCCCTGCTCGGCATATAGCAGCACGCGCCCGCGCGGCAGTGACGCCCCGTCCCATTCCGCGACGCCCTGCCCGCGCATGGGTGGCAGCAGGCGGGATCGGGCTTCCAGATGGCGCCATCCCTCGGCGTACGCGCCACGCGCCAGCAGCAATGTTCCCAGATTGAACTGGGCCCGCGCGCCCTCCGCCTCCCGCGCCAGGATGGGGTCGCGCAGGACGGCGCGGTACAGGGCCTCGGCCGCATCCCCCTCGGCCAGTTCGTCCAGAATGGTCGCGGCATTGACCGCGATCCGCGCATCGCCCGGCGCCAGAATCCTGGCTCGTTCCAGGGCGGTCCGGGCCTGCGGCAGATGACCCAGCGCCATCAGGACCAGCCCCAGATTGTTCTGCGTTTCCGCGACGCCGGGCGCCAGGGCAGCGGCGTGCTCCAGCGCGACGCGGGCGTCCTCGTGCCGGTTCAGCGCGAACAGCGCGGCGCCATGATTGGCCCAGGCCGCCCCGTCATCGGGGAGAAGCCGGACGATCTGCCGATACAGCGCCTCGGCCCCCGCGGGCTGGCCCCGATCCGCCAGTAGGGGGGCCATGTCACCGGGACACAGGGCCCGCGCCGCGCGCAGGCTGGCCTCGGCCTCCGCCCAGCGGCCCAGTTCACCCAGCGCGCCGGCCAGGGCGGCGTGGGCGCGCGCGTCGCGCGGTTCGCGCAGTACGGCCACCGCCAGCGCGGCGCGGGCCTCCTCCACATGGCCCTGCTCGCGCAGGGCGCAGCCCAGGGTGATGTGAAAATGCGCCGCCGGCAGCAGCGCGACGGCCTTGCCCGCCAGCCCGATCGCAAGGTCCGGCCGCCCGGCGGCACGGGCGACGCAGGCCATGCCGTGCAGGACGTCGGCATCCCGGCACGCGGGCCGCGCGGACAGGGCGGCGTGAAGCAGCGCCAGCGCCCCGTCGCGGTCCCCGGCTTCAAGCAGCGCCATGGCCCGTGCCGCGCTGTCCGGCCCGTCGGGGGCCGCCTGCCGTTTGTCCATCCCCTGCCCCCGGTTGCCATCGCGCCGTGCCATCGCCCACACTGGCGCCCGCAGTGCCACACCCGACTGGCCGAGGACGACATCATGCCCCAGCACGCCTACACGGACCTGACGACCCATTTTGCGCGCATCGGCCGTATCCGCAACGCCCTGGGAATCCTGGGCTGGGACAAGGATGTGATGATGCCGGCCGGCGCCGCCGAAAGCCGGGCCGACAGCATCGCGACCCTGGACGTGCTGTGCCACGAAATCCTGACCGCCCCTGTGATCGCGGAACTGCTGGACCGGGCGGAGGCACCTGCCGGATCGTGGCAGGCGGCGAACCTGCAGGAAATGCGGCGGGCCTACCTGCACGCCGCGTCCGTGCCCGCCGATCTGGTCGATGCCATGTCCCGCGCCGCGTCGCGCTGCGAGATGGCCTGGCGCGCCGCACGCCGCGAGGGTGACTTCGCGGCGCTGCTGCCGACCCTGTCCGAGGTGCTGGACCGCACGCGCGACCTGGCGGTGGTCAAGGGCGCGGCGCTGGGCCTGTCGCCCTATGACGCGCTGCTGGACCAGTACGATCCGGGCACCCGCCGCGCGGACATCGACCCGGTCTTCGCCGAACTGCGCCGCGACCTGCCCGCCCTGATCGCGGACGCCCAGGCGCACCAGGCCGCGACCCCGGCGCCGGTCCTGCCCACGGGCCCCTTCCCCGTTCCCCTTCAGGAGCAGATGGGGCGGCGGATGATGATGGCGCTGGGCTTCGACATGGAACGCGGACGGCTGGATGTCAGTGCGCATCCGTTCTGCGGCGGGGCCGAGGACGACGTGCGAATCACCACCCGGTACGAGGACGACGATTTCCTGGCGGCCCTGATGGGCGTGATCCACGAGACCGGGCACGCGCTGTACGAGCAGGGCCTGCCGCATGACTGGCGGACGCAGCCGGTGGGCCAGGCGCGCGGCATGAGCCTGCATGAAAGCCAGTCGCTGCTGATGGAAATGCAGGTCGCGCGATCGCGCCCCTTCATGGACTGGGCGGCGCCGCTGCTGCGCGCGGCCTTCGGCGGGGCGGAGGCCGACCCGGCCTGGTCGGCCGACAGCCTGTATCGCGCCGTGACGCGGGTACGCCCCGGCTTCATCCGCGTCGATGCCGACGAGGTCACCTATCCCGCCCACGTCCTGGTCCGGTACGAGATGGAAACGGCCCTGGTCGACGGCACGCTCGCGCTGCGCGACCTGCCCGAAGCGTTCAATGCCGGCATCCATGGCCTGCTGGGCCTGACGGTGCCGAACGACCGGCTGGGTTGCCTGCAGGACATCCACTGGCCCTCCGGCGCGTGGGGCTATTTTCCCACCTACACGATGGGCGCCATCCTGGCCGCGCAACTGCGCCAGGCCGCGTTCCGTGCCGACCCCGCCATTCCGTCCGGCATCGCGCAGGGCGATTTCGCCCCGCTGCTGGGCTGGCTGCGCACGCATGTCCACAGCCAGGCCAGCCGCCTGTCCACCCCCGACATCATCCGCGCCGCAACGGGTGCCGCGCCGTCGACCGATGCCTACCGGGCGCATCTGCGCGAACGCTATTGCGGCGCGGAATAGGACCGGCCGTCCCGCACATACCTTGTGACGTTAGCACTTTTTTCACATCGGCATGGGACCGTCGACATCCTTGAAGTCCGAAACCGGAACAAGAGAGGAGGGTGTCAACGATGTCCACGACCACGACCTACAAGACCGCTTCCGGGGTGACCTACACCGTCACCGACACCTCCTACCTGGGGCAGAACGACTACGACGTCACGATCACGGCCAGTGACGGCACGGTCCTGCTCGATCAGGACAATATCAATCGCGGCATCGACATCCTCGGCGTCATCGACCTCGCGGCTTCCGGCGATGTCATTACGGGGTCCACCGATTCCACCTCGCTGGTCAGCCTTGCCAGCATCGGAACCTATGTCAGCGTTCCCGGCGCGACGGGCAACTTCATCGTCGGCGCCGGTGCCCTTGCCGCCAACACATATTACATCGGCGGAACGACGACGATATCCGGCCTGGCGAACCTGGTCACCGGAACGACCATCAATGTCGTAGGGGGCACGGCAACGCTGTCCGGCAACAGCGGCAGCACCCTGCTCGGCGCCCTGAACGGATCGACGGTCAACATCGAATATGGCGGCACGTTCAACACCGGCGCCGCCCTCGGCAGCCTCCTGGAAGGGGCGACGGTTTCGTTCGGGAGCGGCGGCGGCACGCTGGTCATCAATGGCGGCGGCACCGCCATCAGCCTGCTGGCATCCGGTCCGCTGTCGGCCACGACCATCCAGAACTACGATCCGTCCAGGGACACGATCGAACTTCAGGACACCGTCGCTCCGATCTCGGGCTACACGATATCCGGCGATACGACCCGGACGATCACCCTGTACGGAAGCGACGGCACGCAGGTCGCCACCTACACGGTCAACCTGGCATCCGGCGTAAACCTGGCCAACGGAACATACAATGCCGTCAACAGCACGCAGGGCAATCCCCTGAACATCACCTACACCACCGGCAATACCTATATCGGCGTCTGCTTCCTGGCGGATTCGATGATCCGCACACCGTCCGGCGACATCGCGGTCCAGGACATCCGCGTGGGCGACGAAATCCTGGCCTGCCCGGACGGTGAGTGGCGGGACGGCGAACAGGGGACCGGCGAACGGCTCGGCACGGTCGTCTGGACCGGCAAGGCCCATGCCACCGTTCGTCCCGGCCTTCCGGATGACGAGGCCGGCTATCCGGTCCGCATCCTCAGGGACGCCATCGCCGACGGCGTGCCCTACAAGGACATGCTGGTCACGCCGGAACATTGCCTGTTCCTCGACGGCGTCTTCATTCCGGCCCGCATGCTGGTCAACGGCCGGTCCATCTTCCACGACCGCACCATTACCGCCTACGATTATTACCACATCGAAACGGAACGGCATTCCGTCATTATCGCGGACGGCATGCCGACCGAAAGCTATCTCGATACCGGAAACCGCCGCTCTTTCCGTCAGGATGGGAAAATCGTCCATATCGGCGCGGGCAACGCCCGATCCTGGACGGAAGACGCCGCCGCCCCGCTGGGGGTAACGCGCGCGGTGGTCGAACCCGTCTTCCGCCGGATCGAGGCCCGGGCGCGGGACGCGGGCATCGCCAGTGCGATCGTGGGGCCGGTCCTGACCGACGATACCGGCCTTCACCTGCTGACCGAGAACGGTCAGGCCATCCGCCGGACCCGCGATGCCAACGGGTATGCCACGTTCCTGATCCCGCCAGATGTCGGCACCGTCCGCATCGTCTCGCGCACCAGCCGGCCCAGCGATGCGATCGGCCCCTTCCTCGACGACCGGCGACGCCTCGGCGTGCTGGTCGGCGGAATCACCCTCCTCGATTCGGACAATATGCGTCTGATCGACACCTATCTGGCCGATCCGGCACTCGACGGATGGGATGTCCAGGAAGCCGGTCCGCACCGCTGGACCAATGGCGATGCCATACTGCCGCTGGGCCCGCGCCGCCCCGACAGCTTCGGCATCCTGGCCATCCAGGTACTGGCGGGCGGCCCCTATCCCGTTACGGCGGAGGCAACGGAAGCAGTCGCCCAATCAGCGTGACGGGCCGGATGGATGGCCGCCATACCCGTCGCGCGGTTGCCATCGGCGGCGGATCATGGCGAGATGCCGCGAATGTCACGTTTCCTTCCGATCCCGTCCCCCCCGCTTTCCTCCGGACTGGCGTCCGGGGCGCTGGCGGTCTCCATCCTGTTCGCCGCCCTGCCGGCCCTGGCCGCGAAGCCGGCGCCGCCGCTGGACCCGTCGGCGCCGCTGGTGCCCGTGGCCGAATCCACGGCGCGGGTCTGGAACGCCGTCGCGGTGCTGCCCGACGGCCGCATGATCCTGGAATACCCGGCCTGGACCGGAACCCCCGGCCCCGCCCTGACGCTACGCGACGCCGACGGGACGCAGCATCCCTATCCGGACGCGGGCTGGAACGATCCGGCGGCGGACCCGGCGCATCGCTTCGTCTCGGTCGAGGGGCTGCACCTGACCGATGACGGCATGCTGTGGGCGCTGGATAGCGGGATCGGCGCGGACGGACACGCACCGCAACCCGGTTCCGTCAAGCTGGTTCAGGTCGATACCCGCACGGGCGCGGTCGCGCGGACCTATGTGCTGGACCCGGCGGTGCTGCGGCCCGGCAGCCATGTGGCGGGGGTACGGGTCGGCAAGGGGTATGCCTTCATCCTCGATTCCGGCGTGCCGGGCCTGATCGTGATGGACCTGGCGCATGGCACCCAGCGGCGGCTGCTGGATCACAATCCCTCACTGACCGCGCAACGGACGATCACCGTCGACGGGCGGACGCTGCTGGATACGGACGGCCGCGCGGCGATCGTCCACGCCAACCGGATCGAAATCAGCCCCGACGGCGAGTGGCTGTACTACCAGACGCTCTGCGGGCCGCTCTACCGGTTCGGCACCGAACTGCTGACCGACACCAGCCTGACCGATGTCGAACTCGATGATTCCGCAACGCTCTGGTACAAGACGCCGCCGCTGGGTGGCATGACGGTGGGGCGCGACGGCACGCTGTATTTCGACGACGTGTCCACCGGCAGCATCTTCCGCTTCACCACCGGCCGCATCTATCAGCGTATCGTCGTGGACCCCCGCCTGCGCTGGCCGGCCGAACCCTACATCACGGCGAACGGGCAGCTTTACGTCCCGACCGCGCAGATCGACCATACGCCGCACTTCAATGGCGGCCGAGTGGACGTACAGTGGCCGCTGACGCTCTACCGCATCGATGTCCGTGCCCTGCCGCCGGCGAAATACTGACCACCGTAAGCCCCTTCGCGCGGGGCGCGCTTGGCGATATAATCGTGGGTATGCGCTATCTTTCCACCCGGGGACAGGCCCCCGTCCGTGACTTTTCCTCGGTCCTGCTGGCCGGCCTGGCCGAGGACGGCGGGCTGTACCTGCCGGAAACCTGGCCCGTCCTGACCGCCGACGACTGGCGGGCACTGCGCGGCCTGCCCTATCCCGACCTGGCCGCGCGGATCATCGCGCCCTTTACCGCGGGCTGCATCGCGCCGGATGTGCTGCAGCGGCTCTGCCGCGAATCATATGCCGGGTTCGACCACGCCGCCATCGTTCCGCTGACGCAGGTCGAGGACGGGCTGTTCGTCCAGGAACTGTTCCACGGGCCGACGTTGGCCTTCAAGGACATGGCGATGCAGTTGCTGGGGCGGCTGTTCGACCATGTGCTGGCCGAGCGCGACGCGCATGTGACCATCGTGGGCGCCACGTCGGGCGATACCGGATCGGCGGCGATCGAGGCCTGCCGCGGGCGCGAACGGGTGAAGATCGTCATCCTGCACCCCGAGGGCCGGACATCGGACGTGCAGCGGCGGCAGATGACCACGGTGCTGGAACCGAACGTGACCAACCTGGCGGTGCAGGGCACGTTCGACGATTGCCAGGACCTGGTGAAGGCGATGTTCGCCGACGCCCCCTTCCGGCAGGACATGCACCTGTCGGCGGTCAATTCCATCAACTGGGCCCGCATCGCGGCGCAGATCCCCTATTACGTCTATGCCGCCCTGGCGCTGGGCGCGCCGGACCGCGAGGTCTCGTTCGCCGTGCCGACCGGCAATTTCGGCAACATCCTGGCGGCGTGGGCGGCACGGCGCATGGGCCTGCCCGTGCGCGCGCTGTGCGTGGGGTCCAACCGCAACGACATCCTGACCCGTTTCCTGCGCGACAACGACATGAGCGTGCAGGGCGTGGTGCCCAGCCTGTCGCCGTCGATGGACATCCAGGTCTCCTCGAATTTCGAGCGGCTGCTGTTCGAACTGCTGAACCGCGATGCGGCGGCATGCGCGCGCATCGTCACCGAATTCCGCCAGACCGGCCACATGGCGGTGCCCGACCCGGTGTGGCGGCAGGCATCGGGCCTGTTTCACGCCCTGGCCCTTGACGATCAGGACACGAAGACCGAAATCCGTAACCTGCATGCCGCCAGCCAGTATCTGGCCGACCCGCACAGCGCCATCGGGATCGCCGCCGGGCGGATGTTCCGCGAACCTGGCATTCCGATGGTGGCGATGGCCACCGCCCATCCGGCCAAGTTCCCCGACGCCATGGAACAGGCGACCGGCATCCGCCCGGCCCTGCCGCCGGCGCTTGCGGATCTATTCGACCGGCCGGAACGTTACGAAGTCGTGGCCGCGCGGCTGGACGTGGTCGAGGACCGGGTTCGGGCGGCGGTGCTGAAGAACGCCTGAACCGCCCTTTTCCCATCTCTTCGGACGTCCGGCCCCGCCGGCCGGACCGTCACGCAGGACCCTGATGACCGACCAGATCAACGTCACCCGCCTTCCCTCCGGCCTGACCGTCGTCACCGAACGCATGGAGCGCGTGGAAACCGTGTCGTTCGGCGCCTATGTCGCCGCCGGCACGTGCAACGAGCATGCCGAGGAAAACGGCGTGTCGCACTTCCTGGAACACATGGCGTTCAAGGGAACGGACAGCCGCACCGCCGCCGGCATCGCCGAGGAAATCGAGAACGTGGGCGGCCATATCAACGCCTACACCGCGCGCGAGCATACGGCCTATTACGTCAAGTTGCTGAAGGAGGACCTGGCACTGGGCGCCGACATCATCGGCGACATCCTGACCCACAGCAGCTTCGCCCCCGACGAGGTCGAGCGCGAGCGCGGCGTGATCCTGCAGGAAATCGGCCAGGCGAACGACACGCCCGACGACATCATCTTCGACCATTTCCAGGAAACCGCCTTCCCCGAACAGCCGATGGGCCGCCCCACCCTGGGCACCGAACCGCTGATCCAGGACATGAGCCGCGAGACCCTGATGCGCTACATGCGCACCCATTACACCACCGCGAACACCGTGATCGCGGCGGCGGGCAACCTGCACCACGCCGATGTGGTGGCCCTGGCCGAACGGCATTTCCGCGACCTGCCGGCGCTGGACAGTTCGACCGGCTTCGATTCCCGCTATCTGGGCGGCGAGTTCCGCAAGGAGAAGGAACTGGACCAGGCCCATGTGGTGCTGGGCTTCCCGTCGGTGGGCTATGGCGACCCGGACTACTATCCGGTCCTGCTGCTCTCGACCCTGCTGGGCGGCGGCATGTCGTCGCGCCTGTTCCAGGAAATCCGCGAGAAGCGCGGGCTGGTCTATTCGGTCTATTCCTTCAACGCTCCGTTCCGCGATGGCGGCCTGTTCGGCATCTATGCCGGCACGGGCGAGGACCAGGCCGACGAACTGATCCCCGTCACGCTGGAGGAGTTGCGCAAGGTGCAGGGCCATGTCGGACAGGACGAGCTGAACCGCGCCCGGGCGCAGTTGAAGTCCTCGCTGCTGATGTCGCTGGAAAGCACCGGCAGCCGGTGCGAACAGCTTGCGCGGCAGTTGCAGGTGTTCGGCCGCCTGATCCCGACCGCCGAAACGGTGGAGCGGATCAACGCCGTCACCATCGCTGACGTGCGGCGGGTGGCCACGCGGCTGTTCCGGGGCAAGCCCACCCTGGCCTCGCTGGGGCCGGTGCGCAACATTCCCGGCATCGCCGCCATTGCCGAGGCCCTGGCGGCATGAGCACCGATCCGCTCGACCTCCTCGGCACCCTGATCGGCAAGGCCCGGGCGGCCGGTGCCGACGCGGCGGATGCCGTCTACATGGCGCGGACCACGCACGGCGTGCAGGTCCGCAACGGCCGGACCGAGGACCTGGAACGGTCCGAGACCAGCGACCTGGGGCTGCGGGTCTTCGTCGGCCGCCGCTCGGCCATCGTCTCGGCCACCAGCCTGGACCCGGAACGCTTCGACCCGCTGGTCGCCCAGGCGCTGGCCATGGCCCGCGTGGTGCCCGAGGACCCGCATTCCGGCCTGTCCCCCGACGCGGTGCAGGGCTTCGTGGACGCGGCGGGGATGGACCTGCTGGACCCGGCGCAGCCCGACACCGCCGCCCTGCTGGACCGCGCGCGCGCGGCCGAGGACGCGGCGGTATCGGTCGCGGGCGTCACCAACAGCAATGGCGGATCGGCCTCGTCGGGCCTGTCCGACATCATCCTGATGACCTCGGCCGGGTTTTCCGGCCGCTACGCCCGCAGCAGCCATTCGGTGTCGGCCAGCGTCCTGGCCGGACAGGGCACCGGCATGCAGCGGGATTACGACTATCACGCGACGGTGCATCTGTCCGATCTGGACGATCCCGCCAAGATCGGGCGCAGCGCCGGCGAGAAGGCGGTGGCCCGGCTGAACCCGACCCGGCCGCGCACCGGCAGCATGGCGGTGGTGTTCGACCCGCGCGTATCCTCCAGCCTGCTGGGCCATCTGGCGGGGGCCGTGAACGGCAGCGCCATCGCCCGGGGCACCTCGTTCCTGAAGGACCGGATGGGGCAGCGGATCATGCCGGCCGGCATCCACATCATCGACGACCCGACGCAGTCGCGCGGCCTGTCAGCCCACCCGTTCGACGGCGAGGGCATGCGCGCGGGCGAACTGGTCATCGTGCAGGACGGGGTACTGATGAACTGGGCGCTGGATTCCCGCAGCGCGCGGCAGGTCGGGCTGCCCGGCAACGGCCGGGCCAGCCGGGGGACCACGGCCCCTCCGGGACCGTCGCTGGGCAGCCTGTATGCCCGGCCCGGCACCGTGACACCGGCCGCGCTGATGGCGGACATTGCCGAGGGCATCTACGTGACCGAACTGATGGGATCGGCCATCAACGGCCTGACCGGCGATTACAGCCGGGGCGCCTCCGGCTTCATGATCCGTGGCGGCACGCTGGCCGAACCGGTTGCCGAATTGACCATCGCCGGCAACCTGAACGACATGTTTGCCCGCATGGTCCTGGCGGACGATCTGGTATTCCGCCGTGGCATCAACGCGCCCACGATCCGGATCGACGATCTGATGATCGCCGGTTCCTGACCCAGCGATACGGGATGGACAGATCCATGAGCACACCGACCACGCCCGCCCGTCCGCCCCGCCCCCGTCGCGCGGCGATCCTGCTGCTGGGCACCGCGTTGGCCGCGCTGCCGCTGCTGGGCCTGCCGCAGGGCGCCGACGCGCGTCCGGGCAGCGGCCTGTCGATGGGCAGCCGGGGATCGCGCACCTATAGCGCCCCCGCCCCGACGACGACCTCGCCCTACGGCGCCGCGCCGATGCAGCAATCGATCATGCCGCGATCGGCCCCGGGCTATGGCGGCGCGCCGTCGGCCTTTCCCCGCTCGCCCTATGGCGTGCCGTACGGCTCGCCCTACGCGGCCCGGCCGCATCCGTTCGCCAACGGGTTCCTGGGCGGGTTGCTGGGCGCGGGCCTGTTCGGCGTGCTGTTCGGACACGGGATCGCGGGCGGGCTGCATGGCGGCGGCAGCTTCCTGGGTTTCCTGATCCAGCTTGTCCTGCTGTTCCTGCTGGTCGGCTGGCTGGTGCGCCGGTTCGGCGGTGGCGCGCGCAGGACGGCGCCCATGCCCGCCGCCCCCTATGGCCAGGGCCCGTCCGCCGATCAGGTCACGATCACGCCGGACGATTACCGGGCATTCCAGCGCCTGCTGCTGGATATCCAGGCGGCATGGAGCCAGCGGAACCTGCCGGCGCTGCAACACATGGCGACGCCCGAAATGGTGGGCTATTTCAACGCCCAGTTGTCCGACCTGGCCAGCCGCGGCGCGCGCAACGTGGTGTCGGACGTGCGCTTCGAACAGGGCGACCTGTCGGAAGCGTGGAGCGAGAACGGCTTCGACTACGCCACCGTGGCCATGCGCTATTCGATGGTGGACATCACCACCGACATGACGGGACGGGTCATCGACGGCAGTTCGACAGAACGGGTGATGGTGACCGAACTCTGGACCTTCGTCCGCCCGACGCGCGGCGGGGCGTGGCTGCTGTCCGCGATCCAGCAGGGCCGGTAGTACCTCCCCCCAGAAATTCGCGAGCGAATTTCACAGGCAAGGCAGATCGCGATGAGGTGAATCACCTGATCCCGTGAAAATGCCCGCAAAACCACGCAATGGAGCATTTTATCAGAGTCTGGTCTGATAAATTGCTCTGGACACATCAATACCTGAAAGACCTGTCGATCTCTGAAATTCGCACGCGAATTTCAGAGGCAGGATAAGCGCGACCGATCACGAGATCCGGCAATTACCGGTCCAGATCGCAGAGGCGCAACCTCCATTCTTTTTTTATTTTGCATACGAACCCACTGGACGCCACATCAATTTCTAATACCAACGGTTATAGGTACTGACCCGTGTGTGCCCATTTCCTGAGTCCGATGGATCGGATGGTGTCAGGCAGGGCGGCAAGCTTGTTCCAGGCGGAACAGGCGGCGTCGATGATATGATCGATGCCGTCGAAGACGGTGTTGGACAGCCAGTTGGCGCGCAGGAACTGCCAGACATTTTCGACCGGGTTCAGTTCGGGCGCGCGGGACGGCAGGAAGATCAGGCTGATATTGCGGGGCAGCTTCAGCTTGTCGGTGGTATGCCATCCTGCGCGATCGAGCAGCACGACGGCGTGGGCACCGCGGACGACGCAGCGCGAGATTTCCTCGATGTGCAGTTGCATGCTGGCGGTGCCGATGAACGGGAGCGCCAGGCCGGCGGCTTTGCCACGCGCCGGACAGATCGCGCCGAACAGCCAGGCATTCTCGTAGCGCTGATCAGCCGGCTGGCGTGGCCGCGTGCCACGCCGGGCCCATTGTCGGACGATGCCGTTCTTATGGCCGATCCGGGCCTCGTCCTGGAACCAGATCTCGATCGGCTTGCCCTTGGGCAGATGGCCGGTATGGGCATTCAGGATGCGGGGGAAGTTTTTTTGAATGCCTCCATGACGCCAGCGTCCTGACCCGGGTGACGTGGCCGGGCGCTGACATAGGAAAAACCAAGCCGTTTCAGCAGAGTGGACACATGACGCTCATGATAGACGACGCCGAAGCGCTCTTCGATCACGCGTTGCAGATCGACCCGGCGCCAGCGCACCACGCCATCGCGCTGCCGATCCGGGCCTGCCTCGACCAGGGCCTTCAATTCGGTCTGCTGTGCGACACTCAGACGGCAGGCCGGCCCTGCGTGCAGATGATCGCGCAGGCCATCCGGCCCTTCAGCATTGAAGCGGTGAACCCAGTCCCGCAGCGTCTGGCGGTCCATGCCGCCTACGCGGGCCGCATCGGTGCGGCTGGCCCCGTCACGGATCGCCGCCAGGGCCAGAAGCCGGCGCGCAGCGTTCGCCTGCCGGCTGCGCGCCGCAAGTCGCCTCAGCTCAGAGGCCGAATAGTCATCCCGTAGCTTCACCGCTCTCGTCATCTGCCAGATCCTCCCAAAATCAAGAGAATCAGAGCCGGCGCCGTTCGTCACTTCACACACGAGTCAGTGGCTACGGCCTTTGGTATAAATAGCTTTTATTCACCACAACGAAAAAACATCGATGCAATTCCATTCTTGCCTAAAAATATATGGAACATTCCCAATATCGACCTTGGCAGCGTAATGCATTTCATTTCTGGACTTCCCCGCTCGGGCTCGACGCTGCTGGCGGCCATCCTGCGACAGAACCCCCGCTTCAGCGCGTCCATGAGCAGCCCTGTCTGCGGCCTGGTCCGCAAGCTGCTGGACGGGATGAGCGCCAATAGCGAATTCGCGTCCTTCATCACCGACGAACAGCGCCGGCGCATCCTGCGCGGGGTGTTCGAAAATTATTACGGCGACAATTTCACGTCCCGAACCGTGTTCGACACCAACCGGGCCTGGAGCAACTGCCTGCCTCTGCTGGGCGACCTGTTCCCCGGCTGCCGGGTCATCGCCTGCGTGCGCGACGTGCCCTGGATACTGGACAGTATCGAACGGCTGGTCCGCCGGAACTGCCTGGCGGCGTCGGGCATGTTCAATTTCGATTCCGCCGGCTCGGTCTATACGCGGGCCGAGGCCGTGGCACGGGCCGACGGCATGCTGGGCTACGGCTACAACGCCCTGAAGGAAGCCTTCTATGGCGAGCATGTTAATTTCTGCTGAGATTTGACCCTGGGTTTTCATCGAGAACTGACCCGGCCTTTGGTTATCTCTGCTATGTTTTATGGGCTGGTCAAGCGGTTGCCTTTTCCTTCCGGTTCCTGGGGGCGGCGGACCTTGCGCGGAACCGGTAGCTGTCATTTCCGGTTTCGAGGATATGACAGAGGTGGGTAAGGCGATCGAGCAGGGCTGTCGTCATTTTGGGACACCGAAGACTTCGCCCCATTCGCTGAAGCTCAGATTGCTGGCGATGATGACGCTGGTGCGCTCGTACAGACGGCTGAGGAGATGGAACAGCAAGGCACCGACTGATGCGCTGAACGGCAAATAGCCAAGTTCGTCCAGGATCACGAGATCGAGGCGCACGAGACGTTCCGCGATCTGTCCTGCGCGATTGGCGGTTTTTTCCTGTTCGAGGGCGTAGACAAGGTCTACCGTGGACCAGAACCGTATCTTCTTGCGGTGATGTTCGATCGCCTTGCACGGAAGTGCTGTGGCCAGATGGGTCTTGCCGGTTCCTGGTCCACCAATGAGGACGACGTTGTCGGCACGGTCGATGAAATCCCCGGCATGGAGTTGACGGACCATGGCCTCGTTGACCTCGGCGGCCGAGAAATCGAACCCTGCCAAATCTTTGTAGGCCGGGAACCTGGCAGTCTTGGTTTGATAGGCGATGGAGCGCACCTCTCGCTCGGCGAGTTCCGCCTTCAAAAGCTGGAAGAGGACGGGGATGGCGGCCTCGAATGCCGGCGCACCCTGTTCGGTCAGTTCGGCCGTGGCCTGGGCCATGCCATACATCCGCAGGCCGCGCAGCATGACGACGAGGGCACCGGCCGCGGGATCATGACGCATGACGGGCCTCCCCGCGCAGGGCGTCATACCGTCCGGTATCGGCCTGAGGCTCGCGTTCGAGCACCAATGCCTGCGGCGCGTCGAGCCTGGGTGCTCCTGTTTTCTTGGCGTCCGTCAGACGATGCAACGTATTGAGGACGTGTGTCTTGGTGGCTACTCCCTCCTCGAGCGCGAGTTCAACCGCGCAAAGCACGGCCTGCTCATCATGCTGCAGCACCAGGGCGAGGATCTCGACCATTTCCCGGTCGCCGCCCGTGCGCCGGAGGAGGTGCGTCTGCAGCGTCCGGAACGCCTCGGGCAATTCAGAGAAGGGTGCGCCATTGCGCAAGGCCCCGGGTTTGCGCTGGAGCACCGCCAGGTAATGCCGCCAGTCATAGATCGTGCGACCGGGCACGCCGTGGGACCGCTCGACGATCCGGGGATGTTCGCATAGTATCCGTCCCTCGGCCGCGATCACCAACCGGTCGGGATAGACGCGCAGGCTGACCGGCCGATTGGCAAAAGAGGCGGGCACACTGTAGCGGTTGCTTTCGAACTGCACGAGGCAAGTCGGCGAAACCCGTTTGGTATGTTCGACGAACCCGTCGAACGGGCGCCCTGGAACCATCAGGTGAGGCACTTCCGCCGCATGGGCCTCGGCGAGGCTGCCGGGCAATTCGACATGCCTCAAGATAGTCCAACGTTCCCGGCAACGCGCCTCGAGCCAGACGTTCAGGGAGGCCAGATCAGGAAAATGCGGCATCTCCTGCCAGATCTGCCGCCGGGCGTCCTGGACGGTCTTCTCGATTTGACCTTTCTCCCAACCCGCTGCCGGATTGCAGAACTCCGCCTCGAACAGATAATGGCTCACCAGGGCCGAAAAACGCAGATTGACCTGGCGGACCTTGCCGGGCCCAACCCGGTCCACGGCGGTTTTCATATTGTCAAAAATACCTCGACGCGGCACCCCGCCCAAAACGCGAAAGGCTTCCGTCAGCGCGTCGAACAGCATCTCGTGAGTCTGGAGCGGATACGCCCGCAGAATGAAGGCCCGGCTGTAGGACAGCTTGGTGTGGGCGACCTGCAGCTTGACGCGCCGCCCCCCGATCACCGCCCAGTCCTCTCCCCAGTCGAACTGGAAGGCCTCTCCGGGTTGAAAGCGCAACGGAACGAACACGCCGCGTCCCGTCGTCTGCCGCGCCCTTTGCTGTTCCGCCTTCCAGTTCCGGATAAAGGCCGCAACCCGTCCATACGATCCGTCATAACCCAGCGCTACAAGATCCACATGCAGGCGCCGCCCCGTGCGGCGCTGCTTGCGCGACTTTGACGTCTCCAGAGCAAGCCAGGTCGCCAGTTTCTCCGCAAACGGGTCCAGCCGGCTCGGACGCTCGGCAACCTTGAACTGCGGCTCAACCGTCTCCGCCCGGAGATACTTGCGGATCGTGTTGCGCGACAATCGCGTCCGACGCTCAATCTCGCGGATCGGTACATGATCCCGGTAATGCCACCGCCGGATCACACTCAACAATTCCATGCTGATCACTCCTTTAACCCCCGGACAGTTGCTCCGGGGAAGTGTCAGACACGGGTCAATTCTCAATGAAAATTTCCGCCCCTACAGGGTCAGTTCTCGCTGGAAATCAACAGCCACGCCTTCGGCCTGACCACGCCGACCACGCGCGAGGCGTTCCTGGCCGGCGGCAATGCGTTCGACGTCGCGGGCGTGCCGCTGTCCACCGACGCGGCGGTGCTGAAGGCGGGGCTGCAGGCGAAGCTGACCGACAGGCTGAATGTCGGCCTCTCCTATGTCGGGCAGTATGGCGACCATTCCACCGACAGCGGCCTGACCGGTAACGTCAAGGTCACGTTCTGATCCACCTGGCTGTGGCCCGGACGGGCCACGGCTTTCACGCCTGAAAGTCGGCTATGAAACTTTTCACTCCTGTCCCGCTGGTCGCCGTCATCGGGGGCGCGGCGGCCGCTCTCACCCTCGGCGTGGCCTATTCCGGGCATTCCGGTCCGGGCGTGGCCCAGGCCTCGACGCATGGCGCCGCATCCGCGGTTCCGGCCAGCACGCCGGCGACGGCGGCCCCGGCCGCCGCACCGGCCGCTTCACCGGCGGAACTGTCGCAATCTTCGGGACAATGGACCTATCGGTGCCTCTATGCCCAGGCTCCGGCCACAGGACCGGCTCTGTGCACGATCGAACAGCACCTGATCGTTCAGAACCCGCAGAAGAAGGCCGTGCAGGTCGGTGACGTGCTCTTCAGCCGGAGCAGGACCGCCGGGGGCAGCCTGTCGGCAACCTATCAACTGACACTGCAGACGCCGCTGATGGTATCGCTGGTCCGGCCGCCCACCATTGCCATCGACGACGGCGCGCCGGTGGCGCTGACATGGCAGGTCTGTACAGCCAATGGCTGCATCGCCCGTATGGCGCCCCTTCCCGATGCCGTCCTGTCGAGCGCGCGGCACGGCAAGACCGGGCATATCCAGATCGGAACTGTCCAGGGTGGCGCGGTGACGATCAATTTCGAACTCGCCGGCCTCGATACGGCCGTGACGACACTCGATAGCTGGGCCCACCGACAAAGCCCGTCATAGAATGGGGTGCAGGGCGTCACGCCCTGCCGGGTCCGGGCAGCGCCCGGCCTTCACTTCATCACAAGCGGACCAGCGCCAGCCCGTAGAATACGGCCGCCAGGGCCAGCAGCGTGATCGCCACGCCGTAAATACGGCCGCGATGGCGTCGGACGAATTCGGTGGCTTCGGCGTCCGTCAGGGAATGTGGCTGATTCATCGCCCGCCCCTATCGCATGATCAGGAAGTGGTCGGCCAGCAGTCCGCAGAACAGCAGGAACAGGTAGGCCAGGGAATAGCGGAACGCCCGACGCGCCGGCCGGTCGCCCGTCAGGCTGACGCCGGCCTCGTCCTGTCGATCCGTCAACACGCCAACCGCGCAGGCGACGAACCCGGCATCCAGCAGCGACGCGACACCGGTATAGAGCCAGCCCGCCTGATGCAGAAACGACGGCACCAGCGACACCGCCGACAGGATCAGCGTGTAGAACAGGATCTGCCACCGCGTATGCCGCGCACCCCGCACGACCGGCAGCATCGGGATTCCGGCGCGACCGTAATCCTTGCAGGCATACAGCGACAGCGACCAGAAATGCGGCGGGGTCCAGAGAAAGACGATGGCGAACATTACCACCGGCAGCACGCCCAGCGACCCGGTGGTGGCGGCCCACCCGATCATCGGCGGGAATGCGCCCGCGGCCCCGCCGATCACGATGTTCTGCGGCGTCGAACGCTTCAGCCACATCGTGTAGATCACGGCATAGAAGAAGATCGAGAACGCCAGGATAAACGCCGCCAGGGCGTTGGCTGCCAGCCACATCAGCAGGACCGACGCCACCGACAGGCCGATGCCGAAGCCCAGCGCCTGGTCGTCACGAATGCGGCCGTCAGGGATCGGGCGCCGCGCGGTGCGGGTCATCACCGCGTCGATGTCGCGGTCATACCACATGTTGATGGCACCGGCGGCCCCGGAGGCCATGCAGATGCACAGGATGCTGACAGCGGCGATCAGCGGATTGATCGGTCCCGGCGCCATGGCCAACCCGGCCGCGCCGGTGAACACGACCAGCGAAATCACCCGCGGCTTCAGCAGCGCGAACCAGTCGCGGGCCTCGGTTCCGACCAAAGCGGCGTCGAAACGGGTTACGGCGCCTTCGGTGGTTGCCGCGCCGCTCACGCCCGTGCTCCGTGGGCCAGGATACCGGCGAAGGAGTCACGCGGTGCGGGCGACGGCACCGTCCATTCCAGGGTCCGGGCACCCGGCCCCCAGTAATTCGCGGCCAGCGGACGCGTGCGTCCCGCCAGCGTCAGGGCGATGGCGGCGACGAAGGCCAGCATCGACAGGCCCAGCAGCACCACGCCGGTCGATACGAAAGCCGGCTGATGCGGAGCCAGCAACAGGATGCTGCCCCCCACCGCCAGCGCGACATGCAGCCGGCCGGCCCGTTCGGGGCAGGCGCGGCCCGTCATCTTGCCGATCCAGTAATAAAAACCGGCGAATGTCGCGAACAGCGCGGCCGGCAGCGCCACGGCATGCCCGGCCGCCGGACCGCCCAGCAGCGCCAGGACCGGCCCCGCGACCAGCAGCACAGCAAAGGCGCAGGCCCACAGCATCGGCACGCGGAAAGCCGCCCGCCCGCCCAGGACGGTGGCGCCCCAGGCCGCCAGCAGGACCAGCATGGGCACCGCGATCGTCGCCTGTTCGATCAGGGGCCGCACGACGGATTGCACGGCCAGCCCATCAGCGAACAGGTCATGCACCCAGATGGTCGCACCCCCCACGGACAGGACGACCATGGCCCCCAGCGCCGCGCCACGCAGCCGCAGGGCGACGCCTGAAAAGGTTTCGACCACCTGGCATACGATGCCCGCGGCCGGCAGCAGCAACAGGCCGATTTCGGGACCCGAAAAGGCGCGCAACGCCAGTTCGGCCTGCCGCCCGCCGGTACCGGCCAGCAGGCCGCGCGTCAGCGAGGCCGCCAGCACCGGCAGCACGATCACCATCATCATCCCGGTCAGCGCCTGCGCCCAGGCGAACAGCGGCATGTCGCGCAGCGCCATACCGGGGCGGCGCATGTTCAGCACCGTCGCGACCATGTCGATCGACAGGCCCAGCATCGCGGCACACCACAGCAGCATGCCCGGCGCCGTCGCCATCCCGGACAGGACCAGCGCGAAGCTGACGGCCAGGCCGGCCCAGCACAGCAGGTTCAGCCGGCGGAACGCCATATCCGGCGCCCCCAGCAGCAGCGGCACGAACCAGGACCCGAACCCGCCGGTCAGGGCCGGCAGGGCACAGAACAGGATCATCAGCGCGCCGTGATCGATCGTCATGCGGTGCCACGGGGCGGAGGCGGCCCCGTCCAGCCCAGCCTGACCGACCTGCAGCAGAAGCGCGAGGCCGCCGCCCGCCAGCCCCGCCAGCACGGCCAGGACCAGATACAGGCTTCCGACCGTCTTGTGGCCGCATGCGCGGTTCCATCGCGCCGGGAAGCCACCGGTTCCGATCCCTGCCCGAACCTGCCCGTCAGTCGGCATGCGCCTCTTCTCCTGCGATAACGGACCGCGCCAGGCGGTCTTCCTCAAAGCGCGATGATTTTACCGGAGCGTGCCTGCAAAGACGAGCCCCGAGGAGCCCGCATCCGGCATGGCCGCCATTCCCGCCCCGCCGACGCGGCGGGCCGGCCATGTCAGCCGGCCATGGTTTCGACCGAAGGCGCCGCGCCGTCACGCGGCAGCGTCACCAGCGTGAACAGCCCGGCGGGGGGCACGGACTGGATCGTCGCCTGCGCCAGGTCGGCCGGCGGCAGGAGGGATTCGATGGCGAAATCGGGATGCCAGCCCAGCGAGTGCGAGGCCCGCGCCATGCCGCGTTCCACCGCCAGCCGCACGCCGCCCGTGGCCAGGAAATGATTGACGAACAGGATGTGGCCACCCGGCCGCACCACGCGCTTCAGCTCGCACAGCAGCCGGCGCGGATTAGGCACGACCGAGGCCACGAACATCGCGACCGCGATGTCGAACGAGCCATCGGCGAAGCGCGTCTCCTCGGCATCCATTTCCAGCAGCGCGTCGACATTGCGCAGGTTCATCCGCGCCACGCGCTGACGCGCCCGGTCCAGCATGTCCCCCGACAGGTCGATGCCGGTGATGCGCTTGTCGGATCGGTAATGGGGCAGCGCCAGGCCGGTGCCGACCCCCACTTCCAGCACCGCCGAGCCGGGCAGGCCGTTGACCGCCGCGACCGCGCGCTTGCGCCCGAAGGCCGAGACCCCGCCGAACAGGGCGTCATACACGCCCGCCCAGCGGCGATAGGCGGCTTTCACGGCTTCGGCATCAAGGGCCGAACGCGGCGCGGGGGCATAGCCACCCGCGATGCCGGCCGCGGAACCCGTCTCGGCGGGGGCGTCTTGAAGAACTTCGCTCATCAGGAGTCCTCTCTGCCCTGCCGGGCGATTGTCTTCAAGTGGCCGTCGCACCAAAGTCCGCTGTCGCGCCGCAAAATGCCTGCCCTTCCCATTTGTTCGTGCCACCTTGGCCGCATCCCCTCGCCCACCCGATCAAGCCCCGCCATCCAGCCGGCGCAGGATGCAGTCCCAGATCAGGCCCGCCGAGTTGATATCATCGAACCGGTCTATTTCCTGCAGGCCGGTCGGCGACGTCACATTGATCTCGGTCAGCCAGTCGCCGATCACGTCGATCCCGACGAAGATCAATCCCTTTTCACGCAGCATCGGTCCGATCGCCTCGCAGATCTCGCGGTCGCGCGGGGTCAGTTCCACCTTCGCCGCCTTGCCGCCCACATGCATGTTCGACCGGGCCTCGCCCTGCGCGGGAACGCGGTTGATGGCACCGATCGGCTGGCCGTCCGCCAGGATGATACGCTTGTCGCCGCGCCGGACCGCGGCCTCGTACCGCTGGATCATCAGGGGCTCGCGCGAGCGGGCGAAATGCATCTCCAGCAGGGAATTCAGGTTTTCGTCATCCTCACGGATGCGGAAGACGCCCGCGCCGCCATTGCCGAACAGCGGCTTGACGATGATGTCCCGCCACTGGGCGCGGAAATCGCGGATGGCTTGGACGTCCCACGTCACCAGCGTGGGCGGCATCAGGTCGGGATAATGCGTGACCAGCAGCTTTTCCGGCGCGTTGCGCACCGATTCCGGGTCGTTGACCACCAGCGCCCGGCCCGGGCCGGTACCGTGGACATGTTCCAGCATATGCGTGGCGGTAATATAGGCCATGTCGAACGGCGGGTCCTGACGCATCAGGATCACGTCCATCCCCGACAGGTCCAGCACCCGTTCCTCGCCCAGCGCCGCGTGATCGCCCGCCACGCGCTGGACGCGTGCGGGGCGCGCCCGTGCGGTCAGCCGCTCGGTTCGCGTGCCGCCAGCATGCCCGTCGGTGCGTCCCTCGCGCAGGCTCAGGCCCTGCACATGGTAGACGAACAGTTCGTATCCCCGGGCCTGCGCCTCCAGCATCAGGGCAAAGGTGGAGTCGCCATTGATGTCGATCCCGGCGAGGGGATCCATCTGTACGGCGACCTTCAACGGGCGGGACATGGACGCAGCCTCCGGCGACGATTCGGACCGCGGACGACGAACGGCGCCATCCGCCCCTGCTTCTTAGTCGAATTTCTTTGCAACGAAAAATCTCATACCATTTCAGCCGGGGCGGGATAGGCAATCCGCAGGATTTCGATCATCTCGGCCCCCGCCGGAGTCAGCAGACGGACCTCGTCCCCCACCCGGCCGCCCAGCAGCGCACGGGCCACGGGCGATGCCAGGCTGACCTGGCCCGCCGCCAGGTCGGATTCATCCACGCCCACGATGACGACCGTCCGTTCGGTATCGTCCTCGGTCACATAGGTGACGGTCGCACCGAAGAACACGCGGTCACGCCGGGTCTGGGCGGCGGGATCGACCACGATCGCCTTTTCGATCCGACGGGTCAGGAAGCGCACGCGCCGGTCGATCTCGCGCAGGCGCTTCTTGCCGTACAGGTAGTCGCCATTTTCCGACCGATCGCCATTGCCCGCCGCCCAGGACACGATATCGACGATCCGGGGCCGTTCATCGCGCAGCAGCGCGTTCAGTTCCCCCCGCATCGCCGCCATGCCCGCGGGCGTGACATAACGCGACACCCCCTCCAGCCGCCGGGGTGCCGCATCGTCGTCATCATTGTCGTCGTCACTCATCGCAAAACAGGCCTCGATGTTGGTCCGGAAACGTGGGCTGGTGAGCGCGAGCGCCACGAAGCGCAGGAAACACGCGTCGGATCGCCACCAGCGCGCGTTTCCGGACCAACATCCTAACAGGCCATCAGGGCGATGCGGATATGTCCCTCCAGCTTTGCGCCGGGGGCCAGGACATGCACGCCCCGATCGATGACGCCGGAATGGTTGAACGCGTCGTTCATGTTCGTCACCGGCTCGACGGCGATGAAGGGTTTGTCCGGCGGGGTGAACAGGACCAGGTGACGGAACGGATCGTCGGCCTCGATCGTCAGGGCCAGCCCTTCGTTCGGCCAGCGCAGGAAGGCCGCGCGTTCCCACCCCGCATAGCAATTGTCGATATCCTGCGTGGTGACGGCATGCATATGCTCGAACGACCAGTCCCCCGTCGCCGGCACGCGCAATGCGGGCAGGTGGTGTTCGTCGTTCGTCCAGACCGTTTCGGCAGCAAAGCCCAGTTGCAGGCCGCTGCGCCGGGGAAAATAGGGGTGGAAACCCATTCCCACCGGCTGGGACCGCAGGTCGGTGTTTTCGATCAGCATACCGATCGACAGGCTGTCCTCGCGCAGGTCGAAGCGCAGTTGCGCACGATAGGCGAAGGGCCACTGGCCGATCACCTGGCCCGTCACCTGCTCGTAGGGGGGATGCCAGTCCAGCACCAGTGTCGCACTGTCGTCGGCCAGCAATTCCAGTTGCCACGGATGCTCCCAGCCATTCCCGTGGAGGGTATTGGACTCGCCGCCAAAATTGGGCTTCATCCGATACTCGGTACCCTCGAACCGGAAATGGCCGTTGGCCACGCGATTGGAGAACGGAACCAGCGGATAGCCCGAAACCGCCCGGCCCCGCTGCGCCAGCAGGTTGGCGTCGCTGACGGCGTGCAGCACGCAGATGTCGCGGCTCTTCCAGTAGGCGACGGCACCCCCCAGTTCGGGCAGCAATCCCAGCCGGCCCGTTCCGGCAGTCAGTTCGATCATTCCGTTCGTTCTCCCGCGTCGCCGGTTGCGTTGCCGTGACGACGTCTTTCTATCGTCCCCCACCTCGGCGGCGCGGTCCACGCCCCTTGGACGGATCATATCCGCCGCCGCCCGGCCCCAACGGCTCGGGTCCCTTGCCCGCCTTGCGCCGGGGCGGCCGCCCGGTGCCTGCCGTCGAGACGGGCACCGGTACCGGGTCCAGTCCCAGTTCCAGCGCCTCCAGCCGCTTGATCTCGTCGCGCAGCCGCGCCGCGGTTTCGAATTCCAGGTCCGCCGCCGCCGCGCGCATCCGCTTTTCCAACTCGGCGATCGCGCTGCCCAAATCCTTGCCGACGAATTCCGCGACATCCCCATCCTTCGTGGGCGCGACGGTGACGTAATCCTGCTCGAACACCGAAGACAGGGCCTCGCCGATCTGCTTGCGGACCGATTGCGGCGTGATCCCGTGCGCCGCGTTCCAGGCCGACTGCTTTTCCCGCCGCCGCGCCGTTTCCTCGATGGCGTAGCGCAGGCTGTCGGTCATCTTGTCGGCATAGAGCACGACGCGCCCGTCCACGTTGCGCGCCGCGCGCCCGATCGTCTGGACCAGCGAGGTGCGCGAGCGCAGGAAGCCCTCCTTGTCCGCGTCCAGGATCGCGACCAGCGAACATTCGGGAATGTCCAGCCCCTCGCGCAGCAGGTTGATGCCGATCAGAACGTCGAACGCGCCCAGGCGCAGGTCGCGGATGATTTCGATCCGTTCCAGCGTATCGACGTCCGAATGCAGGTAGCGGACGCGAATCCCGGCCTCGTTCATGTAATCGGTCAGGTCCTCGGCCATGCGCTTGGTCAGGGTCGTGACCAGCACCCTCCCCCCTGCTGCGATGGTCAGGCGGCATTCCGCCAGCAGATCATCGACCTGCCGTTCCACCGGGCGGATATCGGTCACCGGGTCGATCAGCCCGGTGGGGCGGATGACCTGTTCGGCAAAGACGCCGCCCACGCGTTCCATTTCCCACGGGCCGGGGGTGGCGCTGACGAAGATCGTCTGCGGCCGGAACAGGTCCCATTCCGCGAATTTCAGCGGCCGGTTGTCCAGGCAGGACGGCAGGCGGAAGCCGAATTCCGACAGGATGGACTTGCGCGCGAAATCCCCCCGCTCCATGCCGCCGATCTGCGGCACGGTGACGTGGCTTTCATCGACGATCAGCAGCGCGTCCTCGGGCAAATATTCGAACAGGGTCGGCGGCGGATCGCCGGGCTGGCGGCCGGACAGGTAGCGGGAATAATTCTCGATTCCCTTGCACACCCCGGTGGTCTCGATCATCTCCAGGTCGAACGTGGTGCGCTGCTGCAACCGCTCGGCCTCCAGCAGCTTGCCCTCTTCCGTCAGGTCGTTCAGGCGCTGGCGCAGTTCATGCTTGATGCCGATCACCGCCTGGTTCAGCGTGGGGCGCGGCGTGACATAATGGCTGTTGGCGTAGATGCTGACCTCCTGCAGGTCGCCGGTCTTGTCGCCCGTCAGCGGATCGAATTCGGTGATGGCGTCGATTTCGTCGCCGAACAGCGAGATCCGCCAGGCCCGGTCCTCGTTCTGCACCGGGAACACGTCCACGCTTTCACCGCGCACGCGAAAGGTTCCGCGCTGGAAGGCCGCGTCGTTGCGCCGGTATTGCAGGTCCACCAGCGCCTTGACCAGCCGGTCGCGGTCGATCTCCCCCCCGACCTCCAGCCGCACCACCATGCGCGAATAGGTTTCGACCGAGCCGATACCGTAGATGCACGACACCGAGGCCACGATGATGACGTCGTTGCGTTCCAGCAGCGCCTGGGTCGCGGCGTGGCGCATACGGTCGATCTGTTCGTTGATCTGGCTGTCTTTTTCGATATAGGTGTCCGAGCGCGGGACATAGGCCTCGGGCTGGTAGTAATCGTAGTAGCTGACGAAATATTCCACCGCGTTGTCGGGGAAGAACTGCTTCATCTCGCCATAGAGCTGGGCCGCCAGCGTCTTGTTCGGCGCCAGGATCAGGGTGGGTTTCTGCGTCGCCTCGATGATCTTGGCCATCGTGAAGGTCTTGCCCGACCCGGTAACGCCCAGCAGCACCTGGTCGCGCTCGCCGCCTTCGACCCCCGCCACCAGTTCGCCGATGGCACGCGGCTGGTCGCCCGCCGGTTCGTAGGGCGACTGGATGGTCAGTCGCCGCGTCTTCTCCTTCGGCGGCTGCCGTTCGGGCTGGAAGGTCACGATCTCGTCCGACGGATCGGGACGGCGGGTCTTCTTGCTGGCGGGCGCGGGCATAGTTGCGGACTGTGGGGATCGCGCGACCCGGACGCAAGGCCCATCGCACGCACACCCGCCCCCCGCCGCAATTCGGCCTTGGCATCTCGCCCGCGCGGCCTACACTCGCGGGATGGACGGTTCCATCCCCCCTTCCGGCAGCCCGCCCACGCCGTTCGTCCGCGTGATCGACCTGGAAACCAGCGGGCGGAATGCCGCCGATGGCGGGATCGTCGAAATCGGCTGGCAGGATGTCGCCCGGGACGCCGACGGCACCTGGGCCCTGGCCGGCCCACCCGGGGCGCGCCTGACCCACCCGGGCGGCCCCATCACGCCGCAGACCATGGCGATCCATCACATTACCGACGCGCACGTGCGCGACGCCCCGCCCTTTGCCGAGATCGCGCCCGACATCCTGCACCCGGCGGACCGGCCGGCGGCGATGGCGGCCCATCGCGCCAGTTTCGAACAGGGCTGGATTCGCGGCAGCCTGCCGCCTGCCCTGACGACCGGACTGCACTGGATCTGCACCTATAAATGCGCGCTGCGGCTGTGGCCCGACGAACCGGGACATTCCAACCAGGGCCTGCGCCATTCCCGCCGGCCTGCCGGGCTGGAGCGCGCACTGGGCGACCCGCCGCACCGCGCCGGGCCCGATGCCTATGTCACGGCGCACCATCTGCGCGACATGCTGGCGCTGGCCACGGTGGAGCAGTTGCTGCGCTGGTCGCGCGAACCCGCCCTGCTGACCCGTGTGCCGCACGGCCCGCTACGCGGCCGCCAGATCCGCAACCTGGCGACCGGCGACCTGGACCGGCTGCTGGCCGAGGACCGCCGACGCGGCCCCGACCTGGCCTTCACCCTGCGCACCGAACGCGCGCGCCGCGCCGGGCTAAACGAGACGACGCTAGCGCCGCCGGTTCAGCAGGCCTTTCGCTTTTAACGACGGCTTCGTAAGCCCCGCCGAGGGGCGTCTCAGTTCTGTCCAATTTTCGATCAGGATCTTGAGCGCCCATAGGATGCAGCCAAATCCGATGGCGAACAGGATCGAGCCTGCCGGGTCGCCGACATGTCGGCCAACGACATTCCCTGAAACAACGATTAAGCTTCCGGACTGGGACCATAAGACGATCGCCCGGCGCTCCCTGGTCCATCCGGAGAGCGGCCGGGAAAGTGGCGGCGACAACGGCTCCCTGTCCGCGTCGGACGTTTCATTCATGCGGATCAGGCCTCGATCGGCGTCGGCACTCCGGCAACCCGAATAGCCTCCGCCTGCCGGGCCGCCAGTTGCGCCGCGTCGAAATCGGCGATCAGTTCCTGGAACAGCCGGTACCAGTTCAATTTCGCGCCCAGGCGCAGGAACACGCTGCCCAACCCGATGGCGGAGCGGTCCACCAGCACGAATTCGCGCGGCGGGCGCACCCCGCCCGTGCGCTTCAGTCCGGCATAGACGCGTTCGGCCACCGCGCGGCCGAATTGCGGGTCGTCATTTTCCTGGATGGGACGCACCCGGTCCTGCATCAGCGGTTCGTAGATGAAGCGGGCCCATTCATTGAGGATCCGCATCGTCTCGCGCGACATGTTGGTAAAGCCCCAGGCCTGATAGGCGTGATAGGCCAGGTCCTCGTCATTGCGTTCCAGCGCGCGGTACAGGTCGATGATGCCCTGCACGAACCTAGCCGGGAAGATCCGGATCGCGCCCAGGTCCAGCAGGTTCAGCCCGTAATCGCCCCGCACGGTGAAATTGCCCATGTGCGGGTCGCCATGGATGACGCCGTAACGGTACAGCGGCACGTACCACGCATGGAACAGCGCGCGCGCCATGGCATTGCGCTGGTCCTGCGACGGGTTGGTGTCCAGGACCTTCTGCACCCCGCGGCCCTCCAGCCAGTCCATGACCAGCAGCCGCCGGGTCGTCATGTCCTCGACCGGGGCGGGCACGCTGACATCGGGCCGATCGGCCAGCATCAGGCGATAGAGCCGCAGGTTCGCGGCCTCGCGCAGGTAATCCAGTTCCTCGCGCAGGCGCGCTTCCAGTTCCACCAGCACGTCATCCTGCTGGATGGTACTGTCGATCCGGTAATACAGGCCCACCGCCATGCGGAACTGCCGCAGGTCGGAATCCACCGTGGCCTGCATGTCGGGATATTGCAGCTTGCACGCCACCAGCCGCCCGTCGGGCAGGACGGCCCGATGCACCTGGCCCAGGCTGGCGGCGGCCGCGGCCTCGTGCTCGAAGGTGCGGAAGCGCCGTTCCCAGTCGCGGCCCAGTTCGCTGGCCATGCGCCGGCGCACGAAGCTCCATCCCATCGCGGGGGCATTGGCCTGGAGCTGCGCCAGTTCCACGGCATATTCCTCGGGCAGGGCACCGGGAATGGTGGACAGCAGTTGCGCGCCCTTCATCAGCGGCCCCTTCAGCCCGCCAAGGATGGATTTCAGGTCGCCGGCATGGGCCGTCCGGTCGGTCCGGATGCCCATCTTGTGCCCCGCGATCCGCGCCGCGATGCCGCCGACGGCGCCCGAGGTCCGCACCATCCGGCGGAATTCGCCGAACAGCCCGGTATTGTCGAGATCCCGTTCTTCCGCCACGTCAGGCACGCTCCAGCTCGTCGATAAATCCGGCAATCACATCCAGCCCCTTGCGCCAGAATCCGGGATCGGCCGCATCCAGCCCGAACGGCGCCAGCAATTCGCGATGCCGCATGGTGCCGCCCGCGCGCAGCATGTCCAGATATTTGTCCTGGAAGCCCGCATGCCCGGACTGGAACACGCCATAGAGCGCATTCACCAGGCAATCCCCGAACGCATAGGCATACACGTAGAACGGAGAGTGAATGAAATGCGGGACATAGGTCCAGTAGACGTCATAGTCCGGGGTGAAGTTGAACGCCGGTCCCAGGCTTTCGGTCTGGACCTGCCGCCAGATGGCGCCGATCCGTTCGGGCAGCAATTCGCCCGATTTCCGCTCGGCATGCACCAGGGTCTCGAACCGGTAGAATGCGATCTGGCGGACGACGGTGTTCAGCATGTCCTCGACCTTGGCCGCCAGCATCAGCCGGCGGCGCGCGGGGTCGGTCTCGGCATCCAGCAGCGCGCGGAAGGTCAGCATTTCGCCGAACACGCTGGCGGTCTCGGCCAGGGTCAGCGGCGTGCCCGACATCAGGTAGCCATGGGGTGCGGCCAGCACCTGGTGCACGCCGTGCCCCAGTTCGTGCGCCAGGGTCATCACGTCGCGGGTACGGCCGTGATAGTTCAGCAGCAGATAGGGATGGACCGACGGCACCGTGGGGTGGGCGAACGCGCCCGACGCCTTGCCCGGCGCGGGTGCGGCATCGATCCACGCATGGTCGAAGAACCGGCGCGCGACGGTGCCCATGCGCGGGTCGAACGCCTCATAGGCCGCCAGCACCTGCCGCGTGGCCTGGTCCCATGGGATGATCCGGTCGTCGGCCGACGGCAGGGGGGCGTTGCGGTCCCAATGTTCCAGCTTCTCCAGCCCCAGCCATTTCGCCTTCAGGGCGTAATAGCGGTGGGACAGACGCGGGTAGTCGGTCGTCACGGCCTGGACCAGCGCGTCCACGACCTCGTCCTCGACCATGTTGCTGCGGTTGCGGTAGGAGCCCGGGCGCGGATAGTGACGCAGCGAATCGGAAATCGCCTTGTCCTTGGCCAGCGTGTTGGTGATCAGCGAAAACAGCCGGATATTGTCGCCGAACACGGCGCCGATGGCGCGGGCCGCCCGTTCGCGCACCGCGCGGTCCGGGTCCGACAGCCGGTTCAGCGCCTCGCCGACCGTAAGCCGGCTGTCGTCCAGCGGGATACGCAGGCCGGCCATCGTCTCGTCGAACAGGCGGCACCACGCCGCCGCCCCGGTGACCGATTTCTCGTGCAGGACCTGCTCGATCTCGTCGGACAATTGATGCGGGCGGAAGACGCGCAGGTCGCGCAGGAACGGCGCCCAGACCGCCAGCGCCGGGTCGGCCAGCCGCGCCGCCATCTCGTCGTCGCCGATGCGGTTCAGTTCCAACGTGAAGAACAGCAGATGGGTCGAGATATCCGTCAGCCGCTCGTTCACCGATTGCGAGAACCGGCCGATCGCGGCATCGGACGAATCGCCGGCGAACAGCAGTTGCGCATAGGACGCGGCACGGCCCAGCACCTCGTCGATCCGCTGGTATTCGGCGATCGCCTCCGCCAGCGCGGCCGGCGAGGCCCCGGCCAGGCGCCCGCGCCAGACATCGGCGAACGCGGCCGCGTCCGCTTCCGCCTGGTTCAGGTCGGTCCGCAGCCTGTCCGATTCGGGGCTGTCATACAGGTCGCCCAGGTCCCAGCGCGGCAGGTCCCCGGCCGTGCCGGCCGTCGCCCCGCCCTCGGCCTCGCGCCCGCACCGGCCCCCGCACGGGCCGTCGATCCAGGCGGAAAGATTCTGTCCAGACATCGATGCGCCTCCACCCTGCTGTCCCGCGTTCGCGGTGACCGTATCCTGCCTAACATCTAATGCGGAATGCGCGCGGGCGCGACCCCGCCGACATCATCGGTAACAGGCGGCCAAGACAAACGGCCGGAAGGTCTCCCTCCCGGCCGCCGGTTATCCTGTCCTGCGCCTGAAACCTATGCGCTGCGCGCGGCCTCGGTCGCGGGCACATACCCGATCGCCTTGGCATAGTCGCGCGGCACCAGGTGCCAGAAGCGTGGCAGGACCTGGTCCCATTTATGCAGCAGCAGTTCGGCATAGCGACTATGCGTCTCGCGCGCATGCGTCTGGACCAGGTCGCGCAGCACGGCCTCCCATTTCGGGTCGGCGACGCGCTCCCACAGCAGCGTATCGGGGTTGATCCGCTGTTCGAACGTGCCTTTCTCGTCATAGACGAAGGCCATGCCGCCGGTGAAACCCGCCCCGAAATTGTCCCCGGCCTCGCCCAGGATCACCACCGTGCCGCCGGTCATGTATTCGCAGCCGTTCGACCCGCAGCCCTCGACCACCGCGACGGCGCCGGAATTGCGTACCGCGAAGCGTTCGCCCGCCTGCCCGGCGGCATAGAGCGCGCCCGAGGTCGCGCCATACAGCACCGTATTGCCGATGATCGCGTTTTCGTTCGACACGAGGTTCGAGGATGCCGGCTGCCGCACCACGATGGTCGCGCCCGACAGCCCCTTGCCCACATAATCGTTGGCGTCGCCCAGCACTTCCAGCTTCAGCCCCTGGACCGCGAACGCACCCAGCGACTGCCCGGCCGAGCCACGCAGCCGCACCGTCAGGTGGCCCGGCGCCAGGCGGGTCATGCCGAACTGCCGAACGATCAGCGAGGAAATCCGCGTGCCGATGGCCCGATGCGTGTTCTGCACGTTGTAATGCAGTTGCATCTTCTCGCCATGGTCGAACAGCGGTCGCGCATCGGCGATCATCTGCCCGTCCAGCGTCTCGGGCACCTCGTTGCGGCCCTCAAGCGTGCAGTAACGCGCATGGGGGCCGGGATCGGCCTGCGCCAGCAGGGAATTCAGGTCCAGGTCGTCCAGGTAGTCCGCGCCGCGCGACACCTGCCGCAGCAGGTCGGTGCGGCCGATCACCTCGTTCAGGGTCGAAAAGCCCAGGGATGCCAGGATGTTGCGTACGTCCTCGGCGATGAACGAGAACAGGTTGATGACCTTTTCCGGCGTACCCTCGAACTTCTCGCGCAGCGCCTCGTCCTGGGTGCAGACACCGACCGGACAGGTGTTGGAATGGCACTGGCGCACCATGATGCAGCCCATGGCGACCAGGCTGGCGGTGCCGATGCCGAATTCCTCGGCCCCCAGCATCGCCGCGATCACCACGTCGCGCCCGGTCTTCAGCCCGCCATCGGTGCGCAGCTTCACCCGGTGGCGCAGCCGGTTCAGCATCAGCACCTGATGCGCCTCCGCCAGGCCCAGTTCCCAGGGCAGGCCGGCATATTTGACCGAACTCTGCGGGCTGGCGCCGGTGCCGCCGCTATGGCCCGAAATCAGGATCGCATCGGCCTTGGCCTTGGCCACGCCGGCCGCGATGGTGCCGATTCCCGACCGCGCCACCAGCTTCACCGTCACCGTGGCCTCGGGGTTGATCTGCTTCAGGTCGTAGATGAGCTGCGCCAGATCCTCGATCGAATAGATGTCGTGATGCGGCGGCGGCGAGATCAGGGTGACACCCGGCGTCGCGTGCCGCAGCTTCGCGATCAGGCCCGTGACCTTGAAGCCGGGCAACTGCCCGCCCTCGCCGGGCTTGGCGCCCTGGGCCATCTTGATCTCGATTTCGCGGCAATCGTTCAGGTACTGCGCGGTCACGCCGAAGCGGCCCGACGCGATCTGCTTGATGGCCGAGGACGCGTTGTCCCCGTTGCTGCGGGGCCGCGCGCGGGCCGGGTCCTCGCCCCCCTCGCCCGAATCGGACCGGGCGCCGATCCGGTTCATCGCGATCGACAGGGTCTCGTGCGCCTCGGGGCTCAGCGCGCCCAGCGAAATGCCGGGCGCGATCAGCCGCTTGCGCAACTGGGTGATGCTCTCGACCGCTTCGACGGGGATCGGCGTGCGCCCGCCCTTGAAATCCAGCAGGTCGCGCAGCGCCACCGGCGGCTGGCGCCGCACCGCATCGGCATAGCGGCGATAGATCGAGAAACTGTCGCTGGCCACCGCCGTCTGCAGCATGTGGATCAGGTTGCCGTCGAAGGCATGGACCTCGCCATTGCGGCGCAGCTTGTACTGCCCGCCGACCGGCAGCGGGGTGATCGCCTGATTCCACGCGGTCTGGTGGAAGCTGAGCACGTTGGTGGAAATGCCCGACAGGCCGATGCCCGAGATGCGCGAGGGCATGCCGGGGAAGAATTCCGCCGTCAGCGCGCGCGACAGGCCGATCGCCTCGAAATTGTATCCGCCGCGATAGGCCGAGACGATCGAGATCCCCATCTTGGACATGACCTTCAGCAGGCCCTTGTCCACCGCCTTGCGGTAGCGTTCCACCGCCTCGCGCAGCGACATGTCGCCGAACAGGCCGCGCCGCTGCCGATCGGCGATGCTTTCCTGCGCCAGGTACGGATTGACCGAGGTGGCCCCGACCCCGATCGTCACCGCGATGGCATGCACGTCCAGCGCCTCGGCCGACCGGACGTTCAGCGAGGTGAAGGTGCGCAGCGAATGGCGGACCAGGTGCGTGTGCACCGCCGCGGTCGCCAGGATCATGGGGATATAGGCCCGGTCGGCCGACTGGGCCTGATCCGTCAGGAACAGGTGGGTGCAGCCCTCGCGCACCCTGTCCTCGGCCTCCTGCCGGATGCGGGCGATGGCATCGCGCAGCCCGGCCTCGCCGTCCGCGGCGGGAAAGGTGCAGTCGATGACGAATCCGCTGTCACCGCAGAAGCTCCGCAGCGCCTCGAACTCGCCGGTGGTCAGGACCGGGCTGGGCAGCTGCAGCAGGTCGCACTGGGCCTCGGACTCCTCGAGGATGTTGCCCAGGTTGCCCAGCCGCGTCACCAGGCTCATGACCCGGGTCTCGCGCAGGCTGTCGATCGGCGGATTGGTCACCTGGCTGAAGGCCTGGCGGAAATAATGCGCCAGGCCGCGATAGCGCGACGACAGCACGGCCAGCGGCGCGTCGTCGCCCATCGAACCGATCGCCTCGGCCGCGCTTTCGACCATCGGGTGCAGGATGGTCTCCAGCTCCTCCAGCGTCGTGCCGACCGCAAGCTGGCGGCGGCGCAGTTCGTCGCGGCTGTACAGGACCGGTTCCTGCACGTCGGCCCGCACGACCGAACCGATCTTCTGGATATGCCGGACCCAGGCGCCGAAATCGCGCCGGGCCGACATCAGGTCCAGCAGCGCCTCGTTGCCGTAGAGCTTGCCTTCCTGCAGGTCGAGGCCGATCGTCTGCCCCGGGCCAAGCCGCCCGCGCCGCACGATGTCGGCCTCGGGCACCGTCACCATGCCGGTTTCCGACCCCACGATCAGCAGCCCGTTGGCCGTGACGGTATAGCGCAGCGGGCGCAGGCCGCTGCGGTCCAGCCCGGCCACGACCCACCGCCCGTCGGTGGCGCACAGGGCCGCCGGACCGTCCCACGGTTCCATCACCGCGTTGCAGTAGGCGTACATGTCCTTGTGCTTCTGCGGCATGGCGGAATTCTCGCCCACGCTCGCCGGGATCATCAGCGCCTTGGCCATCGGGGCGTCGCGCCCGGCGAAGGTCAGCAGTTCGTACACGTTGTCCAGCGTCGCGGTGTCGGACCCGCCGGCCTGCACCACCGGCTTCAGGTCCTCCATGTACGGATCCAGCACCGGGTCGGCCAGGCGCGTCTCGTGGCTCTTCATCCAGTTGGCGTTGCCCGAGATCGTGTTGATCTCGCCATTATGCGCCAGGCGGCGGAAGGGCTGCGCCAGCTTCCAGGTCGGGAATGTATTGGTCGAATAACGCTGGTGATAGATCGCGAACCGGCTGACGAAGCGTTCATCCAGCAGGTCCGGATAGAAATTCGTCAGGTGCTCGGCCAGGAACATGCCCTTGTAGATCACCGACCGGCAGGACATCGAACAGATATACAGGTCGACCTGGTTGGCGATCGCGCTCTTCTCGATCCGGCGGCGGATGACGTACAGGTCGCGCTCGAACGTTTCCTCGTCATGGCCCAGCAGGTTGCGGATCATGATCTGTTCGATCTCGGGCCGCGTGGCATTGGCCTTTTCGCCGATGCAGGCGGTGTCGATGGGCACCTGGCGCCAGCCATAGATGCCGTAGCCGAAGGCCAGGATCTCGGTTTCGATGATCTGGCGGCACCGCTCCTGCGCCGACAGGTCGGTCTTGGGCAGGAAGACCATGCCGACCGCGATCTGGCTGTCGACGCAGCCCTCGCCGCCGCTATGGATCGCGTCGGCGAAGAAATCCTGCGGGATTTCGACATGGATGCCCGCGCCGTCGCCGGTCTTGCCGTCGGCATCGACCGCGCCGCGATGCCAGACAGCCTTCAGCGCCGCGATGCCGGCCTCGACCACCTCGCGCCGCTTGCGCCCATCCAGGGACGCGACCAGCCCGACGCCGCAGGCGTCATGTTCCTGCGACGAATCGTACAGGCCCGCGATCCGGCGCGCATTGTCGTGCCATTCGGCCACGAAGTCCCGGTCCGGGGTGACATCCTGCTGGGGAAACTGGTCCATATCCGTCACTCCGCCGCCTGGGCGCACGCGGCCGCCCGGTTCTCCAGCCAGCGATGCATCTGCGTCGCGGCATCCCGTCCATCGCGGATCGCCCAGACAACCAGGCTGGCCCCGCGCACAATATCACCCGCCGCGAAGACGCCCGGCAGACTGGTCATGAAGCTTTCATGATCGATCCGCAGCGTGCCCCAGCGCGACACCGCCAGGTCCGGCTGGCCCCACAGGGTGGGCAGCGGCTCGGGATCGAAACCCAGCGCCTTGATCACCAGGCCGGCTTCCAGCACGAAGGAGCTGTCCTCGACCGGTTCGACCGACTGGCGGCCGCTGGCGTCGGGCAGGCCCAGCTTCATCCGCACGGCGCGCACGCCGGTGACGGTGCCGTCGCCCAGGAACGCCTCGGGCGCGGCCAGCCAGACGAATTCGACGCCCTCTTCCTCGGCATTCTTCACTTCGCGGATCGAGCCGGGCATGTTGGCGCGGTCGCGGCGATAGAGGCATTTGACCGATTTCGCACCCTGGCGGATGGCGGTGCGCACGCAATCCATGGCCGTATCGCCGCCGCCGATCACCACCACCGACTTGCCCTTCGCGTTCAGCATCGCGCTTTCGGACGCCGCCACATCATCCCCCAGCGACAGGCGGTTCGACACCGTCAGATAGTCCAGCGCCTTGACGATGCCCGCCAGTCCCGCACCGGGACCGCCGATATCGCGCGACTTGTAGACACCGGTGGCGATCAGCACCGCGTCATGACGCGCGCCCAGCGTCGCGAACGACACCTGCCCCTCGCCGTCCGCGTCCGCGACGTTCTGGCCCAGATGGAACCGCACCCCCGATTCCTCCAGATAGAGATGGCGCCGCGCGACGATGTCCTTTTCCAGCTTGAAGCCAGGAATGCCGTAGATCATCAGGCCGCCGACGCGGTCGTAGCGGTCATAGACATGCACCTGGTGCCCCTGCTCGCGCAGTTGCATCGCCGCCGCCAGGCCGCCGGGGCCGGCGCCGATGATGCCGATCGAGGTCTGGCGTTCCACGGGCGGGCGGATCGGCTCGACCCAGCCGCTGGCGAAGGCGGTATCGGTGATGAAGCGTTCGACCGCGCCGATGGTGACGCTCTCGAACCCCTTCTCGATCACGCAATTGCCTTCGCACAGCCGGTCCTGGGGGCAGATCCGGCCGCAGATCTCGGGGAAATTGTTCGTCGCCGACGACAGGGCATAGGCCTCTTCCAGCCGCCCCTCGGCCGTCATCTTCAGCCAGTCGGGAATATTGTTGCCCAGCGGGCAATGGATCGAGCAGAATGGGACACCGCATTGCGAGCACCGGCTGGCCTGCTGTTCGGCCTTGCCGACGGCGAATGCGCGATAGATCTCGTCGAAATCCGCGTTGCGTTCGGCAGCCGGGCGCTTGTCCGGCTGGCTCTGCGCCACGGAGACGAATTTCAGCATGCGCTCGGCCATCGGCTTCCCCCTGCGACATCGTGCGCTCCTGCCGAAGCGGGCGCACGTTTCCGGCGGAAGACCTACGATAGACATCACCGTCAAAAAAGACAGCGTGACTGTCCTTTTTGACAAAAAACGCGGCGATACCTCAAATCGGCCCGATGACCAGATCGCAAAATTGGTCCGTATCGGACCAATCAGCCAGATAATGCGTTGACTTTGATCATTTATGTAATTTTGTATCGGCTGAGGTAGGACGGCGCGATCATTTCCATCGGCACGGCATCGATCCCCAACAGGCGCAGGCCGGGGGTGCCTTCCGACGCCACATTGTCCACCGACAGCATCGTCAATTGGTCGCGGGTCAGCATCCGGCCCGGCAGATGCTCCAGCCACATCGCCTGCCACCAGGCCAGCGCGCCAGGCATGGGGAAGATCAGCCGGCTGCGGCCGAGCGTGGCCACGATCCAGCGCATGACACCCTCCATCGTCCAGATCGCGGGGCCGCCGAATTCATAGATCTCGCCACTGTGCCCCTCGCCGGCCAGGATGCGGCGGATGCCCTCGGCCACGTCGGCGGCATAGACCGGCTGGATGCGCGTCGCCGCGCCATAGACCGGCATGACCGGGCTGTATCGCGCCAGTGCGGCGAACAGGTTGGTGAACCGGTCCTCCGGCCCGAACAGGATCGACGGACGCACGATCGTCGCCTCGGGCATGTTGCGCAGCACCGCCTCCTCGCCGGCCGCCTTGCTGCGGCCGTAGGCCGAGCGGCTGTCCGGCGACGCGCCGATGGCCGAGACGTGCAGCAGCCGCCCGACCCCCGCCGACGCCGCCAGCCGGGCCACGCGCGCCGCGCCATCGACATGCACGGCCTGGAACGTCGCCCGGCCGCGTTCGGCCAGGATGCCCACCAGGTTCACGACCACCTGCGCGCTCTCGACCACCGGCACCAGCGAGTCCTCGTCCAGGATCGACGCCCCGAGCGGCACGATCTGCCCGACATCGCCCAGCGGACGCAGCGCCGCCGCCAGGTCGGCACGCCGCGCGGCCACCCGGACGACATATCCGTCCTCGGCCAGGCGCCGGACCACGTAGCGGCCGAGAAAACCCGAACCCCCGATGACCGCCGCCACTTTACGAGTCGCCATGTCCGTCCCCCTTTTGCGCCCGCCCCACGCCGCATCCGCGTGCCAGGCCGTTGTTTAAAGCGACGATATCATACGGGCCGCCGCCCGCCACGCCGTCACCGCATCCCAGCCCTCCCCCCGGCCCGGCCTGTCGCCAGCCCCGGAGGCGACGACGCAACAAAAACGACGCAAATCGTCGAAGCCATGTTGACCGCCCCCCAGCGGCGGAGTAAACGCCCTCCACCACCCCGGAAACGGGGGCCTCTCTGAGCCCAGATGGCGGAATTGGTAGACGCGCAGGTTTCAGGTACCTGTGGCCGCAAGGTCGTGGAAGTTCGAGTCTTCTTCTGGGCACCATCTTTCTGAAAATGATGATCGGCCGACAGGCGCCCCGCTTCAGCGGTGCGCCTTTTTTCCGTTCGGCCCGTGACTTAGCGGAATTTTATTGCGTATGCGGAATATTGCGCGGCGCCCGTTGACCGCCCCCGCGTTCCAGCGTAAACGCCCTTCACCACCCCGGAAACGGGGGCCTCTGAGCCCAGATGGCGGAATTGGTAGACGCGCAGGTTTCAGGTACCTGTGGCCGCAAGGTCGTGGAAGTTCGAGTCTTCTTCTGGGCACCATCCAACATACAGCAGCGTGTATCTCGCGGCCCTGGCCTGCCCGGCCGGGCAGGCCGCGTGGGCGTCCCCCCTCGCGTATTGCCGGCACCGCTATTATATGTCCGACACTGTATTCGCCCCGGGGCCGCGCGTGACGCGGTCGTCATGGGGCCATGTGTTTCTGGATCGAAAGTCATGGGCTGCTCCACCATCCTGCATCGCAACGCCGGCATCGGGGAAACCCAGGCATGACCGCACCCGCGACTCCCTCCATCCTGCTGCATCGCGGCGACCTGGCGGACGACGTGGTCTTCCACGGTTCGATCGCGGTGGACACCGAGGCGATGGGCCTGAACCCGCATCGCGACCGGCTGTGCCTGGTGCAGATCTCGGCCGGGGACGGCAGCGCGCACTTGGTGCAGATCCTGCCCGGCACGCCCAGCCCCAACCTGGCGCGGCTGATGGCCGACCCGTCGATCACCAAGCTGATGCATTTCGCGCGATTCGACGTCGCGATCCTGCAGCATTCGCTGGGGGTGACGGTCGCCCCCGTCATCTGCACCAAGATCGCGTCCAAGCTGGTCCGGACCTTCACCGAGCGTCACGGGCTGGCGCAGCTCTGCCGGGAACTGCTGGGCGTCGATCTGAGCAAGCAGCAGCAGACCTCGGACTGGGGCGCGCCCGAACTGACGCCCGAACAGAAGGCCTATGCGGCGTCGGACGTGCTGCACCTGCATGCCCTATGGACGAAGCTGGAGGTACTGCTGCATCGCGAGGGACGACGCGACCTGGCGCAGGCCTGCTACGATTTCCTGCCCACGCGGGCCCGGCTGGACCTTCTGGGATACGAAGATCCGGATATCTTCGCCCACCGGGCATGACGCGGCACGCCGCCCCTCCGCGCCGGGTCCGGTTTGACCGCGACCCCCATCATGGCGATACACGGGCGGCATGACCCAACCCGCCTTCCATGACGATGCCGGCGCACCCGCGGACGAGGCCCGGATCCAGTCCGACATCACCGCCGCGTGCCGCGTTCTGGCGCGCGAGAGCGACGGACTGGCCCGGCTGGCGGCCGCCCTGCGCGCCCCGGCGGTATCCGACGAGCCGGAAGGCATCACGCCGCTGGGCACGGCCTTCGCACGGGCGGTCGATGCGTTTTCGACGCTGGCGGGCCGGGTCATCGTGACGGGTATCGGCAAGTCCGGCCATGTCGGGCGCAAGATCCAGTCCACCCTGGCATCGACCGGAACGCCCTCGGTCTTCGTGCATCCGTCCGAAGCGTCGCACGGCGACCTGGGCATGATCCAGCGGGGCGATGCGGTGCTGGCCCTGTCCAATTCCGGCGAAACGGCGGAACTGGCCGACATCGTGGCGCACGCCCGCCGCTATGGCCTGCTGCTGGCCGCCATTACCGCCACACCCGATTCGACCCTGGCCCGGGCCGCCGACATCGCCCTGATCGTGCCGAAGGCGCCGGAGGCCTGCCCGATGGGCCTGGCCCCCACCACGTCGACGACCATGCAGATGGCGCTGGGCGACGCGCTGGCCGTTGTGCTGCTGGAGCGGCGAAATTTCTCCGCCACCGATTTCGGCGTCTTCCATCCCGGCGGCCGGCTGGGCACGCGGCTGCGCCGCGTCAGCGACCTGATGCATCGGGGCGCCGCCATGCCGCTGGGCACACCGGACATCGCGATGCGCCAGGTCATCATGGAAATGACGCGCAAGGCCTTCGGCTGCATCGGTGTCGTCGCCCCGGACGGGCGGCTGCGCGGGCTGATCACCGACGGCGACCTGCGCCGGGCGCTGGACCGCGACCTGGACAGCACGCTGGCCGCCGACATCATGAACCCCACCCCGCTGACCACCGGCCCCGACGTGCTGGCGGCCGAGGCCCTGCGCCTGATGAACGCGCGGGCGCGGCCGATCACCAGCCTGTTCGTGGTGGACGCGGCCGGGCTCCCGGTCGGCATCCTGCATATCCACGACCTTCTGCGGGCGGGCGTCGCATGAGCGCGTCTCCTCCCCCGCCCTCCAGGGACCCCACGGCACCGCGTCGCGAGGATTTCGCCCGTTCGGCGGACGACGTCGCCCGCCAGCGCACCGTCCTGCACCATCGGACGACCCGCGCCCGGCACCTTCCCAATCCCGACGACATCGCGCGCCGGCGGATGCTGGTCCGCTGGGCCAAATGGGTGCTGCCGGCGGCGGCGCTGGCCCTGCTGGGGTCGATCGCCGCCTGGCCGGCCATCGACCGGCTGGTGAACGCCCAGCGCAACGCGCTGCACGAGATGGAAAACCTGCGCATCGAAAGCGGCAACATGCTGGGCGCGACCTATCGCGGACTGGACGACCACAACCGCCCGTACATGATCACCGCCGACCAGGCCCAGCAGGTGACGCCGGACCGCATCAACCTGACCGGCCCCGTGGCCGACACCTTCACCCAGGGCAATGACTGGCTGACCATCCGTTCGGACCAGGGCGTGTACATGCAGCACGAGCAATTGCTGGACCTGACGCGCAACGTGGTGCTCTACCGGGCCGACGGCGTGATCATGACCGGGGTCACGGCCGACATGGACCTGAAGCAGGGAATCGTCGCCTCCGACCAGTGGGTGCATGCCGAAGGCCCGTTCGGCGTACTGGACGCCCAGGGCTTCATCCTGTCGCAGCACGAGGGCATCGGCCTGTTCCGCGGCCCCGGGCGGCTGATCCTGAATGACGACAGCCACGCCCATCCGCCCGCCGCCACGCCATCTTCCGCGGCGCCGCCCGCATCGTCCATCCCACCCGCCCGTACGGAGCCCACCCGATGACCGCCTTCCCCAAGGTCGCTACCGCGTTGCTGCTTGGCGGCGTCGCGGCCTGCGTGGCGCCCATGGGCGCACGCGGCCAGGCGCTGGACCTGTCCCATGGCGGCCAGATCACGGTGACGGCGGCCGGCGGTTTCGACTGGGACCAGAAATCCCAGACCGTCACGGCCTATGACCAGGCACAGGCAGTGCGGGGCAACGTGACCGTGACCGGCGACCGGCTGATCGCCTTCTACCGCAAGAAGGCGGCAGCGCCGGGAGCAGCCCAGGGCGGCGCCCCGAACAACGGCGCCGCCGCACCGGCATCCCCGCCACCGGCCGCCCAGGCCCCGGCGCCCCAGGCACCAGCCACCCAGTCGACGAGCAACGGCACCGATTCCGGGTCCAACGAGGTCTATCGCCTGAACGCCATCGGGCATGTCCATATCTTCACCGACACGGACCAGGCCTGGGGCGACAAGGCGATCTATGATATCGACCAGTCGGTCATGATCATGACCGGCAAGGCGATGAAGATGGTCACGCCCCAGGACGTGCTGACCGCCCGGGATTCGATGGAATATTATTCGCAGACCCGGATCTCGATCGGGCGCGGAAACGCGACCGTCACGACCAATGACGGGCGGCAGATCCGCGCCGACGTGCTGGTCGGATACAGCGCCCCGGCCCAGCCGGCCACCCAGTCCCCGGCTCAGCCTCCGCCCAGCCCGCCCCCCGGAACGCAGCCTGGGGCCGCGCCCGGAACCGGCAAGGACCCATTGACCAGTTCGGGGAAGCTGGAAAAAGTAAACGCCTTCGGCCACGTCTTCGTCCGCACGCAGACCGAGACCGTGACCGGGGACCGGGGCGTGTATGTACCTGACACCGGGATTGCGCGGATCGTCGGCAACGTCCACATCACGCGGGGCCAGAACCAGATCAACGGAGCCGCGGCGATCGTGAACATGCACACCGGAATCGCGACGATGACCGAACGCGCGGGCAGCCGGGTCAGCGGCCTGATCGTCCCCAACGAGGCCAACAGCAGCCCCGGCGGGGCCAGGCCCACCCAGGCCGGGACGAAACCCGGCCCCGCAGGGAAGACACCATGAACGAAATCCCCTACGAACTGGCGGGCGACATGCAGGGCACCGCGATCGCGCACGACCTGCCGGCCGCCGACGGCCTGATCGCCAACGGGATCGGCAAGACCTACAAGAAGCGGCCGGTGGTGCGGAACGTCTCGATCCAGGTCCATCGGGGCGAGGCCGTGGGCCTGCTGGGCCCCAACGGGGCCGGCAAGACGACCAGCTTCTACATGATCGTGGGGCTGGTGCAGCCCGATACCGGGGCGATCACGCTGGACGGAACCGACATCACCCAGTTGCCGATGTATCGCCGCGCCCGGCTGGGCATCGGCTACCTGCCGCAGGAAGCCAGCATTTTCCGTGGCCTGAATGTCGAGCAGAACATCATGGCGGCGCTGGAAGTCGTGGAAGCCGATCCCGAGCGGCGCGAGGCGATGCTGGATGGATTGCTGGGCGAATTCGGTATCTCGCACCTGCGGCGTGCGCCATCGCTGGCCCTGTCGGGCGGCGAGCGCCGCCGCCTGGAAATTGCCCGCGCCCTGGCCAGCCAGCCGCATTACATCCTGCTGGACGAACCGCTGGCCGGCATCGACCCGATCGCGGTGGGCGAAATCCGCGATCTCGTCTCGCACCTCAAGGATCGCGGGATCGGCGTGCTGATCACCGACCACAATGTCCGCGAGACGCTGGAGGTGATCGACCGCGCCTATATCATGCACAGCGGCCAGGTGCTGATGGAAGGCCGCCCCGAGGAAATCGTCGCCAACGAGGACGTCCGACGGGTGTACCTTGGGGAGAATTTCTCCCTCTGACCGTCTGTCCATGACGATCGGCCCCAGGCTCGCGCTCCGGCAGGCCCAGACCCTCGTCATGACGCCGCAATTGCGGCAGGCGATCCACCTTCTGCAATTGTCCAACCTCGACGCCTGTTCGTTCATCGAACAGGAACTGGAACGCAATCCGCTGCTGGAGCGCGCGAACCTGGCGGGGCTCGAGGAACTCCGGCCCAAGGTCGTGGCCCACGGTGCGCGCCATGACCCTCGCCTGGAACGGGTCCCCGACCAGGACTGGGCCGCCACGGCGGGGACCCTGCCCGGCCCGGCCCCCTCGCTGCACGAACGGCTGGCGCAACAGGTGCGGCTGTCGTGGCGCGATGCCGGCGACCGGCTGGTAGGGGCGTATCTGATCACCCTGCTGGACGCCGACGGGCGGCTCGTCCCCCCGACGGCGGTCATCGCCCAGTCCCTGGGCACCACGTTCGACCATGTCGAGCGTGTGCGCCAGACCATGATGCAGTTCGAGCCGACGGGCCTGTTCGCCCACGATCTGGGCGAATGCCTGGCCGCCCAGTTGCGCGAACGCGACCGGCTGGACCCGGCGATGGCCGTCCTGCTGCGGCACCTGGACCTGCTGGCCCGGCGCGACCTGCGCCGGCTGCAGGGTCTGTGCGGCGTCGATGCCGAGGACCTGGCGGACATGATTGCCGAGGTCCGCACCCTGTCCCCCCGCCCGGCCCGGGATTTCGGCGATCCGGCGGCCTGTTCCGTCATCCCGGACGTCCTGTTGCAGCCCGCGCCGGACGGGGACTGGATGCTGGAACTCAACCCCGAGACCATGCCGAGCGTGGTGGTGAATTCCGCATTGAGCACCCGGGTGGCGCTGCGGGCCCGGCGCGAGGACCGGCCGTTCCTGAACGAGCGCCTGGCCAGCGCCAACTGGCTGGTGCGCGCCCTGCAGCAGCGGGCCGACACGATCATCCGCGTCGCGACCGCGATCATGCGCCGGCAGCGCGGCTTCCTGGATCACGGGATCGGCCACCTGCGCCCGCTGGTGCTGCGCGATATCGCCGAAACGGTCGGGCTGCACGAAAGCACCGTCAGCCGGGTGACGGCGAACAAGTACATCGCCACCCCGCGCGGCCTGTTCGAGCTGAAATATTTCTTCACCACCGCGATCCCGGGCCGCGCGGGCGGCGCCGACCACAGCGCCGAGGCCATCCGCCATCGGATCAAGACCTTGATTTCACAGGAATCTGATAGAAAAATCCTGTCCGACGATGCAATCGTGACCCGGTTACGCAAGGAAGGAATAGACATTTCTCGCCGAACCGTGGCCAAATACCGGGATGCGCTGAGGATACCCAACTCGACGCAGAGAAAACGGGACAAGGCCCTCATCGGCCTGAAACCGGAAGCTTGAGGCCCGAATCCCGACGCCATGACCGGCAGTTTGGAGCGCCGGCATGCATCGTCCGGTTTCGGACGCTCCTCCTCCATGCAAGGGGTGATGTCACATGCAGATCAGTGTCGCTGGCAAGCAGATCGACCTCTCCGACGCTTTGAAGCACCGGGTTACGGCCCATCTCGATCGTCTTGCCGACAAATTCTTCGACCGTGCCCTGGATGCGCAGGTCACCTTCAGCCGCGCCCGATCCTTCTTTACCTGCGATATCAACCTTCATGCCGCGCGGGGCCTGACCCTGCGGGGTGAAGGCGAGGCCGCCGATGCCCATGGCGCCTTCGACGACGCGGCCGAACATATCGCCCGTCGCCTGCGCCGCTATCGCGAGCGGGTGAACGACCATATCCGCACCCTGCCCCGTCGCAAGACGCCCGAGGTGGGTCGCAGCTACATCCTTCGCCCGGCGGAAAGCGACGGGCGGGTCCGGGGTGAAGCGATGCACGACACGGGTCCGTACGCGACCATCGTCGCCGAGCGCGCCGCCGAAATCGCGACACTCAGCGTCAGCGAGGCCGTGATGCGCCTCGATCTGGCGGCCTCGACCCTGCTGATGTTCCGCAACAGCACCAGCGACCAGATCAACGTCATCTACCGCCGACAGGACGGCAATATCGGCTGGCTGGACCCCAGCCCGGCCTGACCGGCCAGCCGGGGCGATCCATGATCGCCCCGGCACGTCTTTCCCCGGGGACTTCTTCCCGGGGGCTTCATCAATGCACCAGGGCCGGCACCATCTCGTGCTGCAGGATCGCCTCGATGGCGGTCGCCTCGTCCTCGGTCAGGGCCATCGGGGTGCCGTCCGCCGCATGGATGGCGAAGACGTCCTGCCCCTCGATCACCACCGCCTTGATATAGGCCATCCGCGACACACCCAGTGACAGAAGCTGGGTGTCGGTCAGATGATGCACGTCGGCGGGCAGCGACGTCTGGTCCGCCTGAAGAACCACCCGTCCGTTCTGGGTCGTAATTCTCATGATCTGGTCCTCCGGGCCGGGATGTCCCATGATGCGGCGACATCCGGTCCACTGGGCCCTCCCTGGCGGGACGGCCATGTCGATGGGGGCGCGGGCGGCACGTGGGCGGCCCGCTAGTCTTCCTCGATAACCCGCACCACGCGCTGGGCGCGGACCTTGGGCAGGTCGATTTCGGCCGGGGGGGCCGATGCGCGCCCCTGCGTGATCTCGATCCGCCGGACCCGGACCTCGGGTTGCGGGCGCAGCAGGTCGATATGGAGCAAACCGTTGTCCAGCCACGCGTTGCCGACCTCGATCCCCTCCGCCAGGACGAACGCCTTCTGGAACTGCCGTGCGGCGATACCCCGATGCAGGAACACGCGTCCCTGGGAATCGTCGGTCTGCCGCCCGCGAATGACCAGTTGGTTGTCTTCCTGCGTGATCTGCAGGTCTTCCATCACGAACCCGGCCACCGCCAGGGTGATACGCAGCGCCGTGGGGCTGATCTGCTCTATATTATAAGGGGGATAGCCGTCGGCCGTTCCCTTGGATGCGCGTTCCAGCATCTGTTCCAGATGGTCGAACCCCAGAAACATGGGGGATGCGAAAAGTCTTCCCGACACACAGGCCTCCTCAACCGAGCGAGACAATCACGCGGGCCCGGCACCGGCGCCCGCATGCGTCATGATATGGGACGCCATGCCGCTTCCGCAAGGGAGCGGTCAATCTGACTCTTGTCCGGGACAAACTTGCTGTACGCCGGGACGGTCGAATATGGAAATGAAGGGCTGATTGGCCCGAACGAGGAATTTCCCCCGCCTGGTTGCCCAAGCGAGGGATGATCCTTCACAGAAAAAACCTTACGGTAATTCTGTTACCGTGGTTTCCCTACCGAATTGCCAAGAACAGATGACCTTATTGACTTGAAGAAGTCAAGAGGCTTGAAATCGCTTGGGGGAAAATATGATCGACGAAAGCCTGACATTCGGGATCGACTTGGGCATCGGTTCATGCGGCTGGGCCGTACTGCGGCGGCCGTCTGCCTTCGGAAGAAAAGGCGTGATAGAAGGAATGGGGAGTTGGTGCTTCGATGTTCCCGAAACCAGCAAGGAACGGACGCCCACCAACCAGATTCGGCGTTCCAACCGACTGCTACGGCGGGTAATCCGCCGCCGCCGCAACCGTATGGCCGCAATCAGGCGATTACTCCACGCCGCCGGGCTGCTTCCCTCGACCGACAGCGATGCGTTGAAACGCCCTGGCCACGATCCATGGGAGTTGCGCGCGCGCGGCCTCGACAAACCGTTGAAACCCGTCGAGTTCGCGGTCGTGCTTGGCCATATCGCCAAAAGGCGGGGCTTCAAATCCGCCGCCAAGCGCAAGGCGACAAACATCAGCAGCGACGACAAGAAGATGCTGACCGCACTGGAAGCCACTCGCGAGCGGCTGGGGCGCTACCGCACGGTCGGCGAAATGTTTGCGCGTGATCCTGATTTTGCCAGCCGCCGCCGCAACCGCGAAGGCAAATATGACCGCACTACTGCCCGTGACGACCTGGAGCATGAGGTCCACGCCCTGTTCGCCGCGCAGCGCCGGCTGGGACAGGGTTTCGCCTCGCCAGAACTGGAAGAAGCGTTCACCGCCAGTGCCTTCCACCAGCGGCCGATGCAGGACAGCGAAAGGCTGGTAGGTTTCTGCCCATTCGAAAGGACGGAGAAGCGCGCAGCGAAATTGACTCCGTCCTTTGAGCGATTCCGCCTGCTGGCCCGGCTCCTCAACCTGCGCATTACGACGCCCGATGGCGAACGCCCGTTGACCGTCGATGAAATCGCTCTCGTTACCCGCGATCTCGGCAAGACTGCAAAGCTGTCGATCAAGCGCGTGCGGACCCTGATCGGTCTGGAGGACAATCAACGTTTTACCACGATCAGGCCGGAGGATGAGGATCGCGATATCGTTGCCCGGACCGGTGGGGCGATGACGGGAACCGCGACCCTCCGCAAGGCTCTCGGCGAGGCGCTTTGGACCGACATGCAAGAGAGGCCGGAGCAGCTTGACGCGATTGTCCAGGTACTCAGTTTCTTCGAGGCGAACGAAACAATAACGGAGAAATTGCGTGAGATCGGTCTGACGCTTGCGGTCCTCGACGTTTTACTGACGGCGCTGGATGCTGGCGTATTCGCGAAATTCAAGGGCGCTGCCCATATTTCGACGAAAGCGGCGCGCAACCTGCTGCCCCATCTCGAACAAGGCCGACGCTATGACGAAGCTTGCACGATGGCCGGCTATGACCATGCTGCCTCCCGCCTTTCCCATCACGGTCAGATCGTCGCAAAGACCCAGTTCAACGCACTGGTCACGGAAATCGGGGAAAGCATTGCCAACCCTATCGCCCGCAAAGCCCTGATCGAAGGGCTCAAGCAGATCTGGGCGATGCGTAATCACTGGGGCTTGCCCGGTTCGATCCATGTCGAACTTGCCCGCGATGTCGGCAACAGTATCGAAAAGCGACGGGAAATTGAAAAACATATTGAAAAAAATACCGCCCTGCGCGCGCGCGAACGTCGGGAGGTCCATGATCTTCTTGATCTGGAAGATGTGAACGGCGACACATTGCTGCGTTACCGACTATGGAAAGAACAGGGAGGCAAATGCCTGTATACCGGCAAGGCTATCCACATTCGTCAGATAGCAGCCACCGACAACAGCGTCCAGGTGGATCATATCCTGCCTTGGTCCCGCTTCGGCGATGACAGCTTCAACAACAAGACGCTGTGTCTTGCCAGTGCCAACCAGCAAAAAAAGCGATCGACGCCCTATGAATGGCTCTCCGGACAGACTGGCGATGCGTGGAACGCTTTTGTACAGCGGATCGAGACCAACAAGGAACTGCGCGGCTTCAAGAAGCGCAATTATCTGCTGAAAAACGCCAAAGAGGCTGAAGAGAAATTCCGCAGCCGCAATCTCAATGACACGCGCTATGCCGCACGCCTGTTCGCGGAAGCAGTGAAACTGCTTTATGCTTTTGGCGAGCGGCAGGAAAAGGGCGGTAATCGTCGCGTCTTCACCCGGCCCGGCGCTCTTACGGCGGCTTTGCGTCAGGCATGGGGGGTGGAATCACTCAAGAAACAGGATGGCAAGCGCATCAATGATGACCGCCATCACGCGCTGGATGCGCTGACAGTGGCGGCAGTTGACGAAGCCGAGATCCAGCGGCTGACCAAATCTTTTCACGAATGGGAACAGCAGGGACTGGGCCGACCACTGCGACGTGTCGAACCGCCGTGGGAAAGCTTTCGTGCGGATGTTGAGGCAACCTATCCGGAAGTATTCGTTGCCCGCCCCGAACGCCGCCGCGCGCGTGGCGAGGGCCATGCCGCGACAATCCGGCAGGTGAAAGAGCGCGAATGTACGCCCATCGTCTTTGAACGGAAGGCCGTTTCCAGCCTCAAGGAAGCCGACCTTGAACGGATTAAGGATGGCGAACGCAATGAGGCCATCGTGGAGGCTATACGCTCCTGGATCGCAACCGGCCGGCCCGCCGACGCCCCACCCCGTTCGCCACGCGGCGATATTATCACCAAGATCCGTCTGGCGACCACGATCAAGGCCGCCGTTCCCGTCCGCGGGGGCACTGCCGGTCGAGGAGAAATGGTACGGGCGGACGTGTTTAGCAAGCCCAACCGCAGGGGCAAGGACGAATGGTATCTGGTGCCCGTTTATCCACATCAGATCATGAATCGGAAGGCTTGGCCAAAGCCACCGATGCGGTCGATAGTTGCCAATAAGGATGAGGATGAATGGACCGAAGTCGGTCCCGAGCATCAATTTCGCTTTAGTCTTTATCCTCGCTCCAATATAGAGATCATAAGACCGAGTGGAGAAGTGATCGAAGGATATTTCGTGGGCCTTCATCGGAACACGGGGGCACTAACAATATCAGCACATAATGATCCCAAGTCGATACATTCGGGAATTGGCACAAAAACCTTGCTGGCCATAAGTAAGTATCAAGTGGACCGCTTTGGTAGAAAATCCCCTGTCCGCAAAGAGGTGCGCACATGGCATGGCGAGGCGTGCATATCTCCCACCCCTCCCGGTTGACGCATCGGAATCGGCAGCTCGTTGTTGCTCAGGATGGTGGCGAGGTATCATTGGCGGTGGAGGACATCGCGTGCCTTATCCTCGATACGCGACAAGTGAGCATCACCGGGTCTCTTCTCTCTGCGCTTGCAGAAAATGGCGTTGCCATGATCGTGCCCGATGCCAGGCATCATCCTGCCGGTATCCTGCTGCCTTTTCACCAGCATCATGCCCAGGCGCACATAGCACATGCCCAGATCTCGATCAGCCAACCATTGAAGAAGCGCCTGTGGCAGACATTGGTCGTCGCCAAGATACGTAATCAGGCTGCACTACTGGACCAACTCGGCCGGCCGCAAGGACAAACGATTGCAGCAATGGCTGGACGGGTCGCTTCCGGCGATCCGGGCAATGTGGAAGCACAGGCGGCCCGAGCTTACTGGGCGAGCCTGTTTTCGGATTTTACACGCGCAAACGAGAATGATCGTCGTAATGCGTTGCTTAACTATGGTTATGCGATCATGCGAGCCGCGATTGCACGCGCATGCGTGGCGCTGGGATTGCTCCCAGCTTTCGGGGTACATCACGCATCGAAAACCAATGCGTTCAATCTCGTCGACGATCTGATCGAGCCGTTCCGCCCCTTTGTGGACCGCATGGCGCATGACCGGGCTTTGGAACATGTAGGGGACACGCTGTCTATCGAGGATCGCCGTCAAATGTCGACGATCCTCAATGACAATGCGGCCATCGGTCGCGAGCGAATGACCGTCCTGGCCGCAACCGAAGCGGTAGCCATGTCCGTGGTGCGCGCCATCGAGCATGGCAGTGCCGCGCTTCTCTCGACTCCAACTCTGAAAGCCCGGGATTGACGGTGCGCGATGAAAGCCGAGGACATCCGGTTCATGTGGCTTCTCGTATTTTTCGACCTTCCGGTTCGCACCAAAGAGCAGCGACGACGCGCCAGTCGCTTTCGCCATTTCCTCAAGGATGACGGCTTCTTGATGTTGCAATTTTCGGTTTACGCACGCATCTGCCGAGGACAGGACGCTGTGGAAAAGCATGTTCGGCGGGTGCGGTCGAATCTTCCAAAGGAAGGTAGCGTTCGGACACTACAAATCACGGACAGGCAATACGGACGGATGGAATTGATGCTGGGCCTTGCGCCAAAAACCGAGCGAATCGGACCTTCTCAGATGGTGCTGTTGTGATTTCGGCGTCAAAAAACGCGGAAATCACAACAGTTCCAATTACTTCCCTGCAAGGTAGCCTACCATCGGCAAATCGGTAGGGAAACCACGGCCTGGCCGGTTAATTGCGTGACGGCGGGTTCAGCCTACCATCGGCAAATCGGTAGGGAAACCACGGCATCGCATGACCTTTGGTTTCGACCGGGTATAGCCTACCATCGGCAAATCGGTAGGGAAACCACGGCTCGAAGACCGCGCTGGACGACATGGGGAAGAGCCTACCATCGGCAAATCGGTAGGGAAACCACGGCCGATTCCGATACCTTGCGCGTGCGCACTGGAGCCTACCATCGGCAAATCGGTAGGGAAACCACGGCGCAAGATAACGGCCTTCGGCCACACGAAGAAGCCTACCATCGGCAAATCGGTAGGGAAACCACGGCGCAGATTTCGATACCGGCAACGACGGTCTTAGCCTACCATCGGCAAATCGGTAGGGAAACCACGGCGAGCGGAGGCAGCTTGTGGCCCAATATGGCAGCCTACCATCGGCAAATCGGTAGGGAAACCACGGCGATCGCGCATGATGGCCGGATCAACGCTCAAGCCTACCATCGGCAAATCGGTAGGGAAACCACGGCATCGAGCGCCGGCCGGACGTCGTTGTCGCCAGCCTACCATCGGCAAATCGGTAGGGAAACCACGGCCATGGTGTCGAGCTTGCTCGGCGCGTTCTCAGCCTACCATCGGCAAATCGGTAGGGAAACCACGGCTGCTCTTAGCTGTGCCGGTGGATTTTGTGGGCACGAAGAACTCATGATTTTCATCCAATTCTTCCGGGTTTTCCACGCTGCTGGGCGGGTTCCCTCTGGCGCGGCGGGGCCGGTGTCGCTACATCGCCCTGCATGATCGACCGTGACGCCATCGCCGCCGCCATTCCCATGCCCATCCTGGTCGCGCCGCAGGCCATCCTGCGGCAGAAGGCGCGCCCCGTCCGGCCCGAGGATGCGGCGGGCGTGCGCGATGCCCTGCCGCGCATGTTCGCCGCCATGTACCAGGCCCCGGGGATCGGCCTGGCGGCCCCGCAGGTCGGGATGGGCCTGCGATTTGCCATCGTGGATTTGGGCGAGGAAGGCGAGCGCCAGCCGCTGATCCTGATCAACCCGGACGTGATCGCGGAATCGGACAGCCTGGCCTCGCGCGAGGAAGGGTGCCTGTCCCTGCCCAACCAATATGCCGAGGTGATCCGCCCCGACCGTGTCCGCGTGCGCTACCGCACCCTGGACGGCACAGAGGAGGAACTGGAGGCCGACGGCCTGCTGGCCACCTGCATCCAGCATGAGATCGATCATCTGGAAGGCATCCTGTTCGTCGATCACCTCTCGACGCTGAAGCGCAACATGATCATGCGGCGCCTGGCCAAGGAACAGCGCCAGAAACGCTGAGTCTTTTCAGCGCTGATCATTCTCGGGAAACAGGATCGGATCGTCATGCGCCTGGCCTTCATGGGAACACCCGATTTCGCGGTTCCCGCCCTGCACGCCCTGCACGAAGCGGGGCACGAGATCGCCGTGGTCTACAGCCAGCCGCCCCGTCCCGCCGGGCGCGGCCAGGCGGTGCGTCCCCAGCCCGTCCACCTGGCGGCCGAGGCGCTGGGCATTCCGGTGCGCGTGCCCACCCGGCTGCGCGCCAATCACGACGAACATGCGTTCTTCCGCGCGCTGGACCTGGATGCGGCGGTGGTCGCGGCCTACGGGCTGATCCTGCCCGGCGCGATGCTGACGCCCCGCGCCGGGGCTCGCCTGAACGTCCATGCCAGCCTGCTGCCCCGCTGGCGGGGGGCCGCGCCGATCCAGGCCGCGATCCTGGCCGGCGACGACGAGAGCGGCGTGACCATCATGCAGATGGACGAAGGGCTGGATACCGGCGCGATGCTGCTGACCGGCCGCGTCGCCCTGACGCCGGCAACCACCGCCAGCACGCTGCATGACGACCTGGCGGCCATGGGGGGCCGGCTGATCGTGGCGGCCCTGGCGAATTCGGAGACCGCCGCGATTCCCCAGCCCGCCGAGGGCGCGACCTATGCCGCCCGCCTGACCCGCGAGGACGGACGCATCGACTGGACCCGCGATGCCGTGGATATCGACCGGCAGGTCCGCGCCCTGACGCCCTGGCCGGGCACCTTCACCACGCTGGACGGCACGGTCCTGAAGATCGGCGCCGCGACCCCGATCGACGGGCCGCGGGACGCGGTACCCGGCACGGTGCTGGACGACCGGCTGACGGTCGCCTGCGGCCAGGGGACCCTGCGCCTGACCCGCATCCAGCGCCCGGGACGCGGCATGATGGAGGCCGACGCCTTCCTGCGCGGCCAGCCGGTCCCCGTCGGCACGCGGCTGGGATCGTGACCGCGCCGTCGCTCCAGCGCTGGGCCGTACGCATCGAATATGACGGACGCCCCTTCGTCGGCTGGCAGCGCCAGATCACCGGCCTGTCGGTCCAGCAGGTACTGGAGGAAGCAGCGAGCCGGCTGGCGTCCGGACGCGTCGTGCCCAGCATTACCGCCGGGCGCACCGATGCCGGCGTGCATGCCACCGGCCAGGCGGCGCACCTGGATTTTCCCGGCGACGTGCGCCTGAACGATTCGACCGTGCGCGATGCGCTGAATTTCCACATGAAGCCTTATCCGGTGGCGGTGCTGCGGGCCTGTCCGGTCGATACCGAATGGAGCGCGCGGTTTTCCGCCATCCGCCGGTCCTATCGCTATCGGATCCTGAACCGCCGCAGCCGGCCGACCCTGGATGACGGACGGGTCTGGCTGGTCAAGCGCACCCTGGACGAAGCGGCCATGGCGCGGGCCGCCCGCCTTCTGCTGGGACGGCATGATTTCACTTCGTTCCGCGCCAGCGCATGCCAGGCCAGGAGCCCGCTGCGGACGCTGGACCGGCTGGGCGTCGTCCGCCAGGGCGAGGAAATCGTGATCGAGGCCGAGGCCCGGTCGTTCCTGCATCACCAGGTGCGCAACATGGTCGGCACATTGAAGCTGGTGGGGGAAGGACTGTGGGCGCCCGACCGGGTGGCGGCGGCACTGGCCGCCTGCGACCGGCGGGCGGCGGGCCCGACAGCCCCCCCGGACGGGTTGTACCTGACGGGGGTGGGCTACGACCCCGATCCGTTCTAAGTCCCCTTACTGCGGAGCGTGCGCCGATGGCAGGGCCAGGAAATCCTGCCAGGGCGCATAATGGGGCGGCAGCACCGCCGCCGCCTCGCCCAGGACCAGGATCGCCGCCGCGACCGCCAGAACGACCAGAATCGCCCGCCACACGCCAAGCGCCAGCCCCACCCGTGCGATGAACCAGGTCAGCCACAGGTTATAGGCGAAGACGATCCCGTTCAGGATCAGCGCGGAACGCACGGCATTGAGACCGGCCGGCAGGACCATCGCCACCACGGCCACGGCGATCAGCATGACGAACAGCACCAGCCAGTCGCACCACAGCGCCGCGGTCATGTAGCGGGGCCACAGGGCCTCGCGCCCCCACAGGCGTGCCAACTGATGGGTCACGATGATCGGCGTCAGGACCAGGCAGAGCGAGAACAGGATCTTGGTCCCGCTCAGTCCCGTGGGGGCCTGGACCAGGGTCAGCAACGCACCGACCAGCCACAGCGCCACGCGCGGGGCCAGCGCGGTCAACACCGAATCCTGGGTCGCACCGAAACAGTTCAGCCCCTCGCGCCGGCCACGGCCCAGCAGCATCATGCCGCGAAAGATACCGCCGGCGCTGTTCGGCAACGGTCCCTGCGGCACGCCGCGTCCCTGCATCATCCCATCAGCCTTTCAAGAAACGCCGCATAGATGTCGGTCAGCGCGAGAAGGTCGGCAACGGGCACGTGCTCGTCCACCTTGTGCATGCTGGCCCCGACCAGGCCGAATTCGGCAACCGGGCAATAGCGGCTGATGAACCGTGCATCGGACGTGCCGCCCCCGGTATCCAGCCGCGGCGCCCGCCCCGTCACCGCCTGGATGGACGCGGCCAGCATGTCCAGCTCCGGCGTGGGTTCGGTACGGAAGGCTTCACCGCTGATCTGGACCGTGACCTCCGCCCCCGGGGCGTGGACATGCGCGACGCCGCGGATCCAGTCGGCCAGGCCCTGGCCGGTATGCAGGTCGTTGAAGCGGATGTTCAGCCGTGCCGTGGCCCGGCCGGGAATGACATTGGTCGCCTCGTTGCCGACATCGACCGTGGTGACCTGCAGGCTGGACGGTTCGAACCACTCCGTTCCCTGGTCCAGCGGGCGGGCCGTCAGGTCCGACAGGATGGCCAGCAGGCGATGGACCGGATTGTCGGCCCGATGGGGATAGGCCACGTGACCCTGGATTCCCGGCACGACGATCCGGGCATTCAGGCTGCCGCGACGCCCGATCTTGATGACATCGCCCAGATGGTCGGGATTGGTCGGTTCGCCCACCACGCAGAAATCGGGAACCTGCCCGTGCGCCGCCATCCATTCCAGCACCTTGACGGTGCCGAAGGTGGCCGGTCCTTCCTCGTCGCCGGTAATCAGCAGGCTGACCGAACCCCGCAGCGTCCGGCCCGATTCCAGTATCCGTGCCACGGCGCCGACGAAGGCGGCGATCCCGCCCTTCATGTCGCATGCGCCGCGCCCGTACAGGCAGCCGTCCCGCAGCGCGGCCTCGAACGGGCCCGAGGTCCAGCCGCCATCGCCGGGCGGCACCACGTCGGTATGTCCGGCGAAGCAGAGATGCGGCCCCGACCGGCCCAGCCGCGCGAACAGGTTCGGGGTACGGGCAGGTCCCTCGCCAAACGGTAGGTCGGTGACGTCGAACCCCAGCCCGCGCAGGGCAGCCGTCAGCACCCCGATCGCGCCGCCATCGTCCGGCGTGACCGACGGCGCGCGGATCAGGTCCCGCGCCAGGGTGAGCGCGGGGGTGGATGCCGGGGTCAGGGCACCAGTCAATCGCGCAGCAATTCGTTGATCGAGGTCTTGGAGCGGGTGCGTTCGTCGACGCGCTTCACGATCACGGCGCAGGCCAGCGCGGGCAGCGGCGTGCCGTCGGCGGCATGCGGCGTGCGCGGCGGCAGCGTGCCCGGCACCACGACCGAATAGGCCGGCACGCGGCCGACGAAGACCTCGCCCGTCGTGCGGTCGACGATCTTGGTCGACGCGCTCAGGAACACGCCCATCGACAGCACGCTGCCGCGCTCGACGATCACGCCCTCGGCGACTTCCGAGCGCGCGCCGATGAAGCAGTCATCCTCGATGATGACCGGCGCGGCCTGCAACGGTTCCAGCACGCCGCCGATGCCGACGCCGCCGCTGATATGGCAGTTGCGGCCGATCTGCGCGCAGCTTCCGATCGTGACCCAGGTATCGACCATCGTGCCGCTTTCGACGCGGGCGCCGGCATTGACGAAGCTGGGCATCAGCACCACGCCGGGCGCGATATAGGCCGACCGCCGGACGATGGCGCCCGGAACGGCGCGGAAGGCCGCCTGGCCGAACTGTGCCTCGTCCCAACCCTGGAACTTCAGCGGCACCTTGTCGAAGAACGGCGCCGGTGCGGCAGGCATCACGTGGCTGTCGTTCAGGCGGAAGGACAGCAGCACCGCCTTCTTCAGCCACTCATTGACGACCCACCCGGCATCGGTGGGCGTGGCAACGCGCAGCGCGCCCGAATCCAGCCCGGCCAGCGCATGCTCGACGGCCTCGCGGTCCGCGCCTTTCGTGGCAGAGGACAGCGTGTCGCGCCGCTCCCATGCTGCCTCGATATGGGTCCGGAGGGCGTGCTCGTCGTTCATGGTCCTGCAATCCTGTCTCGGCGATGGCCATGGCGGCCCATCGCATTCCGTCTTCATGTCGCGGGACCATGCGAAGGAAGGCCCCGGCCTGTCAACGCATCTCGCCCCCGTGGCGTCGCGCGGTCCCTATTCGCCGCGGATCAGCGTTCCGGGACCGGCCTCGGTGAACAGTTCCAGCAGGCAGGCATGGGGCACCCGGCCGTCCAGGATCACCGCCGCCCTGGCGCCGCTGCGCACGGCCTCCAGGCAGGTTTCCACCTTGGGGATCATGCCGCCGCTGATCATGCCGCTGGCAATGCCGCGCCGGGCTTCCTCGGCCGTCAGTTCGGGGATCAGCGCGCCGGTCTCGTCCAGCACGCCGGGCACGTCGGTCAGCATCAGCAGCCGCGTGGCATGCACCGCGCCCGCGATCGCGCCGGCGGCGGTATCGGCATTGATATTGTACGTCTCACCGGCCTCGCCGATGCCCACGGGGGCCACGACGGGGATCAGGCCCGATCCGGACAGGGCGTAGAGCACGCGCGGATCGATATGCGTGGGTTCGCCGACGAAGCCCAGGTCCAGCGCCCGCTCCTGGCCGCTGGCATCGCGGGTGGTGCGCTGCAGGCGCCGCGCGGTGATCAGCCCGCCATCCTTGCCGGAAATCCCGACCGCCAGCGCGCCGGCCTGGTTGATCAGGCCGGCGACCTGCTTGTTCACCTTCCCCGCCAGGACCATTTCGATCACGTCGACCATGGCGGCATCGGTGACCCGCAGCCCGTCCACGAAGGTCGAGGGGATCTGCAACCGGGTCAGCATGGCGCTGATCTGCGGGCCGCCGCCATGAACGATGACGGGATTGACCCCCACCAGCTTCAGCAGCGCGATGTCGTGCCCGAACGCGTTGGACAGCGAATCGTCCACCATGGCGTGGCCGCCATATTTGACCACGATCGTATCCCCGGCATAGCGACGCAGGAACGGCAGCGCCTGGGCCAGGACGGCGGCCCGTTCCTGCGCTTCCTGCATCGTCCGCACGATATCGCCGGTCGTGCCGCCGCCTGGGAATTCGCTCTGGGATTCGCTCATCGGGTCGTGCCCTGTCGTCTTGGTCATGATGGGAACCGGTTCAGCCCGCTTGGGGCAGGGCCAGGGCCGCCAGTTCGGCGCGCAGTTCGGGGATGCCCAGCCCAGTGTCGCTGCTGGTGGCGAAGGTTCCGGGATAGGCGGCCGGATGCTGCCGGGCCAGGTCGGCCGCCTGGCTGCGCTTGGCTTCCAGCGCGCCGGGGCGCGGCGCGTCGCACTTCGTCAGCACGATCTGGAACGTCACGGCCGCACGGTCCAGCAGCGTCATGATCTCGCGGTCCGACGCCTTGAGTTCGATCCGCGAATCCAGCAGCAGGATCACGCGCTGCAGGGTCGGACGTCCGCGCAGATAGGCGAACATCATGCCCTGCCAGTCTTCCTTCACATCCTTCGCGGCGCGGGCGTAGCCGTAGCCCGGCATGTCCACCAGGGTCAGCCGCCCCCCCAGGTCGAAGAAATTCAGCTGCTTGGTCCGCCCCGGTTCCGACGATGCGCGCGCCAGTGCGCGGCGTCCGGTCAGGGCGTTGATCAGGCTGGATTTCCCGACATTCGACCGTCCGGCGAACGCGATTTCCGGCGCACCGGGGGGCGGAAGCTGCTCCAGCTTCTGCGCCCCGAAGAAGAAATCACACGGACCGGCAAACAGCAGGCGGCCGGCTTCGAGCAGCCGTTCTTCCTCGTCCGGGGTGCGGGGGGTGGCGTTGAAGTCGGACATCAGGCCCTGCCGCTCACTTGCGCCCGGCGGCGGCCGGGATCGCACCGACCTTGTCGACGGCGGATTTCATGCGACGCTGGATCACCATCTGCTGCGCGACCGTCAGCAGGTTGTTCCAGCAATAATAGATCACCAGACCGGCGGGCTGCCGCGCCATGAAGAAGGTGAACAGCACCGGCATCATCTGGAACATGCGCTGCTGCGCCGGGTCCGTCGGCGCCGGGTTCAGCTTCTGCTGCAGGAACATCGTGGCCCCGAACAGGATCGGCCACACGCCCAACTGCAGGTACGGCGACAGCACGTTCGGGTCCCACGGGATCAGCCCGAACAGGTTGAACAGGTTGGTCAGGTCCGGCGCGGACAGGTCGTGAATCCAGCCGAAGAAGGGCGCGTGGCGCATTTCGATGGTGATATACAAGTCCTTGTACAGGCTCCAGAACACCGGGATCTGCACCACCATCGGCAGGCACCCGGCAGCCGGGTTCACGCCCTCGGCCTTGTACAGCGCCATCATGTTCTGGTTCAGCGCCATCTGGTCGCTCTTGTACCGCTCGCGCAGTTCCTGAACCTTGGGCTGCAATTGCCGCATCTTGGCCATCGAGCGGAACTGGCGCGTCGCCAGCGGGAAGAACAGCGCCTTGACCAGCAGGGTGAACGCCATCAGCGCCAGACCGAAATTGCCCAGCAGCGTGTTCAGCCAATCCAGCACGTAGAAGATCGGACGGGTCAGGAAGGCGAACCAGCCGAAATCGACGGCCTTCCAGAAATCGGGAATGTGCAGGCTGGACTGGTACTGTTCCAGCAGGTTCACTTCCTTGGCGCCCGCGAAGACGTGGCTGACGGTCGCGCCCGTGGTCCCCGGAGCAACCACGGTGGCGGCCTGGGCGATGAAGCCGACCTGATAGACCCCTGCCCCGCCATTGGCCTGATAGCCATAGCTGCCGGTCACCGCCGTGCCCTGCTGCGGAATGACGGCGGTCAGCCAGTATTTGTCGGTGATCCCGGCCCATCCGCCCTGTCCGCCCTTGGTCCAGGACAGGTTGCCCGGCGGCGTGGCGCCGGTGCGCAGGCTTTTGTACGAACTTTCGTCCAGCCGGCCGTCGATGACGGAAATCGGCCCCTCATGCACCAGGTAGCCGCCGGTTTCCGTCGGCGTATAGGCCCGGTCGACGCGGGCATAGGGGTAGAGCGACACCGGCTGCGCGGAGCGGTTCACGATCCGCTGCTCGATTCCGAACATGTAATGGGCGTCGATCGACACCACGATCTGGAACGTGACGCCCGCGCCGTTGTCCCAGGACAGCGTGACCGGCCGGTCGGAAGTCAGCTTGGGCGCGTCCGCGCTCCATACCGTGGTGGCGTCGGGCACGCGTACCTGGCCGCCGGGCAGGTTCATCCAGCCGATTTCGACGTAATTGGGCTGCTGGTCGTGGCCGGGTTCCAGGATGCGGACCTGCGGGCTGCCCTTGGCGACCGTCTCGTGATAGTCGCGCAGCACCATGTCATCCAGCCGCGCGCCCAGCAGGTCGATCGATCCGGCCACCTTGGGCGCGTCGATCGCAAGCCGCGTCTCGGCCTGCGGCGCGGGCGTGGATACGGGCTGGGAACTGGCACCCGCGACGGGGGCCGGCGCGCGAGCGGCGTCGGTGGGCGGTGTCTGGCGACTGGTCTGGGCGGCCTGCTGTGCGACCTCGTGATGGGCCCTGCTTCGGCATGAAATATTCGAAGCCAACCAGGACCATGGCGGACAACAGCGTCGCCACGATAAAACGCTTGGTATCCATCAGCGACCAGCCAGACTCTCGTTATCTATGGGAAGAACAGCAGGAACGGCGCGCGCGCTCCCGCGAAGGCACGGGATCGTATCCGCCGATATTCCACGGATTGCAACGCAAGATCCGCCATGCGGCCAGAATCGCGCCGCGAAACGGACCGTGACGGCGCACCGCTTCCACCGCGTAATTGCTGCAGGAGGGCACGAATCGGCAATTCGGTCCCAGGACGGGGCTCAAGACCCATTGATAGACGCGAATCGCGCCGATCAAGAGCCAAGCCAGAACTGCACTCACTCCGCTCCCCGCACGCCCGCCTTGCGCAGGGTACGGCGCAGGTCGCCCACCAGGGCGGCGAAGGTGCGTCCGCGCGTTCCGTCGCGCCCGATCAGGACCAGATCGACCCCGTTCAGCGGCTCCTCGCGTTCCACGACGCGCACCGCTTCACGCAGGCGGCGGCGCGTCCGGTTGCGGACGACGGCGTTTCCGACCTTCTTTGTCACGGTAAAGCCGATCCTGGCCGGATCGGAGTCGTCCCGCCCCAGGGCCTGCAGCACAAGGCCAGGCGACGGCACTTTCCGCCCCCTGGATGCGACCTTCAGGAACTCTGCGCGTTTCTTGAGACGATGGGCGCGGTCGGCCACTATCAGCAGCCCCCTGGAAACTCGGCGCCCCGGGACTGGCCCGGGGACACGACAGGCCTGATGATCAGGCGGAAAGGCGCTTGCGGCCCTTGGCGCGGCGGTTCGCGATCACCTTGCGGCCGCCGACGGTTTCCATACGGGCGCGAAAGCCGTGACGGCGCTTGCGGACCAGCTTGGACGGTTGATACGTGCGCTTCACGACGGCACTCCCCAATTGACAACGCTAATTTCGTCGCGGCTTATACGTCCCGTTGCCCGGCACGTCAACGTGCAAGAGAAGAAGAGCCATGACAGGCCCCGAATCGGACGAAAAGACCCGCCGGGTCGCCGCGACCCTGCATGACGTGCGCGGCCTGCTGTCGCCCGCGATGCTGTCGGCCGACGGGCTGACCCTGCATGCCGACCCGCAGGTCCGCGCCGCCGCCGAACAGATCATCCAGTCCATCGAGCAGGCCGTAAGCCGGCTGAAGGCGCTTGGACAGCCCAAAAAATGACCGGGCGCCTACGGGCGCTGGATCAATTCGATCTTGTACCCGTCCGGGTCTTCCACGAAGGCGATGATCGTGGTGCCGAATTTCACGGGCCCGGCCTCGCGCGTCACCTTGCCGCCGCCCGCGCGCACGGCCTCGGCCACCGCCGCCACGTCGGGCACGCCTACGGCGAAATGACCGAATCCGGTCCCGACCTCGTACCCGTCATCCTGGCCCCAGTTATAGGTCAGTTCGATTTCCGCCTGGCCGGCCGCGTTGTCGGCATAGCCGATGAAGACAAGGGTGTATTTGCCTTCGGGCACCTCGCGCCGGCGCAATTCGTGCATGCCCAGCAATTTATAGAAGGCAATGCTGGCGTCGAGATTGCGGACGCGAACCATCGTGTGCAGATACGATCCCATCTTTCTCTCCTATTCGATCCCGGCCAGGAACAGGCCGGCTTCATTCGCGGCCGCGACGCAGCCGTCCGGATCGGTCAACAGGGTGGCACCGGCCTGGAAGGCGATGCCGCGCAGCCCGGCCTGGGCCGCGCGCCGCACGGTATCCGGCCCGATGGTCGGAAGATCCGCCCGGCGATCCTGCCCGGGTTTGAGCATCTTGACCAGAACCCCGCCCGGGCGTCCCGGTTGCCGGCATTCCCCCGCACGCAGTAGCATCCGGTCGGTGCCTTCCATCGCCTCGACCGCCAGGACCAGCCCGTCCTGCACCACGCAGCCCTGGCCGATATCCAGCCGCCCGATGGCATCGACGACCGCACGGCCGCGCCCGATATCGGCCTGCGCCTGGGCATCGGGCTGGACGCGCCCCAGCACCCCGCGCCGTCCGACCGAACCGGAGAGGAATTCATGGGCACCGTGAATGGTGAATCCTTCCTCGGCCAACACGCGGACGATCGCCGCCAGCAGGCCGTCATCGCCCGAAAACAGCGCGCGCCCGATGCGCGCCATGATCCGGGCCCCCGTCGCATCGGGACGCAGGTCGGAAAACGAAGGCCGGCGCACCGGTCCGATCAGGACAAGGTCCCGGCATTGTTCCGCGCGCAGGCAGGACAGGATTTCGCCCGCCGCCGCCAGACGGATATAGCGGTGCGGCCAGGGCTCGATGATGGCGGGTTCGGCGAAATCCTGGAAACCGACGATGAACACGCGCAGGCCCATGGCCACGGCCGCCCGGGCGACCTGTCCCGGCAGCGGCCCGCCGCCGGCCAGGATTCCCACGCACTCGCCCGACAGCGCCGGCCCGTTCTTCCGACCGGACACTCAGACGCCGTCTGATTCGATCGAGGCCGCTCCCCCGCCGGCTACCCGCACCAGGCCGCGATGGCTGGGGGCCTCGATGAAGGCCAGGATCTCGGCCACCTTCGGGTCGCTGCCGTAATCCGCCCGCACGCTTGCGAGGCGACGGCTGAAGGCCGTCGATTCCTCGTCCATCGCCCGGGGGTAGAGGGCGCGGAACGCACGGCGCAGAAGATGCAGTTCATCCGGCTGCACGCCGTTGCGCTTCAGCCAGATCCAGTGCAGCCCCACCAACCGCGCGCGGTTGCCCAGCACGCTGCCATAGGGAATGACGTCGGCTTCCACTCCGCAGACGCCGCCGACCAGGGCCGCCCGTCCGATACGGACGAACTGGTGCAGCGCCGCCGCACCCATGATCCGCGCATGATCGCCGATCGTCACATGGCCGCCCATGACCACATTGTTCACGATGATGACCCCGTTCCCCAGGGTGCAGTCGTGCGCCACATGGGAATTGGCCATGATCAGGCAGTCGTCACCGACCCGGGTGACCCCGCTGCCCGTCGCGGTGCCACGGTGGATCGTGACGTTTTCGCGGATGACCGTGCGCGCACCGATGGTGCAGCGCGTGGGTTCGCCACGATATTTCAGGTCCTGCGGCGCCATTCCGATGGTGGTGAACGGAAAGCAGACGACCCCGGGACCGATGTGGGTATGACCGTCGATGATCACGTTGGCGATCAGATGGACCCCGTCCTCGATCGTCACGTCGGGACCGATGGAACACCACGGGCCGATCCGAACCCCATGACCGATCCGCGCCCCGCTCGCCACGATCGAGGAAGGATGAATCTCGGCGGCCCTGGTTTCGGCGTCCAATCCTGCCAAATCGGTCAACATTCTCTCTCCCAGCAGCATCCGATCCCCAACGGGGCAGGATGCTAGCCCATGATCATCGCGCTGAACGTGGCTTCGGCCACCGACACGCCGTCAACGCGCGCGATACCCTTGAATTTCCATACGTTGGCGCGGCTGCGTTCCTTTTCGACATGGATACGCAACTGGTCGCCCGGTCCGACCGGCCGGCGGAACTTCGCCCCGTCGATCGTCATGAAATAGACCAGCTTGCCCTCGAACGCCGGGCCAAGGGTCAGCACCACCAGGGTTGCGGCCGTCTGCGCCATCGCCTCGATGATCAGGACGCCCGGCATGACGGGGCGGGCCGGAAAATGCCCCTGGAAATGCGGTTCGCTGGCGGTCACGTTCTTGATGCCGACCGCCGAGGACCCCAGCACGATATCGACCATCCGGTCGATCAGCAGGAACGGATAGCGATGGGGTATCGCTTCCATGATCCGCATCACGTCGATCGCTTCGATGCAGGTCGGGCTATCGCCCGCCGGGGGAACCTCTACTTCTTTATCCACGTCGTCCGACCATCTTGCTCGGGATAGCGGGACACGTCATCCTTGCGACCGTCGCCCGCCTGTCCCGGTTGAATTCCGGGGGCCTTGTTCGGAGGCCAGCAGCCTCAGGTCTCGCCCCCTCCATTTTGCGTCGCCTTTTTGGCCAGGCGCCGCAACACGGCCACGTTCCGGAAAAATTCCCGAAACGGCATCGCAGGGCTACCGATAACATCGGCCCCTGCTTCCACATCCGACATCACGCCGCATTGCGCACCGATACGGGCCTTGGTGCCAACACGAATATGACCGATCAGACCGGCCTGGGCGGCGATGGTGACAAAATCGCCCAGTTCCGTCGAACCTGAAATACCGGCCTGGGAAACGACGATACAACACCGCCCGAGGCGGGCATTATGGCCAATCTGCACCAGGTTGTCGAGGCGTGAGCCCGCGCCGATGACGGTGTCCTGGGACGAACCGCGATCGATGGTCGAATTCGCTCCGACCTCCACCCCGTCTTCCAGCACCACGCGGCCCAACTGCGGCACGGTCTCGAACCCGTCGGGCCCTACCGCGAAGCCGAACCCTTCCTGGCCGATCCGCGCGCCGGACAGCAGCGTGACCCGGTCGCCCAGCAGCGCATGCGACACGCTGGCGTGGCTGCCGATCCGGCAATGCGCGCCGATCCGCACCCCGTCTCCGATCAGCGCATAGGCGTCGATCCGGCTGCCCGCCCCCACCTGCGCGCCCGCGCCGATGGTCACGAATGGACCGATCTGCGCCGACGGATCGATGTCGGCGCCGGCGCCGACGATGGCGGTGGGATGGATACCCGGGATCGCGGCCGGGACCGGGTGGAACAGGCCAGCCACGCGCGCCCACGCCAGATAGGGCGTCGAACACACCAGCCCCACCGTACCCTTGGGCAGACGGTCGACGAAGGCGGGGGCAAGGATCACCACGCCCGCCCGCGTCTGTTCCAGCAGCGGCGCATAGCGCCGGTTGTCGAGGAAGCTGACCTCTTGCGGGCCGGCCGACTGCAGCGGCGCGATCCCGACATAGCGGGGGGCGTCGTCTGCCTCATCCCCGCCTTCGACCCTGGCCCCGGCGCATTCCGCCAGTGCCCGGAGCGAGAACGGGCCGTTCCGCTCGAAGAACCGCCGGTCCCCCGGCAGGGCCGCGTCCTGCCTTTCCATTGCGCTGGCGCCCGTCAGTGCCGGGCCGTCGCCGCGACCGGCGCGGGTGTCGGGGCAGGCGCCGCCTGCCGGCCGGCATCGGCCGTCGTCGGCATCGTGCCGGACTTCGCCAGTTCCTCGGGATCGACATTCGCCGCCGGGATGAACACGGTCGGCAGGACCTTGTTCAACTGGTCGGCAACCTGCTGCGTGATGTCCAGTCCGTCCTGGCTGAGCGCGACCTGCTCGCGATGCAGCACAAGGTTCATGCCGCGGCTTCCGGCGACCTGGCGAAGGATCTGGACCAGTTCGCGCTCGATCTGGTTCAGCGAGACCTGCGCCGCTTCCTGGATGATCCGGTTGCGGTTGCGGAAATCGCGCTGGGCGGCGATCACGCGTTCCTGCAGGCGACGCTCACGCAACTGGATCTGGTCCGACGCCATGTTCTTGGCCTGGGCCTGCAGCTTCTGCTGCTCGTCGCGCCAGCCGCCCTGTTCCTTCTGCGCGTCGCGGGCCAGCTCGTCGCGCCGGGCGCCCAGGACGCGCTCGGCCTGCTGCGCGGCACTGGACAGGCGCATCACGTCGGGCACGCTGATGACGCCGATGACCGGCACCGGCGGGGCCACGCCGCGCGGAATGTCCGGCGAGGCGGGAACCGGCGGCATCGGCAGGACCGGCGGCGTCTGGGACTGGGCGTCGTCACTGTCGGCGGGGGCGGCGGGCAGCGGCACCGGAGCGGTACGCGCGGGCCCGCGCGGGGCGGCCGTTCCGGCGGCAGGTTGCGCGGACTTGGGCACGAACCAGCCGGCATTTCCACCGGATGCCGCTGCCCCCTGGGCCAGGGCTGCGGTGGACGGCAGGCCGGCGCAGGACATCACGACGGCCGCGACCAGGGCGGATACGCCACGAGAACGAAGCATTGTCACCTCAGAATTGCTGGCCGAAGCCAAAGCGGAACAATTGGGTCCGGTCATGTTTTTCCTTCAGGACCGGAATACCAAGGTCGATATTGATCAGGCCGAATGGGCTCTTCCACGAAAAGCCCACGCCCGTGCTGACACGCGGCTTGATCGTGTCGCTATAGACCGGCGTATAATAGGGCATATCCTGCGGATAGGCGGTATAGCGCCGCGGGATACGCAGCCCGTCCAGGCCGCCCATATCGACGAAATAGCGGCCCTTGATGCCCATATCCGCCGCCAGCGGCATCGGGAAATTGACGGTGGCCGAACCGGTATACATGAAGCGGCCGCCCAGGAAGTCCTCCTGCGAATGCATCGGGTAGGTGACACCCTGCCACGTATAAGCGGGGATGCCCATGGTACGGGGGCCGGCGCCGCCATCCATGAAGCCGCGCAGCGTGCTGCCGCCCAGGTAGAAGTTGTCGATGATGTCGCTGCGGCCGCCGCCCCAGTTCACGATGTCACCCGCTCCGGCGGTCAGCGCGACCGTCCAGTCGTGGTTGCCCATCAGGTCGTCCAGCGGAATGTAATAGGCGGCATCGAGCTTGCCGCGCAGATAACGCTCGTTTCCACCGATACCGGCGAAATCACCCGCCAGACGGACCACATAGCCGCTGTGCGGATTCATGCGGTTGTCACGCGTGTCATAGGTCAGCGTAGTGCTGAGCTGCGACAGCAGCGACCAGCCCGTCTGCTTCAGCACGTACCACGACGCATCGCTGTACGCATTGTCGATGTCACGATCCGTCAGCGAATAGCTGAACGACTGCGACAGGTGGTTGTTGTACGAGTACCCCATGCGGAACGAGATGCCGTACCGCCCTTCCGAATAGTTCTGATAGGTCTGGTAGTTGTTCTGGATGGCGAAGATATCGACACCCGCCACCATGTTACGATTCAGGAAGTAGGGGTCACTGACCGAAATATCGGCCTGCCGCTGGTAATACGCCATGGTGCCGGAAATTCCAGCATCAACGCCCGACCCCAGCAGGTTATGCTGCTTCAGCCCGATATTGCCCAGGATACCCACGTCGGTCGAATAGCCGCCACCCAGTGAGAACTCCCCGGTCGGCTTTTCGACCAGGTTGGCGGCCACGTTTATCTTGTCCGGTGCCGAACCGGGGCTCTGGTCGATCGAAACCGAACTGAAATATCCCAGATCCTGTAGCATAGCCTTGGCGTATTTGCGCTCGCTCGGGGTGTACGGATCGCCCTCGGCCATCGGCAGGTTGCGCCGGATGACCTTGTCCTCGGTAATGGTGTTGCCGTTGATGTCGATGCGTTCGACATATACCCGCGGGCCCTCGCTGACGTCGAACAGCAGGTCGACGGTGCGCTTTTCCGGATTGCGGGCGATTTCGGGGCGCACCATCGCGAAGGGATGCCCCTGGCCCTGCAGGATTTCCTCCATGTCCGTCGCGTTGTGCTGGACCGCACTGCCGTCGTACCACTGGTTCGCGAACAGTTCGATATATTTGCGCAGCGACGCGGCGGGGACATGCTTGAGGGACGAGCGGATGTTCACCCGACCGAGGCGATAGCGCAGGCCTTCGTCTACCGTGAAGGTCACGTAGAAGGACTTGCGATCCGGCGACAGTTCGCCCGTGGCGTTCTTCACCTGGAAATCGACGAACCCGTTACGCAGGTAGAAGCGGCGCAGCAATTCGCCGTCATAGCGCAGGCGCTCGGGATTATATTCATCCGACGAGGCGAAGAAGCGGTACCAGGCCGTTTCCTTGGACGAGACCACCTGCGCCAGCCGGGCCTCGCTGAACGCGCGGTTGCCGACGAACGAGATCTTCTTGATCAGTGTCTGCGTCGCCTCGTTGATTTGGAAGACCACATCCACACGGTTATGCGACAGGCGGATGATCTGCGGCGTCACCGTCGCGGCATAGCGTGCCTTCTCGGCATAGACGCCCAGGATCTTCTGCCGGTCGGCTGCCGTGGTCTGCGTCGAGAAGACGGCGCGCGGCCGCAGCGCGATCACCTTGCGCAGGTCCTCGTCCTTCGCGGCATGGTTGCCTTCGAAGACGATGCGATTCACGATCGGGTTCTCGACCAGGTGCACCTGCAGCACGTTGCCGGCGCGGTGCAGCGTCACGTCGCGGAACAGGCCGGTGGCGTACAGCGTCTTGAGGGACCGGTCGAGCTGGTCCTGGTTGAACGGGTCGCCGGGCTGCACGACCATGTAGGACAGGACCGTGTTGGTCTCGATACGGTCGTTGCCGGAAATGTCGATCGATTCGATGACCCCGCCCGTGGGCGTATGCGCCACCGGGCCCCGCGTCGCAACGCCCTGCCGTGCCTCGGCGGCCCCGGCGAAAAACAGCGGTATGAGGCAAACCGACGCAAGAAGCGTTGAACGTTTAGTCGGCAAATTCGGCTTCCCCCAAACCAGACGGCCCGCAGACCCGACACCTGTCCGCGCGAAACGGATTCGCCGCGTGCTTCCTGTCGATCATATCCGCTTGGCGGAGGTATCCGAAAATCCCCCCGTCGCGCAAGCGCCTCCATGACCTCGTGATCATGGCATCATCCGGCCAGGGATGCGACCCATCGAAACAGTCCGAAATGCGACAGGTCGTTGAACGTCGAAAACAGGAACAGGCCCGCGATGACCGCGAAACCGGCCTGGAAACTGATATCGCGCACCCGCCGGGATACGGGACGCCCCAGCACGGCTTCCAGCGCGTAGAAAACCAGCCGGCCGCCATCCAGCACCGGGATGGGAAACAGGTTGATCAGGCCCAGGTTGATCGACAGCAGCGCCATGAAGGACACCAGGCTGGCCACGCCGTACTGCGCAACCTGGCCCGACATCTGGGCGATGCGCAGCGGACCGCCCAGGTCCTTGGCGCTATGCTGCCCGGTCAGCATCTGCCACAGCCCGGCCAGCGTCTGCACCACCAGGTGCCATGTCTCCTGCCCCGCGGCGACGATCGCGGCGGGCAGCGCCATCGGCTTGCCCACCGTCGCGGTGAACATCACGCCCAGTTGCCCCGCATGGCTTCCCGATGAATCGGTCACGGAGCCGACCGTCACCGGCAGGGTCACGTCCTGCCCGGCACGGCGGACCGTAAGGACCGTCTTTTCCCCCGGTTCGGCCGAAATGCGGGCCTGGATGTCCGCCACGTCCGCCACCACGTGGTCGCCGATCCGCACGATGGCGTCGTTCGGCTTCACGCCGGCCGAAGCCGCGGCGCTTCCCGGCAGGACCTGCCCCACGACGTTGCGGATTTCCGGCCGCCCCACGGTGGCGAACAGGCCCGCGAACAGCACGATGGCCAGCAGGAAGTTGAAGACCGGCCCGGCAACGATCACGATGGCGCGGGACAGGACCGGCTTGTCATGGAAGGTCCGTCCGGGCTGCCAGGCCGCCATCTGTTCCGGCGTCGCCTCTTCCGGCCCTTCGAAGCCATGCGGCTTGACATAGCCGCCCAGGGGCAGCGGGCAGATCCGCCATTCCGTCCCGACCTTGTCATGCCAGCGCAGCAGGGGACGCCCGAACCCGATCGAAAATACCTCGACATGCACGCCCCGCCAGCGCGCGGCCAGGTAGTGGCCGAGTTCGTGGATGAAGACCAGCACGCCCAGCACCAGGGCAAAGGCAAGGACGGTCCGAAGCAGATCGGGCATAATGACGGGCTAACTCCTGATAAAGATCGTCGCCGAACCTGGGCCGGAACTGGCCGCGTCGGATCAGGCCGCGAGTGATGCCGTGCGCAGGCGGGCCGCCCGGCGGGCTTCCTGGTCCCAGTGCAGCACGGCCTCCAGCGTGTCGGCCGGCTGATGGCCGATGGCCTGCATGACGGATTCGACCACGCGCGCGATGTCGAGGAAACCGATACCGCAGCCGAGAAACGCCTCGACTGCGATTTCATTGGCCGCGGAAAGGATAGTGGGGGCGGCGCCGCCCGCGCGCAAGGATTCCCGGGCCAGGCGCAGCGCGGGAAAGCGCACTTCGTCCGGTTCCTCGAATTCCATCCGTCCCAGGGCCGCCAGGTCCAGCCGGGGCGAGGTCGTGGCCATGCGGCAGGGCCAGGCCAGCGTGTGCGCGATGGGAATCCGCATATCGGCCGACCCCATCTGCGCCACGATGCTGCCATCGGTATATTGCACCAGGCCGTGGACCACCGATTGCGGATGCACCACGACGCCGATCCGGTCCTCGGTCAGCGAAAACAGGCGCGCGGCCTCGATGACCTCCAGCCCCTTGTTGAACATCGTGGCCGAATCGATGGTGATCTTGGCCCCCATCGTCCAGGTCGGATGACGCAGGGCGGCTTCCGGCGTCGCCTTTTCCATCTCGGCCAGACTGGCACGGCGGAACGGGCCGCCCGAGGCCGTCAGCACGATCTTTTCCACCTGGTCCGCCTGACGGTCGGCCATGGACTGGAAGATCGCATTATGTTCGGAATCGACCGGCAGCAGCGTGGCACCGGCCTGCTGGACCGCGCGCAGCATGACGTCGCCCGCGCAGACCAGGGCCTCCTTGTTCGCCAGGGCGACCGAGCCGCCGTTGCGTACCGCCGCCAGGGTGGGTTCCAGCCCGATCGCCCCGGTGATGGCCGCCATGGTCCAGTCGACCGGCTGGGACGCGGCATCGATGACGGCCTGGCGCCCGCCCGAGACCGCGATCCCGTCATCGGCCAGCAGGGCCCGCAGTTCCGGCAGCCGGCTTTCGTCCGCGATGACCGCGTGGCTGGCGCGCAGGGCCCGCGCCTGCTCGGCCAGGCGCGGCGCGTTGCTGCCCCCGACCAGGGCCGCGACCCGGAACCGTTCCGGCGCCTGCAGCAGCAGATCGACCGTGGAACATCCGATGCTGCCGGTGCTGCCCAAAACGGTAACTGACTTCATGCCTCGTTCTTCCCTGCCCGTCCGGCGTCGCTCCGCCGTCCATTCCTGTTCCATCATCCGGCCGCGCCCCGCGCGGGGGAATTCAAGTTCCCGCGTGCCCCCAGCAGGCGGACATCAGGCCAGCCTGCGTCACATACCAAAATGCCGCCCCGCCCGCCGCCCCCAGCGACAGCAAGGCAGCCAGCGGCGCCGCGACCAGCAATCCGTCGAACCGGTCCAGCAATCCGCCATGGCCGGGAATGATCGCGCCCGAATCCTTGACCCCCCGCGCGCGCTTCAGCGCGCTTTCCGCCAGGTCGCCGATCTGCGCCGCCACGGCCATCAGCGCGCCGAAAGCCATGCCGCGCGCCCAGTTGCCGGGACCGGAGACAAGGCTGCACACCCCCCCACCCGCGACCATGGCGCAGGCCAGCCCGCCCAGCGAGCCGGACCAGGTCTTGGCGGGCGATATCGCGGGGGCCAGTTTCGGGCCGCCCAGCAGGCGGCCGACCAAATAGGCCCCGCTGTCGCTGACCGCGACACAGGTCACGACGAACAGGACGACCCCGGCGCCGGGCACGGTCATCATCCGCAGCCACAGCAGGGCCAGGCCGGCGCAGCCGATCACGACCTGTCCGGCCCACAAGGACGGCCCGAACACGAACGCCCCCCCCATGACCATGAACGCCCCCCGCCATTGTCCCCCCAGCGCCGCCGCCATGGCGGCCACGGGCCAGAGCAGGTAGAGCACGCCCCGCCACGACGCGGTTCGCAGGCCGAACATCCGTCCCCACTCAATCGCCATCCCCGCCGTCGCCAGCACGATCAGCGCCGCATAGGGCGCGCCGCCTGCCCAGACGCACAGGGCCGCCACCGGCACCAGCACGGCGGCCGACAGCAGGCGGGCGCGAAGGTCCTTCCAGTTCCGTCCAGGCTTTCCCTGCGTCGGGCGGCCTCCCGACACGGGATCAGAGGGCGGGACGGGCACCGAATCGCCTCTCACGCCGGGCGAACATGTCCAGCGCCGCGTCGAAATGGTGCTCGTCGAAATCGGGCCAGAGCGTCTCGATAAAGACCAGTTCGGCATAGGCCGACTGCCAGAGCAGGAAATTGGACAGCCGGCATTCGCCGCTGGTGCGCACGATCAGGTCGGGATCGGGGACGTCGGCGGTCAGCAGGAACCGGCTGAACAGCGCCTCGTCCAGTTCGGCGGGATCGATCGTGCCGCTGCGGGCGGCGAAGGCCACGCGGGCCGCCGCCTGCACGATATCAGCCCGGCCGCCATAGGACAGGGCCAGGACCAGCGTCAGGCGCGTATTGGCGGCCGTCATGTCCTCGGCGCGCCTGGCCTCGTCCCGGACGTCGGCGTCGAAACGCGACAGGTCGCCGATGATGCGGATGCGCACGCCCTCGCGGCACAGTTCGGCAACCTTGTGCCGCAGGTAGTAGCGCAGCAGCGCCGTCAGGTCCGCGACCTCGTCCGGGGTGCGCCGCCAGTTTTCCGATGAGAACGCATACAGGGTCAGGCAGCCGACCCCGCGCGTGATCGCGGCGCGTATGCAGCGCCTGACGGCCTCGGCCCCCGCGCGGTGCCCGGCGACGCGCGGCAGGCCGCGCGCGGCGGCCCAGCGCCCGTTTCCATCCATGATCACCGCGACATGCGCCGGCAGGGCCGGGGCGCCCCGCCCGCGATCCAGCCCGGACACCGGCGCCGTGGAACCGGACGTCGTCACGGGCGCCGAAATGGGCGCGGTCGTGGCCGGGGGGACCAGTGATGCTGTCGTCCCGGCCAGCGGGCCGGGCACCGGACTGACGGTCACTGCCGCGTCAGACCTGTTTGATCTCGCGTTCCTTTTCCGCGAGCATCTCGTCGATCCGCTTCACATACTGGTCCGTCAGCTTCTGGATCGCGTCCGACCACACCTTGACGTCGTCCTGGCTGATGTCGCCCTTCTTTTCCTGCGCCTTGGTCTGATCCATGCCGTCGCGGCGCACGCCGCGCACCGCGATCTTGGCGTTTTCGGAATATTTCCCGGCCGTGCGGGCCAGTTCGCCGCGCCGTTCCTCGGTCAACTGGGGAATGGGCACGCGCACGGTCTGGCCGTCGGCCGCCGGATTCAGGCCCAGGCCGCTGTCGCGAATCGCCCGTTCGACCGCCCCCACCAGCGAGCGGTCCCAGACCTGGACGGTCAGCATCCGCGCCTCGGGCACCGCGATCGATCCGACCTGCGTCAGCGGCACCTCGCCGCCATAGGCCTCGACACGCACCGGTTCGATCAGCGCGGGACTTGCGCGACCCGAACGCAGACCCGCGAAATCGCGGCGCAGGCTTTCCAGCGCGCCGTCCATCCGACGGGTCAGGTCATCCAGCAGTGTCTTCTGATCAGCAGCCACAGCGGCCCTCCATAGTCATCCATGGGGGCCACGGTCACGGCTGCCCCCTATCCTCATTCATTCCAGCAACCGGCCCGTCAGGCCGTTTCGACAATCCGGGTATACAGGCCTTCGCCGCGCATTACTTTCGGGAATGCGCCCGGCGCATGAATATTGAACACCACGATCGGCAGGCGGTTTTCACGCGCAAGGCTGATCGCGGCGGCATCCATCACATGCAGGTCCTTGGCCAGCACGTCCAGGTACGTCAGTTGTTCGAAGCGGGTCGCGTCCTTGACCTTGCGCGGGTCGGCCGAATAGACGCCGTCCACCTGCGTGCCCTTCAGCAGGGCGTTGCAGTCCATTTCCGCCGCCCGCAGCGCCGCCGCCGTGTCGGTGGTGAAGAACGGATTGCCCGTGCCCCCCGCGAAGATGACGACACGGCCCTTTTCCATGTGCCGCACAGCCCGCCTGCGGATATAGGGTTCGGCCACCGACGACATCTGGATGGCGGACATGACGCGCGTCGGCACGCCGTGCCGTTCCAGCGCGTTCTGCACCATCAGGGCGTTGATGACCGTGGCCAGCATGCCGGCATAATCGCCCTGCGCCCGGTCCATGCCGCGCGCCGCCGCCGCGACGCCGCGAAAGATGTTGCCGCCCCCGATGACCAGACAGATCTCGACGCCCGTACGTGCGACCTCGGCAATGTCGGTGGCGATGGTGTCGACCATTACGGGATCGATCCCGTACGAGCCCTCACCCATCAGGGCCTCGCCCGAGACCTTCAGCAGGACACGCTGAAAACCAATGGTTTTTTCCGTTGCCTGATCTGTCATGACGCCCCCGGATCCCTGAGATGAACGAATGCGGGGGACGCCCCGGCCGGGACCTCACCCATGCAGACCCTCTTATAGCCGGTTGCGAGCGGTCACAAGCACGCTCATCGCCCGGCCATGCCCATCAGGGCGTGTCGTCCAGCCCGATGGCCCGCAGGCGGGCCCGTTCCTCGTCCCAGCCGGCCCGTTCCTTCACGTTCAGGAACAGGTGGCAGGTGCGGTCCAGCAGGCGGGACAGGTCCTTGCGCGCGCGCTCGCCGATCGAGCGAATCCGGCTGCCCTTCTCGCCGATCAGAATCGCCTTGTGCCCGGCCCGCGCGACGTAGATCGTGACCTCGATCCGGACCGATCCGTCCGGCAGTTCGCGAAAGCTTTCGGTCTCGGCGGTCGCGGCATAGGGCACTTCCTCGTGCGTCTGCAGGAAGATCTGTTCACGCACCAGTTCCGCCGCCAGCAGCCGGTCCGGCAGGTCGGTCAGATCGTCCTCGGGATACAGGTATGGCCCTTCGGGCAGGGAAGCGGCCAGCGCGGACAGCAGGTCCTCGACCCCGTCGCCGCTGCGGGCGCTGACCATGTAGACATGTTCCACATCCAGCAGCGCCGACAGTTCCGCCGTCAGCGGCAGCAGGGCCTGCCGGTCCACCAGGTCGGTCTTGTTCAGGACCAGCCAGACCCGGCGGCGGGACTGCGCCAGCCGCTCGACGATCGCGCGCACCGATTCGGACAGGCCACGCCGGGCATCGACCAGCAGCAGCGTGATGTCGGCATCCTCGGCCCCGGTCCAGGCCGCCGCCACCATCGCGCGGTCCAGCTTGCGCCGGGGCTGGAAGATGCCGGGCGTGTCCACCAGCAGGATCTGGCTTTCCCCGCGCATCAGGATGCCCAGGACGCGAAAGCGCGTCGTCTGCGCCTTGGGGCTGACGATCGACAGCTTGGCCCCGGCCATACGGTTCAGCAGCGTCGACTTCCCGGCATTCGGCGCGCCCACGATCGCGACGAAGCCGCAGCGGGTGGTCATATCCTGTATCCCTTCCGGCGGCATCCGCGATCCCGCCCGTTATTGTCTCTCATCAACCAGCCTCAGCAGGTCGGCGGCGGCGGCACTTTCGGCCGCGCGCTTGCTGCCGGCGATTCCCTCGGCCGACTGGCCCGCCGCCGTCACCGCGATGACGAAGCGTGGCGCATGGGAGGGCCCGTCCATCTGCACCGTCCGATAGGCCGGCAGCGGCAGGCCGCGCGCCAGGACCCATTCCTGCAAGGCTGTCTTGGGGTCCTTGGGAGGCTGCGCCTGGGCCACGATCGCCTCGTTCCACGCCGCACGCACGAAGCGGCGGGCCGGCTCCAGCCCGCCATCCAGGTAGATGGCGCCCAGGATCGCCTCGACCGCGTCGGCCAGGACGTTGGCCACCTGCCGCACGCCCGCCCGGGCCTCGTGTTCCGCCACGTCCAGCGCCTGCTGCAGATTCATGGTCCCGGCGATGGCGGCCAGGACCGGACGTGACACCAGATGGGCGTGGCGCGGACCCAGCGCCCCCTCCTGTTCGTCAGGGAAGCGTTCCAGCAGCCATTCGGCCATCACCAGCCCCAGCACCCGGTCGCCGATGAATTCCAGCCGTTCGTTCGACCCCGCACCGCGCCGCGCGGCCGGCTGACGCGACCGGCGCGCGCCCCCGCCATTGCGCTGATGGGCGGCCGAGCGATGGGTCAGCGCCTCGCGCAGCAGGTCGGGGCGGCGGAACCGGTAGCCGACCCGCGCCTCGACCGACGCCACCACACCGTCCGCGCCACCGCTTTCAGACGCGGTCATCGCACCCCCTGGAACAGGCGGTCCCAGCGGATCTCGACCGGCCACATCCAGAATTCCCACGCCGGATAGCGCGCGTCGATCGACAGGAAGATCCATTTGGCCTGCCCGATCAGGTTTTCCATCGGCACAAAGCCCAGATCTTCCGGGTCGTCGCCCATGAAGCGGCTGTCGGCGCTGTCGTCGCGATTGTCGCCCATGGCGAAGAAATAGCCCGACGGCACGACATAGACCGGCGTATCGTTCTGGAACCCTTCGTTCGTCAGCTTCAGGATGTCATGCGTGACCGGGGGGCGGCCGCCGCTTCCAGGCAGGCTTTCGCTGTAGCGCTGCCCCTCCATCCGCGTGCGGTGCTCGTCCACCGCGACGTAATTGCCCCTGGCCTCGCGCGGGACCAGCGTATCATTGATGTACAGCTCACCGCCGCGCACCTGCACGCGGTCGCCCGGCAGGCCGACGATCCGCTTGATGTAGTCGATCGATGTATCCCGGGTGAAGCGGAACACGGCGACGTCGCCCCGGTGCGGCAGGCTGCCGAAGATGCGGCCGTCGAACAGGTCCGGCGAGCGCGGCAGCGAGAAATGCGAATAGCCGTAGCTGTATTTCGCCACCCACAGGTAATCGCCCACCTGCAGGGTCGGAATCATCGAACCGGACGGGATGTTGAACGGTTCGAACAGTACCGTGCGCACGCCCACCGCCAGCAGGCCGGCGATCAGGATGGTGCGGATCAGGTCCCAGAGCCCGCGCAAGGCCGGAACGGCACCCGCCGATGGCAAGGACGAGGAATGGGTCTTGTTCGGGTCGTCCATGGGTCTGGTATCTGAATCCGGAAATGGGATGGGGCAAGGCTGGACGCGGGCCGGCCGCAAGGCCCGCGGATGAAGCCGAGGGGACCGGCCCCTGTCAAGCAAAGGCTTGGCCAGCAGCACCCGTCTGGCCTGCCGGGTTCCGACATTAGCCCGCTTTCAGGGCAGCGGGCCAGTTTCGATCATCACCTGCGCGAAGGCATACGGGTACTCGTCGGTCATCGACAGCAGGATGCGGGCGGTCGATCCCGGCGGGGTCAGGACGTGCAGCCGCGTCTTCGCCCCGCCGGTCAGCACCATGACCGGCTGTCCGCCCGGCAAATTGTCCACCCCCAGATCGTGGTGGAACACGCCGTGCGAAAACCCCGTTCCCAGCGCCTTGGCGCAGGCTTCCTTCGCCGCCCACCGCTTGGCGTACGCCCCCAGCCGGGCCTGGCCGTGCCGGCGCTCGGCGCGCCTGCGTTCGGCGTCGGTGAAGACGCGGACCAGGAAACGCTCGCCATGACGGGCCAGCACGCGTTCGATCCGCCTGATATCGCACAGGTCCGATCCGATTCCGATCAGGCTCATCCCTTCGCGCGCTCGACCTGGACCACGCCGTTGGCCGCCCGCAGCGCCGCGATCACCGAGGAGAGGTGACGCAGGTCGCGGACCTCGATATCCGCCAGGATTTCCATGAAATCGAGCTGGCGGTTCACGATGCGCAGGTTGACGACGGTGCCGTCATGCTTCGACGCGGTGTTGGTCAGCGTCGCCAGCACGGACGGTTCGTTCGCCGCGATCACGCTCAGCCGCCCGATATGCGGTTCGGTCGCGCCACGGCCGATGATGTCGTAATCCCAGTCCACGTCCATGAACCGTTCGGGGGTCGCCGCGAAGCTCTCCAGCGTCTGGCACCCGGCCATATGGATGGTGATGCCCTTGCCGGTCGCGACGATGCCGACGATCTTGTCGCCCGGCAGCGGATGGCAGCAGCCGGCGAAATGCACCGCGATGCCCGGGCCGATCCCGGCCAGCGCCATGCCGCCGCCCGGCTTCGGCCGGCTGGCCACCCGCGACGGCGCCCGCATGGGAATACCCGGCACCATGCGCGGCGCGCGCGGCGTCTGCCGCAACTCGGGATAGGCCGCATGCACCACGTCGCGGGGGCTGATATTGCCGTTGCCGACCGCGACGTACAGATCCTCGACCGATACCAGCTTCAGGTCGGGCAGGATGCTGTCCAGGACCTTTTCCGACCCGTCCACGCCCTCCTGCCGGAAGGCCTTGGCCAGGGCGGCGCGGCCGCCATCGACATGGGCCTCGCGCTGCTGGGCCGCGACATGGCGGCGGATGCGCGCGCGCGCCTTGCCGGTGACGACGAAGCGTTCCCACGAGGGCGACGGCGTACCGCCCCGCGCCGTCATGATTTCGACCTGGTCGCCGTTCTGCAGTTCGTGGCGCAGCGGCATCAGCCGCCCGTTGATCCGCGCCCCCACGCAGCTGTCGCCGACCTGGCTGTGCACGGCATAGGCGAAATCGACCGGCGTGGCCCCGCGCGGCAGCGAAATCAGCTGCCCTTTCGGGGTGAAGCAGAACACCTGGTCCTGGTAGAGTTCCAGCTTGGTGTTTTCGAGGAATTCGTCGGGTGCCGCCGAATCTTCGAGAATATCCAGCAGGTCCTGGACCCAGCGCAGGCCCGTGACCGTGCGCGCCGCATCCTCGCCGGCCCCCGGCAACTGCTTGTACAGCCAGTGCGAGGCAACGCCGTTTTCCGCGATGTCGTGCATCTCGGCGGTGCGGATCTGCACTTCGATCTTCTGGTTGCGGGGCTGGCGCAGGGTCACGCCGGTATGCAGGCTCTGGTAGCCGTTCGCCTTGGGGGTGGAGATATAGTCCTTGAACCGCCCGACAATGACCGGATAGGCCGCATGGACGGCGCCCAGCGCGATGTAGCAGGCCTCACGCGTCGGCACGAGGATGCGGAACGCCATGATGTCGGACAGCTGCTCGAACGCGACGTTGCGGTTCTGCATCTTCTCCCAGATCGAGAAGGGCGATTTCTCGCGCCCCGTCACCTCGACCTCGCCCAGTCCGGCTTCGCGGCACAGATGCGCGAGTTCGCGCCGCACTTCCTCGATCACGTCGGCGCCCTGGCCGCGCAGGTAGTTCAGGCGCGCACGGATGGTGGCGTTGGCTTCGGGCTCCAGTTCGGCAAAGGACAGGTTCTGGAGTTCGGTCTTGACCTTGTCCATGCCGATGCGCCCGGCCAGAGGCGCATAGATTTCCATGGTCTCGCGCGCGATACGCTGGCGGCGGTCCAGCCGCTGCACGTAATGCAGCGTGCGCATGTTGTGCAGCCGGTCCGCCAGCTTGACGATCAGCACCCGGATGTCCTTGGACATCGCCAGGACCAGCTTGCGGAAATTCTCGGCCTGCTTGGTCCGGTCGGATTGCAGTTCCAGCCGGGTCAGCTTGGTGACGCCATCCACCAGGTCGGCGATGGTCGGCCCGAATTCGGCGCGCAGCCGATCGTGCGTGACGCCGGTATCCTCGATCGTATCGTGCAGCAGCGCCGTCGCGATCGACGACGGGTCGAGATGGAAGCCCGCCAGGATACTGGCAACCGCCAGCGGATGGGTGATGTACGGGTCACCGTTGTCGCGGACCTGCCCGGCATGGGCGGCCTGGGCCACGGCGAAGGCGCGGCGAATCAGGTCGAGGTCGGCATCCGGGTCGTAGCTGCGAATGCGCCGCAGCAATCCCTCGCACGAGATGACCCGTGCCGGCGCGGGCGGGGCATCGGGGTCCGAAGGCACGGTAACGGGCCGGCCCGATCCCGTGCCCCCAGCCGGAAGGGACGCCCCCAGTTCGAGGGCGGGGACATGCAACGTGCCGACAGGGTCCGCCGCATTCTTCCCCATGGGTTTATCGACGCGCGCGGCCGCCCAGTTCGGCCTCGATCGCGGCTTCCAGTTCTTCGGCCGACATGCCGGCAGTACCGTGGGATGCTTCTTCCTCGGCCGAGACATCCTGCAGTCCGAAGATGTTCTGCTCGGTCGGGATCAGGTCCATGACCTCCTCGTCGGCGGGCTCGGGCTCGGGCGCGCGGGCCAGCGAACGGACGAGATCGCTGCGAATCTGCTCCAGCACGATCGTCTGGTCGGCGATTTCGCGCAGCGCCACGACCGGGTTCTTGTCGTTGTCGCGGTCGACCGTCAATTCTTCCCCGCGCGACAGGCCGCGCGCGCGCTGTGCGGCGAGCAGGACCAGTTCGAATCGGTTGGGAACCCGTTCAACGCAATCTTCGACGGTGACGCGAGCCATGAGGCAGGCCTCCGGATGTAAGTGTCAGTTGCAAAGAACCATATGTAGTCGCCGCGCCCCCAAAGTGCAAGGCAGGCCGGTCAGTCCGCCTCCAGCCGGCGGATCTGCTGGTCGGGCAGGTCCGCGACCAGCGCATCGACCGTCCGGCCGGACCTGGGGTCGCGCCATCCGGGGGCCACGTCGCGCAGCGGCAGCAGGACGAAGGCCCGTGCGTCGGCCCGGGGGTGCGGCAGGATCGGGTCCGGGGCGTCGCGCACCAGGTCACCCATCGCGATGATGTCCAGGTCCAGCGGCCGGGCGGCGTTGGCCACCGTCCGGCGCCGTCCGGCCCGGGCTTCGATTCCCTGCAGCGCCGCCAGCAGGACGGCCGGGTCCAGCTCGCCCGTCGCGGCGACGACGCCGTTGACATAGGGCGGCTGGCCCGAGGGGGGAATCGGTGCGCTTTCGTACCAGGCCGACACCGCCACGACCCGGACCCCCGGGATGGAAGCGATGTGCTCCACCGCCCAGCGGCAGGTCTCCAGCGGGGTACTCCCCTCGGCGCGCGGCAGGTTGGCGCCTATTGCGATCAGGATCATGCCCTTCAGGATGGCGTTCCCGTGCGAAGATGCAACCGTAACGGTCCTTGTTCCGGTTCCTGTTTCGGTTCGGGCGAAAAAGCGGACCCCGCCCCCATTCGCCCATACCAATTTGGCTGTGACGCCTCTAACGTGCCAGACGTCAATTAAGATGCAGGCGTATCAATTTCATACGCATGCATTTTCAGTCATTTCAGAACTCCGTATGGCGCAGGGATCAGGGTGCATGTTTTTTCAACCCAACGAACGGGTCTGCCTTTTCATAGACGGTGCCAGCCTCTATTCGGCGTCACGCCATCTGGGATTCGATGTCGATTACCGTAATCTCCTGACCTTCTTCCGTTCCAAATGCCACGTCATCCGGGCCTATTATTACTCGGCAATCCTCGAAAGCGAGGAATACTCCCCGCTCAAGCCGCTGACCGACTGGCTGGTCTATAACGGTTATTTCCTGGTGACCAAGACGGCGCGCGAATTCGTCGACCATAACGGGCGGCGGCGCGTGAAGGGTAACATGGATATCGAACTGGCCGTCGACATGATGGAGATGGCGCCCCGCATCGACCATGCGGTCCTGTTCAGCGGAGATGCCGATTTCCGGCGCCTGCTGGAAACGGTGCAGCGCCAGGGCGTGCGCACGTCGGTCATTTCGTCGATTCGGACGTCGCCTCCCCTGATCGGCGACGAATTGCGCCGCCAGGCCGACCAGTTCATCGAACTGGCCGATATCGCGCCGCAATTCACCCGCCGCCAGGCCGAGGCGCGCCCGCAGCGCCAGCAGCAGGCCCCCGTTCGCCATCCGGCCGACCAGATCAGCGAACTCGATCACGGCGACTGATGCCGCCACGTTCCCGGGCCCTGGCCCGCCTGCCGCCCCATCCGTGGTCCACCTCGCCGGGCCCGGACATTCCCCCCCGCGACTGCCCCGCCTGCCCCCGCCTGGTGGAGTACCGGCTGGCCAACCAGGCTGCCCACCCCGACTGGTGGAACCCTGTCCACCGTGGGGCGAGAGCAGCGCATTCACTGCTGATCGTGGGGCTGGCCCCCGGGGTAAAGGGCGCCAATCGCACCGCCCGCCCGTTTACCGGCGATTACGCCGGAACGCTGCTGTACGAGACGCTGATCGAATACGGCTTCGCCACCGGGCGATACGGCGCCGACCCGACGGACGGACTGGTGCTGAACGATTGCCGCATCGTCAATGCCGTGCGCTGCGTGCCCCCCGCCAACCTGCCCCAGACGTCGGAAGTGCGGACCTGCAACCATTTCCTGCGGTCCGAACTGACATCCATGCCGAACCTGAAGGCCGTCCTGACGCTGGGTGTCGTCGCCCATAACGCGACGGTGGCCGCCTGCGGAATTCCGATGTCGCGAATCCGCTTCACGCATGGGCAGGTGCAGACCCTGCCGAACGGGCTGGTCCTGACCGACAGCTATCACGTGTCACGCTACAACACGAATACCGGCGTGCTGACCACCGACATGTTCCGGGCGGTGGTCGCCCGGCTGCGGGCCCTGATCGACGCGGCGTAGGACACCGGGCAGGGCATGGCGCCCTGCCCCGTTTTCCTTCAGCCTTCCAGTAGCAGCACGCGTGTCGTGTGCTCGTGGACCTGGGCGCACAGGTCCGGCCGGTCGGCCAGGGAGCCGCCGAAGGAGGGGATCATTTCCTTCAGCTTGGCATCCCAGCGCGGCAGTTCGCCGGGGAAGCATTTCCGGATCACCGTCAGCATGATCGGCACGGCGGTCGAGGCGCCGGGCGATGCGCCCAGCAGGGCCGCGACGGTTCCATTCGCGCCGGTGACGACCTCGGTGCCGAATTGCAGGACGCCGCCCTTCTTCTCGTCCTTCTTGATCACCTGCACGCGCTGGCCGGCCACGATCAGTTCCCAATCCTCGGCCCGCGCCGTGGGGACGAAATCGCGCAGGGCCGCCAGACGGGCCTCGTTCGATTGCAGCACCTGCTGGATCAGGTATCTGGTCAGCGGCATGTTGTCGCGCGCGACGGCCAGCATGGCGCCCAGATTGTCCATGTGGATCGATTTCGGCAGGTCCCAAAGCGACCCATGCTTTAGGAACTTGGTCGAGAATCCCGCATACGGCCCGAACAGCAGGCCCGCCTTGCCGTCGATGACGCGGGTATCCAGGTGCGGCACCGACATCGGGGGCGCGCCCACCGATGCCTTGCCATACACCTTGGCATGATGGTGGGCCGCGACGTCCGGATTGGTGCAGCGCAGGAACTGCCCGCTGACCGGGAAACCGCCGACACCCTTCGATTCCGGGATGCCCGTCTTCTGCAGCAGCGGCAGCGCGCCGCCGCCCGCCCCGATGAAGACGAAGCGCGCCGCCACCTTCAGGGCGTGATTCGTGGCCAGGTCACGCACCGAAACCTGCCAGGTTCCCGCCTCGTCGCGCTTCAGGTCCTGGACCTCGTGCCCCAGCTTCAGGTCGAAGCCGGATTGCTGCGACAGGAAATCGACCAGCAGATGCGTCAGCGCGCCGAAATTCACGTCGGTGCCCGACGCGATCCAGGTCGCGGCCAGGGGCGTGCCGGCCTTGCGGCCCTCCATCACCAAGGGCATCCACTGCTTCAACTGGGCCGGATCGGTCGAAAACCGCATGCCGGAGAACAGTGGATGATCCTTCAGCGCCTCGTAGCGGCGGCGCAGATAGTCGCAATTTTCGTCGCCCCAGACGAAGCTCATGTGCGGGATGGGGTTCAGGAAGTCGCGGGGGGAGGAAATCACCCCGGATTCGACCAGATAGGCCCAGAACTGGCGCGAGACCTGGAACGCCTCGTTCACCCCCACGGCCTTGGAAATATCGATGCTGCCGTCGGCCCGTTCGGGCGTGTAGTTCAGCTCGCACAGCGCGGAGTGCCCGGTGCCGGCATTGTTCCAGGCATTCGAGCTTTCCTGGGCCACGTCGTCCAGCCGGCCGAACAGCCCGATCGACCAGTCCGGTTGCAGCAGCTTCAGCAGCGCGCCCAGCGTCGCGCTCATGACCCCGCCACCGATCAGGACGACGTCGTAGGCAGAATCGGTTCGGGTCGAGTTCGAGGTCATGACATTCTCCGGAACGACGCGGACATGCTGGCGCCGGTTATGGCTTTCGGTAGGGCTGTCGGCAGGATGTGTGATCCGGTCATGCCATCCGGACCAGTATTTCGGCGCATCATCTCTACGCGAGGGAAATGATCGGGCCGCCAGGCAGGAACGAAGGCCACGCGATGCAGGTCTATCGACATTGTCCTGAATATATCATCATTTTTTTGAATCTAATCACACCCTGGAGCCATGCGATATTCTGCCGTCGCATGGCTGTTGCATGGTTTTCGCATCGCCACGGCGCAGGGAACCGTCAGTCCATGCCCCGTGCCTGCGCCAGGACCGCGGCCAGGATGCCGGACAGGATGCGCGTGCGGACCGAATCGGCGCGGCTGGTCAGCACCACGGGCACGCGCGCGCCCAGCACGACGCCCGCCGCCGATGCCCCGCCCATGAAGGTCAGTTGCTTGGCCAGCATGTTGCCGGCCTCGAGGTCCGGGACGACCAGGATGTCGGCGCAGCCGGCCACGGGTGATTCGACTCCCTTGCACCGCGCGGCTTCCGCGCTGAGCGCATTGTCCAGCGCCAGGGGGCCGTCCACGATTCCACCCGTGATCTGTCCGCGCTCGGCCATCTTGGCCAGCAGGGCGGCATCCACGGTCGACGGCAGTTCGGGATTCACCGTTTCGATCGCGGACAGAATGGCGACCCGGGGGCGGGAGATGCCGATCGTCCGTGCCAGGTCGATGGCGTTCTGCACGATGTCCCGCCGCGCCGGCAGGTCGGGGGCGATGTTCACCGCCCCGTCGGTGACCAGCAGCGGCCGCGAACAGGTCGGCACGTCCAGGACGAAGACATGGCTCATGCGCCGGTCCGTCCGCAGGCCGGATTCGTGATGCCCGATTTCACGCAGGAAGATGCTGGAATGCAGCGAGCCCTTCATCAGCATCCGGGCCGTGCCGTCGCGCGCCAGGGCCACGCCGCGCGCCGCCGCCAGATGCTCGTCCGCCGCCTCGACCAGCCGGCAGGCTGCGAGGTCGAGCGAGGCCGAGCGCGCCAGGGCGCGAATCCGCTCGCCGGGGCCGATCAGGATCGGCTGGACGATGCCCTGCTGGCCCAGCCCGACGGCGGCCTGCAACGAAGGCAGGCTGCAGGGATAGATTACGGCGGCATCCACCGGCGGGCTGCCGGCCAGGCGCGCGGAAAGGGTATCGAGAAAGCCGGGTCCGGCGATCATGGCGTCCATCTTGGCATCCGTCACTTCGTCCGTCATGCCATGCCCCGGGGTCGGGGGCGCCATCATCTTTATGCGACAGGTTCATGCAACCCTGGGGCGACGCAGCGCCGCCGGCAGCAGCCGATAGGCCAGCAGGCCGACGACGATCAGGGCATAGACCAGCGTTTCGGCCCGAATCACCTTGAACGACAGGATGAAATGGATCGCGGCGCACAATGCGGCCAGATAGACCCAGCGATGCACGGACCGCCATCGCCGTCCCAGCCGGCGGATCGACCAGGCGTTGGAGGTCGCGGCCAGGACGACCAGGATGGTGAAGGCCACCATGCCCAGGATGATGAAGGGCCGCCGCGTCACGTCGGCCAGCAGCACGGGCAGGTCGAACCCCTGGTCCAGCCCCACATAGGCCGACAGGTGGAACAGCGCATACCAGAAGGCCAGCAGCCCCAGTGCCCGCCGGTAGCGCAGCAGGTTGACCCCGGTGCGTTCGCGCAGCGGGGTCACGCACAGCGACAGGATCAGGAACCGCAGCGCCCACAGGCCCAGCGTGCGTTCGAAGCTGTTGACCGGATCGGCACCCAGGCGATTGGTCGCCCCCATGACGAAGGTCGCCACCGCCGGGACCAGCCCCACGGCGTACAGGCCGAACCGGATCAGGCCCTGACGGGTCAGAAGGGCGGACGGCCCGCGCCGGGACACCGCCACGTCAGAAGTCTCGCCGCAGGTCCATGCCGGCATACAGGCCGGCGACCTGCGCGCCATAGCCGTTGAACGGCAGCGTCGGCTGCCGGGCCGCGCCGAAGAAGCCGCCGCGCACGCCGATCGGCCGTTCCGTCGCCTGGCTCCAGCGGGGATGATCGACCGCTGGATTGACGTTGGCATAGAACCCGTATTCGTCCGGCGCGCGGACGTTCCAGGCCGTCCGGGGGCGGCTGTCGGTCAGGCGGATCCGCACGACCGACTTGATTCCCTTGAAGCCGTATTTCCATGGCACCACCAGTCGGACCGGCGCGCCGTTCTGGTTGGGCAGCGTCTGGCCATACAGCCCGACCGCCAGGATCGTCAGCGGGTGCAGGGCCTCGTCCAGGCGCAGGGCCTCGACATACGGCCAGTCCAGGACCGGCAGCAGGCCACTCTGCCCCGGCATTTCCGACGGCCGCAACACGGATTCGAACGCGACATATCGGGCGCTGCCCAGCGGTTCGACCTCGCGCAGCAGGTCGCCCAGCGAAAAGCCGATCCACGGAATGACCATCGACCAGGCCTCGACGCAGCGCATCCGGTAGATCCGTTCCTCCAGCGGGCGGGCCAGCAGCGTGTCGATGTCATAGGTCCGGGGCTTTGCCACCATGCCCTCGACCCGCAGCGTCCAGGGACGCGGATGGAAATCGCCGGATCGTTCGGCGGGGTCGGTTTTCTCCAGCCCGAATTCATAGAAATTATTGTAATGCGTGACGTCCTGCAGTGGAGTGGGCGTCAGCCCGCCATCGGACAGGGGGCCGGGGCGCGCGGCCAGCGTGTCCGCCTGGGCAATCCGGGGCGGCAGGATCGCGCCGGCAGCACCCGCCAGCCCGGTCGCCAGGATATCGCGCCGCGACAGCCACGCCGCATGAGGCGTGATGTCCGATGACGGGGGGCGCGGGTAGCGAAAGACACTCATGTGGCGGCCTTGCAGGGGCCCGGACGTGACGTCGCCGGGACGGTCCCGCACTGTGCCCGCGCCAGGGCAGAAAAGGAAAGGGTCAGGATCATGTCCAATTCATCAGCCAACAGTTCGACAGCCAACGGCTCGACGGGCACCATCGGCTTTATCGGCTTCGGCGCGATGGCCAGCCGCATGGGCCACAATCTGCGCGAAGCCGGTTACCAGATCATGGCCTACACGCCATCCGGAAAGGGTGGAGACGGCACCACCCGTTTCCTGCCCACGCCGCGCGCCCTGGCCGAGGCGGCGGGGACCGTCCTCGTCTGCGTGCCGGACGACGAATCCCTGGCGAAGTCGCTGTACGGGCCGGACGGCGCGCTGGCCGGCATGACGAAGGGCGCGCTGCTGGTCAACACCAGTTCGGTCTCGCCCGAAGCCTCGGCGGCGCTGGCCGCCGCCGCGGGTAAACAGGATGTCGCGGTGCTGGACGCCCCGGTTTCCGGCAGCACGCCCGAGGCCGAATCCGGCACGCTGGTGGTGCTGGTGGGCGGCGATGCGGCGGTCGTCGCGCGGGCGCAGCCGATCTTCGACGTGATCGGCAAGGCCACGATCCATGCCGGCCCGTCCGGCAGCGGCACGAAGCTGAAACTGGTGGTCAACGGCATCATGGGCGCGGGACTGGCCGCCGTGGCCGAGGGCGTGACCTACGGCCTGGCGGCCGGGCTGGACCGCGACATGCTGTTCGGCGCGCTGGATTCGGTCGCGGTCATTTCGCCCCATCACAAGCGCAAGCTGAAGGCGGCGCGCGTGGGCGATTTCACGCCGCAATTCCCGACCCGGCTGATGCAGAAGGACATGCGCCTGCTGATGACCGACGCCGCGCGGGCCGAGGCGCCGCTGGCGACGATGGCCGCGACCACGCAGCTTCTGTCGCTGACGCGGCGCACCCATCCCGACGACGATTATTCCGCCCTGTTCGCCGTGCTGGAACGCACGGTGGCCAACAGCCCTTGACCGACACCGCGGCTGGGCGGGTCAGATCCGCCCCCGCGCCATCGCGGCCATGACCGCCAGCCGGTCGCCCAGTCCGCGCGCCGCTCCGACTTCGCGATCATGGCCACGGCCCAGGTCGCGCCGGGCCAGGGCACCCGGCAGGCCCGCCGCGCGCACCGCACGGGGCAGCCGCACCCGGACGGCCCCGGCCGCCACCTGCATCCCCGCCTGGGCCAGAAATTCCCGTCCCTCGTCGCGCAGGCGGGCCCGAAGGGGCGTCAGGTCGGACCCCTGGATACCGGCGCCGTCCCGGATCGATTCTCCCGACAGGCCGAATTCCTGCAATGCCGGCTCCGGCAGCGGACAGCGGCCACCAGCCAGTACCGCGCCCATGTGACGCAGCAGCCCGCCCACGCCATAGGCGGCACCCAGGAATTCGACCGCCCGCAACAGGTCGGGATCGGTCGTCCCGGTCCCGGCAACCTGGGCGATGGCGGCCTGGACGCCGCCGGCACCGGCGCGCATCGCGGCCCGCCACGCTGCCCAGTCCGGCAGGCCCTCCAGTTCGGCCTCACGCGCGTCCAGGATTCCCAGCAGGGTGTCCCGTCGGACCCGGCCGGCGCGGATCAGGGCGCGCAGGGGATCCGCGACTTCGTGCGGGTGGGAGGCGCCCTCGACGATTTCCCGCCACCATTGCAGGCGAATCAGCCCGGCCATGGGGCCGGCAACGGACCGGGAGTGCATACCGGACAGGGCGCGGACGGATTCGTGATTGAACGCGATCAGCGTGAAGGCGTCTTCCCTGACGGAGGCCGGCAGGAACAGCGTGCAGAAAAACCGGTCCGGATCGGACCGCCGGGCGATTTCGCCCATGGCGGAGAGGCCCGTTTCGGCCGCGCGCTTTTCCGTAGTATTCGTCATGTCACGGACATGCCGCGCGCCGGCCGCGGGCACAAGCCCGGCGGCGACGGGGGATGTGGTCATCTCTCCGTCACTTGACGCACCCGGCCGGCGCTCATAGCTCTGATAGATGGCGGTTCCCCGCCCATGCAATTCCAAGGAGAACGTCCATGGCTTTCGAATTGCCCACCCTTCCGTTCCAGACCAACGCGCTGGCGGCGCGCGGCATGTGCCAGGAAACGCTGGAGCTGCACCACGGCAAGCACCATCAGGCCTATGTCACCGCGCTGAACGGCTTCGTCGAAGCGAAGCCCGAACTTCAGGGCAAGTCGCTGGAAGAGATCATTCTGGCCGTCAAGGGCGACGCCGCCTCGGCCCCGGTGTTCAACAATGCCGGCCAGCACTGGAACCATATCCTGTTCTGGCAGAACCTGTCCCCGACCGGCGGCGCGATCCCCGACGCCCTGGCCAAGAAGCTGGCCGAGGATTTCGGCAGCGTCGACGATTTCAAGACCGCGTTCAAGACCGCCGCGACGACGCAGTTCGGGTCGGGCTGGGCGTGGCTGGTCCTGGCGGCCGACGGCAAGCTGAAGGTGACCAAGACCGCCAACGGCTCCAACCCGCTGGCCGAAGGCCAGGGCAAGGTGCTTCTGGGCCTGGATGTGTGGGAACATTCCTACTATCTGGATTTCCGCAACCGTCGTCCGGACTACACCACCAACTACCTGGACAAGCTGGCGAACTACGAGTTCGCCGAGGCGCAGCTCAAGGCCGCCTGATCGGCCCCGTCCGGCAGGCGGCATGAAAAACCCGGCCGATCCGGCCGGGTTTTTCTATGCCTGATGTTCCCTGCACGGCAGGTTCAGGGCCGGCGGCGCCCGATATCGCGCAGCCGCACGCCGCCCATCAGGTCACGTTCGATCCGCTCCAGGCTCAGGCCCTTCGTCTCGGGCACGAACAGGGCGACCAGCACCACGAACAGGGCGTTCAGGCCCGCGTACAGCCAGAATGTCTCGGACCGGCCCAGCCGATCGAGCAGCGTCAGGAACGAGACGCCCACGATCATGTTGGAAATCCAGTTGGTGGCGGTGGAACAGGCGATGCCGAAATCGCGCCCCTGCAGCGGCTGGATTTCGGAACACAGCACCCAGACCAGCGGCCCCGCCGAAAAGGCGAAGCCCGCGACGAAGCACAGCAGCAGCGCCACCGCCATGGTCTGGTCCGCCCCCTGCCCCATGCCCTCGCGCAGCATCAGGCCCAGCCCGGCCATACCGACGCTCATGACCATCAGGCCGCAGATCAGGATGGGCCGGCGGCCCAAGCGATCGACCAGCCAGATCGCCATGAAGGTGGCCGCCATGTTCACGCCGCCCACCGTCGCCGTACCCCACAGGCGGGCATGCTCGGCAAAGCCGGCCAGCCCGAAGATACGCGGGGCGTAATACATCACCACGTTCATGCCGGTGAATTGCTGGACGCATTGCAGCATGACCCCCAGGAAGACGGCGCGGCGGAAATTCCGGTTGGACCGGAACAGGGCCCATCCCCGCCCCTGCGTGCGCAACTGGGCGTCGATCTCACTCAGTTCCCGCGCCACCCCGTGGGCCTGGCCACGCAGTTCCAGCAGCGCGCGCCGGGCCTCGTCCCGCCGCCCGCGCAACATCAGCCAGCGCGGGCTGGCGGGCAGGAACGCCACCCCGATCAGGAACACGATTCCCGGAAAGGCCACGATGCCCAGCATCCAGCGCCATGCGTCGAAATAGGCGAACAGCGCGTCGGACACGAATGCTGTCAGGATGCCGATGGTCACCATCAACTGGTAGATCGACACCATCGCGCCGCGATTGGCCGCGTCGGCGATTTCCGCGATGTAGAGCGGCGCGGTGAAGGTCGAAATCCCGATGGCCAGCCCCAGCACGATCCGGGCCGCGATCAGCATGCCCACCGACCCGGACAATGCGCAGGCCGTCGATCCGACGATGAACAGGCTGGCGCCGATCACCAGCGTCCGCTTGCGCCCCAGGTCGAAGGACAGCCACCCGGCAATGGGCACGCCGACCGCCGCACCCAGCATCATCGCGGCGACGATGGCTTCCTGCTGGAACTGGGTCGCATCGAATTCCTGCGCGATCAGGCTCAGCGCACCGGAAATCACGCCGATATCCAGCCCGAACATCAGCCCGGCCACCGCCGCCAGGCCGGCGACCAGGCCGGCCCGTCCGGGCACCGCCTTCCTCAGATGCCGGGACCCCGTCGTTGCGGCATATCCGTACGCCTCCATGTTCTGCTCCGTTTTTGAGCGATTATAACGGACCGGCGACGATACGGTTCGTCTTTTTGCATGTTTCGGGCGTAAACCGCCGACCGCGCCTAGACCCAGCCGCCATCGACGATGAATTGCTGGCCGCTGCACATCCGGCTGTCATCGGCAGCCAGGAACAGGGCCATGCGCGCGATGTCGCCGGGTTCCACCCGGCCCGGCAGGCACTGGCTGCGGTCGATCTGCCGCTCGCCCTCGGGTGTCAGCCACAGGCGGCGCTGGCGTTCGGTCATCACCCAGCCGGGAACCAGCGCGTTGACCCGGATATGGTCCTGGCCCAGTTCGCGCGCCAGGGCGTTCACCAGCCCCAGCACCGCCGCCTTGGCGGTGACATAGATGGGATAGCCGGCGTTCTTCTGCATCCACCCCGTCGACCCCAGGCAGACGATCGACCCGCGCCCCGCCGCCCGCATCCCGGGCGCCACGGCCTGGGCCGCGAAGAACTGGGCGCGGATATTGATCGCGGACAGGCGCTCCCACATCGCGACATCGACCTCGTCCAGCGTGTGGCGGGCATCGTTGCCGGCATTGTTCAGCAGGATGTCCACCGGCCCGTGCGCACCGAAGGCCGTGGCGACCGCCTCGCGCAACGCCGCGACATCGGTCACGTCGCACGGGATGAACAGCACCTGCCGGCCCGCCTGGGCGACCTCGCCCGCCAGAGCGTCCGCCGCTACCCGGTCCAGGTCCACGAAGGCCACCCGCGCGCCCTGGTCGGCGAAGGCGCGGACCAGCGCCGCGCCGATGCCGCTGGCGCCCCCCGTGACCAGCACCGAACGGCCGGCCAGGCTGGGATAGCGGGCATAGGAACCCGTGTCGGGACCGGGACACTACCATTCCGCGAACGACCTCGTCGCGATGCCGCCAGACCGGTTGCGCCAGCGATGGCCCTCGGCGGCGCGGGCGCGGACATAGTCCTCGTTGATCTCGATCCCCAGGCCGGGGCCGGTCGGGATGTCCACGTGCCCATCGCGATAGGCGAAGACATCCGGATCCACCAGATAGTCCAGCAGGTCGTTGGTCTTGTTGTAGTGGATGCCCAGGCTCTGTTCCTGGATGAACGCATTGTAGCACAAGGCATCGAGCTGCAGGTTCGCCGCCAGCGCGATCGGCCCCAGCGGGCAGTGCAGCGCCACCGCGACGTCATAGGCCTCCGCCATCGCCGCGATCTTGCGGGTTTCGGTGATGCCGCCGGCATGCGACGGGTCGGGCTGGATGATGTCCACGCACCCCTGTTCGAACACCCGCTTGAAGTCCCAGCGCGAAAACAGGCGTTCGCCCAGCGCGATGGGAATCGAGGTGTGCTTGGTGATTTCAGGCAGGTCTTCCAGATGCTCGCTCAGGACCGGCTCCTCGATGAACATCAGGTCGTAGGGTTCCAGTTCCCTGGCCAGGACCTTGGCCATCGGCTTGTGCACGCGGCCGTGGAAATCCACGCCGATGCCCAGATAGGGCCCCGCCTCCTCGCGGATCGCGGCGACACGGGCGATCACGTCGTCCACCTTGGCGTGGCTGTCGACATATTGCAGTTCTTCGGTCGCATTCATCTTGATCGCGGTAAAGCCGCGATCGACCACGGCGCGGACCGCCTGGGCCGTGTCCGCCGGCCGGTCGCCGCCGATCCAGGAATAGACGCGGATACGGTCGCGGCAGCGCCCGCCCAGCAGATCGTGCACCGGCACACCGAAGGCCCGGCCCTTGATGTCCCACAGCGCCTGATCGATACCGGCAATGGCGCTCATATGCACCGCGCCGCCCCGGTAGAAGCCGCCGCGATACAGGACGGTCCAGTGATCCTCGATGCGGAACGGGTCCTTGCCGACCAGGTAGTCCGCCAGTTCGGCCACGGCGGCGGCAACGGTGTCGGCCCTGCCCTCGACCACCGGCTCACCCCAGCCGCTGATCCCCTCGTCGGTCTCGATCTTCAGGAACAGCCAGCGCGGCGGGACCTGGAACGTCGTCAGCTTCGTGATCTTCATGTCCGTTTCCGTTCCTGTTTTTCCAGTCTGGATTTTTCCAGACCGGCTTTTTCCAGGCCGGCGATAAACAGCCGCGCCGTCGCGCCGACCTCGCCCGCCGACCGCCCGGCACGATAGAGCGCCGATCCCAGCCCGAACCCCGCCGCGCCGGCCGTCACCCAGGGGTCCATCGTGTCGGGAGTGATCCCGCCCACGGGGATGAAGCGCGTACCGGCGGGAAAGACGCTGCGCCACGCCTTCAACGCCCCCGGGCCAATCTGCTCGGCCGGGAACAGCTTCAGCGCCGCAGCCCCCGCGGCCAGCGCCGCGAAGCCCTCGGTCGGGGTGGCGACGCCGGGGGTGCAGGCCATGCCGGCGGCACGGGCCGCGCCGATGACCGCGACATCGGCATGCGGCATGACGATCAGCCGCCCTCCGGCATCGGCCACCTGCCCCACCATTTCGGCGGACAGCACGGTCCCCGCCCCGATCAGCGCGGCATCCCCGAAGCGATCCTGAAGCAGGCGGATGCTGCGCAGCGGCTCGGGCGAGTTCATCGGCACCTCGATGATCGCGAAGCCCGCTTCGACCAGCGCCTGACCGATGTCCAGCACCTCGTCCGGGCGGATGCCGCGTAGGATGGCGACCAGGGGGCAGACGTCCAGGGCGCGGTCGAACGTCATCATGTCGTATCTCCGTGTGTCGTATCTTCCTCGGGGGTCGGCCGCAGGTATCCGGCTTCCACCGCGATGCGGTACAGCCCGGCCGGCGCGGTGTTGCCGACCAGGCGCGGCACCGGGGCGCCCAGCATTTCGAACGCCTGGGCGTACAGGCCGCACAGCCGGTCCTCGCCCACCAGGACGGTCGGCAACATCTCCGTCCTGTCGGCCAGGAAGGCGCGGATCTCGTCCCCGACCAGCAGGCCGGACAGGTAATCCCGCGTGGCGGCCGCGCCCAGGCCGCCGGTCAGGAACAGGCTGCGGGCCGAGAACAGCAGCGGGGCCACCCCCTGGCGGGACGACGAAGCCGCCTGGACGCCACGACGGAAGGCCGCGCGGGCCTCGTCCTCGGCCACCGGTTCGGCGCCTTCCGCCGGGCGACCCAGGATGCTGTGCTGGGACAGCACGGCGAACAGTTCGCCCGTCATGGCGGTGTGGAAGCCCGTGATCCGTCCATGACGCACCGTCACCCACTTGGAATGGGTTCCGGGCAGGATCAGCGTCGCGGCGTGGGACAGGTCCGGGTGCAGCGCCAGCGCGCCGACGATCTGGGTCTCCTCGCCCCGCATCACGTCCGGCAGGGGCTGGAACTGCCGCAGGCCGGGCACGATTCCCGGCACCGCGCCGCCCATGTGCGGCCGCCCCAGCGCCCGGGCCAGGGCGGCGGCATCGGCCGGGCAGTCGACATAGGGGACCTCGTGCCAGCCGTTCACGCTGCCGATCATCCCGCACGCGATCAGCTTCAGGCCCGCCGCATCCGGCCAGTCGGCCAGCAGCGCCACCAGCGCCGCCGGAAACCCGCCCTCCGGCAGGTTCAGGATGCCCCACGGCCCGCTGGCCGCGTCCAGCACCGTGCCATCCGCCGCCATGCGCCAGGCCCGCAGCGCGGAGGTTCCCCAGTCGATCGCGATCAGGGCTCCGTCCCCGGGTTGTTCATGCGGCACGGACATCGGACCTCCATCCCAGCCGGGCCGACAGGTCGGCCGCCGCGCGGCGCACGACCGGCGCCAGGGCCTGCATGCGCACGGGCGACAGATAGGGCGTGGCGCTGGCAACGCTCAGCGCCACGACGATCCGTCCGTCACGATCGCGCACCGGGGCCGCGACACAGCGAATCCCGATCTCGTTATCCTCCAGGTCGAACACGCAGCCCTCGGCCCGATAGGCGCGCATCCGCTCCACCCACGCCGTGCGCTCATCCGGCGTGGCATCGGGCCGGGCGGCATCGAACAGCAGGCCCCACTCGTCCTCGTCCAGGTCCAGCATCAGGGCACGCCCGATCCCGGTCAGGGCCAGCCTCATGCGCTGCCTGACGCGCGAGCGCATTTCCAGGCCCCGCTGTCCGGGGATCTTGTCCAGATAGAGAATGTCGGCGCCGGAGCGCACACCCACATGCACTGTGTCGCGCGTTTCCGCCCCCAGCCGCTCGGCCACGGGCCGTGCCAGCGTGGCCAGCGAGGTCTCGGCCCGCGCGCGCTGGGACAGCGCCGCCAGGCGCGGACCCAGGTCGTAGGTTCCGTCGGACTGCTGAAGCAGCCAGTTCAGCCGGACCAGCGACTGCACGATTCGTTGCGTGGTGCTGCGGGTGCAGCCGGTCGCGGTCGCGATGGCAGGCAAGGTCCGGTGTCCCGAATCCACGGCATCGACGATCGCGATCCCGCGTTCCAGGGCCTGCGTTCCGCTGGCCGCCGTCCCCTTGCCGTCATTATGGCCCATCATCGTGCCCTCCCGTCCCAAATCGCTAGGCCAGACGAGGAAGAAACTCAATATATGAACTATTGACCCACATTGTGGGTTTTTGAAGAAAAATGGCGACTTTCCGCCATCCGGAAACGCGAAACGCCCGGTCGCTGTCCGTACTGGACGGCGACCGGGCGTCTTCAACTCTGCGGGATCGTGGGTAGGAAGGCCTCAGCCAGCCTTGGCGCCGGTGTCGTTGGCCGGCTTGGCGCTGCTGCTGACGACCGAGGTGATGGTCTCGCGCAGCACCGTCACCCGCACGTTGGGGGCGATTTCGACCTCCATTTCATTCGAATCGTCGCGGACCTTCTGCACGGTGGCGACAATGCCGCCCGCCGTCAGCACGCGGTCGCCGCGGCGCAGCGACGCCAGCTGCGCGCGAAGCTGCTTCTGCTTCTGCTGCTGCGGCCGGATCAGGATGAAATAGAAGATCACGAACATCGCGACGTACGGCAGGATCGACATCATGCCGCCGGCGCTGAGGAGACCCCCTTCGCCTCCGGCGGTCTGGGCGTATGCCGGGGTAACCAGGAAATCGGAAAGAAGGGTCATGAGGGGTCGTTCCGGCCTTCATTATTGGGTTGCGGGGCGCGGGACTGGACCATAGTTTTCGCCTGTTTCCCGTCAAGGCGTCGGTTCGCATTCCCGAAGGCCCGCCGCGCTCCGGGCCCATTCTACAGCCTTGGAACAGGACCGACGATGGATTCCGACCTGCTGCCCGTTCTCGACCGCATCGCCAGTGCGCTGGAGCGGCTGTCCCCCCCGCCGCCGACGCTGGCCGGCCTGGACGCGGCCGACGCGTTCGTCTGGCATCCCGCGCAGGGCCGGCTGACCCCGGTCGGGCACGTGGCGCATGTCGATATCGACCTGCTGCGCGGCGTCGCGACCCAGCGCCGGCTGGTGCTGGAGAACACGCTGCATTTCGCGCGCGGGCTGCCGGCCAACAACGCGATGCTGTGGGGCGCGCGCGGCATGGGCAAGTCCTCGCTGGTCAAGGCCGCCCACGCCCAGGCCAACCTGCTCGACGGCCGCCCCGCGCCCGCCGGCCGAGGCCGGCTGGTCCTGATCGAGATCCAGCGCGAGGATCTGTCCACCCTGCCCGACCTGCTGGCGCTGCTGCGCAACAGTTCGCGCCGGTTCATCGTGTTCTGCGACGACCTGTCGTTCGAGAGTGAGGACGCCGATTACAAGGCGCTGAAATCGGTGCTGGACGGCGGCATTTCGGGACGGCCGGCCAATGTGCTGTTCTATGCGACGTCGAACCGGCGGCACCTGATGCCGCGCGACATGATCGACAACGAACGCTCCACCGCCATCAACCCGTCCGAGGCGGTCGAGGAGAAGGTTTCCCTGTCCGATCGATTCGGGCTGTGGATCGGCTTTCACAACTGCGCGCAGGACGTCTTCCTCGACATGGTCCGGGCCTATGCCGCCGCACGCGCCCTGCCGATTGCCGACGCCGAACTGGCGCAGCGCGCCAACGCATGGTCGGTCACGCGCGGCGGCCGGTCGGGGCGCGTCGCCTATCAGTTCATCGAGGATCTTACGGCCGAACTGGCACCCGCGCAGTAGGAGGCGGTTTTGACATGCGTCAAGGCCGGAGACGGCCGGGCGCGTTCATCATTGCGTGCCCCGCGTCGTCAAACCGCCACAGAAGGGTGTCTGGATGCCGGTATCGCCATGGCACCGAAAAAATTTCCCAATACGGAATGATAGCCCCTTAATGCATCGTGCGGCAGGGCTGCGATCGCGTGTATGATCCGCCGGCTCCGAGCCTCAGCGCCTGAACCCAAGAGAGACGATGAACCAGATTTTTTCGACGGATAGCATCCCCCCGGCCGGCCTGACCCCCGAAGGAGATCTGCGGCGGGTCCGGTCCAATCCCGATTTCTGGTATCCCGTGGCCTGGTCGCGCGAGCTGAAGGTCGGCAAGACCATCGGCACGCGCTATGCCGGCCAGCCGATCGCCCTGGTCCGCCCCGCCGAGGGCGAAGTCTTCGCGCTGGAAGACCGCTGCGCCCACCGCCAGGTGCCGCTGAGCAAGGGCGTGGTGAAGGGCCAGGCGGTCCAGTGCTGTTATCACGGCTGGGCGTACGGCCGGTCCGGCCGCTGCATCGACGTGCCGTATCTGGGCAAGGGCAAGCTGCCGAACGGTGTGCGCACCTATCCCTGCCGCGAACAGGATGGCCTGATCTTCGTCTTCCCCGGCGACCCGGAGCGCGCCGCCGCGACACCGTTGCCCCGCCTGGCGCAGACGACCAACCCGGATTACAAGACCCGGCGTTTCGGGCGGCACGTCAAATGCCATTACAGCTTCATGCACGAGAACCTGATGGATATGAACCATCAGTTCATGCACATGAAGCAGATGGGGCAGATGAAGCCTCGTTTCCTGGGACAGGATCGCGGTCCCGGCATGATCGAGGCCCGCTACACCTTCGCGCGGACCGGCGGCAAGCAGCCGCTGGGCGAGGCGCTGGTCTTCGGCCAGAAGCGCGACAACAGCGCCAAGTACGCGCACCGCGACGTCATGACGATCCGCACGGAATATCCGTACCAGACCCTGAAGATCCAGGCCGAGGGCACCCCCCCGGTCATGGATCTGTGGATCGTCTATGTCCCGCAGGACGCCGAGGAAATGACCAACCGGGTGTTCGGCCTGCTGTCGATCAAGCGGCCCAGGGTGCCCGGCCTGCTGGATATGGCGTGGCCGTTCCTGGTCGCATTCACCGAGCGGATCTTCAGCGAGGACCGCGAGATCGTGGAACTGGAGCAGGCCGCGTGGGACGAACTGGGGGGCGACCATAACCAGGAAGTCTTCCCCGTCATTCGCAGCCTGCGCGAATTGCTGGCCGAATGCGGTATCCCCGCCGCCCGATCCTGAAAGCATGATGCATGACGGCATGACGATCGACCTGGGAACGGATCGGACGGACGCGGCCCTGCAGGCCGGGCCCTACCGCCTGCGCACGCTTCTGCCGTCCGATGCCGGCACGATGCACCGGCTGGTCAATGACTGGAGCGTCATCCGGATGCTCAGCCGGGTGCCGTTCCCCTATCCGCGCGGCCTGACGGATGACTGGATCGCCTCGACCCAGGACCTGTCCCGGCGGGGCGCGGCCTATCATTTCGCCATCACCCACCCCGAATCGGACGACCCCGATTCGCTGATGGGCTGTATCGGGGTGCAGGTGAATGCCGCCGCCCGGTCGGCCACCGTCGGGTACTGGGTCGGCCGTCCCTACTGGAATCGCAAGGTGGCCTCGACCACCGTGGAACGAATCGCGCGCTGGGCGCTGGCCACCCTGCCGATCGAACGCGTGGCCGCCGCCGTCGCGCATGACAACCCGGCCTCGATCGCCGTGCTGCGCCGCATCGGCTTTCGCGAGACCGGATCGGGGCGTCAGGCCTTCGTATCGCGCGGCACGGGGGACCATCCCGTGCTGCTGTTCGAAGCGACGCGCGCCGACCTGGCGATGGATGACCCCGGGGTCGGGTCCGCCCCGCTTCCGGCGGGCCGGACGCCGGAACAGAAGCGCGTCATCCTGGTGGCCGCCGTGGCGCTGGTCGATACGGACGGGCGAATCCTGCTGGCCCGCCGGCCCGAGGGCAAGCCGATGGCCGGCCTGTGGGAATTCCCCGGCGGCAAGGTCGAAACCGGGGAAACGCCCGAAGCGGCGCTGATCCGCGAGCTGGACGAGGAACTGGGGCTGGACGTCGCCCGGTCGTGCCTGGCCCCCTATACATTCGTGTCGCACGATTACGGGCATTTCCACCTGCTGATGCCCGTCTATGTCTGCCGGCGATGGAAGAACGTCCCCCACCCGCGCGAGGGCCAGACCCTGGCCTGGGTCCGGGCCGACGACCTGTCGCACTATCCGATGCCCGAGGCCGACCTGCCGCTGATCCCCCTGCTGCGGGACCTTCTTTAAGTTTACAGCACGATCGACCGGTCGAGCGGGAACACCGCCTGTTTCTGTCCGGGAATGCTGGTGCCGAACGAGAACAGTCCGCCGGTCAGGGGCTCCGCGTCCAGTTGCTCGGGCGACAGGCCCTTGCGCGCCGTGGTGACGAACACGGTGCGGTAGTCGGCCCCGCCGAACGCGACCTTGGTGACGTTGCGGGCGGGAAGCGGAATGGGATCGACCGGCGTGCCATCGGGGGCCAGGCGCTCGATCCGCCCGCGGCCCCACACCCCGATCCACAGGAAGCCCGCGCTGTCCACCGCGATCCCGTCCGGGTAGCCATCCTGCAGCGTCGCGAAGACCCGGCGATTCGACAGCACACCGCCCGACCCGACATCGAAAGCATAGACGGTGCGGGCGGGCGAGTGATTGTGGTACAGCGTCCGCCCGTCGGGCGACAGCGCGGGGCCGTTGCTGACGATATATCCCTCGTCCTCGCGATGGACGTGCAACCGTCCCTGGTCCTGGCTGACGGAATAGAGCGATCCGGTCGGATCGGTTTCGGCGTCGTGCATCGTGCCGAACCACAGGCGCCCGAACCGGTCCACATGCCCGTCATTGATGCGGTTGTCCGGCAATTCCGGTTCCACCAGCGTGTCCAGGCTGAAATGTCCGCTGGCGGGGTCGAACCGGTGCAGCCCGTCCTTCAGGCCGCACAGGAAGGTCCCGTCGTTCGACGGCACCAGGAAGCCGGGGCGATTCGGGGCAAGCCACGTCATCGTCTCGCCGCTTTCCGGCCGGTAGCGATGGATCGCCCGGCCGACGATATCGACGAAATACAGTGCCTGCTCGCCCTCGGACCAGACGGGCCCCTCGCCCAGCGTGGCCCGCAGATCCCAGACGCATCGCGGCGCGCCGCAGATTGGTCCCATCATCATCGCGTTCCTCCTCTCTGGCCCTGCCGGGCGGTACGGTTCATATTGGCATCATACTGCAAACCGGGAGCACGTTCATGAACCCGACTGCCTGCATCCTGGTCATCGGCAATGAAATCCTGTCAGGCCGGACCCAGGATGTGAACGTGCAATATATCGCGCGGCGCCTGACCGAACTGGGCATCACATTGGCGGAAGTTCGGGTCATTCCCGACCAGCGCGCGGTCATCGTCGGCACGGTCTGCGACGTGCGGGCGCGCTTCGATCATATTTTCACCACGGGCGGAATCGGCCCCACCCATGACGACATCACCGCCCCCTGCATTGCCGAGGCGTTCGGCGTGCCGTGGTCGGTCCATCCCGATTCGTTCCGCCTGCTGGAAGCGCATTTTCCCCCGGGTGAATTCAACGCCGCCCGCCAGCGCATGGCAACGCTGCCGGAAGGGGCGACGCCGATCGCCAATCCGGTTTCGGTCGCCCCGGGGTTCAGCATCGGCAATGTCCATGTGATGGCGGGCGTTCCACGCATCATGCAGGCGATGTTCGAGGAACTGGCCCCGACCCTGCGCCACGGCACGCCCGTCACGTCGCGAAGCTGGTACGCGCTGGGGTTGTACGAGGGCGCGCTGGCCGAAGGACTGGCGGACATCCAGGATCGTCACCCCAGCGTCGATATCGGGTCCTATCCGTTCCGCCGGCCCGACGGGCGGCGGGGCGTGGCCCTGGTCAGCAAGGGGCTGGACGCCGCCGCCGTCTGCCACGCGGCGGACCGCGTGCGCGAACTGATCGAACGGCTGGGCTTCACCCCAGCGGAGGGCGAACCGCCGTAAAGGGCCCGTTCAGCTCAGGCTGTCGCGGCCCATGGCGAGGAATTTTTCCCGCCGCTGCGCGACCAGCATGGGGGCGCTGAGCGACAGCAGGTCGGGCAGTTCGGCCGCGATCGAATCGCCAACCGAGCGAATGGTGCTTTCTGGGTCGCGCTGGGCGCCCCCCACCGGCTCGGGGATGATCCGGTCGATCAGCTTCAGTTGCAGCAGGTCCTGCGCCGTCAGCTTCAGCGCCTCGGCCGCGCTGGTCGCCTGCTTGGGGTCGCGCCACAGGATCGACGCGCAGGCTTCGGGCGAGATCACCGAATAGATCGCGTGTTCCAGCATCATCACCCGGTCGCCCGCGCCCAGGGCGATGGCGCCGCCGGACCCGCCCTCGCCGATCACGGTGGCGATCACCGGCACCGGCGCCGACAGGCAGGTGTCGATGGACCGCGCGATCGCCTCGGCCTGGCCGCGTGCCTCGGCATCGATGCCGGGCCACGCGCCCGACGTGTCGATGAAGGTCAGGATCGGCATGCCGAAGCGGCCCGCCAGTTCCATCAGGCGCTGCGCCTTGCGATAGCCCTCGGGCCGCGCCATGCCGAAATTATGCGCCAGCCGGCTTTCCAGTTCCGAACCGCGCTCGGTCCCGATCACCACCACCGGCTGATTCTGGAACCGGCCTATGCCGCCGATCACCGCCTTGTCCTCGCCGAACAGCCGGTCGCCGGCCAGGGGCGTGAAATCCTGGATCAGCGTGCCGATGTAGTCCGCGGCGTGCGGACGCTGGGCATGGCGGGCGACCTGGACCTTCTGCCACGGGCTCAGCTTGGCATAGGCCGCGCGAAGCTGCTTTTCGGACTTGTCCGTCAGGCGGGCGATTTCTTCGGCAAGATTGATGCCATCGGGCTCGGACATCTTGCGAAGCTCGTCGATCTTGTTCTCAAGCTCGGCGACCGACTTTTCGAAATCTAGAAACTGGCGCATGCGGTGCGGATAGCACAGCCACGAATCCTGCCAAGTCTATTCCGCAGCGAAACCACAACCGGGACGGTTTTCAGCGGGTTTCTCCGTCCCCGCCACGCGCCAGCGGGTGATAGGCCTCGACCGCCTGGCGCAGCCGTTCGGCCAGGACGTGGGTATAGATCTGGGTCGTGGCGATGTCGGCATGGCCCAGCAGGACCTGCAGCGCCCGCAGGTCGGCCCCCCGGGCCAGCATGTGCGTGGCGAAGGAATGACGCAGTACGTGCGGGGACAGCCGGGCCGGGTCCAGCCCGGCGCGTAGCGCGACGTCGTGCAGGATGCGGTCGAACCCCTGCCGCGTCAGCGGCCGGTCCGGCGCGCGGCCGGGAAACAGGTATGGGCTGCGGCGGGGCCCGTCATGGGCGATCAGCGCCTCGGCCGCCGCCCGGGCCGCCGCCGACAGGGGCACGAGTCGCTCGCGCCCGCCCTTGCCGCGTACCATCAGCATCTGCGCGTCACGGCCCAGGCCGCGCCGGGGCAGCGCCAGCAGTTCGGATATCCGCAGGCCGGACGCATACAGCATTTCCAGCGCGGCGCGGGCCACCAGCCACCGCCGCGCCGCGCCGCCATCGGGCGGGGGAACGCAGGCGGCCAGCAGGGCATCGACCTCGTCCTCGGTCAGGAAGCGGGGCAGCGTCGCGGGCAGGCGCGGCGTGTCCAGCAGTTCGGCCGGATTGTCCTGCCGCACGCCCTCGCGCGCCAGGAACAGGTGAAACTGCTTCAGGCAGGACAGGCGCCGCGCCTGGGTCCGCGGCGACAGTCCGGCACGAGCCAGGCTGCCCATGTAATCGCGCAGCAGGGCGGAATCGGCGTCATGGAGCGACCGGCCCGCCTGCCGGGCGTGGGCGGCGAAATCGTCCAGGTCCCGGCCATAGGCCTTCAGCGTGTTCGCGGCGGCACCCCGTTCGGCCGCCAGCATTTCGAGGAACGCCTCGGCCTGCGCGCTCACGATCCCCGGCTCAGGGATGGGCGAAACGATCCGACGGCAGGTCCTTGTGCACCGGCAGGGTCGGAGCCGGCGGCGGGAAGGCCCCCAGCGAGACGAATCCCCCCGCGGCGGCCAGGACCACGATACCCGCAAGAGCCAACAGGATACGCTGCATAACCCAACCCCGACGCGATGACGCCACGCGGCGGCGCGAGCGGGCAGGACCGTTCGCGAACCGTCATGGCTTGGTGCCTCTGCTGTATGTTAGGTTTGCGATCATGTCACGTCCGATCGAACCGCCAGCCCCCGAGAGTACCGACCTGTCCCCCGCCGGGGGGCGCGACGCCCCGTTCCTGGCGTTCGACCTCGATGCCCTGGTTGCCGCCGACAGGCCCGACAGGCCGGGCCCGCGCGCCCCGGGACCGCACGAGCGCAGCGTCGTGCTGGTCGGGCTGATGGGGGCGGGCAAGACGACGATCGGCCGGCGGATCGCGGCACGGCTGGGCATGCCCTTCGTCGATGCCGACGTGGAAATCGAGCGCGCGGCCGGATGTTCCATCGCCGACCTGTTCCGCCGGTATGGCGAGGCCGAATTCCGCAAGGGCGAGCACCGCGTCATCCGCCGCATCCTGAGCGGCCACCCGCTGGTGCTGGCGACGGGCGGCGGCGCGTTCATGGACCCGGTGACCCGCGCGGTCATCCGCGACCGCGCGACCTCGGTCTGGCTGCGGTGCCCGCTGCCGGTGCTGGTGCGCCGCGTCCAGGGGCGGACCCACCGGCCCCTGCTGAACGAGGGCAACCCGCGCGACATCCTGGCGGCCCTGATGGAAATCCGGCATCCGGTCTATGCCGAAGCGAACATCACCGTGGATTGTGGAGAAGAAAGCGTGGACCAGAGTGCCGCCACCGTCATCAGCGCCCTGACCCTGGCGAAGCCGCCGCGACTCGTCCCCGTGATCCTGGAACGCTGGCGCTACGACGTGACCATCGGCGAGGACCTGCTGCGCCATGCCGGAATCCTGCTGGCCCCGGTCCTGCCGCAAAAGCGTGTGGTGGTCGTGACCGATTCGACCGTCGCGACGCTGCACCTGCCGCGCCTGCTGGCCGGGCTGGCCGAGGGCGCGATCCGGGCGGAAACGATCGTCGTCCCGCCCGGGGAAGGGTCGAAGACAATGGCCGAATACGAGCGCGTGACCAACGCGCTGCTGGACATGGGGGTCGAGCGCGGCACCACGGTGATCGCCCTGGGCGGCGGCGTGGTGGGCGACCTGGCGGGATTTGCCGCCGCCACCACCCTGCGCGGCCTGCCCTTCGTGCAGATCCCGACGACGCTGCTGTCGCAGGTCGATTCGTCGGTGGGCGGCAAGACGGGGATCAACACCCCGTTCGGCAAGAACCTGCTGGGCGCCTTCCATCAGCCGCTGGCGGTGCTGGTGGATACCACGACGCTGGCCAGCCTGCCGGCGCGCGAGGTCCGCGCCGGCTATGCCGAGATCGTCAAATCCGGCCTGATCGGCGATGCCGCCCTGTTCGAATGGTGCGAAGCCAACGGCCAGGCCGTACTGGACGGTGACGCCGATATCCGGGCCGAGGCCGTCCGCCAGGCCTGCGCGTTCAAGGCCCATGTCGTCGGCGACGACGAGCGGGAAGAAAAGAAATCGGACGGCCGCGCACTACTCAACCTGGGCCATACGTTCGGCCACGCGCTGGAGGCCGAACTGGGCTATGACGGCCGCCTGCTGCATGGCGAGGCCGTGTCGATCGGCCTGCGCCTGGCGTTCCTGGCGTCGGTCCGGATGGGGTTCTGCGACCGCACCGACCTGAACCGCGTCACCGCCCATCTGGAGCGGCTGGGCATGCCGGCGCGGATCAGCGACGTTGGCGAAACGTTCTCGGCCGACCGGTTGATCGCGCATATGCAGCGGGACAAGAAAATGCGCGACGGACGCCTGTCCTTCGTCCTGGTGCGCGGGATCGGGCAGGCCTTCACCTGCCGCGACGTCCCGGACGCGGTGGTCCGCGATATTCTTTTGGCGGAAGGATGCGCGGCCTGAACAGGCCGCCTTCCTGATTGCGGCTTCTCTGTGGCGGCGGGACCACATATGTCGCGATTACCGCACACCGGCGTGGCCTGCCCGCGGTCGACCACCGCCGATCCGCCGCCCACCCGATAATATCTTCGGCGAAACGTACCCAACCAACACGTAATCCACCCGAAACAAACTGTTGCCTTTTCAACACGGTGCACAACGGTAATGCCTGCTCTGCCTACGAGATGGGTTCCTAAGCCGGAACCGGAAGATCTATAGGGGGTTAAGCATCACGCTGAGGCCGACCGTCTATGGTTTGACGGTTACTCGAACGGATGATCAAGAGGACGAAAATAATGCGTCTCCGCACGGCATTACTCGCCACCACACTGATGGCGGCTGCACCGGTTGCTGCTAACGCAACCATCATTACCGGCCCCTATGTCGACCTGGGTGGCGGCTACAACCTGGTCCAGAACCAGCACGGTCATTTCTCCAACGATCCCGCCAATGCTTCGATGCTTACGAAGAGCTCGTCGCAGTATCGCCATGACGCCGGCTTCACCGGCTTCGGCGCTGTTGGCTGGGGCTTTGGTAACGGCCTGCGTCTCGAGGCCGAGGGCCTTTACAACTATTCCGAGATCAACCACCGCGCCCCGACCGCCGCGACCGGCGTCACCAGTGGTCACGATCAGTCGTACGGCGGCATGCTGAACGTGCTGTATGACATCGACCTGAAGCAGTTCGGGATCGACGTCCCCGTCACGCCGTTCGTCGGTGTCGGTGCCGGCTACCTGTGGCAGAACGTCAGCCCGACCACGACCCGGTATTCGAACGGCAATGTCAGCCGTCTGGGCGGCACGAACGGCGGCTTCGCCTATCAGGGCATCGTCGGTGCGGCCTACGACATCCCGAACATGCCCGGCCTGCAGCTGACGGCGCAGTACCGCATGGTTGGCCAGGCGTTCTCGGACGGTCCATTCACCATGACCTCCTACACCAACGGTGTGGGCAAGAGCGTCGGCCACGCGTTCTTCGACAACCGCTTCAACCATCAGTTCATCCTGGGACTGCGCTACGCGTTCAACACCGCGCCGCCGCCGCCGCCGCCGGCTCCGGTTGTCGTGCCGCCCGCGCCGACCCCGGCCCGCACCTACCTGGTGTTCTTCGACTGGGATCGTTCGGACCTGACGGCCCGCGCGCGTGAGATCGTGGCCGAAGCCGCCCAGGCCTCGACCCACGTCCAGACGACGCGTATCGAAGTCAACGGCTACACCGACAACTCCGCGGCCCACCCCGGCCCGCGTGGTGAGAAGTACAACATGGGCCTGTCCATCCGTCGCGCTCAGAGCGTGAAGGCTGAACTGATCCGTGACGGCGTGCCGACCGGCGCGATCGACATCCACGGCTATGGCGAGCAGCATCCGCTGGTCCCGACGGGTCCGAACACCCGCGAGCCGCAGAACCGTCGCGTCGAGATCATCCTGCACTGATCTCCGCCGCATTACTGATGCGGTTCAAAAAGAAGAGGGATGCCTTCGGGCATCCCTTTTTTTATTCCATTCCGCCTCGTCACGATCTGCTCTAGACGTATGGAACATGCTCGATCCCGTGTCCTCCTCGCCTTCTCCGCGTCAAGCCTCGTCGCGCTGGCTGGCCGATCTGCGTGCCCGGCTGATGCCGTTCGTGAAATTCGGCGTGGTGGGCACGTTCGGCCTGATGTGGGATACCGCCACCGTCTATGGCTTTCGCGCGCTGCTGGGCCTGACGGGGGCGACGATCCTGGCCTATTTCGTGGCCGCCACGATGAACTGGCTGCTGAACCGCCACTGGACGTTCCGCCACGTCGTCCATGCCGACCACCCGCTGGTCCAGTGGGCCCGGTTCCTGATGGCCAATTCGCTGGGTTTCGTCCTGAATCGCGGCATGGTCTTCACGCTGTTCCTGACGGTTCCGCTGTGCCGGACCATTCCGTTCCTGGCCCTGGCCGCCGGATCGCTGACCGGGCTGTTCGCCAACTTCACGCTCAGCCACCGCGTGGTGTTCCGCCACCGGCAGGCAACAGCGCCGACGCCGTCAGATCCTGAATTTCAGAGCGCGCCCGAACGGCCAGCGTGCCAGAACGCGGCCTCCAGCTTCACGGCGGTCCGGAATTCCGACAGCAGCATCGGATAACGCGCATCGGCGCCGTAGCGCAGGCTCAATGCCTCCAGCGTGTCGATACCGGCGTCGACCAGGCCGATGAATTTCTCACCGCCGTAAAGCGCGATCCATGGCCAGTAGGGATTGCCGTCCCGCCTGGTGTGCGGATCGGCCACCAGCCGGACGCCGATTTCGCCATAGCCGATCAGGCAGGGCGCCAGCGTCACCATCAGGTCCAGAAGGTCGCCCGCCTGCCCCCGGTCCAGGATGAAGCGCGTATAGGCCAGCAGTTCCAGCGATTCCGGCTGGCTCTGCAAATCCTCGATGCACAGGCCCCAGCCGGTGCAATAGGACACGTGCAGCGCCAGTTCGGTATCCAGCAGGCCCGACACGATGGCGGAGGCCGAGCGCATGTCCTCCAGCCTGTCGGCCTTGTAGATCGCCAGGGCGTAGGCCCGGGCATACTGGATCAGGTACAGGTAGTCCTGGATCAGGAACCGCCTGAACTCGGCCTCGGGCAGGCTGCCGTCCGCCAGGCCGCGCACGAAGGGATGATGGATGAAGCCGTCCCATTCGGCGCCGCAATCCCGCCGCAGCCGCCCGGCCAGGCCGCTTGCCAGGCGGGGCCAGTCCCGTTCCGCCGTCCATTCCATGGCTGGTTCTCCTTTTCTGTCCCGTTCGGGGGTCGGCACGATTCCCGCAGGAACTCCGCCCGGCAGGATACGCTCCCTTATTGCAGCAGGTTCGCCCCGAAGGGTCGATTCGGCCATCTGGCAAGGCTGCGCTCTTCCTGCCGGGCACGCCGTGCGCTAGGTGATGGGATATCCGAGCTTTCCGGCCTTCGTCATTTCAGGATCGTCAGTCTTCCGCCATGTCCACAACAAACGATATCCGCGCGGCCTTTCTCGATTATTTCGCGGCGAACGGTCACCAGATCGTCCCGTCCTCGTCGCTGGTGCCGCGCAACGACCCGACCCTGCTGTTTACCAACGCGGGCATGGTCCAGTTCAAGAACGTCTTCACCGGCCAGGAGACACGTCCCTATTCCCGCGCCACGACGGCGCAGAAGGTCGTGCGGGCAGGCGGCAAGCACAACGACCTGGACAATGTGGGCTATACCGCCCGCCATCACACGTTCTTCGAGATGATGGGCAATTTCTCGTTCGGCGATTATTTCAAGGCCGATGCGATCGAATTCGCCTGGACCCTGATCACCCGCAATTTCGGCCTGCCGCGCGACCGCCTGCTGGCCACCGTCTACGCGGATGACGAGGAAGCAGCCGACCTGTGGCGCAAGGTCGCCGGACTGCCGGACGAGCGGATCATCCGCATCGGCACCGCCGACAATTTCTGGCGGATGGGCGACACCGGCCCGTGCGGTCCATGTTCGGAAATCTTCTTCGACCATGGGCCCGACGTGCCGGGCGGCCCGCCCGGATCGCCGGACGAGGACGGCGACCGGTTCGTCGAGATCTGGAACCTGGTGTTCATGCAGTTCTTCGAGGACCCGCCGGGCGTGCGCTCGCCGCTGCCGCGTCCGTCCATCGATACCGGCATGGGCCTGGAACGCTTCGCCGCCATCATGCAGGGCAAGCGCGACAATTACGATACGGACACGATGCGCGCGCTGATCCTTGCGTCGGCCGAGGCGACGGGCCAGGACCCGGACGGCCCGTTCCGCGCCAGCCACCGCGTGGTGGCCGACCATCTGCGCTCGACCTCGTTCCTGATCGCGGACGGGGTCCTGCCGTCCAAGGACGGGCGGGGCTATGTCCTGCGCCGCATCATGCGCCGCGCCATGCGCCACCTGCACATGATGGGCACCAGGGAAACGGTGTTCCACCGGCTGGTGCCCGCGCTGGTGCGTCAGATGGGCGCCGCCTATCCCGAACTGGTCCAGGCCGAGGCGCTGATCCGCGAGACGATGCGCGGCGAGGAGGAACGGTTCAAGGCGATGCTGGATCGCGGCCTGGCGCTGCTGGCCGACGAGACCGCGCGCCTGGGTGACGGCCAGCCCCTGCCCGGCGACGTGGCGTTCAAGCTGTACGACACGTTCGGCTTCCCGCTGGACCTGACGCAGGACGCGCTGCGCGGCAGCAGCCATGACGTGGACGTCACGGGCTTCGACCGCGCGATGCAGGTGCAGCGCGAGCGCGCCCGCGCGGCGTGGTCCGGATCGGGCGACAGCGCGACCGAGACCGTGTGGTTCGAGGCCCGCGACCGCTTCGGCGCCAGCGAGTTCCTGGGCTATGCGACCGAACAGGCGGATGCCGAGATCCAGGCCATCGTCACCGACGGCCGGTCGGTGACCGAGGCCCCGGCGGGGACCGAAATCGCGCTGCTGCTGAACCAGACGCCGTTCTATGGCGAAAGCGGCGGGCAGGTCGGTGATACCGGGCTGATCACAGCACCCGGCCTGCGCATCGCGGTGACCGACACGCAGAAGCGCCTGGGCGACCTGATGGTCCATTACGGCACGGTGGTCGAGGGCACGGTCCGGGTCGGCCAGGCCGTGACCGCCACGGTCGATCACGACCGGCGCAGCGCCATCCGCGCGCACCATTCCGCCACCCACCTGCTGCACGAGGCCCTGCGCCGCCGGCTGGGGGCGCATGTCACGCAGAAGGGCAGCCTGAACGCGCCCGACCGCCTGCGCTTCGACATCAGCCAGCCCCGGCCCCTGACGCCCGAGGAAATCGCGGATGTCGAGGCCGAGGTGAATGCCCGCATCCGCGAGAACAGCCCCGTCGTCACGCGCCCCATGTCGCAGGAAGAAGCCGTGGCGCAGGGCGCGATGGCCCTGTTCGGCGAGAAATATGGCGACGAGGTGCGGGTGGTGTTCATGGGCGCGCCCGAGGACGACCGTCCGGCGTGGTCCATCGAACTGTGCGGCGGCACGCATGTGAACCGCACCGGCGATATCGGCCTGTTCCGCATCACGTCCGAGGCCGGGGTATCGGCCGGTATCCGCCGGATCGAGGCTGTGACCGGGAAGTCCGCCGAACAGGCGGCGGTCGCGACCGAGCAGCGCCTGGGGCAGATGGCCGCCATGCTGCGCGTCTCGGCGGCCGAGGCCCCGGAGCGGCTGGCGGTGATCCTGGACGAGCGCAAGGTCATGGAGCGCCAGATTTCCGACCTGCAGCGCAAGCTGGCCAGCGGCGGCAGTGACGGCGCGCAGGCCGAGACGATCAACGGGATCGGCTTCGTGGCCCGCGACGTGGGCGACCTGCCGGCGCGCGAATTGAAACCCCTGGCCGATTCGCTGCGCCAGCAGGTCGGCTCGGGCGTGGTGGCGCTGGTTTCCACCGCCGAAGGCAAGGGAAGCGTGGTGGTGGCGGTGACCAGCGACCTGACCGACCGGCTGGACGCGGTCGAACTGGTGCGTCTGGCCAGCGCCGCCATGGGCGGCAAGGGCGGCGGCGGACGCCGCGACATGGCCCAGGCCGGCGGCCCCGATATCGCCCGGTCCGAAGCGGCGCTGGCGGCAGTGCGCGGCGCGGTCGCGGCGGCCGCCTGACGGGCCGCGCTGCCAACCGCCCCCCGGCCATGACCAGGGCCGGGGGCGCGAGGCCATGTCCGCGAAGCATGTCTGGTCGCTGACATAATGTTTCCCGCGCGGGATCGGGTAAAACCCGGTCTTTGCGGGGCGCGTTTACATGCTACTCTGCCGTGGGCCGAGCCGTGAGGGCGCGCCCGCCGGGCCGATTGCCCCGACGGTACGCGTCATTCGAGAGCGACCGTTCGAACGCCACTGTGGACCCTGCCGGCGCGTGTGCGTCAGGGCAGGCTCCTGGATAAAGGGACCTTCGATGGCCGATACGGACGCCAGGACTTCGCTGATCTCGCTCCTCCAGGGAGTCGAGAAATTCAATACCGAGGTCTTCCCCCAAAATCGCGAGCTGTTTGCCGAACTGGCCGACCAGCAATCGCCCGATACGCTGTTCATCGCCTGCGCCGACAGCCGGGTGAATCCCAGCATGATCACGCAGACACGGCCCGGCGACCTGTTCGTGCTGCGCAATATCGGCAACATCGTGCCGGCCTATGGCGAAATGCTGGGCGGCGTGTCGTCGGCGATCGAATATGCCGTGCTGGCGCTGGGCGTGTCGCACATCATCGTCTGCGGCCATTCGGATTGCGGGGCGATGAAGGCCCTGCTGGACCCCGACCCCACGAAGCTGGCCAGGATGCCGACCGTCGCGTCCTGGCTGCGCAATGCCGAGGCCGCGCGGGCGGTTGCCGGCGTGCTGCAGGCCACCGATGCCGGCCCCCAGTCGGTCCGCAGCCTGGCCGAGCAGAACGTGCTGCTGCAGATCGCGCATCTGCGCACCCATCCCGCCGTGGCAGCCGGGCTGGCGCGCAACACCCTGATCCTGCAGGGCTGGTTCTATGACATCGCCAGCGGCGAGGTCGTGGTGCTGGACGAGACGACCCGCACCAGCATCCATGTCGATGAAGCCATCGCCCGCCTGAACAAGACCGGCACGGAGACGCCCGCGGCATAGTCCGCTTGGGGAACGTCCTGCGGCAATGGGCCTGCGCCGGGCTGGTTGCCGTTGCCCTCGCCCATCCCGCCGCCGGCCGGACGATCAAGGTCTCGACCTGGAATCTCGACTGGCTGACGGCGCGGGCGGCGGGGGACCCGACGCTGCCGCCGGACGTCCATCCCCGCGCCGACGCAGACCTGCGGCGCCTCGCCGTCTATGCCGCGCGGCTGGATGCCGACATCGTGGGTTTCCAGGAGGTCGATTCCCCTGCCCTCGCCGCCCGGCTGTTTCCCCCCGGGCGCTACCGCATCGTCATGACCGCCGACCCGGTGGTGCAGCGGACCGGTCTTGCGGTCGCAACGTCGCTGACGATCGAGCGCCACCCGGACCTGGCGGCGCTGGACGTCTATCCGCCCACCGCCCCCCATCCATTGCGATCCGGCCTGGACGTCACGATCGGCGACGGCACAGCCAACCTGCGTGTGCTGGTCGTTCACCTGAAGGCCGGGTGCCGCGACGCCGCGCCCTCCGACCGGCGCGCCGCGTGCCTTACCCTGGCGCGCCAGATGGCGGTACTGGATGACTGGGTCGCCCAGCGGCAGGACGAGGGCGTTCCCTTTCTGGTCATGGGCGACTTCAACCGCAACCTGACGCCGGGCGACCCGTTCTTCCATCTTCTGGACCAGGACGGGCCGCTGACCCTGGCGACGGCCGGACGGGCCAGCCCGTGCTGGGGAGGCACCTATTTCATCGACCATCTGCTGCTGGGCAACCAGGCGCGCGGGTGGCTGCGGCCGGACAGCCTGCGGGTCCTGACCTATGACGAACAGGACCCGGCCCGCGCACCGGCGCTGTCCGACCATTGTCCGGTCTCGGTCAGGCTGGAAATGCCTTAAAGTCCGCCTCTGGACATGCGCGTGTATGATTCGGAAAGGATATCATGGGATGGAACAGCGTCATCTCGGCCGGTCCGGCCTTCGCGTCTCGGCGGTGGGACTGGGGTGCAACAATCTCGGCGGCCGGATCGGGCTGGAAGAATCGCGCATGGTGGTGCACCAGGCGCTGGACAGCGGCATCACCCTGTTCGACGTCGCCGATGTCTATGGCCGGCGCGAATCCCATTGCGGCGCGTCCGAGGAAGTGTTGGGCGCGATCCTGGGCTCGCGTCGCGAGGACATCGTCCTGGCGACCAAGTTCGGCATGCCCATGGCCGCCGACGGCAGCATGCAGGGGGCATCCCGCCGCTATATCCGCCAGGCGGTCGAGGCCAGCCTGACGCGCCTGCGCACCGACCGCATCGACCTCTACCAGGTCCATGTCCCCGACCCGGACACCCCGATCGACGAGACGCTGCGCGCGCTGGACGACCTGATCCGTGACGGCAAGGTCCTGTATGCCGGCTGTTCCAACTTTCCCGCATGGCAAGTCGCGGACGCCCATCACGTCGCGCGCGCGGGCGGGTTTTCGGGCTTCATTTCCTGCCAGGACGAACTGTCGCTGCTGGCGCGGGACGCGCTACGCGAACTGGTGCCGGCCATGCGCCGGTACGGCCTGGGATTGCTGCCCTACTTCCCGCTGGCCAGCGGCGTACTGACGGGCAAATACCATCGCGACATTCCGCCGCCCCCCGGCAGCCGGCTGAGCGAATGGACCCACCTGCGCGATCGCTACCTGACCGACACCAACTGGACGATCCTGGACGGGCTGGGTTCGGTGGCCAGGGCGCATGGACGCACGCTGACGGAACTGGCCTTCGGCTGGCTGCTGTCGCATGACGTGGTGGGGTCGGTCATCGCCGGCGCCACCCGCCCGAATCAGGTGATTGAAAACGTCGCCGCCGCGACCCGCCCCCTGACGCCGGAGGAATGCGACGCGATCACCGCCATCCTGCCCGACCATGCGCGATGAACCGCCCGGGTTGCGCTGGCCGTCGCGCTGGCCGTCCATCGCGCTGGATTCGGGACTGACCGTACGGGTCGCGGGCCACATGCCCGACCTGCCCGCCCCCGTCGCGGCGGAGGTCGAGGCGATCTGGCGGGAAAGGCAGGCGGCCAATCCCGCCCTGTTCAACGGCCGCGTCTTCACCGCCGACCGCATCACGACGCGCGGGATCGTCGGACACTGGACCACCTATCACCGTGTGCTGGCCCAGATGACCCGGCCGACGCTCTATCCCGCCCTACGCTTGAAGCCCCTGGCGGTGACCGGAATCCTGCATACGCCCGACGGCATCGTACTGGGCCGCCGCGCGCCCCACAGCACCTATCTGGCCGGCTGGTGGCAGACACCGCCGGCCGGCAGCGTCGAATCCCGCCATGGCGAGAACAAGGTGGATCTGACGGCGCAGATCCTGGCGGAAGCGCAGGAAGAACTGGGACTGGCACCCGACATGCTGACGGTGGCAGGGCCCGTCCGCGCCACCCGGCATCCGGCGACACGCATCGTCGATATCGGCATCCGCCTGGACACGGCCTTGCCGTTCGACCGGGTGCTGCAGGGCTGGCACGCCGGCGGAAACGACGAATACGACCGGCTGGCGATCGTGAAGCCGAACCAGAATCCCGAGGATGTGGTCGGTCCCCACATCCTGCCCGGCACGCGCGAATACCTGGACGTCGATCGCCGATCCTGAGTTTAGCTGGCCTTTTAGCCGGGCCAGACGCCGGAGACATGGGCGGCATGCCAGCCAACCGCCAGCATCGCCAGGACGAATGTGACCGCGCCCATCAACTGGACGACGTCGCGAAGCGGCGCGGGTGCGGAATGGTCCTCGATATCCGGCATGGGGACTCCTGCATGGTTGGCCTGCCGTTCCTGCATACCCCCTATGATATGGGCGCGGGAACCCCTTATAGGACGCGCGTGACGCGATCGTGTCCCCACACCGGCTCCGGCAGGGAGAACTATTTCGTGAAATGCTTTTCACTGTTCGTTGTTTTGTCGGACCGGACATACTGTCTGCCCTTTTACATGCCGTTGCAGGAGACTGGACATGACCGTATCCCGACGTGCCTTCCAGACCTTCCTCGCCGGGTTGGGCCTGTCTCTGGCAGGGCAGGAAGTCCGGGCCGCCAGCCATGCCGGCCACGATGTCGAATCCTTCATGCTGGCGCGCAACGGCTGGGTTCCCAACAACGACCATCTGCCTGTGCTGTATTACCGCAACGCCGCCGCCCTGCCGGCCGACGACCCGGCATCGGGGTTCGAGCGCCTGTTCACCGCCAATGGCTGGCCGCCGCAATGGCGCTGGGGGGTCTATGATTTCCATCATTTCCACTCCACGGCGCATGAGGTGCTGGGTGTCGCCTCGGGCTCGGCCCGGCTGATGCTGGGGGGACCGGGCGGACGCATCGTCGATGTCCGGGCCGGTGACGTCGTCGTGCTGCCGGCGGGCACCGGCCATCGCAACCTGGGGTCGGACGATGATTTCCTGGTGGTCGGCGCCTATCCGCCGGACCAGCATTACGACCTGCGGCGCAGCGGGCTGTCGCCGGACGAACTGGCACGGATGGCCCATGTCCCGTTCCCGGCGAGCGACCCCGTGAGCGGCGCAGGTGGTTCCCTTCCCGCCCTTTGGCACCAGACGTGATCGAGATATGACCGAACCGACTTCCTTGCCGCCGCATGTCCTGCGCCGCCGCGCCCTTCTGGCCGGATTGTCCGCCCTGCTTCTTCCGCGCCTGTCGCGCGCGGCAACATCCCTGCCGATCGGGATCATCGGTTCCGGCCATGTGGGCAGCACGCTCGGGGGGTTGTGGCTGCGCGCCGGGCATCCGGTAATGTTTTCCGCTCGTGACCTCTCCTCGGCCCAGTCGGTTGCGGCGGGACTGGGGGCGCTGGCGCGGGCCGGCACACCGGAACAGGCGGCCCGGTTCGGCGAAGCCGTGCTGCTGGCCGTCCCCTACGGTGCCCTGCCGGCACTGGGCGCGTCGCTGCATGGCGTCCTGGCAGGCAAGGTGGTGATCGACGCCTGCAATCCCTATTCCTGGCGCGACGGGGATGTGGCCCGCCTGGCAAGGCAGCAGGGCGCGGGTCCGACCACGCAGTCCTTCTTTCCCGGCGCGCATGTCATCCGCGCCTTCAATTCCGAGGATATGAGCACGATCAGTGTCGAGGCCCACCGGCTGCCGCCCCTGCTGGGCATTCCCTATGCCGGGGATGATGCCGCCGCGATGGACGTGGTGCGGGGCCTGATCGTCGATGCCGGATTCGACCCGGTGCGCGCCGGCCCGCTGTCGGTCGCGCGCCTGTTCCAGCCCGGCGGCCCGGAATTCGAGGCCGACCTGACCGCGCCGGAACTGCGGGGCCGCCTGGAACAGGACCAGCATGGAGCGGGCCGGTAAACCGGCCAAGGCGGCGGACATGAAAAAAGGGGGCACGAGGCCCCCTTTTCCACGCACCGGGGCAGTTCAGACCCCGGAGCCGGACAGCAGGTTCGCCTGCCGCAGCGCCAGGCCGAACTGGATCCAGCCCACCCCCGCCGCGATCAGTTCCACGGCGATGAAGGTTCCGATCAGCCACAGCCCGGACCAGGGCAGCGTCAGGTACAGGCAGGCCCCGACCAGAAGGCTGATCAGCCCGCCGCCCAGGATGATCCACCAGCCGTTCAGTTCACGATGCCGCGCCGCGATCAGCATGCGCGTCGTCCCCGAGATGATCAGGCAGGCCGCGATCACGAGGGTCAGGACGATGGAGCCGGTGACAGGCTCCTGCATCAGGATGAAGCCGCCGACGATATAGAGCACCCCGCCCAGCAGGGAGAGCAGGAAGCCGCCCCAGTCGCGGACCGAGAAGGCGTGGAACATCTGCACCGCCCCGGCGATGACCAGCACCAGGCCGATGATCATGGTGCTGGCCAGCGTGACGGAAATCGCGTCGATCCATGCGACGATGCCCAGCGCGATGGATACGACCCCCAGCAGGACGAATAATCCCCAGCGCTGTGTAAACGGCGTGGCCATGGGCTCTCCTTGATTCCGTGATAGGATTTGTCCAGACTATACGGGCTTGGGCCGGGGCACACGGGCTTTTCGCACCGGACCGCCATGCGGGACGGCGCCGCCGGGCCTGCCGGCCGTGGTTGACAGCGCCGTACTGTTACGCCTATAGGCCAGCCCCACTGCCGGGAACGTGGACGGACCGGCCGGTGCCAGATCGGGTGATTGCTCCCCGGCGCCGGTAATGCGGAACGCGCCCGCCCTGTTCATGCGGAACAGGGCCTACCGGTGCAATACAGGGTGGCGGACTGCCTTCGGGCCGGACGGCCGCCCGTCGAGTATGAAAGATCGCGCGCGATGAGCAAGCGCCTTGAGAGCAAGTACAAGATCAATCGCCGCCTGGGCGTGAACCTGTGGGGCCGTGCGAAGTCCCCGGTCAACAAGCGGGAATATGGCCCCGGCCAGCATGGCCAGCGCCGCAAGCAGAAGCCGTCGGACTTCTCGGTCCAGCTGATGGCGAAGCAGAAGCTGAAGGGCTATTACGGCAACATCAGCGAAAAGCAGTTCCGCAAGTATTATGACGAGGCCGTGCGCCGCAAGGGCGACACCTCGGAAAATCTGATCGACCTGCTGGAGCGCCGGCTGGACGCGGTGGTCTATCGCCTGAAGTTCGCGATGACGCCGTTCGCCGCCCGCCAGTTCGTCAGCCACGGCCACATCACGGTCAACGGCCGCAAGGTCAACATCCCGTCCTACATCGTGCGCGACGAGGACGTGATCGAGGTCCGCGAGAAGTCCAAGCACCTGGCCATCGTCCTGGACGCGGCGCAGAGCGGCGAGCGTGACGTGCCGGAATACATGGAAGTCGATCACCGCCAGATGAAGGGCCGCTTCCTGCGTGCGCCGAAGCTGTCGGACGTGCCGTATCCGGTGCAGATGGAACCGAACCTGGTCATCGAGTTCTACTCGCGCTGATCCGGCCTTTCGGACGAACGATCGCGGCGCCGGGCGCGGGGGACATCCCCCTCGCCCGGCGTCCGTGTTTTGGGACCCCGCCGGACCGCATCGCGGCCCGGCCGACATCGCAGCACGAATGGATGCGCCCGTGAACGCCGAGCCCGCAACCGCCCCCACATCCGGCCTAGCCGCCACCATCGCCCGGGAAATCGCCCGGCGGCGCACCTTCGCCATCATCTCGCACCCAGACGCGGGCAAGACCACGCTGACCGAGCGCATCCTGCGCGCGGGCGGCGCGATCCAGATGGCGGGCAATGTCCGGGCCAAGGGCGAACGCCGCCGCACCCGGTCGGACTGGATGGGGATCGAGCGCGATCGCGGCATTTCGGTCGTGACCTCGGTCATGACGTTCGAATATGGCGGCTGCATCTTCAACCTGCTGGACACGCCGGGCCACGAGGATTTTTCGGAAGATACCTATCGCACGCTGACGGCCGTCGATGCGGCGGTGATGGTGATCGACGCCGCCAAAGGGATCGAGGACCGGACCCGCAAGCTGTTCGAGATCTGCCGCCTGCGCGACATTCCGATCGTCACCTTCATCAACAAGATGGACCGCGAGGCGCAGGACCCGTTCACGCTGCTGGACGAAATCTCGTCCGCGCTGGCGCTGGATACCGCGCCGGCGACGTGGCCGGTCGGCCGTGCGGCGCAGTTCGTCGGCACGTATGACCTGCGCGCGCGCAGCCTGCATGTGTCCACGCCGCTGGAGCAGTCCGACCCGCGCATGGTGCAACTGGCCGAGGACCTGGAACTGGCCGAGGCCGCCCTGCCGGTCTTCGACCGCGACAGCTTCAATGCCGGGCACCTGACCCCGGTCTTCTTCGGCAGCGCGATGAAGGAGATCGGCGTGACCGACCTGCTGGACGCGCTGGTGGCGTTCGGCCCGCCGCCGCGCGATCAGGCGACCGAAAGCCGGACGGTGCGCGCGGACGAGACCGGACTGACCGCGCTGGTCTTCAAGATCCAGGCCAACATGGACCCGAACCATCGCGACCGCATGGCCTTCGCGCGGATCTGCTCGGGCCGGCTGGAACGCGGGATGCGGCTGAAGCATGTGCGCATCGGCAAGCAGTTCGCGCTGCATACGCCGCAATTCTTCTTCGCCCGCGACCGGCAGCTGGCCGAGGAAGCCTTCGCCGGCGACGTGGTGGGCATTCCCAACCACGGCACCCTGCGCATCGGCGACACGCTGACCGAGGGCGAGGACCTGCGCTTTACCGGCGTGCCGCACTTCGCCCCGGAAATCCTGCGCCGCGTCCGGCTGGACGACGCGATGAAGGCCAAGAAGCTGCGCCAGGCCCTGACGGAACTGGCCGAGGAAGGGGTGGTTCAGCTCTTCCGCCCGCAGGACGGCGCGCCGCCCATCGTCGGCGTCGTCGGCACGCTGCAGCTCGACGTGCTGCAGGCGCGGCTGTCCGGGGAATACGGGGTGGCGATCGGCTTCGAATCCACCCCCTACAACCTGGCCCGCTGGGTGACGGGCGACCGCGCGAAGCTGGAGACGTTCGCGATGGCCAACCGCTCGGCCATGGCGGACGACCTGGACGGCGATCCGGTCTTCCTGGCCGGATCGGCCTTCATGATGCGTCGCACGGCCGAGATGAACCTCGACCTGTCATTCCACGACATCAAGCAGATCGGCATCGAGACACGCTGACCGCCGCGGGCCCGCGATCGCCCAGCGTCCGCGCGGCCCGCACCCCCAGCATCAGCGCCACCGCCACCAGCGCGCACGCCACGCCGCCCCACAGGCCGACGACGCCCAGGCCGCATCGGAACGCCAGCCACGTGCCCAGCGGAAAGCCGATCCCCCAATAGCCCAGCACGGCCAGGACCATCGGCACGATCGCATCGCCGCGTCCCCGCAGCGCACCCACCAGCACCGCCTGCGTGCCGTCCGCCACCTGGAACACGGCCGCCAGCAGCAGCGCCGCCATGGCGATATGCGTGCTCTCCGCATTGGCCGGCACCGACGGGTCCAGATAGAAGGCCACCAGCCGCGCGCGGAACAGGTAGATCAGGCAGCCGCTGGCCACCATGCCGGCGATCGCGGTCCCGACCGCCACCCATGCCGCGTGGCGTGCCCGCGCCGGCCGCGCCGCCCCGGTCCAGTAGGCCACCCGCACGTTCGCGGCCTGTCCCAGCGCCATGATCGCCATGTAGGTGGTCGCGGTCAGGTTCAGTACGATCTGGTGCGCCGCCAGGGCATGGGGGCCCAGGGTCGCCGCCTGCAGCGCCGTGACCTGGAACAGCATGATCTCGGCCCCCGTCGCCATCATCATCGGCACCCCCAGGCGCAGCAGTACCGCCATGTCGGCGGCCCGCGGTCGCGGCGGCCACAGCAGCAGGCGCAGATGCGGCCGGGAATGCACCATCGCCAGCAGGACCAGCGCCGCGCCCCACATGGTCAGGGTGGTGGCCAGGGCCGAACCGCGCAGCCCCATTGCCGGCAGGCCGAACCATCCGTGAATCAGCCCCGCGTTCAGCACGCCGTTCACCACCGCCACGACCGGCATCACCCGCAGCAGGACACCCTGCGCGTCCAGCGCCGGCAGCACCACTTCCACCACCCCCGTGCCGATCAGCGCCGGCGGCACGCCCCACATCAGGATATGCAGGAAGGACGTGACCGGGCCGACCAGCGTCGCGGGCTGATGCATCAGCCGCAACAGGGGGCCGGCCTGCGTCAGCAGCGCCAGGAAGGGTACGCACAGCAGCAGCGCCACGACCAGCAGCATGGCGTGGATCGAGGCGATGCGCCCCTCATCCCCGCTGCCACGCGCCTGGGCGATCAGCACCCCGCCCGCCCCCAGATTGGCCTGCAGCATCACCAGCAGCGTGAAGAACAGCATGGTCGACAGGCCGCCGATGGCCAGCGCGTCGGCCCCCAGCCCGCCCAGCAGCACGCTGTCGGTGACGCCCATGGCCATCTGCGCGATCTGCGCCAGGGCGATCGGGGCCGCGATGCGCAGCAACAGGCGAAGTTCCCCCGGGGGAGAGGATGAATCGGGACAGGCTGGATCGGGCATGCCCGCATCCAAAGCAGATCGCCCCCGCAAAGACCAGACGCGGCGGGACCATGCCCCCCTTTCGTCCCTGCCGCCGCACAAGGGTGTTGCGTCCGCCCCGCCGCTGTCGCATCTAGGCCCCATCATGCCAGATTCCATGCCGCAACTGACCCTGCACGACAGCAGAAGCCGCAAGACGGTTCCGTTCGCGCCCCTCGATCCGGGGAATGTGCGGGTCTATTATTGCGGGCCGACCGTCTATGACCTGGCCCATATCGGCAACCTGCGGGCGATGGTGACGGCCGATATCCTGGTCCGGCTGCTGCGGCACCTGTATCCGCGCGTGACCTATGTGCGCAACATCACGGACGTGGACGACAAGATCAACACCCGCGCCCGCGCGAACGGCGAGACGATCGACAGCCTGACCGCCCGCACGATCCGGGATTTCCACGAGGACCTGGACGCCGTCGGCATCCTGCCCCCGGATATCGAACCCCGCGCCACCCACCACATCGCCGAGATGCTGACCCTGATCGGCCAGTTGATCGACAGCGGCCATGCCTACGAGGCGCAGGGTCATGTCCTGTTCGCCGTCAGCCGCTTTCCAGCCTATGGCGCGCTGTCGGGGCGCAGCCCCGAGGACCTGCTGGCCGGCGCACGGGTCGAAGTCGCGCCCTACAAGCGCGATCCGGGCGATTTCGTGCTGTGGAAGCCGTCGGCGCCCGACCTGCCGGGCTGGGAGAGCCCGTGGGGCCGGGGCCGGCCGGGCTGGCATATCGAATGCTCGGCCATGTCGCATCGCTATCTGGGCGAGAGCTTCGACATTCATGGCGGCGGCAGCGACCTGCTGTTCCCGCACCACGAAAACGAACTGGCGCAAAGCCAGTGCTGCTTCCCGCACGGCCGCTTCGCCAACCACTGGGTGCATAACGCGATGCTGCTGGTGAACGGCGAGAAGATGTCCAAGTCGCTGGGCAATTTCCTGACCGTCCGCGACGCACTAAGCGTCAGTCCGGCCGAGGCGCTGCGCCTGCTGCTGCTGCACGCGCAGTACCGGTCGGTGCTGAACTTCACCCTGGCCGGGCTGGAGGACGCGAAGCAGACGCTGAACCGGTTCTATCGCGCCGTCGGCGACACGCCGCCCGACGGCACGGTTCCGGTCCCCGCCCCCGTGCTGGCCGCCCTGTGCGACGACCTGAACACGCCCCGCGCGCTGGCGGAAATGCATGCCCTGGCTGACCGGGCCCTGGCGGGCGACCGCGACGCGGCGCTGGGCCTGCGCGCGGCGGGGCAGTTGCTGGGGCTGCTGGGACAGACGGAGGATGCGTGGTTCCGCGCGGGTACTTACGTCCATCCAGAGACGATCGAAAGGCTGATCGTCGAACGGCAGGATGCCCGCAAATCCCGCGATTTTTGCCCGCGCCGACGCTATTCGCGAAAGTCTGGCGAAGGACGGCATCGTGCTGGAAGACGGGCCGTCCGGCACCACCTGGAGGCGCGCATGACCGGCCGCGACGGCGGGGCCGATATCGGCCCGATCGGCAACAGCCCGGTCGTCATCCTGGTGCGCCCGCAGATGGCCGAGAATATCGGCACCACGGCGCGGGCCATGGCCAATGGCGGACTGTTCCACCTGCGCCTGGTCGCCCCGCGCGACGGCTGGCCGCTGGAGCGCGCCTGGCGCTCGGCCTCGGGCGCCGACCGCATCCTGGAAGCCGCGACGGTGCATGACAGCGTCGATGACGCGATCGCCGACCTGCACCATGTCTTCGCGACCTGCCCGCGCCCGCGCCATATCGTCAAGACGGTGCTGACCGCACGCGGGGGCGCCGCCGAACTGCGGCAGATGAGCGGGCGCGGACTGCGCACCGGCCTGCTGTTCGGCCCCGAGCGCGCCGGCCTGGACAACGAGGACATGGCCCGGGCCGACGCCCTGATCCGCTATCCGCTGAACCCGGCCTTCATGTCGCTGAACCTGGCGCAGGCGGTCATGATCATGGCCTACGAATGGTGGATGGCCGAAGACGCCACCCCGCCCCGCGCGCTGATGACCAATGAAACCCATGTCGCCACCAAGGGCGAACTGGACAATTTCATGCGCCACCTGATCGACGATCTGGACGAATGCGGCTTCCTGCGCAACGAGCAGAAGCGCGCGGGCATGGTGCGCAACCTGCGCCATTTCTTCACCCGGGGCGAAGTCACGGAACAGGAACTGCGCACCCTGCACGGCGTGGTGACGGAACTGACCCGGGGGCGCCGGGCGCGCGGGCAATGAAGAGCGTCCTTCGGCAACAGGGCCGTTGCCACCTCGATTCGTCCCCGCGGATGCGGGGAACACGCATCCGCGTGCCCTGCAACCCGTCCCAATCCATGCCGACGCCGGCTGCCATGGAATCTCCTTCTCGCTTCGCCTATATTTGGCCTGCGGCGTGCAGCGACATGGTGATATTCAGCCGACCATAGGACCGCCTGCATGGCGGGATCGTTTGTGGGGTTCTGGCTGGCCCCACCTGCACGCCGTGTCACCTGATCCTGCGCACCCATTCCATCACGACCGCCCACGGCGTCACACATCGTCCAGTTCTTTCGTGTTCCTGGCGTCCGGCGCCGACGCAATGCGTCGGACGACAACCGAGGCGGCGCGCGAAAAGCGGGCCCGGGAGAGCGTCTGAGCCCAAAGTTAGGACATCGGCCGCGAATTTCAGCAGGGCCGGCAGATTCATCCCTGCATATGCGAGGAACACAAGGCGGCCTCGTCCAGGATCACCAGACCCTGCGGTTCATCCCCGCACGTGCGGGAACACGTCCCCCTGCTCGGCAACCCCAAACTCAAGATCGGTTCATCCCCGCACGTGCGGGGAACACGCCGCGACGGTGAAGGGGAGGTTGTTCGACGCCGGTTCATCCCCGCACGTGCGGGGAACACGAGTCACCGGATTCCCATCTCATCCTAATATCCGGTTCATCCCCGCACGTGCGGGGAACACCTTTTCTCAGCCGACACTCTCCATGCAAGAACCGGTTCATCCCCGCACGTGCGGGGAACACACGCGGGTCTATGAGATTCCGATCATGCAGGACGGTTCATCCCCGCACGTGCGGGGAACACCATTGACCCGGCACCCTCCCCATGTGACGTTTCGGTTCATCCCCGCACGTGCGGGGAACACTGGCTCGGGACCATCTTAGCGGACGACATGGCCGGTTCATCCCCGCACGTGCGGGGAACACGGCGTAGCCCGCAGCACCGCCCAGCCGGGGACCGGTTCATCCCCGCACGTGCGGGGAACACCTTAACTGGATCACGATCGCGCTGATCCTCTACGGTTCATCCCCGCACGTGCGGGGAACACTTCTCGGCACTCGACCCGCGCCCAGACGGCTGCGGTTCATCCCCGCACGTGCGGGGAACACCGCGGGTCGCTCGGCAATCGCGCTGCTATCGCCGGTTCATCCCCGCACGTGCGGGGAACACGCCGGACGAGCGCGTACATGCTCTGGTGCATCCGGTTCATCCCCGCACGTGCGGGGAACACCAGCGGCGATCCTGAGCGGTTCCACGAGGCGGCGGTTCATCCCCGCACGTGCGGGGAACACATCTGCCTCAGACCTTCGATGCGGAGCAGGCCCGGTTCATCCCCGCACGTGCGGGGAACACGACAATCGTTCCCTCCCTCAAAGATGATTATTCGGTTCATCCCCGCACGTGCGGGGAACACACGTTCTCGCGCGTGCTGTCCACGTTCCTGACCGGTTCATCCCCGCACGTGCGGGGAACACAGCGCGGCGTGGCGGGAATCAAGGTCGTCGGTCGGTTCATCCCCGCACGTGCGGGGAACACACCATCCGTTCGGCGGTGATGCCGCGAACGATCGGTTCATCCCCGCACGTGCGGGGAACACTTGCGTCAAACGAAGCACAATATCAGGCGCAGCGGTTCATCCCCGCACGTGCGGGGAACACTTGCCTCTAACGAGGCGCAGTATCAGGCACAGCGGTTCATCCCCGCACGTGCGGGGAACACCCGTCGTTTCGATCGTCACGGCGATCATCGGCCGGTTCATCCCCGCACGTGCGGGGAACACTCTTCGTGGAAAACATTGATCTCAAATCTCTATTTTATTGTCAAAGATTCTACCGATCTTAACCTGGGTTAGAGTACGCCCCGCCCCCGCCGACGCGGAGGGGTGGTGGCGGCCGGGCCGGGTTGTGCCGGAAGGGCGGCTTCCGGTCCGAACGAAACCAGTCGGAGACCATCGAAGTCAACCGCTACACGGCGGTTGCGTCCACAGGTATCGAACTCGAATCCGGCGTCATTCGGGGCGGCCCATGCCATGACGGCGTTGCCATCCTCGATATAGGCGCACACCTGTCCCCAGATCATCTCGCGCACGCGCTGACCGTACGTGCCGACATAGACGCCGGCGCGCACTTCCAGAAGCCAGACCGCCAGACGCCCCCGCAAGCGCGGGGGTGCGTTTTCAACCACGATGACCAGCATCGCCCAGCCCTTTCGCGTCCTTGAACGCCACGGGCATGGCCTCATCCTGCGCCGGAGGCATCTCGGCACCGCCTGCCGAAAGGATCTCTTCGATCAGCGGGATAAGCCGTCCCAGAATGTTCGTACGTCGGAACTGGTCGCGGCATCGGTGGCGAACGGCTGCCACAGGGTCCGAAATCCGCTGTCCATCCAAAGGTCTTTCATGCTGGACGGCCGCTGCCACCCGGAAAGCCTCGGGCACGACAGTCTCGAACTTCACGATATCGGCGATGTCGTACACAAAGCTCTGCGGCTTTCCCGTATGCAGGAACCCTATGGCCGGCGCGTAACCCGCAGCCAGAATCGCCGCTTCGGTAATCCCGTACAACGCGGCTGTGGCTGCTGATAGACAGCGATTGACCAGATTGGCGGTATCCCATTCGTGCGGATCGTATCGCCGCCCGTCCCACTCCGCCCCGTGCGTGCGGGCCAGCAGGCGATAGGTCTCGCGCACCCGCGATCCCTCGATACCCCGCAACTGGTCCACCGAACGCCGTTCCGGCGCATCCTCGCCGAAACGAAGCGCGTACATCTTGCGAACGACCTTCAGGCGGGCGGCATCATCCAGGGCCAGTCGGGCCTGAAGCAAAAGCCTGTCCGCCCGCGCCCCCCCTGGCTGGCCCGAGGCGTAAAGCCTGACCCCCGCTTCCCCCACCCAGATCAGCAGCGTGCCGGCACGGGCCGCGAGCGCCGCCGCGGCATGGCTGACGCGGGTACCCGGTTCCAGCATAAGGCAGGCGAGGCCGCCGATCGGGATATGCGTGCGAATGCCGTTATGGCCGACCAGCACGAAGGCACCGTCGAGAACGTCGATCTGCCCTTTTTCGACAAAGAGGAGAGAAGAACGTTCCTTCAGCGGAATCGGTCGCGGTGGCGGCAGGCCCGGCATGGGACGAGACATATCCGCCCCCTTCAGACAGCCCTGCGGATCAGCATAAGCCCGCAGCCGAATGCCCTGGCCCGACCGAACCCTTGCATGAGCGAATCGAGGAACGCATCCGGGGCGGTAACACGCACCTCCCCCGTCAGGTTGACCACCCCGAACGATACGATGCCACGACCGCCGGAGCGGGGGATTCGCAGGACATCACGTCCCTCGATCACAAGGGGAGAAGCCGGGGCAAATCCGGCACGGACACCCTGCCGCCCCATCCATGTTTCAAGGGCATCCGCAATCATGGAGTCACGCGCTTCCGCCCCTTCGCGCTGCGACCGGCGATGCAGCGCGTCCATCACCACGTCATGCCGCTGACTGCGAGTCCGTCCGGGCGTCTTTCGATCCACCGTGGCATTTGCCCGCAGCAGGAACCGCAATCGATCTCCTTCTTTCAGGAGCGGGTCGAACGGTCGGGTCTCGACGTCAAAAAGGCCGTGGCTGTCCACAGGTTCGCGGGCCGATAGCACCATGAAGCGTCCAGCTTCCATCTGGCGCCAGAGGAAATCGCGCGTCCGGTCGGGATCGTCACCAAAGAGAGCCCAGAGCAGATGATGGGCTGCCGCATGCTGCCGTCCCTCTCCATCCGGCACCAACAGCCGGGCCAACGCCCGCACCGGTGCATCACGCCGCAAGGCGATGCGGGAGAGAAAGCCCCGCATCATATCGTGCCCTCCTCGCGGCAGAGCAGCACGGCCTCTTCCCGCAATCCGAACTGCCATCTCCTGCGGGACAGGGGCTGATCCCGGCGGATCTCGCGGCGCAGGGGCGTATGGCCGCCGCCATGCTCGGCCATATCGACAGCATCAAGCACGAGCAGCAAACCACCGCTTCGCGATGCGCCGGCAAACTGCCGTCGAAAGGAATCGTGGCGTATCCGCAATCCGGCCTCGGGCCCATTGCGGTGACGGTCCAGAAGCACGGCGGCGGCCGAGACACCATCCGTCACGGACGGCGCCAGGGGCAAACCGGCAGGACAGGACCGCCGCCCGAGAGAGGGCGTGAAGACAGGTTCCCTCATGGCGGCCTGTAGCGCCTCCAACGACCAGCGTGCGGTCTTTCCACTCGTCCAGACGGCGCCGAGATGCCAGGTTCCCATGCGATAGTCCCGGCGGGACAGGATGGTCGCCAGGTCGCCCGGGGACGCAGCCAGTTCCTCGGCCCGTGTCGCCGGGCGCCAGTTGCGCCGCGCGGGGGCGGCCTGGGCCGTATGATAATCCGTCAGCAGCTTTCCCGGTGCATGGCACAGGATGGCCAGCCCGTAATCGGCTGCCAGCGCGGCCTGCGCGTCTTCATCATCGCGCGTCAGGCCCAGGCAGGCCGCCATCAGTCCCAGTACGGCCGACCGCGCGGGGCGGTCCCAGCCATCCCGTCGTTCGCCCACCGCGATTGCGCCGAAGGACGCCATCGGCGCCACCATGGCGAATGTCAGGAACTGTCCCATATCCGCGCTCAGGACCGGCAGAATGCCGCGATATCGGCAAGCGTCGCGCTGTCCTTGCGGGCAGTTTCCAGTTCGCATTCAGCGTCGATGCCCGCACCGTAAACCCGCGCGAGTTCGCCGCGGAACGTTCTGAGGGCTGCAATCGAGCCCGCCATAAGGTCCGTCCCGGCAACCGGCCTGGCGAACGCACCCGCAAGCGTTCGCGGCTGGGCATTGCCCCGTTCAGCCAGGACATATTGCGCGCGGGCAAGGGCGGCAAAGCTGTTCTGCTTGCCTGAGGGCGCGACCGTCGCCGCCGCTTCCACCAGCGCGCCCAAAGCCGTTTCCATCACGCCGCTTTCGTCGGCGTCACCCAGATTCTTTCGGAGCAGTTCACGATTCACACACAGATAAAGATAAAACACCCCCGACCCGAACCCGGCCTCGCTCAGGAAGCCGGCCCCGGCATCCTCTTCCGGGCGTTTCAGATCGTCGATGGCGGTATAGTAATCGTCCTCGACCGTGACGCGATGCGTGGTGATGGCGTGCGCGACCTGCACCGCCGCTTCCCGGTTATAGGATGGTTCGCTTGCCAGCATCCGGCCGAACAGGGCGATATCCGCCGCCGTGTCCGTCCGATACAGCAAGGCGTCCTTTTCTTTTGCCAGGTCGATCTTCTCGCCGGCGGCCAGCCGGTCGGCCATCGCAAACGCGGCCTCACGCTCGGCCGGCGAAATGAAGACAAGCTGTTCAGTGTAGGTGGAATTAGCGTCCTTTTCCGCCTTCACCTTGCCATAGATCCCGGCAATGTCCCGCGCGATCGCCAGGGATCTTTTTTCGTCCAGTCCCTTTTCCAGAAGATGCTGCCGGATCTCGTTCCCCAGCCGCTGGGTGCGCTGCCCCATATGCCCCGCAAGCGCCGAGGAAAAGATTTCCGATGTGCGCCAGGCCCGCTTGAGGGCCTGCGACGAAATCCGCAGGCGCGTCACGCCGCCCACATTGGCGGTCTTGGGATTGCCCGTGTCGTCACGATTGACGTTGGACGGCGGATAGAAGGTCAGGAGATGCAGTTGCAGAAATCGGCTCACGACTGAAGTTCCTTTTCGGACTCGATGGATTGTTCGGCAGATGCGCCGCTGTCCGGCTCGCCCGCATTCCAGTATTCGTAGACCCAGCGCACGCGAATCTTTTCCGCCGCCATGTCGTCCCACATCCCTGTCCGGGGCCAGGCGAGGACCGACCTGGCCAGATCGGCAACGTTCACGGTCCTGCCGGCCAACGTCACCAGGCGGCGGAATGCCGTAAGGCACTCGTCAAACTCGCTCGCATCCAGCAGTCTGCGGAACCGCACCGGTTTGCACAGTGCCGTCGCTACCTTCGCCATATCCGTCGGTCCGATCTGGCGCGCCACGAACTGGGCGGGATTGTCCGATCGCACATGCGCGAGAACCGCCGCGACCAGCGCCACCCGGGCAAGTTCGCCCTCCCGCCGGGCGCCGCATCGCCGCGCCAATGTCTGTACCGCCGGCTCGAACAGCGCATCGACGATGCTCGCGCAACGGCGCAGCCGTGCCAGCGTCCCGCGGTCGCCCGGCCGTCCGCCGGGGTCCGGCTGCAATTCGCGCCACCAGTTCCGCGCCTTTTCGGCAATCGCGTTTCGGTCATCTCCGGTCATGGCTGCTTCATCCTGGACGTCGCTTTCCGTGTAACGGGCACGGGAATTTTCAGAACCATCATGAGCGCCTGCCCTTCCTTTCCACCGCCCGCGACAGCCGCCCCGAGCCGCCGGCGCGCCAGCGCGGATCGTTGCGCCTCGGTCGTTCCCGTGTCCGGAGTCAGCATGACGGCGGAGTCGAACAGGTCCAGGGCCACCCGCCGAAGGGCGCGCAGCCAGATGCGCCGCAGATCGATGTCATCTCCGTCACCCAGCAGCACCGCCTGATGGAGAAGATCGAAGAACGTTCCCTCCGTCTGCGCCCAGAACCGTTCGCGCAGGCCGGAGAACAGCGTTGCATCTGGCGAGATGGTCCCCTTGCCAAACAGGGCCTCCCGGACACACTGTCGGAGGATACCCGCCACTTGGTCGGCGGCCTCGACATACGCTCGGGCCAGTGCGTCAAGCGCCTCCTGACGCACCGGATCGACCACGCCGGGCAGCGGCATCTCGCTCTCGACGAAGCTGCGGGCCTTCATATTGTCCATGTCATAACCGGCCGCCAGAAGCCGAGGCGTGAGCGAGGCGGCAACGTTCCGGGCCCGGTCGTTACGCCATGACAGCACCGTGCTTGCCGGAAGCCGGTGCGTATCGCTGCTGTTCACGACAATCCCGGCCCAATGGCGGTATCCGATTCCACCCGGCTGCGGGTGGACGCTCAGCCATTCGGCGTCTTTCTTCTGGCGATAACGGGGCGTCAACGGGTGGATGGATGCGCCCGCGCCATAGGGCATCCCTGTCCAGTCGGCGTAGCTTGCGCCATAAGGACGCTGTCGCCAGCCCGGTACCAGAACGGCATCCGGCTGCCCCGTCAGGTCGCATATGCCGTCCTCCGCCGCTTCGAAATCGAGGCGAATACGCCGCGGCATTCCCCACCAGCATTGCAGCGGATGGGCGTTATGGCCTGGGCGTACACTGGTTCCATCCTTGCCTGACCCGATTGTCGGCGCGAGCCACGGGAACACACGGGGCAGGTCTGCTTCGGACGGAGGCACCCCGAAGGGCGTATTCGCCCATACCATCTCCCACAGGCTCGCTCCCTCCCGGGGCAGGACCAGCGTGACCAGGGGGCCGCCGCCCCGCAGGCCGGTCATGTTTCCCGCACCGCCGCTCGGCGCCCAGGACTGGAGGGTAAACAGGGCCATGCAGGCGGCCGGACGCCCCAGCGCCATGATCCGCTGCCGATGCACGAACAGATCCGTGTTCTTCTTTACGGTGCTATCGCCAGGCGCATCGATCAGCAGACGTTCCACAGGCTCCTGGCCGCTCTGGAGATTTTCCAGGTCCTGCAGGAAGCGTGGCCCCGGCCCATCGAGCCAGAAGGCTTCGGCCACAGGGGCGAAGGCTTCGTCCAGCGCCTCCACGGAAGGTGGGTCTTCCCAGGTTTCGCACCAGATATCCTCGTTTTTGGGCGGAAACGCCGTTGCCAGCAATCCGATCAGGAATTCAAGGGACGCGATGCGGAAATCCGCCCGTGGCCAATCGAGCGCCATGATCGGATCGTCGGCCACGCGGTCCACGATCTGCGCCGGACGAATGGTCTCCGCCGCGCCGGATTTCCGGCGAATGGGCAGCCATGAAGCGGTCAGAAGATTCATGGGAAACGATCTCATTTAGCGTAGCCAGATAAAGGCAAAACTTTTACTTTGTCGCTGGCGCCAGACGGCCAGGTCCGGCGCCAGTGACGTTCGAGGTACCGGCAATGCCGGCGAATACCGATAAAACGAACGATTGCCACACGTTACACCCTCCTTTCCTTGACAACACACAGCCGCCCCATTCGGGGCGGCTTTTGTCGTTTTCCATGTTTCAAGGTTGAAGTCAAACATATTCGAAGACTCGAACACAACTTATGTTTTTTGATTTTTTCCCCAGACTAAGCTGGATAGTCAATTTTTACAGCATGTTAAAATATCCCCGCGGTAGCGGGGAAAAGGTGGCTATCTCTAGCGAAGCCTCCATCACAACGGTCCATCCCGCTATGCGGGAACAACCTCCAATCCATAAGTCCGATCGTAACCGATCACAACCTCATGACCGGTCTCTATCTGCCCCGCCCCACGCCAACCTTCTTCCATTTTCTGAAGTATGAGCAGCAGAACGCTACTTTCATCCTCCCGTTCCCAGCGGGGCCACTCCGCTCGCGCGGCCGCCACGACGCGCTCCAAACCAGGTGGAGGAGGACAACGGGCCAGACGATATTGCGCCACCGACACCTCGGACAGCGCCCATGCCCGCCGATGCTCGCCCGCGCAGGCAAGGCCGGGGTCGATTTTCGCGGCCCAGGGCAGCACTCTCCCGTCCTGCATGACCGCAAGCCTGACGGTCACGTACGGCAGATCCTCCAGCCGGGTCGGTGTCCTGGCTTCACGCTCCCACAGCGCGCCGTCCGCCACGTATCCTGCATCGAACGACAGGACATTCCGGTCTGCAGCGAAGCCGGCCGCAAGGGCTTTACCCATCGCGTCCGTGCTGCCCGCCGCCAGCCCGTCCGGGACCGCGCCCGGAGCGTCGGCGTCACCTGCCTCCTCGATCAGGGCCCTGATCCTTCCCGGACTTTCGATCCGTCCGTACCTGAACAGGGTCCGGGCCGTCCGCCAGAGCAACGCCGGATCGCGGTACACCGCGGCCGTTCCGGGCAACACGCGCCTGACCCATGATGGATCGGGTTCAGCGACCGGCTCGGGCGATATGACGAGCAGTTCCTCCCGATCGACAGGTCGTGCGATGCGGTCATGGCGGCGCAACCGCCCGGCGCGCTGGATCACCTGGTCCATCGGCGCGAGGTCGGTCACGAGCACATCGAAATCCAGGTCGAGGCTTTGTTCGATGACCTGCGAAGCCACCAGCACGGCGGAACGCCCCGTCGTTTCCTTGTTCTTTCCGAACCGCGCAAGCACGTCACGCTCGATCGCCAGGCGGTCCACCATGGCGAAACGCGCATGAAAGACCAGTAACTCAACGCCCTGCGCACGAAGGAATCGGGCGGTTGCAATCACCTCGTCCACCGTGTTGCGAATCCATGCGACCGCCGCTCCGGCGGCGGCGGCGGCGATGACTTCGCGGGAGGCGGCATCGGTGTCGGCCAAGCGTCGGACAGCGATGCTACGCGCCAAGCCAGGCCGCAACGCGCAGGGGTATTCTTCGGCCCCAGCTTTGCCGACGAGCGTGACTAGAGGATAGGCCGTGCCCGACAAGGGCGCAGGGTCTACCGTATCCAAACCGCTTCGGAAGGCGTTCGTCAATTCCTGCCGAATCCGCTGCGTCAACGTGGCAGACAGCAGCAAAGCCGACCCACCCATTGCCGCGTGGAACCGGAGCAAGGCCACCATTTCCCGACGCATATAGGGATCGAAGGCGTGGCATTCGTCCACGATAAGAATCTTGCCCGCCAGACCGGCGTGCCGCACCGTCGCGAAGCGTACGGGCAATACGGCCATCAGCGCCTGGTCAATCGTGCCCACCCCTACCTGAGCCATCAGGGCACGCCGTGATTCGCTCCCCAGCCACGCCGCGCAATAGGCTTCCGCCGTTTCATCCATGATCCGGGCATCGGGGAATGCGTCCGATCCGTCATCGGGGGCCAATGCCGCGGCAAATCGCTCGTCCAGCCGCGCACGACCATGGGCCAGCGCCAGTGACGGGCGCGCGGACGGCTGGAAGAGCCGGCGATAGGCCGCCGCCAGCCGGTCATACATGGCGTTCGCCGTGGCCATTGTCGGCAGGGCAACGAACAGTCCCGAACTCCGTCCTGCCGCGATCAGCCTCTGGGCCATGACCAGCGCGGCCTCGGTCTTTCCGCTGCCGGTCGCATCCTCGATAACCACCAGCACCGGCCCGGACGGCACCGGCAGGGTTTCGAGCAACGCCTGCATCGGCGAGGGCTCGCGGATATGGTCAAACAGCCCGGCCGTGCCCGCGAACGGCGCCCCCACCATCGGTCCCAGCCCCGCCCGGTGGATGGCCGACTGTGCCCGGGGCAGCGCGTGGTTCCAGAAATATCCCGATGGATCGGCCACGCTTTCCGGCGTGACATAAGGAAACCATTCCTGTTGCGAGCCGATCCAGTCCGCCTGGATAGTGACCCGCGCCAGCATCCATTCGAGTCGCCTGAGCGTATCATCTCCGGGACGCAGGATAGGCGGCGGCCGGAACACGTCGAACAGAAGGGCGACGAGTGTCCGGGCACGTTCGATCGTGTCAGGCGCCAGCGTGTTCCTGTTCTGGGCCGATACAGGCTGCCCATGATGGCCTGCGACGGCACGCAGAAGCTTCAGTTTATGGGTCAGCCGCCAACATTTTCCGTCCTGGCCGTTCGCGAACAATGCGGCAAGGACGTCATCGACCATGAGATCCAGCAGCGCCAATCCCGCCGCATCGTGAAAACATGGGACCAGTTCTACCGGAAAGCCCCCCAGGATGGCTTCAGGCCAGCATATTTCGACCTTTGCCTGGAAGGCAGGCATGAGCTTGCCGATATCGTGTAATGCGACCAGCAGGCCAAGCTGACGACGGTCAAGGCCGCACTTCGCATTTTCGGGCAGAAGGACCGCGACAGCGGCGACGTCGAGCATATGCGCGATGAGCGGGTGCATGACCGGCCCGATCATGGCGCCTTCCGCTGGAACAGCACGCGCTTTTCCCCAGAAGAATTCCAGTCCGTTCGAACGCATGGCCATGGCCCCTCACGCGGCCCGGGACGCCGCGGGCATCCTGTTCAGCGCGCGGCGATGCGTAGCCGTTCCGCCACCCGGTCATGGCCCATCAGGGGCAGCAGGTCGCGCATTTCGGGGCCCTCTTCCTCGCCGGTCAGGGCGACGCGCAGGGGGTGGAAGACCGATTTGCCGCTGCGGCCGGTGGCGTCGCGGACGGCGGTGGTCCAGTCCTTCCAGGTCTGCGCGTCCCACGGTTCGGGCGGCAGCAGGGCCAGCGCCTGCAGCAGGTAGGCGCCTTCATCGTCCTGGACCGGCGGCACGATCACGCCGCCGACGACGTCCCACCAGTGGCGCAGTTCGGATACCATGTCGACATTGCCGCGCACGGCCATCCAGAACGCCTCGGTCGCACCCTCGGGCAGGCGGTCGCGAATGGCGCCGAAGGGCATCTGGTGCATGACCCGCCGGTTCAGGGCCAGAAGCTGCCGCATGTCGAAACGGGCCGCCGAGCGCGACACTCGCCGCACGTCATAGCTGGCGGCCAGGTCGTCGAACGACAGCGGCGCCGGGTCGTCCGCGCTGCCCAGCCGCGCCAGGTAGGACACGATGGCGACGGGATCGATCCCGTCCTGCCGCAGCGCGCGGATCGACAGCCCGTCGAACCGCTTGGACAGCTTGCCCCCGGCTTCGTCCAGCAGCAGCGGCAGGTGGGCGAAGGCGAACTGGCCGACCTTTCCGCCCAGGGCCTCGGCGATGTCGATCTGCACCCCGGTGTTGGTCAGATGGTCCTCGCCGCGCAGCACGTGGGTCACGCCGGTTTCCATGTCGTCCACGACCGAGGCCAGCGTGTACAGCACCGTGCCGTCGGCCCGGACCAGGACCGGGTCGGAAATCGACTGCAATTTGACCTGCGAGCGGCCCATGACCATGTCGTCCACGCCACGGTCCTGGTCCGACAGGCGGAAGCGCCAGTACGGCACCTTGCCGTTCGCCTCGGCCTGGGCGCGCTGTTCCGCCGTCATGCGCAGCATCGCGCGGTCATAGATCGGCGGCTTGCGCATGCGAATCCGGGCCTCGCGCTTCGACGCCAGTTCCTGCTCGCTCTCGAAACACGGATACAGTCGGCCCGACGCCTTCAGCGTTTCGATCGCCGCCGCATAGCGGTCCAGCCGGTCGGACTGGCGGAACGTTTCGTCCCACGTGATCCCCAGCCAGGCCAGGTCGGTATGCAGGGCATCGACATACTCGTCGCGCGAACGCTCGCGGTCGGTATCGTCGATGCGCAGTTGGAACGTGCCGCCGTGACGGCGCGCGTACAGGGCGTTGGCAATCGCCTGGCGGGCGTTGCCGACATGGATCAGGCCCGTCGGGCTGGGCGCAAAACGGAGTTTCATGCCGCCCTATATGCGTCGGACGCGCCCGAAAGACCAGCCGCGACGAAAGGCCGCCGGATGCGGTCTATTCCGGGGTCTCGTCCTCGTCATCCTCGACCATGCGGCGCGGGTCGATCGTCCGCCAGTCCCGTTCCATCGGGGTCGCGGCATGGGCCGTGAAATCGTCCAGTTCGTTGGCCGAACGCCAACCGTCGTCGCCCGCATCCAGGATTTCGGCATCCTCGCCGAAGGACATCCATGCCTGCAGCACCTCGCGCGGGGCGGCGCCGGCGACGCGGCAGCGTTCGATGCTGTCGCGGACATAGGCGCGGGCGAAGGCGTTGGCATGCGCAAGGTCAAGAAAACCGCCGATATCCTCGACGATGCCCTCCTCGGCGCCGCCGGACAGGTCCAGGATCCGCACGCGCCAGCCGGTCTCGGACGCGGTGGGTTCGGTGGGTTCGAAGGGCGGGGGTGTATCGGTCAAAGGCTGCTTCCGTTCAATGAAAGGGATCAGGAGGGCGGAACGGCCCGGCCATGCGCCTGGCGCAGCAGGAATTCCCGTCCGACCTTCACCCGGGCCTGGCCGTCATAGGACACGATGTCGGCGGTGGCATAGGTTTCCGACCAGCGGTCGGGGATGAAGGAGCCGGTTCCCACCACGTCGATCGGGGCATGGGCATCGGCCATGGCCAGGCATTTCTCGCCGCTGAAGCCGGATGAGACGATGATCCGCACCCTGGGGAAACCGGCTTCGTCCAGTGCCTCGCGCATGCGCCAGATCGCGGCGGCCGAGACGCCGGTGCCCACCAGGTGGCGCAGTTCGGTTTCCGAGCGATAGCGGCGGATGGTGCCGGGGGTGTTGCGTTCCAGCGCGGCGTAGGACGACGCCGGGTCCAGCCCTTCGAGGAACCGGCCGCCATGCGTGTCCAGCCGCACGGCCAGCCGCCCCGCGGCGGCCAGTTCGGGAAAGGCGCGGCAAACCTGCAGCGCGTCCGTGATCTCGCGGCCGAAATAATCGACCAGCACGACGAGGTCGGCATCCGGGTAGGTCTCGTGGAACATTTCGGCGGCGCGCAGGGTGGACCCGGCATAGCCGATCAGGGCATGGGGCATCGTGCCCAGTCCATGCTCGGCGCCGAAGAAGGACGCCGTGGCGTCGTTCGCCCCGCCGATGAACCCCAGCGCGCCCTCGCGCCGGGCGGCGGCGCTGCCGACCGAGGCGGCATAGGCCATCTGCTCCTGCATCTCGAACCCGGCGCAATGCCGGGCCTCCATGGCCAGGAAGCGCACGTTGGGCAGGGCCATCGCCATCTGGTACGCGTTGTGCGCCGCGACGCAGGGCGGACCCAGCTTCTGCAGCAGCAGCGTTTCCAGGTCGCTCAGCGCCGCGAACGAGCCGGTGATGTAGACCAGCGGCTCGCCCGCGCCGACCCAGGTTCCTTCGGGAAACATGACCTCGTGCGTGATCGCGCTGCCGCGCGCGCGGGTCACGTTGTCCAGCCAGTCGATCATCAGCCGGGGCGCGGAGATGACCGGCCGGCGGATGAACATGGCATAGGTCACGACCCGGTCGCCGAAGCGGGTCACGATGTCCCGCGTCCGGTTGAAGTAGGCGTCCGTCCGCGCGCTGATCGTGCCGTCGTCCAGGGCCTGGGACGGCCCGAAGGCCCCGTCTGTATCTGCTGCCGACATCGTTCCCCCGTGGGTCGTTTTCTTATGCGGCCTCCGTTCCCTTCGCCGCCGACCCGCGCAGGCGCGCGGTCAGTTCCTCGGACAGCAGGAACGCCATTTCCAGCGACTGTTCGGCATTCAGCCTCGGGTCGCAGAAGGTTTCATAGCGTTCACCAAGATCGGCTTCGGTCAAGCGGTGGGCACCGCCCACGCACTCGGTCACGTTCTGCCCCGTCATCTCGATATGCACGCCGCCAGGGTGGGCGTTTTCGGCCTGGAACACGTCGAAAAAGCCGCGAATCTCGGCCAGGATGGCCTCGAACGACCGCGTCTTGATCTTGTTGTCGGTCGAAATCGTGTTGCCGTGCATCGGATCGCACAACCACGTGACCGTGCGCCCGGACGCCACCACCTTGCGCAGCAGGGGCGGCAGGTGCTTGCCCACGCCCTCGGCCCCCATGCGCGAGATCAGCGAGATCCGCCCGGCCTCGTCACGCGGGTTCAGGATGTCCAGCAGGCGTTCCAGGTCCTCGATCGTCGTGGTCGGGCCGACCTTGATGCCGATCGGATTGCGGACGCCGCGCAGGAATTCGACATGCGCGCCGTCCGGCTGGCGCGTGCGGTCGCCGATCCAGACGAAATGGGCCGAGCAGTCGTACCATTCGCCCGAGGTCGAATCGACGCGGGTCAGCGCCTGCTCGTACGGCAGCAGCAGCGCCTCGTGCGAGGTATAGAATTCGGTTTCGTCCATCTGGCGCGTGGTGGCGCCGGTGACGCCGCAGGCGGCCATGAAGGCCAGCGTCTCGTCGATTCGCTCGGCCAGGACGCCATAGCGCTCGGCCAGGGGCGAGCGTTCGACGAAGCCCAGGTTCCAGCGATGGACTTCCTGCAGGTTGGCGTAGCCGCCGCCGGCGAAGGCCCGCAGCAGGTTCATCACCCCCGCCGACTGGAAATAGCCGGTTTCCATGCGCGCGGGGTCGGGAATGCGGGCTTCGGGCGTGAAGTCCGCGCCGTTGATGATGTCGCCCCGGTAGGACGGCAGGCTGACGCCGCCGATCGTTTCCGTGCCGGACGAACGGGGCTTGGCGTACTGGCCGGCCATGCGGCCGATCTTCACCACCGGCACCTTGGCGCCGAAGGTCAGCACCACCGCCATCTGCAGCAGCACGCGGAACGTGTCGCGGACGATGTCGGCGGTGAATTCGCTGAAGCTCTCGGCGCAGGCGCCGCCCTGCAGCACGAACGCGCGCCCCTGCGACGCCGCCGCCAGGCTGGCCTTCAGCCGCCGTGCCTCGCCGGCAAAGACCAGGGGCGGATAGCGGCGCAGCCGTTCCTCCACCGCCCGCAGCGCGGCCGCGTCGGGATAGTCGGGGACCTGGCGGATGGGAAACGACCGCCAGCTCTCCGGCGTCCAGGCCTGCCGGGAAGAACTGTCGTGACTGTGCGTCGCACTCATGGTCGTATCCTAAATTCCTCTGGTCGTCCGGTCGCGGCCCCCTGTATGCCGCCAACCGCCATGTCCCCCGACCCGCGCCCCACTGGCCGGACCTACAAGGGGGCAGTCTTTATGTAGAAAAATCCAACCCAACGCAAAGAGCTTCGTCACCACGCACCCCGGACGCGCAACCCTGTTTTTCGGGCGTGCATTCCCGCGCCGCAATCGGCTAGACCCGGCGGGACGCATCCGCGCGACGCATGGACGACGTGCGGAACCGGGGTCTTAACGGACCGCGGGACACATGACATGCTCGTATCGCATCCGAATGGAAGGATTACCGATGGCAGCCACGCTCCGCACGGGCCTGTTTCCGCTTCTGGCCGGCTTGTGCCTGCTGGCCTCTCCTGCCCTGCCCTCTCGCGCCATGGCGGCGCCGGATGACTTCTCGTCGCCCGGCAACCGGCTTCCGCCCCAGAACCAGGACGGGGTCGAGGCGCAGCATGGCGAGGACAAGACCGTGGTGGGACGCCGCAGCCTGCCGCCCGGCTATCAGGACGCGCCGTCGATGGACATGAACCATGGCCCCGATCCGGATCACGAGGCCAACGTGCATCGCGACGCGGTAACCGGCAGCGACCTGTCGCGGTTCGGCAACGCCTATCAGAGCAGCGGTCCCTACGGCCAGGGCCAGATGGGGGATGCCACCGGGAACGGCTGGGTCACTCCCCGCTGAGTGTTGGCCCGTAAACGCGCGCTGGTGGCGATCCGGCGCGCGTCTGCGGGCCGCTCTCGCTCAGCAGCCCACGTTTCCGGGCCGACACGGCCGAAAACAAATCGGGGTTTAGTCCGCCTGGCGGTCCGTGACGCGGGTCCGGGTGCGCATGGTGACGAATTCTTCGGCCGAGGTGGGGTGGATGCCGACCGTGCGGTCGAAATCGGCCTTGGTCAGGCCGGCGGTGACCGCGATGGCGAGGCCCTGCATCATCTCCGGCGCGTCGTCGCCGATCATGTGCGCGCCCACCACCTTCTGCGTCGCCTGGTCGACCACCAGCTTCATGATCGTCTTGCGGGCCCGGCCCGTCAGCGTGTGGCGCATGGGCGTGAAGCGCGCCAGATAGATATCCACGATACCGTCGCGGGCGGCCTCTTCCTCGGTCAGTCCGACGGTGGCCAGCGGGGGCGAGAAGAAGACCGCCTTGGGCGTCGTGGCCAGCGACCAGCTTCGCGGATGGTGGCCGGTGCCGAACAGGCGGTCGGCCAGGCTGTGGCCCTCGGCGATCGCGACCGGGGTCAGGTTCAGCCGGTTGGTGACGTCGCCGATGGCGTAGATGCCCTCGACATTGGTCTCGCCCGTGCCGTCCACCACGATCCGCCCGCCGGCGACGGTGTCCACGCCGGCATGGTCCAGCCCCAACGCGCCGACATTGGGGCTGCGCCCGGTGGCGAAGAACACGCAATCCGCGATGACGTGCGATCCGTCATCGAGCCGGACCTCATAGGCGTCGCCCACTGGTTGGATCGACACGGGCGACCGTCCCGTATGCTGGCGGATGCCCCGCGCCGCGATGGCGTCGTGAATGCCGTGCCGCATGTCCTGGTCGAAGCCGCGCAGCGGCAGGTCCTGCCGGTAGACCAGGTCGACCTCCGACCCCAGCCCCCGGAAGATGCCGGCGAATTCGATGCCGATATACCCGCCGCCCACCATGCAGACCCGCTGCGGCCGGGATTCCAAGTGAAAGGCCGCGTCCGACGAGATCGCATGTTCGATCCCCGGCAGGGACGGCATGTCGGGGGCCGAGCCGGTGGCGATGACGATCCGTTCGGCGGTCACGCGACGGACCGGCGCGTCCGGCGCCAGCGCACCCGGGCCGATCACCAGCGTATGTGCGTCCTCGAACCGGGCTGTGCCGGTGAACAGCGTGACCCCGGCCTTTTCCAGCAGCGAGACATAGATGCCGTTCAGGCGGCTGATTTCATGGTCCTTGGCCGCGATCAGCGCCGCCCAGTCATGGTGGCCGGGGGCGATGTTCCAGCCGAAACCATGGCTGTCGCGGGCCAGGTCGTTGTACTCGCTGGCCTGGACCATCAGCTTCTTGGGGACACACCCCAGGTTGACGCAGGTTCCGCCCCAGTGCCGGTTTTCGGCGACGGCGACACGGGCACCATGGCCGGCGGCGATGCGCGCGCAGCGCACGCCGCCCGACCCCGCGCCGATGACGAACAGGTCGAAATCATACGTCATGGATCGGTCCCGGCTGGATCAGCGTTCGGCGAAGGCTTTCTCGACGACATAGGCGCCGGGGGTCGAATTGTTGCCCTCATCGAAGCCGCGGGCGACCAGCATCGCCTCGGTATCGGCCAGCATTTCGGGCGAACCGCAGATCATGACGCGGTCATGCTCCGGGTCCAGTTCCGGGATGTTCAGGTCGGTGAAGATCTTGCCCGTCTCGATCAGCTTGGTGATCCGGTCGGTAACGGCGAAGGGTTCGCGCGTGACGGCGGGATAATACAGCAGCTTGCCCGACACATCCTCGCCCAGGAATTCGTGCTGCGGCAGTTCGTGGCGGATATGGTTTGCATAGGCCAGTTCGCCCGAGATGCGCACCGTGTGGCTGAGGATCACGCGGTCGAACCGTTCATAGGCCGACGGGTCCTTGATCAGGCTCATGAACGGGGCCAGGCCAGTGCCGGTGGACAGGAAATACAGGTTGCGCCCGGGGCGCAGATTGTCCAGCAGCAGCGTGCCGGTGGGCTTGCGGCCGATCAGCACCTTGTCGCCCGGCTTGACGTGGCGCAGGCGCGAGGTCAGCGGGCCGTCCGGAACCGCGATGGACAGGAATTCCATCTGGTCCTCGTAATTCGCGCTGGCGATCGAATAGGCGCGCAGCAGCGGCTTGCCCTCGACCTCGATGCCGATCATGGCGAACTGTCCGTTCTCGAACCGCAGGGCGGCGTCGCGGGTCGTCGTGAAGCTGAACAGCCGGTCGGTCCAGTGATGGACGGTCAGCACCGTCTCGGCGTTCAGGTGGCCGTAGGTCTTGGTCGGCTCGGCCAGATGATACACGCCCGCCTCGCCCGGTACGGGCTCCAGACCGGTGGGGACGGTCTCGGTGGCTGGCATGGTCAACGTATCGGACATGACGTCAAACTCTCCCGTCAGGGCTGGGGTTCGCATATGCCACGACCCGCGGCAGACGCCCCGTTCGTGCAAGAGGGACAGATGTTTAAGCGCGCGACGCCCCCGATGCCAGCACAAAACCGTTATCCGAGGGTTGAGGCCGGAGCAGGTCTGGCCGGCGCGGACCCGTTGTTCCGGGGCGCTGAATGGCGCACATACCGGATATGACATCCGAATCCCCCGCCCGTCACGCCGTCGACGCCGCCATCGCCGAAACCGGCCTGGCCATCGAGACCCGCGAGCTGCCGAAGCTGGAGCGCACCGTCGCCCGCGCCCTGGCACCGGGACAGGACCGTGTCGACGCCGCCACCTTCCGCGCCGCCCTGTGTGCCGTGCGGCGCAAGCCGTGGGGGTCGCGCCTGATGGACCTGACCCGCCGCGCGGGCGAGGTCTGGGTGACGCGCGCGGACACCGAGGCGGCGGCGGCCACGATCGACGACCCCGAGCCCGACGACGCAAGCCTGCTGCGCGCCTTGGGCGAAGTGGTGCGGGCGCGGCTGCGCGCCACCGCCCCCACGCCCGAGGCGGCGCTGGAAACGATCCGGGCCGACCTGTTCGACGGCACCGGCCGCGTCCTGTCGCCCGCCGAGACCGAGACGCTGTCGCGCGCGGTGGCGGCGGCCTTCGGCCTGGACGCGGCCACGGGCTTCGTCGAAGCGGTGCGGCGCACCGCCGACGCCCGCCAGGAAGAACAGGACGCGATCGAGCAGGCGGCCCGTGCCCGCCGGCGCGAGGAAGTCCGCCGGCTGCGCGAATGGGAAGACAGCCTGGTCGCGTTCAGCGAGGTGCCCCGCCTGCTGCATTGTTCGCAGAAGGAGGCCCTGCGCTGGATTGCCGAAAACCGGCTGCCGGTCGCACGCCGCGTGCCGCAGCCCAACGGCACCGAACGCTGGGAATTCGACCCGCGCGAACTGGTGGCGCTGCGCGCCCGGCTGCCGGAATGGCGGGGCGGCCTGCCCGGTGTCGCGACCCCGCTGGTGCCTGACCCGGGCACGCGCAAGGTCGGCAATGCAGTGATCGCCCGCGTGGCGGCGCTGGACCGCTATGCTGCGCATTTCAAGACCGCGCGGGCCCTGAAGCGGCGGATCACGCTGGTCACCGGCCCCACCAACAGCGGCAAGTCCCATACCGCGCTGGAGGCCCTGGCGCGCGCCGAGAGCGGCATGGCGCTGGCGCCCCTGCGCCTGCTGGCCCATGAATTCCGCGAGGCCCTGACCGCGCGCGGCGTGCCCACGTCGCTGGCGACGGGCGAGGAGCGGATCGACATTCCCGGCAGCCGCCACCTGGCCGCGACGGTCGAGATGTGCCCGCTGCACAACCCCGTCGATGTCGCCATGATCGACGAGGCGCAGATGCTGTCGGACCCCGATCGCGGCGCGGCGTGGACGGCGGCGATCATGGGGGCGCCGGCGCGGCACCTGTTCGTGCTGGGCGCGCCCGACTGCATTCCGATGGTGCGCCGCATCGCCGAATTGTGCGGCGACCCGCTGGACGAGGTGCATCTGGAACGCAAGGGACCGCTGGTGACGGCCAGCGAGCCGGTGCGCCTGCAGGATCTGAAGCCGCATGACGCGCTGATCGCCTTCTCGCGCCGCGAGGTGCTGGACCTGCGCGCGGCGCTGCTGGCGCGCGGGCGGCGGGTCGCCGTCGTCTATGGCGCGCTGAGCCCCGAGGTGCGGCGGGCCGAGGCGCAGCGTTTCAATGACGGCGAGGCCGATATCCTGATCGCCACCGACGCGATCGGCATGGGGCTGAACCTGACGATCCGCCGGGTGATCTTCACCGCGCTGCGCAAGTTCGACGGCACGCAGACCCGCGATTTGAACGCGCAGGAGGTCAAGCAGATCGGCGGGCGCGCCGGCCGCTACGGCAAGCACGAACAGGGCGTGGTCGCGGTGCTGGCCGGCGCGGGCAGCGCATCCTTCATCCGCGCCATGATGGCGGCCCCGCCGGCCGAACTGGCCGACCTGCGCCCGCAGGTGCAGCCCGACGCCGACATCATCCAGGCCGTGGCGGCGGAAATCGGGTCGGAGAGCCTGTTCGGCGTGCTGGCGCGCATCCGCCGCGCCGTGCTGCGCCCCGACGACCCGAATTACCGCCTGGCGAACATGGAACAGGCCTTCGCCATCGCCACCGCCCTGGAAGGCGTGTCGGGCCTGAGCCTGGCGCAGCGCTGGGTCTATGCGATGTGCCCGGTGGACGACCGCGACAACGGCATCCAGCGGCTGATCCACTGGGCGGCGGACCATGCCGCCGGCCGGCCGGTCGTGCCGCCCGGGCCGGGCCGCCTGCCCCCGCCCGACCGCGCCGAGCGCATCGAACTGGAACGTGCGGAAAAGCGGCACAAGCGGCTGGTCGCATGGCGGTGGCTGTCGCTGCGCTTCCCCGACGCCTATCCGGCCCGCGAGGATGCCGAGGACGCGACCGCCCGCCTGAACGACTGGATCGAGGACGTGCTGCGCCAGCAGAGCAGCCGCAGCCGCGCGGGCGGAGAGGAACCCCGTCCCGGACAGCCCCCGCATGCCCCCGGACGGGGGCACCGCAAGGGCGGCGGCAGGAACGGCAACAGGGGCGGCAAAGGCCCCCCGCGACATTCCGTCAGCGGGCGCTGATGGCCGCCAGCCCGTTCATGTAGGGGCGCAGCGCCTGCGGCACGGTGATGCTGCCATCGGCGTTCTGGTAGTTTTCCATCACCGCGATCAGCGTGCGTCCCACGGCGAGGCCCGAGCCGTTCAGCGTATGGACGAATTCCGGGCCGGCACCGTCCGCCGGGCGGTAGCGCGCATTCATCCGCCGCGCCTGGAAATCGCGCGTGGTGGAGCAGGACGAAATTTCGCGCCACGCATCCTGGCCGGGCAGCCAGGCTTCGAGATCGAAGGTCCTGGCCGCGCCGAAGCCGGTGTCGCCCGCGCACAGCAGCATGCGGCGATACGGGATGCCCAGCCGTTCCAGCACCTTCTCGGCGCAGCGGGTCATGCGCTCATGCTCGGCGTCGCTGTCCCCGGGCGCGGTGATCGACACCATCTCGACCTTCTGGAACTGGTGCTGGCGCAGCATGCCCCGCGTGTCGCGGCCGGCGGCCCCGGCCTCGCTGCGGAAGCACGAGGACAGCGCGACCATGCGGCGCGGCAGCGCCGACGCCGGCAGGATGTCGCCCGCGACGCTGGCGGTCAGCGGGACCTCGGCCGTGGGAATCAGCCAGCGCCCGTCCTCGGTCCGGAAGGACTGGTCGGCGAACTTGGGCAGCTTGTCGGTGCCGAACATCGCGGCCTCGTTCACCAGGACCGGTACCGCCGTTTCGGTATAGCCGTGTTCCTGGACATGCAGGTCCAGCATGAACTGGCCCAGCGCGCGTTCCATGCGCGCCAGCGCGCCGCGCAGCACGACGAAGCGCGCGCCGGACAGCTTTCCGGCGGTTTCGAAATCCATCAGGCCCAGCGCCTCGCCCAGCGCGAAATGCTCGCGCGGGGGGAAGGCGAAGTCGCGCCGCTCGCCGACCTGGTGGACGACGACGTTCGCGGATTCGTCCGCGCCCTCGGGCACGCCGTCATCCAGCCGGTTGGGCAGGACCACCAGGCAGTCGCGGATTTCGGCATCCAGTTCGCGGACCAGGACCTCCAGCTTCTCGATGTCCTCGCGCAGTTGCACGGCCTCGGCTTCCAGCGCCGTGCTGTCTTCCCCGGTGCGGCGCAGGGCGCCGACTTCCTTCGACAGGCTCTTGCGCCGGGCCTGCTTGTCCTGCAGCGCGGTCACGGCGGCCCGCCGGTCCTCGTCCAGGCTGGCGATATGGATCGCGGCGGGGGCCTCGCCCCGGCGGGCCAGGGCGGCGTCGAAGGCGGCCGGATCGGCGCGCAGGGCGCGAAGATCATGCATCTCGGTTCTCCTGATCGGCATCGTCGGCGCGCTTGGGCTGGACCAGCCGCGCGCAGAAGATGGAAATTTCGTACAGCCCGATCAGCGGCACCGCCAGACCGGTCTGGGTGATGACGTCCGGAGGCGTCAGGATGGCGGCGATCACGAAGGCCCCGACATAGGCATAGCGCCGGAAGCGTTTCAGCGTGTCGGCGGTCACGATGCCCACCCGGGCCAGCAGGGTCAGCACCACCGGCAGTTCGAAGGCCACGCCGAACGCCATGATCAGCTTCATCACCAGCGCCAGGTATTCCGACACCTTGGCCTGAAGCTGGATCTGCAGCCCGTCCTGCCCGTCCGCCGTCTGGAACGACAGGAAGAACTTCCAGGCGAAGGGGAAGACGAAATAATAGGCCAGCGCCGCGCCCATGACGAACATGACCGGCGTCGCGACCAGGAAGGGCAGGAACGCCCGCTTTTCGCTGCGATACAGCCCGGGGGCGACGAACATCCAGACCTGGATGGCGACCATCGGGAAGGACAGGAAGGCCGCCCCGAAGATCGCGACCTTGATGTAGGTGAAAAAGGCCTCGTACAACGCGGTATAGATCAGGTGCGGCTGTTCGCCCTGCGCGCGCATCACGTCGCCCAGCGGGCGGGCCAGGAACAGATAGATCCGCGCCGAGAAATGATAGCACAGCAGGAAGCACAGGCCGAACGTCACCGCCGACCACAGCAGGCGGCGGCGCAGTTCGACCAGATGGTCCAGCAGCGGCATCGGCTGGTCGTTGATCGGATCGGCGTTGATCGGATCGTCGTTCAGAATCGTGTCTCCCGGCTTGGAATATCCATCGGCCCCTATCCGCGATGGGGTGCTGGGGCCCCGCCATCCGGCGCGGTCACGGACACGCGCCGCGCGCCGTGGATCACCCGCACCGGCGGCAGGAAGGCGGGCGGGTGCAGCCGCGCGCGCTCCGCCGCCAGCCGCCGCGCGACCGACGGCGGCAGCAGGGCGGGCGGCGGCCCGGCGTCCGGGGCCGGTGGAAAGGCGGTTTCGGCATAGGACGCGACCGGCGTCGCGTACCCGTACTCGTGCAGGCCGCCGGGATCGAAGCCGGACAGGTCGGCCGGGCCGGATACCGGCGCGGCCGGAGCGGCCGGGCCGGCGCGCGTGCCGTCCAGCGGCGACTCCTCGATCGTGCGCCGGATCGTGCCGTCGCCGTCGATCGCCTGCATGATCTGGTTGCGGACATTGAAGCGCCGCATGCGGTTGAGCTGGTCGCGGGCCTCGGTCAGGTCCGCGTCGCGCACCATCTCGTCCACATGGGACTGGAATTCCGATGCCAGCTTGCGCCCCTTCTTGATCAGCCCGGTCACCGTGCGGATCGCCACCGGCATGTCCTTGGGGCCGATCAGCAGCAGGGCGACGACGCCGATCACCGCCATCTCGGACCATGCGAAATCAAACATGGGCGGGACCGGCCAGCGGCAGGCGCATCACGGGCGTGTGCTGGAACATGGACGAACTCGGCGAGCGGATGAATCAGGACCGGCTGATGGGGACTGGAGACGTATCACGTCGGCGGCGCATCGGAAACCGCCTGGGGAGTCGTCGCGGCCGGCGGGGACACCGCCGGGTCAAGGGCCGGGCCGGGGGCCGGATTGGGAGCCGGGTTGAGGACCGGGTTATCCGGCACGTCCACCAGCAGTTCCTCGCGCCGGGGCAGGTCGCGCAGGTCGCGCAGGCCGAAATGGCGCAGGAAGTCGGCCGACGTCCCCCACAGGATCGGCCGTCCCGGTACCTCCTTGCGGCCGCGCGGGACGATCAGCGAGGCCTCCAGCAGGGTGTCCAGCACCTGCTGGCTGAGCGAGACGCCGCGGATCTCCTCGATTTCCGCGCGGGTGCAGGGCTGGTGGTAGGCGATGATGGCCAGGGTTTCGAGCGTCGCGCGGGCCAGCCGGCGCGGGCGGTGCAGCACCCGCGTCAGCCGCGGGGCCAGGTCGGCGGCGGTGCGGAACTGCCAGCCCCCGGCGATCAGCACCGGCGCCACGCCCCTTCCGTCATACAGCGCCACCACCGCGTCGATCACGCTGCGGACATAGGCGCCCAGGTCATCGATGTCGGCGGGCACCTGGCCCTGGGCCTCCAGCAGTTCGGCGATCGCGCGTTCGGACACCGGGTCGGGGCTGGCGAAGATCAGGGCCTCGACCAGCCGCACCGACGCGGGGTCCGCCCGGACCGTGGTTTCGGGAAGGGGTGTGTCGGTCATTCCGCCGCGTCCATCCTGTCCATATCCTCGCCCGCGTCCTCGGCCGCATCGTCGGCCGTGCAGGGGCGCAGCATGATCCGGCCGAACTGTTCGTCCTGGCGCAGTTCGATGCTGCCGCTGCGCGCCAGTTCCAGCCCGGCGATCAGGGTGCCGGCCATCGCGGCCCGACGCAGCCGCAGCCGTTCGTCCTCGTCCCCGCCATCCAGGCCCGGGCCGGAGTCCGGCAGGAACGCGCCCAGATCGCACCAGCCGGTGCCGGGGACGATGTCGGTGCCCAGCAGGCGGTGCAGGCGGGCCAGCGCATCCTGCACCGTCCAGAAATTCAGCCGCCGGGGCTGATAGACGCGCTTGCGCGCGCCGCGCCGCATGGCCGCCATATAGGCGCCCATCAGTTGGGGCAGGTCCAGCGCCAGACCCGAGCGATCGATTTCCGTCAGGTCCTCGCGCTCGCCCCGGGCGAAGACGTCACGGCCCAGTTGCGGCCGCGCCGCCAGCCATTCCGCCGCCCGGCCGATCCGCGCCAGTTCCAGCAGCCGGGCCTGCAGCAGTTCGGCCGCTTCCTCGGCATCGACGGCCTCGCCCTCCTCGGCCGGCAGCAGCAGGCGCGATTTCAGCCAGGCCAGCCACGCCGCCATCACCAGCCAGTCCGCCGCCAGTTCCAGGCGGATGCGCCGGGCGGATTCCACGATCGCCAGATATTGCTCGACCAGTTGCAGGATCGAAATCCGTGCCAGGTCGACCTTCTGCGCCCGCGCCAGTTCCAGCAGCAGGTCCAGCGGTCCCTCGAACCCCTCCAGGCGCAGCATGGGCGCGGTCAGGCCCCCCGGCAGGCCATCGGGCAGCCCGCCATCCTGACCGCCCGGCCCGACGGCCGCCCCCCCCTGTACCGCGTCCGGCTGCATGGGCCGGGTCCTAGAAGCCCGCCAGGGTACAGGCCAGGCCGTTCAGCCGCACATGCTGGCAGAACGATGTCGCCTGCGCGATGCTGGCGAAGCCGCGCGTGCGCAGCCGGAAGAACACGGCGCCGTTGCGCTCGGTCCGCTCGATGATCGGTGCGTGGCCGGCGAACAGGTCGGGATCATGCTGCACCAGCCGCGCCCATTCCTTCTCCGCCGCCGCCTGCGAATCCAGGGCGGCGAGTTGCACGCCGTAACGGCCGGCGAGCGGCGCCGCCGGAGCCGGAGCGGGCGGCGTCGAGGGGGCCGGCACAGTGGATGCGGTGTCGGCCGGGGGCGCGGCGGTGGATGCCGGCGGCGCGGACGGCACGGGCGCTGCCGTTACCGGCGGTGCCGCTGCTGGCGCTGCCGGTGCGGGTGCCACCGGCGCGGGGGCGGGTGCCGCGGGTATGGGCGCGGGCGCAGCCGGCTTCTGCCCATATTGCTCGGCAAGCTGGTCGGGGCGCGGCTGTTCCGGACCGGGGGCCAGACGGGCCACGGCACCGTCATCCCCGGTCGGGGCCTCCGCGCCCAGGACCTGCATGCCGCCCGGATCGAGGGGCCGCACCCGTACCGGACCCGGCGGCGGCCCCAGCACGGGAATGCCCGAGGGATGATGCCCCATCAGCGCCCAGCCCCCGATGGCCAGCACCAGCAGGCCGCCCAGCCCGGCGGCGCCGTATGCCAGGCGCCGCGTCATGGGGTCGGACCCCAGCAGCCCGTCCATCAGGCCGCCCACCGACACGCGCGGACGGCCCCAGGCGGGCCGTCCGCCATCACCGCGTCCGGGTACGCGCGGCGGGGTATCGTCGTCGTAATCCGCGCTCATGCGTTCGCGGGCACGGCTCAGGCGATCCTCGTGGGGATCGCGGCCGGTGGGGTCGGACGGGGCAGACTCGTTCATCGCATTTCCTCGACCGGCGTGACGCCCAGTACCGCCAGGCCCGACCGGATCACCGTGGCCGTGGCCTCGACCAGCGCCAGCTTCGCCCGGGTTGCGGCCAGGTCGTCTTCCTGCAGGAAGCGCAATGTCGCATCATCGCGGCCGCGATTCCACAAGGTATGGAAGTCGCCCGCCAGCTCGCCGAGATAGAACGCGATCCGGTGCGGTTCATGGGCCTGCGCGGCCCCTTCGACCGTGCGCGGCCATTGCGCGATTCGGCGCAGCAGCGCCAGTTCGGCGTCGGATTCGATTCCGTCCAGCGCGGCCTGGGCCAGGGTCGCGGGGGCCACGTCCCGCGCCCCCAGCATCTCCTGCGCCGCGCGCAGGACCGAGCGGCAGCGGGCATGGGCGTACTGGACATAGAAGACCGGGTTGTCGCGGGTCTGGGCGACCACCTGGTCCAGGTCGAATTCCATCTGCGCGTCGGCCTTGCGCGTCAGCATGGTGAAGCGCACCGCATCGCGCCCGACCTCGTCGATCAGGTCGCGCAGGGTGACGAAGGTGCCGGCGCGCTTGGACATGCGGACCGGCTGGCCGTCGCGGACGATGCGCACGATCTGGCACAGCAGCACGTCGAAATCGACCGTTCCGCCGTCCTCACCCAGCGCCTTGACCGCCGCCTTCATGCGGGTGACGTAGCCGCCATGGTCGGCGCCCCAGACATCGATCAGCAGATCCGCCCCGCGCAGGATCTTGTCGTCGTGATAGCCGATATCGTTGGCGAAATAGGTGTTCGATCCGTCCGACTTGCGCAGCGGCCGGTCCACGTCGTCACCGAACGCGGTGGACCGGAACAGGGTCTGGGGCCGCGCCTCCCAATCCTCGGGCAGCTTGCCCTTCGGCGGTTCCAGCACGCCTTCGTACAGCAGGCCCTGCGCGTCCAGGCGCGCGATGGCCCGGTCGGTGATGCCGTCCGCCAGGATCTTCGCCTCGCTGGTGAAGACGTCGTGACGCACGCCCAGCGCGTCCAGGTCCTGCCGGATCATGGCCATCATCTGCGCCACGACGAAGGATTTGACGGTGGGCAGCCAATGTTCCGGCGCGGCGGGCTGGGCACCGGGTTCGGCCAGGGCGGTGCCATGCGCCTCGGCCAGCGCCTGGCCCACCGGCACCAGGTAGTCGCCGCCGTACTGGATGCCGCCGGGCACCAGGGCCGCGAACTCCTCCTGCCCCATCGTCGTGCCGATGACCTGGAGGTAGCGCCAGTAGGTGGCCCAGGCCAGGGCGATGACCTGCGCCCCGGCATCGTTGATGTAGTATTCCTTGGTCACGCCGTAGCCGGCCTTGGCCAGCAGGTTGGCCAGCGCGTCGCCGACCACGGCCCCCCGGCAATGGCCGACATGCATCGGCCCGGTCGGGTTGGCCGAGACATATTCGACATTGACCCGCACCCCCTGCCCCAGCGTGGCGTCGCCGTAGGACTCCCCGGCGCCCAGCACCGCCGGCACGATCGAGCGCAGCACGGCGGCATCCAGCGTCACGTTGACGAATCCCGGCCCGGCGGGTTCGGCCTTTGCCACGCCCGGCACCCCGGCCAGCGCCGCCGCCAGGTCGGCGGCGATCTCGGCCGGGCGGCGGCGGGCGATCTTCGCCGCCAGCAGGGCGGCGTTGGTCGCCATGTCGCCATGGGCGGGGTCGCGCGTCGGCGTCAGTTCGACACGCGCGGCCACCTCGTCCGGCAGGTCCGGGACGATCCGTCGCAAGGCGTCGCGCACATGCGAGAGATAGCGGACGAACAGGCTGTCGGACATGCGATGCGGCTTCCCAAAAAGGCCGGCGCCAGGGGCCGGGTCGGACTGGCGCGCGGAACGAGGTCAAGACTGGTGGGGCGGTTTCAGCCCGGCACGGACAGATCCGTCAACCGTCGATGTTCTTCCATCGCGAATCGGTCCGTCATTCCGGCTATATAATCGGCCACGACCCGGCGCGCACCGGTCTGGTCCGCCCCGCGCGCCTGCTGCCGCCAGCCGTCCGGCAGCAGCGACAGGTCATCGGCCAGGATCGAGAAGATGGATTCGACCGCCATGCGCGCCTTGCGCGTCATGCGGTTGACCCGCCAGTGCCGGTACAGCCGTGCGTAGAGGAAGGTGCGGATGGCCCCGTTATCGCGCGCCATGGCGGGGCTGTAGGCCACGACCGGTGCCTCCGCCCGGCGCACGTCGTCGGCCGAACGGGGGGCCAGCCGTTCCAGGTTGCGCCGCGTCTGCTCCGTCAGGTCCACCGCCAGCGCATTGATGACCCGGCGGATGGTTTCGTGGCGCATCCGGTCGTCCACATGCAGGTCGGCGGCATGCAGGCCGGGTGCCTGCGGCGCCGAGGCCGGCAGGTCCGCCCCCCCGGCCAGTTGCCGGACCTGCGCCAGCGCCGCCCCCACCAACCGGCAGGCCCGCAGGTCCGACAGGCACAGCAGCCCCGCGCGCAGCCCGTCATCCAGGTCGTGGGCGTGATAGGCGATGTCGTCGGCCATCGCCGCGACCTGGGCCTCGACCGGCGCGAAGGTGGTCAGGTCCAGACCCAGCCGTTCGGCATAGCGCGCGACATAGCCCGTCGGGTGGTCCACCGGCCCGTTATGCTTGATCAGGCCTTCCAGCGTTTCCCATGTCAGGTTCAGCCCGTCGAAGCCGAAATAGCGGCGCTCCAGTTGCGTCACCTGGCGCAGGGTCTGGGTGTTGTGGTCGAACCCGCCCCAGGCGCGCATCGCCGCCGCCAGCGCGTCCTCGCCCGCATGGCCGAAGGGCGTGTGGCCCAGATCGTGGGCCAGGGCCAGCGTTTCCGTCAGGTCTTCGTCCACCCCCAGGTTCCGGGCGATGGACCGCGCGATCTGCGCGACCTCCAGCGAATGGGTCAGGCGGGTACGGAAGAAGTCGCCCTGATGATTGACGAAGACCTGGGTCTTGTATTGCAGGGTGCGGAAGCCCGCCGAATGCAGGACACGGTCGCGGTCACGCTGCCACGGCGTGCGGCTGGGCGATTCGGGTTCGGCATGCAGCCGGCCCCGGGCGGTGGCAGGCTGGACAGCGTAGGGTGCGATGCTCATATATACCCTCACTCCCGGATAGGCGCCCCTGTCGATACCCCGCCCGGCGCCGCAAGACCAGCACGGGCTGCGGCCTTGGCCGCATGTTGCCCGCACGAGGATGGTATCCCATGGACACAGCTTCCACCCCTACCCCCGATACGCGCTTTCGCGTCTCCCCCCAGGCCGTCACCCGGCTGGAGGAAATCGTGGCGGCCGAGCCGGCCCCGGAGGGCGCCGCCGCCCCCGGCCTGCGCGTCAGCGTGCTGGCCGGTGGGTGCAACGGCTTCCAGTACAGCTTCGCCCTGGACGGCGAGCGCCGCGCCGACGACGTTCTCATTCCCGCCGGGCAGTCGCATGTGGTGGTCGATCCGGCCAGCATGGACCTGCTGGACGGGGCGGAACTGCATTTCAACGATTCGCTGATGGGCGCGCATTTCACCATCCGCAACCCCAATGCCACGTCGTCCTGCGGGTGCGGCACCAGCTTTTCCATCGATTGAGCGTCCGGCCGCATTGATGAAAATCGCAAGCTGGAACGTCAATTCGGTCCGCCAGCGCCAGGCGCATGTCCTGGACTGGCTGGAGCGGGAAAAGCCCGACCTGCTCGGCCTTCAGGAAATCAAGTGCGAGGACGCGTCCTTTCCCGCCGAGGCCTTCCGCGCGGCGGGATATGACTGCGTGGTCGTGGGGCAGAAAAGCTATAACGGCGTCGCCATCCTGTCGCGCCTGCCCTTTTCCGTCACGGCGCGGGCCCTGCCGTTCCTGGACGGCGAGGCGCTGCAGGCGCGCTATGTGGAAATCGAGGCCGGGGGCCTGACCTTCGGCAACCTGTATCTGCCCAACGGCAATTCCGGCGGCAGCGCGGGCTACGAGGCCAAGCTGGCGTTCATGGAGGCCCTGGCCCTGCACGCCAGGGCGCTGCTGGAGGCCGGGCGGGATTTCGTCCTGGCGGGCGATTACAATGTCTGCCCCACCGACGAGGATTGCGCGCCGGGCGCCCTGCCGCCCACCGATGCGCTGGTCAGGCCGGAATCGCGCGCGGCCTTCCGCCGCCTGATCTGGCTGGGCCTGACGGATGCGCTGCGGGCGCTGCACCCGCACGGGCGGTACTATACGTTCTGGGACTACCAGGCCGGTGCGTGGCCGCGCGATTGCGGGCTGCGGATCGACCACGCCCTGCTGTCGCCGCGTATCGCGGAACGGCTGGACAGCGCCCAGCCCGACCGGGACGAGCGCGGCCGCGCCCAGCCGTCCGACCACGTGCCGCTGGTCATCACGCTGGACGGACCCTGAAACACGGGGGCCTGAAAGACGGGGACATGAAAAAGGCCGGGCGCGAAGCCCGGCCTTTCCCTTATCACCAGCCGGGGCGGACCCAGACCCAGCGCGGACCACGCTGTTCCCACCGGCCGGCGCCCCAGCCGCCATGCCGGCCATACCGGACATAGCGCCCCGGCACCCAGACATAACCGCCATTGCCCCAGTCCCAGCCGCCCTGCTGCCAGACCCAGCCCCGCCGCGGCGGCGGCACGACTTCGGCACGCGGCGGCGGCATGGGCGGTGGGGCCCATCCGGGAGTGACGGGACCGTACCGATAGGGCTGCGCAAGGGCCGGCGACGCGTCGTACGTCGTCAATGCCCCGCCTGCGAGCACGCCCAGCGCCAGAAGGGTGCCGCGGACAATCTGCCTGCTCATGTGAAAACAATCTCCTGCATGCGGGCGGGTATTCCTGCCGCTCCGTCAATGCATTGTGGTCCGATTATCGTGGCGGCGGAATGGCGAAAGATGGCCGTATGTAACAAGAACCCGTCAGAGCGTCGGGCGGCCGCCCCGGCGCGAGGTGGCCAGCCCCAGGACCAGGATCAGCGCCAGGGTCACGCTGCCCAGTTCGATCTGCACCCGGGTGTCGGGGGTCAGCATCATCGTCACCATCACCAGCAGGATGGCGGCGACCGTCAGCCATGACAGATACGGAAACAGCAGCATCGGAAAGGCCGGATGGCGCCCCGCGCGCTTCATCTGGCGGCGCAGGCTGATCTGGGCGAACACCACCATCAGGTAGTCGAACAGGATCACCGCGCCCGAGGCGTTGAGCAGGAAGCCGAAGACTTCGCCCGGGAAGGTCGAGGCCACCACCGTCAGCACGGACGCCACCAGCGCCCCAGTGGAAATGGCCCGGCGCGGCGCGCCGCTGGGACCGGTTCGGACCAGCCAGCCCGGCGCGTCGCCATGCGCCGCCATTTCGAACAGGATGCGCGAGGTGACATAGAGGGTGGAATTCAGGCACGAGGCGATCGCGACCAGCACCACCAGCGTCATCGCGCCCTCGGCCCCCGGAATGCCGATGCGGTGCAGCACCTCGAGGAACGGGGAATGGCCGGGCTGCACCTGGTTCCACGGAACCAGGCACAGGATGACGCCCAGCGACGCCATGTAGAACAGCATCACCCGGATCACGACGGTACGGATGGCCTGGACGATGTTGCGGCCGGGGTCGTCGGTTTCCGCCGCCGCGACGGTGGCGATTTCCGCCCCCGCGAAGGTGAACAGGATCGCCGGCAGCAGGGACAGCGACGCGCTGAAGCCATGCGGCATGAACCCGCCCTGGTCCCACAGATGCGCAAGCCCGCCATGCAGCGGCGGCCCGATCACCCCGAACAGCGCCAGCCCGGCAATGACCGTGAACACGCCGATCGCCGTGATCTTCATCAGCGAGAACCAGAATTCGAACTCGCCATAGCCCCGGACCGAGCCCATGTTCACGCCGGTCATGACCGCCGTCAGCCCCAGCGCCACGCCCAGGGGCGGCACCCCCAGCATCGGCCCCGCGACCATGCCCGCCGCCTTGGCCTCGACCGACGCCACGACAACCCAGAACAGCCAGTACGACCAGCCTGTGACGAAGGCCGCCCGATGGCCCAGGCCGCGCCGGACATGGCCCACGAACGACCCGGCATCGGGGCAGTCGATCGCCATTTCACCCAGCATGCGCATGACCAGGAACACCATCAGCCCGGCCAGCAGGTAGGACAGCAGCACCAGCGGCCCCGCGCCCTGGATCATCACCGAGGTGTTCACGAACAGTCCGGCGCCGATCATCCCGCCGATCGCGATCATCGAAACGTGGCGGCTGCGCAACGAATGGGCCAGGCCGCCCCCCGTGGGAGCAGCCTTCAGCATCGACGGGCCGCCGTCACCGGCGTGAAGCTGCGCAAGGTGCCTTGCATGCGAAAATCTCCGAAATCCATATCCAGCCGGTCGGACACGCCGTTGGCGAAGTAGCGCATGCCGATCGCGTAGTCCGGCCGCATGTCGTGCGACGCGGGGGTGTAAAATGCCACATGCACCCGGCCCGACGGCTGGCGCGCCAGCACGGGATAGGGGCTGGCCGACGGCGGCTGTATCCAGCCCAGCAGCATGACGTAGGTATATTGCGCCCCGTTGTCGCCGGTACCGTCGAACAGCATGGGCGAAAAGGCCTGCTCCCCGTCCTGCGCCGCGCGGATGATCGCTGCGGTATGCGCCATCGGGAACAGCGTGCCGGCGGGCAGCGGGACCGTATGGACGCTGGGCTGGGTATACCGGACCTCGCCGCCCGACGGCGTCATCGTCGCCTCGCCCATGATGCGGCTGGGGGACTGGTCGTTCGAGGTCTGGACGGTGCGAAAGACCAGGTGGTGGCCATCCTTGGCCTCCAGCGTCGCGTAGTCGGATTCCATGTCGGTCACGGCCCCCGACCGCGACACGGTCTGCAGCCGCAACTGCTGCTGCGTGGACCATGACGCGCAGGCATCCGTGACGCCGTAGGTCATGGTACCGCTGGCCGATACGGTATCACCTCCGGTGACCGCGGCCAGCGTCAGGTCATAGACCGCCCGATGCGGGGCCAGCGCCACGGCCCCGCCCGCCGCGGGGGCCATGGCCGGGGCGGCGCGCGCCGGCACGACCACCAGCCCCAGCATCGGCCCGGCGACCACGGCGCGCGCCACGATCCCGCGAAGAAGAGGCCACCATGTCATGGCGCCAGCATGACCCCATCGCGATACGCCGCGCAATCGCACAATGACGCGCGGTCCTTATTCCCCGGCCTTCACGCCGGGCTTCGGCCGCGGCAGGTTCAGCGCCAGCGACAGTTCCTTCAGCCGTTCGGCGGGCACGGGGGCCGGCGCGCCCATCATCAGGTCCTCGCCCTGCTGGTTCAGCGGGAAGAGGATGACCTCGCGGATGTTCGGCTCGTCGGCCAGCAGCATGACGATGCGGTCCACGCCCGGTGCCGAGCCGCCATGCGGCGGCGCGCCGTAGCGGAAGGCGTTGAGCATGCCGCCGAAACGGGCCTCGACCTCGCTGGCCGGGTAGCCGGCCAGTTCGAACGCACGGATCATCACGTCGGGGCGATGGTTGCGGATGGCGCCCGAGGACAGTTCGACGCCGTTGCACACGATATCGTACTGATAGGCCGTGATCGTCAGCGGGTCCTGGCCGTTCAGCGCCTCCAGCCCGCCCTGGGGCATCGAGAACGGGTTGTGCGAGAAGTCGATCTGCCCGGTTTCCTCGTTGCGCTCGTACATCGGGAAATCGGTGATCCAGCAGAAGCGGAAGGAGTCCTGTTCGATCAGGTCCAGCTCGGTCGCGATGCGCGTGCGCACCAGGCCGGAGAATTTCACGACCTCGTCGCCCTTGCCGGCCGCGAAGAAGACCGCGTCACCGGCCTTCAGGCCTGTGGCCTCGCGAATCGCGGCGACGCGCGCGGGCTCCAGGTTCTTGGCGATCGGGCCCTTGCCACCCTCTTCGTCGAAGATGATGTAGCCCAGGCCGCCGGCCCCGGCTTCGCGCGCCCAGGCATTCAGCTTGTCATAGAAGGCGCGCGGACGATCGCCCGCCCCCGGCGCCGGAATCGCGCGGACCTCGCCCCCGTCGGCGACGATGCGCGCGAACAGGCCGAAGCCGGAGTTGGCGAACGATTCGGTCACGTCGCTCAGCAGCAGGGGGTTGCGCAGGTCGGGCTTGTCGCTGCCGTACAGCTTCATCGCCGTGGCGTAGGGAATCCGCTCGAAGGGGGCCGCGCTGACCGTGCGGCCGCCGCCGAATTCGCGGAACACGCCTTCCATCACCGGCTCCAGGGTCGCGAACACGTCTTCCTGGGTCGCGAACGCCATTTCGAAGTCGAGCTGGTAGAATTCGCCCGGCGAGCGGTCGGCGCGCGCGGCCTCGTCCCGGAAGCACGGGGCGATCTGGAAATAGCGGTCGAAGCCCGCGACCATCGCCAGTTGCTTGAACTGCTGCGGCGCCTGGGGCAGCGCATAGAACTTGCCCGGATGCATGCGGGCCGGCACCAGGAAGTCCCGCGCGCCCTCGGGCGAGGACGCGGTCAGGATCGGGGTCTGGAATTCGACGAAGCCCTGGTCGGTCATGCGGCGGCGCAGGCTGGCGATCACCTGGGCGCGCAGCATCATGTTGCGATGGACCTTGTCGCGCCGCAGGTCGATGTAGCGGTAGGTCAGGCGCAGATCCTCGGGGTAATGCTCGTGCCCCGCGACCTGGAAGGGCAGCACGTCGGCCGAGGACTGGATGTCGACCTGCTGCGCGCGCAGTTCGATCTCGCCGGTCGGCAGGTTCGGGTTCTTCGTCGCCGCGTCGCGCAGCACGACTTCGCCCGTGATGGTCAGCACGCTTTCCACGCGAACGCGCTCGACGGCCTCCAGCACCGGGGAACCGGCGGGAATGACGATCTGGGTCATGCCGAAATGATCGCGCAGGTCGATGAACAGCAGGCCGCCATGATCGCGCTTGCTGTGCACCCAGCCGGAGAGGCGGGCCGTCTGCCCGGCATCGCTGGCGCGAAGGGCCGCGCAGCTATGGGTACGATAGGGATGCATGGTCTGGTCCTGTGTCACCAAAGGCAGGGGACGGGACGCCATGCGCCCCGCGCGATCGAAGGCGGAGGAAGCCGGGCCGGGCCGCCCCTGTCAAGGGTTGCCGAGACGGGTCGGCCGGCCGCGTGGCGTCATGCGTGTTCGGGAAACAGCCCCGCCAGGCCGGCCTGCGTGGCCTGGCAGCAGCCGCGCTCGGTAATCAGGCCCGTCACCAGGCGCGCGGGCGTCACGTCGAAGGCCGGGTTGGCCGCGCGGCTGTCCGGCGGGGTCAGGCGCACCGTCTCGATGCGCCCGTCTTCCGTGCGGCCGGTGATGGAGGTGACCTCGGCGCCGTTGCGTTCCTCGATCGGGATTTCGGTCAGCCCGTCACTGACATGCCAGTCGATCGTCGTGGAGGGCAGCGCGACCCAGAACGGCACGCCGTTGTCATGCGCCGCCAGCGCCTTCAGGTAGGTCCCGATCTTGTTCGCCACGTCGCCGGTCCGCGTGACGCGGTCGGTGCCCACGATCACCAGGTCCACCGCGCCGTGCTGCATCAGGTGGCCGCCCGCATTGTCGGCCACCACCGTATGCGGCACCCCGTGGCTGCCCAGTTCCCATGCCGTCAGCGCCGCGCCCTGGTTGCGCGGGCGGGTTTCGTCCACCCACACATGGACGCTCAGTCCGCTGTCATGGGCCATGTAGATCGGGGCCAGCGCGGTGCCCCAGTCGACGGTGGCGATCCAGCCGGCGTTGCAATGCGTCAGGATGTTGACCGTCGTGCCCTCGCCGCGCCGCGCCACGATGTCCTGGATCAGGCGCAGGCCGTGCCGGCCGATGGCTTCGTTCTGGGCCGCGTCCTCGTCGCAGATGCGCCCGGCCTCGTCATACGCGGCGGCGACGCGTTCGGCGGCCGGCAGCGGCCGCAGCCGGCCCAGCATCCTCTCGATGGCCCAGCGCAGGTTGATCGCGGTCGGGCGGGTGGCGGCCAGCAGGGCGGCGTCGCGTTCCATCGCCGCGTCGCCGGCATCGACGCGCAGCGCCAGCGCCAGCCCATAGGCCGCGACCGCGCCGATCAGCGGCGCGCCGCGCACCTGCATGGTGCGGATCGCGTGCGCCACCTGGTCCCGTTCGGTCAGGCGCAGGATGTCCAGTTCCCACGGCAAACGGGTCTGGTCGAAGATATGGACCGACCAGCCGTCATCCTGGTCCACCCACACGCTGCGATAAGGTACGGTGCCGATTTTCATCCTGCGCGATTCCGTTGAGTGAGAGAAAGAGAAGGCCGCGCGGGCTTATATCAGGCTGAATTGGGATTGGCTTTCAAGAAAGCAAGGCCGGGGTTGCCCCCGGCCTTGCCCCGACCTTGCCAACCAGGAACGCCTCAGCCCTGGATTTGGGTCAGCGTCGCCGTCAGGCGGCTGGCGAAGGCGGTCGGGTCCTTGGGGCTTTCGCCGTCCTGGATCCGCGCGATGTCCAGCAGGATCAGCGCGATGTCCGCCACCGATTCGCCGCGCGCCACCCGGTCCGCCAGGTCGCGGATCAGCGGATGGGTCGCGTTGATTTCCAGCACCGGGGCCTGGTCGGGCACCGCCTGGCCGCTGCGGCGCAGCAGGCGCTGCAGTTGCAGGTCCGGCCCCTGCCCCGCCGCCGACAGCACGACCGCGCTGCCGACCAGCCGGCTGGTGCCGCGCACGTCCGACACGGCCTCGCCCAGCGCGGCCTTCATGGCCGGCAGCAGCGCCTCCAGGTCGGCCCGGGCCCCATCGTCCTGCGGGGCCTCGAACTTGTCCAGGTCGGCGTGACCCTGGCTGACGCTGCGCAGGGCCTTGCCCTCGAACGTGCCCAGCCGGTCCGGCCAGAAGGAATCGACCGGATCGGACAGCAGCAGGACCTCGATCCCCCGCGCCCGGAAGCCTTCCAGTTGCGGCGAGGCCGGCAGCGTGTCGGGGTTGTCGCCGGTCAGGTAATAGATCGCCTCCTGCCCGTCCTTCATGCGCGACACGTAGTCGGCCAGGGTCGTCCAGCCTTCTTCCGTGCTGGAACGGAACCGGGCCAGGCCCGCCAGGTCGGTGCGGTATTCCGCGTCGTCCCAGATCCCTTCCTTCAGCACCGGGCCGAAATTGTCCCAGAACGTCGCATAGGATTCCGCATCCGTGGCCCGGCTGCGCAGTTCGTTCAGCACCCGATTGGTCACGGCCTTGCGGATGCGGGCCAGAACCGGGGTGGCCTGCAGCATCTCGCGCGAGACGTTCAGCGGCAGGTCCTCGGTATCCACCACGCCCTGCACGAAGCGCATCCACGGCGGCAGCAGCGCCGCGTCGTCGGTGATGAACATGCGCCGGACATGCAGACGCACGCGGCTGTCACGCACCTGCTCGCCGAATTCGAAGGGCCGGCTGCCGGGGATGAACAGCAGGGCGGTGAACTCGATCGTGCCCTCGGCATGCCAGTGCAGCGTCGCCCAGGGCGTATCGAAATTATGGCTGACATGCCGGTAGAATTCGGTGAGCTGCTCCTCGGTCACCTCGCCCTTGGGCTTGCGCCAAAGGGCGGTTCCGGCATTGGCCGGCGTGTCCTCGCCGTCGCGGCGGATGGTGATCGGCCAGGCGATGTGATCGGCCCATTTGCGCACGATCGATTCCAGGCGCCATGCATCGAGGAATTCGTCGGCATCTTCCTTGATATACAGCACGATGTCGGTGCCGGGGCGCTCACGCGTCGCGGGGCTGAGGGTGAAGCTGCCCTTGCCGTCCGACGACCAGCGCCACGCCTCGTCGCTACCGGCGCGGCGCGACACCACGTCGACATGGTCCGCGACCATGAAGGCGGCATAGAACCCGACGCCGAACTGCCCGATCAGGCTGGGACGGTCCCCGGCGTTCTCCCCGGGCTTCTGCTTGTCCAGTTCCTGGCCGAAGGCGCGGGTGCCCGAGCGCGCGATGGTGCCCAGGTTGCGCGCCAGTTCGTCCTTGCTCATGCCCGTGCCGTCATCGCTGATGGTCAGGCGGCGGGCGTCCTTGTCGGGGTCGATGCGCACCCCGGCCCCTTCCGGCAGGGTCCGGGCGGCGTCGGTCAGGGCCTCGAACCGGCGGCGGTCCGTGGCATCGGCGGCGTTGGCCACCAGTTCGCGCAGGAAGATCTCGCGCTCGGAATACAGCGCGTGGACCACCAGGTCGAGCAGCCGCCCGACCTCCGCACTGAACGCATGTTCCTCGCCCCCTGCCTGGGGTGCGGGCTGGGCCTTGTCCGAATCCGTAGCCTGATCGGTCATGTTTGTGTCTCTCCGTTCCACACTAACGATTTAGGCGGTCATATGGGTCACGAAATGCCTGTTTTCAATGACCTGCGACGCGCTGCATACCCGTCATTCGAAGTCCGTCGGCAAAGTGGGCGTACGATGGTGCTCGAACATCCGCCGGATCTGGTCCGGCAGCACGCGGCCCAGGGACAGGTCGTCCGGAATCTCGTCCGCGCCGAACCAGCCAATGCCCGACGTCTCCAGGCTGGTGGCCGGCGCCCCGCCCGCCAGATCGCACAGATAGAACAGCTTGGCGCAGGAAAAGACCGTGGCCGGGTGGCCCTGCCGGGTGCGGTCCCACAGCGCCGCCAGCTTGCGCACCGTAGCGATGTAGCCGCTTTCCTCGCGCACTTCCTTCACCGCGCTGTCGGCGGGGGTCATGTTCACGTCCGCCCAGCCGCCCGGCAGGGTCCAGCGCCCGCCATCCAGCGTTTCGCGCACCATCAGCAGCCGCCCGTCCGGGTCGAACACCGCCGCGCGCACGTCGATCTTGGGCGTGGCGTATCCGTCCTGGCCTGCGAACAGCGCCTCGATCCGCCGGGCCGGGGTGGCGGTATTGGCCGCCATCATGCGCGCGGCCAGGGCGCGCAGCATCTCGTAGCGTTCCCGATCGTAGGGGTCGCGGGTGAAGGTCAGGCCCGTCTGGGCGATCGCCTGGATCTCGCGGCCCCAGACCAGCCAGTCGGGCTCCCCGTCCCGCTCCGCCCCGCTCATGTCCCACCCCCCGGTTCCAGGCCGTCCGGCGTCCAGTCCGGGGGCGCCAGTTCGAAGCCCGAGAACTGGAAGGCCGGCGCCACCATGCAGCCGACCGCGCTCCATGCCCCCAGGCTTTCCGACGCCTGCCACGCCATGGCGGGCACCACGGCCTGCTGCACCTGGCCGGATGTGGGGCACGGGCCCAGCAGCAGGACCTGCTCGCCGCCCGCGCCCGCAATGCGCAGGCGCAGCGGGGCACCGCCCTGCCAGCACCAGATCTCGGCGGCATCCACCCGATGCCAATGCGACCGCTCGCCCCGCGCCAGCAGGAACTGGATGGTCGTGGCGGCGCCGCGGCCGCCATCGGGCGGCGTGTCCCGCCATAGTTCGCGATACCATCCGCCCTCGGGATGCGGTGACAGCGACAGCGCGGCCCGCACGGCCTCCACCGGCAGGGTCGGGTCACGCAGATCCACAGCGTGGTCAGTCATCGGGCATGTCCTCGATTAAAGACGAACGGGATATCACCGTGGGTCCATGCACGCGTTTACGGACCGGCAGGGGGCGGGAAGTCCAGCATCGCGGCCGTGTAGGTTTCCACCACCTGGCTGAACGGCACCCCGTCCTGGCGGTACAGCAACGCCCGATGGCGCAGGATTTCGGCGGGGATGCGGATCGTGCCGGATGCGGCGGGGGGAAGCGGATGCTGCTCCCACCCTTCCGGCAGGGGGGCGAACAGGCGGGTGCTGTCCAGGGTCCGGCGGGTGAAATGCAGGGCGGCCACCGCATGCCCGAACGCGGTGTCGGTATGGTCCAGCAGCGCGTTCATGGCGGGCGTCAGCCGGGCGGGAACGTACCAGTTGTCCGCGACCGACAGCACCCGCGACCCGCATGTCAGTTCCACCCGGCGATAGGCCACCGCCTCGCCGGGCCCGACATCGAGGTCCCGCCGCTGCGCCATGCTGGGCGGCCGGGCGGCAACGGCCACGCGCCGCGCGACGACCTGCGTGACGGGCGACAGACGATGGTCGCGGCACCAGCCTTCCAGCGTCAGGGTGGCGCTGGGGTGGGACAGCAACCGCGCATCCAGCGTTTCGATCAGCGCCTGCAATTCCAGCCGCGCGACCGGCGTGTCGGGCCAGGACGCCCCGCCGCCATCGGCCCGGGCGGGCGCCGCGACCAGGCTCGCGGCAACCCATGCCCCTACCCCCAGTCCCATGATCCCTTTCACGCGCCGCGTCACGATCCGCCCCCCATGCCGCTGGCCAGCACCAGATAGACGACGAACACCGCGTCCAGTGCCAGCAGGATCGGCGTGACCTCGGCCCAGCGCCGCCCCGCCACCGCCAGCACGGTATACAGCAGCAGCCCCAGCGCCAGGCTGACCATGAAATTGCCGGTCATGACCGTGACCAGCACCATCAGCAGCGGCGCCAGGACCCCGCCCACGTCGCCATCCCCGGACTGGGCCCCCGATCGGCCCATGTCCGACAGCATACCCAGGCCCACCAGCACCAGCACCGGCGCGGTCGCCACCGCCGGCACGGCGGTGATGACGGGCCACAGCACGGATGACAGCAGGAACAGCAGGGCGACCGTGACGCCGACCAGCCCGGTACGCCCCCCGGCCTCGGCCCCGACCAGCGATTCCAGATAGGCCGAGACGGTCGATGTCCCCAGCACCGATCCGATCACGCTGGCCGTGCCGTCCGCGGCGAAGGCCGCGCGGCCCAGCAGCGGCTGCCCGTCCTCGACCGTCAGGCCGGCGCGGCGCGTCACCGCCATCATGGTGCCCGTGGCATCGAAAAAGTCGCCCAGGAAGAAATAGATCGTGACCGGCAGGACGATGCCGATATGCGACAGGAAGCCGTGGAAATCGAACGGGAACAGCATGTTGGTGGGATAATGCGGCCATTCCAGCCAGGCCGCCGGCAGGGTCGTGACCGGGTGGCCGCCAGGATGGCGGACGAAGCAGCCGGCGACGGTCACCGCGACGATGGACAGCAGCATGCCGGCGGGCACCCGCAGCATCTGGAGGGTAGCCGCCAGGAACAGGCCGGCGAGTCCCAGCAGGACCGCCGGATCGTGCAGCGAGCCGAAGGAAAATCCCTGCGCGCCCCCGACCGCCAGCCCCCCGCTGACCATGCCGATATGCGCGATGAAGGCCCCGATGGCGCAGTGGATTCCGTTGCGCACCGGAATGGGGAAGCCCATGACGATCCTCTGCCGCCACCGTGTCAGCGACAGCGCGACGAAGGCCAGGCCGCCGATCAGCACCATCGTGAAGGCGACGGACGGTTTGACGCCCATCTGCACCACCACGACCTGGGCGAAGACGAGGTTGCTGCTCATGGCCGGGGCCAGCGCGATCGGCAGGTTGGCCATCAGCGCCATCAGCAGGGACCCGCAGACCGACGCGGCGATGGTGGTCATGATCATGTCGTGCCGGTCCAAACCGGCCAGCGCCATGATCGCGGGATTGACGATCATGATATAGGCCATGGCCCCGAACGTGGTCAGCCCGGCGACCAGTTCCCGCGCCAGGGTCGAACCCCGGCGGGTCACGTGAAAGGTGCGGTCGATCCACCCGCGCACCCCGGCGCCGTCATGCCTCAAAGCCTCGATTCCTCTTCCGTATCGGGGCGGCACGGATCGGACGCCACCGGCGGGCGAATGTCCTACCGGTTCCGATATGATGCAAGGGTGGTCGACAGGGCACCGGCATCATGGCCGACGTGCCGCATCAGGGCGGCGCCGCACCCTGGACGAAAACATTCATTGCGAAATTATCTTATACCAATATACAATTTGACGTACCGTTTGAATTGCCAGAACTTCTTTGAATCTGTTGTGGTAAAGTTTATACTAGCGTTTGCTGCTCGTCCGGACCCGATGCGACCTGTTCATCCCGCCGGCGGCGCCGTCCGGCTTGCCGGATCCCTTCCCCCGTTCGCCGTGCGAGGCCGAGCATGATGTCAGTTGCCCAGGTGGCCGTAGACGCCGAATTGCGGCGTGCCTTCACGAACGTGCCGGATGCCACGCGCCTTCTGGTCCATGACGTCGTCGAACGGCTGACGCCCGCACTGGTCGCGGCGTTCTACGACCATTTCACGTCCCATCCCGAAGGCCAGACCTACCTGACAGATCCGGAGACGACGGAGCGCCTGCGCGGCACCCTGATGGTGTGGATGGCCGAACTGTTTTCCGCGGCGCCGCAGCACCCGCAGCGGATGGCCGATTCGCAGCGGCATATCGGGCGCTTCCACGCACGCTCGTCCATTCCCATCCATCTGGTGTCCGAGGGCGTTTCGCTGGTCCAGCGAACGATCATCCACGCGCTGGGTCATGAAAACCTGACCCACGAGGAACTGACCGACGCGGTACTGTACGTCACCAACGTGCTGACGGCCGCGACCGGGGTGATGACGTTCACCTATTGGCGGCAGCGCGAACGCGCGGCGTCGAACGACGTGGCGTACCGGCTGTTCGCGCTGAACCAGGACCTGTCGCGCGAGGGCGAGGGCCAGAAGGCCGCGCTGCTGGGATGGAGTTATAACGTCCTGCGGTCGCTGTATGTCGCCAAGACGCCCGAGGATTTGCAGACGATGGGGCTGGCCCGGTCGGAATTCGGCCTGTGGGTGACGTACAAGGTCGGCCTGCTGTTCGAAGGGACGGATATTTCGGCCCTGCTGACCGGCCAGATCGCCAAGGTCGATAACGAATTGCTGCCGGCCATATTGGAAGACATGGCGGCGGAACGCGATATTTCGCCCGCCCTGGCCGCGCTGCATGCCGGCGTCACCGAAATCCTGAGCAGCCTCGAGGTCCTGTTCCACGCCAGCCGGAGCAGCAACGATGTCGAGGACCCGCTGACCCGCGTGCTGAACCGGCGTTTCCTGCCGTCGATCATATCCTACGAACTGCGCGTCGCCCATCAGACGGGGCGGCCGATGAGCGTGCTGTTCCTGGATATCGACCATTTCAAGCACATCAACGACACGTTCGGCCACGCGGCCGGCGACTCCGTCCTGCAGGCCATCGCCCGCGTGCTGGAGGAAGCCAGCCGGCTGAGCGACGTCATCTTCCGCTATGGCGGCGAGGAATTCCTGGTCCTCATGGGCGATACCGATACCGAGCAGATGCTCATCGGTGCCGAGCGCCTGCGCCAGAAGATCGAGAACACGCCCATCCGACTGCCGGACGGCAACCTGCACCAGATCACGGTGTCGATCGGCGCGGCCCAGTATGCCGGCCACCCGGATTACGAGGAACTGCTCCGTGCCGCCGACGCCGCGCTCTATCGGGCGAAGCGGAACGGGCGCAACCGGATCGAGGTCGCCGACGCGCCGCACCATACGCCCGCCCCGAGCCTGGAGGGTGCGTCCTGATCCGGCTGAGGCCGTAACCGGATTCACCAGACCTAGGCGGCGGCCCGGTCGGTCGGGGGGCGATCGGAATCGGCCGCGCGCCGCCCCTGCGTTACGCGTATCCCGTGAGTCAACATCAGTTCGCCGATCGTCTCGGACGTGATCAGGCCGACCAGGCGGTCGCCGGCGTCGACCACCGCGACGGCCGGCAGGTTGCCCTCCTGCAACAGGCGCAGTGCCTCCGACAGCGGCTGGTAGGGATGGATGGCGGGGATGGCCGGCGTCATGGCATCGGCCACCACCGCGCCGGGCCCGTCTATTTGCAGATGGTTGATCAAGGCCGCCTGCGTCAGCACGCCCTGTAGCCTGCCCTGCCCGTCCATGACGGGAAACAGCGTCTGTGCGCAGCGGATCGCGGCCCGTACCGCCTCGTCCAGCGTCGTGAGCATCGGCAGCGTCTCGTACCGGGTCATCATGGCATCCGCCGCGATCATCCCCTGCGCCACCTGGCGCAACTGCACCATATGGGCCTCCGACGCGGCGCCCAGATAGACGAACAGGGCGATGAACAGCAGGATCGGATTGCCGATCAGCCCCAGGAAGCCCAGCAGGAACGCAAACCCCTGCCCCACCGAGGCCGCGACCTGCGTCGCCCGCACGAAACCCATCCGATAGCCCAGAAGCGCGCGCAGCACCCGCCCCCCATCCATGGGAAAGGCCGGCAGCAGGTTGAACAGCAGCAGGAACAGATTGACCGAGGCCAGACGGACGACCATCCCGCCGCCGCCCACCATCCCGCTCGTCGCGGCATCCAGGCTGGGCCACGTTCCCGTCGCGGCGAACAGAAGCAGGCCGATGACCAGATTGACCGCCGGCCCCGCCAGCGCCACCAGCAATTCCTGCCCCGCCCGTTCGGGCATGCGCGACAGGCGCGCGACGCCGCCGATCGGCAGCAGGGTGATGTCGGATGTCGTCACGCCGAAACGGCGTGCCATCAGGATGTGTCCGAATTCATGCAGGACCACGCAGACGAAGACCAGCATGATGAACACCACGCCCTGCCACGCCGCCGCAGGGCCGCCCTGGGCACCGGCGACCATCGCGATCCACAGCAACAGCAGGAAGAACGTCACATGCACGCGGATTGCGGTGCCCGCGATGCGCCCCAGGGGGATCGACCATGTCATGCTTGCCCTCCGCTGGGCTGGAGCCCCGCAGGGGGCTGCATCCACAACGCGCCGCGGCCCTGCCGGTTTGGTTCCCGGCGGCGACGATCAGGCGGCAGGCTGGGCCGCCCGCCGCCGGGTGATGCGGAAGACCGTGTCGCGCAGCCAACGATGCACCGGATCGAAATCGTGGCGGGGGTGCCAGGCCTGGAAGGCCTCGACCGGTTGCAGGGCAAAGGGAAAGTCGAACGCGACCAGGCGGATCAGCTTGGTCGGCAACCGGTCGATCACGATGTCGGGCATGGGCAGGATCATGTCCGTCTCGCGAATACTTTCGATCATCGCGAAATGGGACGGCACCACCAGCACGACGCGCCGCCGCAGGCCGTAGCGTTCCTGCAGGATCGTATCGATCGGGCCGCGCCGCAGGCCCTTGCGCGACACGCCGATATGATCGTAGCGGACCAGGTTCTGCGGCGTGACGCCCTCGGCCAGGATCGGATGTCCCCGCCGCACCATCCCCCGGATCGACATGGCGAACAGGCTCTGCCGGCGCAGTTCGGGACGCATCTCGTCGGTCGCGCCGATATACAGGTCGATGGTCTGGCGGCGCATCGCGTCCCCGACATGCTCGTCGGTTTCGGGGGTGAAGCAGACGTCGCACTGCGGACAGTCCCGCCGCAGCACCTGGACCAGTTCGCTGGCGAAGGCGCCGACGATCACGTCGCTGGCGCGAATGGTGAAACGCGGCGAAACGGTCGTCAGGTCCAGCTTTTCACGATCCTCGTGCAGCCGTTCGGCATCCAGCACCAGTTGCCCGACTTTTTCACGGATGCGCGTGGCGAAGGCGGTCGGGACCATCCGCCGCCCCGACTGCACCAGAATCGGGTCGCCGAAGGCCTCGCGCAGCTTGCCCAACTGGCGGCTCATGGTCGGCTCGCTGACCTTCATGCGCCGCGCGGCGGCGGAAACGCTCTGTTCTTCCACCAGCACATGGAGATAGCGCAGCAGATCGAGGTCGTATTGGCGCGGCATCGGCCCCCCAGCCGTCGATTTTCCCGGGACGAAACGATATTGCCCGACCCAGGCGAAAACTGAAATCGTCGACTCGCGATACTGTGGGGATGCGCATGCGGTGCAGGGCCGCAACAAGCAGACCTGCAACAATCAAGATGAATTGGATTCACGTATAGGCATTCATAGGGGCCGTCCCGCATGGAACAGACCCGGTGCCGCGATGCGGCCATCCATACAGACCGACCTGCAATGCCAACGCGCCTGGCGTGTTGGCGTCCCGTACGGGATTCGAACCCGTGTTACCGCCGTGAAAGGGCAAAACTTAGCCTTGGACAACTGCGGGCTCCGTGGTTATCGCGTTGAACTCACACTTATTATGTCATCCCCCGTCACCCATTGTCACCCTAAAACACCTCCGTTGTGGCTCAAAAATGGCTCATGATTTTGGCCGAGGATTTTGGCTCAAGCGGGATTTTTGAGTTTAAGCGCAAATCGGCGCTAATAGGACTGTTGCATGTGGCTGTTCGGAGCCACGCCCTATGAGGAACGCAACATGACTGCTTTCGATCCGCATCTGTCTCTCGTCCCGCGCGGGCCTCGCGCCGACGATCTGAGCATTTAACGCAAACAGGCGGCTGGATCACCAGCCGCCTGCCGCGCAGTCAACAATCAATCTAAGGTCCGCATTCCGTGTGTGCTTCCCGGCCGCCGGAATGAGATGTCCCCATTGTATGCGACCTCCACGCAAGTCGCAAATCTGGAGACGGACCATCGAGGTCCGCCATGGCTCGTCCATTCGCATCCTTCACCGAGTTGTCCGCGCCCCTCGTCGGCCGCAAGACCGGCATCAACCATGATCTGCAAGACCGGCTTGCAGTCATGGACGCCCGAGCGCTTCGTATCATGGAACTTGCTGGAATTAGGACGCACACACACAATGGCCGCGACATCTACAGGATCAGTGAAGTCACGCTGATCGTCGAGAAAATGCCGCAAGAACGTCTGCGCCGTACGCTCCTTATACCTTCTCAGGCTTACGGAATACGGCGCGAGCGGGGCGATGAATTACGCTTCTACGCCGAGAACCACATGAAGACGCCGCTTTGTTCTGGCACGTTCACTTGCTCCGAGATGACCCCCATTGGGGGCGATCTGGTCGGAGACATGAAGCGTCTGCGCGGGCGGATAGGTGACATGTTGAGATGGTGCCGAAGAGGGCCGTTCTCTGGTTATGGTTTCGATGTTTTGATGCTGGCGAACGATTTCGCCTTCCAGTTTCATCCGCTGACGGGTGTATCCGTCAACGGTCACGTTAATTACTGCTATACGATGAAATCACCGATGCCACCTGAAGTCTGGGAAGACTTCCGTCGTGCCGTTCGCGAGAAGTTTGATCTTGGGTTTTATGTCACTGGTCCTGTGACTGACCTCTCGGCGCTGCTCGACTACATGACGAAGTTATACAAGGCCGAGCGAACCCGGACCGACGAAATCTTATTCTCGGACCTGTCTGATGATGTCGCCGCCTGGTTTCTAGGACAGGTCGATCAGATGTGGAACTTGACCCCGCTGGCTGGCTTTAAGGTGTTCCGTGCCAGCCTCAAGACGGACAAGGAGAAGGTAGTCCGGAAGCGCGCCGTTCCGGTCCGGAAGCCGGTCAGGACCACGGATGGCCGGTCCGTCGATGCGCTAGTGCCGCCGCGTCCTCGCGAACACAGCCTCGTCGTAGCCAAGAGGCTGTCGCCTCGGATATTGGCCGGTGCTGATGATTCGCCGTTCCCGCCTGGATTCACCGAGGGACCGCCGAGGGTTCGTGTTCAGGATCAGCATGTTAGCCACCCTGTGTATGCTAATTACGCCATCCATTCCGATATCGCATCGAACCGTGAAGCTGCCGCCGCCTCGCCGCTGGGAGCGACGCCCCCCTCCGGGGGGCTAGCATCGGGGGCCTGTCCGTCGCCTGGCAATTCTGTGTTGGATCAAGGACTTGACGGGTCTGTGTATGCTAATTCCGCCAACGGTTCCGATTTCGCAACGAAGAAGTCACGCGGCCATGTCGAGAACCTTGTGATCGCCCGCGAGCGGCCATCGCCGACCGAGGCCGGCATCTGGGAAACCTGGACCCAGGTCATGAACCTGACGTTGAGGCCAGAGACAGAGGAAGGTGAGCGAGGTTTGGCGATCCTCCTGAGGCACCACGAGCAGGCGACGGCGCAGGCTCGGCGGAATGGCTGGACCGGGCGTGTGGGTAATCCCCTAGCGCGGTTGGCGGCCGGTCTCGTCGCCGCCGATTCCGCCGAGCCCCATATTCCTGATGATCAGAGCCTTTTTATGCACGCTAATTCCGCAACTCAAAACGATATCAAAACGATTCCTGAGACCATACCGACATCGCCCCCGTCGCTTCCTGACGCTCCGCCATCGTCAGCATACAGTCACCCCTCTGCCGAGGACGTGGCTGCGGCCCGTTCCGTCCTGCCTCCTGAGGTCCTGTCTCGCGGCCTTCCCGACGTGTATCTTGTCATGTTGGCAAACGGCCAAAGAAGAGAAGCTGAAATAGCCAAGCTGCCGTCAATGATGGGGCGGCATTAGGGTTGTCTTGGTTTGTCATTCTTCCTTTTCTGTTTCTGATGATTGTCGTTCTGTTGTGTGTGTTGATCGTCTATGCCAAAAAAGTCTTTTACAGACTGCCACTGTTCGTTGTTTTGCTGTCGTTTCTCTGCACGTTCAGCCGCCCATTGCGTTTTGCGTTCTGCTTGTCTCTGTCGTGCCTCGGCCTCGCGATCAGCGATCGTCGTCGACTGGTCAACAGCAACCTGAGCTATCAGTTTTGTTCGGCGTTCTGCGTACTCAATCTGTCCGTCAGTGGGTTTAGACAGTCTGCGCATGAACGCCTCGGCCGCCTGTTGTGCGGCCTCGCGAAGCATGTCGCCCTGTATTTTTGCGCGCTGAAACGCTTTGCGGGCGGCGGTCTGCGGATCGTCGCCTTCCTCGTCAGCTAGTTCGCTGAGTCGTTGCGACAGAGATGCGGCTCTAGTCGCTGATGCAGCAGCCCGCTGCATCGCCGATATTGAGTTATCGCGCGCCCGTTGCGCTTCATTGTGCAACATTGCGGTCAAACGATCGTTTCGTGATGCAGCGATGTCCAGTCCTCGCGCTACAGACTTTGCAATATAGGCTTCGTCTTTAGCTTTGCGTTGTTCATCGCGCGCCGCTTTGACTGCACGTCGTGCCGCAAGTTTTTCTTGAAACGCGGCCATTCGTTCTGCTCGATGCTTGAGGCGAAGTTCAGATGGTTGATTTGTTTTGCGCTCGATCGCCGTGGCGGCCGGCCCAAGGTGTCGTGAGGGTGCTTCGTCGAGTCCACGGTCTGCGTGCGATCTATGGTCGATACGTTCTGTGGACCCCGCGAGTTCCAGGGCGTGATTGACCATGTCGGCCCATTCCCGGCGGATGCCCTTCATCTCTTGCATGGTGGATGGCAAACCGCGCCTCTGGCGTTCTCTGTTCTCAAGCTCGAATGTCGCCTTCGCACCGAAGACCGGCTTGCCGTTTTCGATGGTGACGATCCGGGTTGTCGCCATGAGGTGAGCATGATGGTTGCGATCGTCTCCGGTCCGGCTCGGCTCGTGGATGCAGATGTCAGTCGCAACGCCGTATTTTTGATGCAGCATCTTCGCGAATTCGGCGGCGAGCTGCTGTCGATCTCGGGGTGATAGCTCGGACGGTAGAGCTAGAAGCCATTCGCGCGCTGTCCTGCCGTCCTTCCGCTTCTCTGCTGCCTCCGCCGCGTTCCATAATGTCTCGCGATCGACGCGCTGGTTGCCAACACTGCAAGCGGTCGCAACGACGCCGTTTTTGTTTCTGTAATCGTGAATCTGGCCGGTGCGCTCGTCGGTCAGTTTCTCAGCAGATCGGTAGGCGGCAGCGGCGACGGCGGATCGTCCGGCTGATCGAGAGATTGGTTTGCTGGACAGGGACATGATCGCCATCGCTGTTTCCTCTGTTCCGCCGCCGCAGGTGACCGACGCCGCTGCGTCGCACGTCGAGTCCGCCAGGACTCGTAAGTGCGCCTTTGTCTCGCTTGCGCTCGCCAAAGGAATGGCCGTCGTCGGCTATAATAGCATGTCACCAGTTATGGAGCGGCGAAGTGGAAAAGTCGGTTGGACGTTTAGAGCGAGCGAAACAGCGGCTGACGCAGGCTCAAGCCCGATACGAGAAAGTGTCGTCGGTCGAGAGCCAGAAGGCACGGAAAGAGGATGTGAGGCGGAAGATCATCGTCGGTGGTGCCGTCTTGGCGATGGTGGATTCAGACGATCGTGCGGCGTCTCTGCTGAATGTTGTGATTGATGGTCTGAAGTCGGATCGGGACAAGGCGCTGTTCAATGTCAGCGCCGCTTGATGATGACAGCGACGACGTCCTTGATCGCACGACGCTGTTGTTCGTCGGCTTGGTTGAGGCGTTGGATGCCGATCGCCTGGCCAGGCAGCACCTGGCGGTAGCCAGTGCGGAGCAGGCTGCAAAACAAGCTATGGTTCAGGCCGAGGCCATCAAGATCGTGAGGATGGCCGGCAAGATCGCGCGCGTCTCGGAACAGGCGATGACGCGACGTCCGGTCCTGCCCGTCTTGATCGCCGGTCTGGTCGGTGCGGCGATGGCGCTGATCGCGGTCGGCGGCGGATATGGCGCCGGTCGGCTCGGGATGTGATGTTACGCCGCGCGTAACATCGTCAACGGGAGATGAAACGATGGGACGCATGGCGGAACTGGCCCATGATGCTGAGACTTGGCGTCAGCAGCAGGATCAAGACCTGTGGGAATGGGAGATGGAGAACTTGTGCCCGTCGTCAGCGCCAGCGCCTTCGGCGGCTGCCACGCGAAGCGTGGCAGCGGGGGAAGGGCGGTGCCACGCAGTGGCAGGCGCCAGGGAAGGGCGTGGGGCTTCACGAGCGAAGCTCGTGCTGGACGAAGACGACGATGTCCCATTCTGAACGTCTCATTAGGGCAGGGTCGTATGAGATGATTACGATGCAGGCGACAATCATCATTTTCTGTCTCACACGGATTGAAATCTCTTTTTGAGATACCATCTCAATGAGGTCTTAGATTCTATGGAGATGGGCATGAGGATCGGATATGCTCGGACCAGCACGACGGAGCAGGCGGCGGGGTTGGCGGCGCAAGTCCGTGATCTCGAAGCGCAGGGATGCAATCGGGTCTTCGCGGAACAAGTGTCAGGCACCATCACTGTCAGGCCGGAACTGGAGGCGGCCATCGACTATCTGCGCCAAGGCGATGCGTTGGTGGTGACGAAGCCCGACCGCTTGGCGCGATCGACGACGGACTTACTGTCGTTCGTGCATCGGGTGCAGGCCAAGGGCGCTGATCTGGTTATCCTGTCTATGGGGGGGCAGCCTTTGGATACCAGCAGTCCGACCAGCAAGCTGACGCTGACCTTGCTGGCAGCCGTAGCCGAATTCGAGCGCGACATTATGAAGGAGCGGCAGGCGGAGGGGATCGCAAAAGCGAAGGCTGAAGGAAAATATCGCGGACGCAAGCCGACCGCGCGCGCGAAGGCCGTCCATGTCAGGGCGATGTCAGCCGAAGGTGTCAGTCCTACCGAAATCGCGAAGCGGCTGGGGATCGGTCGGGCTTCGGTCTACCGGTGCCTAGAGGTCGCGTGATGAACGGCTTCCGACGGCCTGCCATAAGCGCATGTTAGACCGGCAGCTATGCGGGAGGGGAGGAAGCGGAATGTTTGGTTCGGGTCTGCGAGGGTAGAAAAGCTGCCATTCGCACTACCGTCCTTCATGAGAGCTATACGCCCCGATGTCGCGAAGACTTAAGGCCGACAAGAGCGGCCCAAGCCCACCTCCCCCCCCTTGAGTGATCTAAACAGCAAGATCCTGAGCAGTCAGTTCGGCAATTGTCGCCAACTGCTGAGCCAAAGCCGAGGGTGCCGCCTGCAACCATGATGCCGCCGTATCGGTCGAAATCAGTTCTCGGGAAGCGGCAATAGCTACCAACCCGGAGAAGCGCCCACGACGACTAATAGGAACGCCGGCGACGGGAAAATAGTCCGCCGTCCAGTTCTCGTTTGTTGTCCAATAATCATCAGGTGGTGGAAGCTGGTTAGATGCGACATGCCGGGTATCGACCTCGGCACCCCAGTTGCGCGAGACATTCGCGATGTGATACTTCGCGGCCGTTGCGCCAACGCCGAAGCGTTTCATGAGCTCGATCACCTGATCAGTCGGACTTGCACCACGCTTGACGATTTCGATTACAGCCTCACGCGGTGCCAGAAAGGAAATGGCGAAGGCATTAGCACGCGCCTCTACTTCGTCGCCGCCGCCGGCCTCGGCAGTGCGCAAGTCATCGTAACGGTCGACATGAAGGCGGCGCAGACGAGCTGGTGGATCCCAAAGCAAATGGCCAAGCTCGTGACACAAGGTCATCCGCCTCACCCAGACATTCTGGTTGTCACCTTCAGTATTGATGACGATCCCTCGATCGTCACCATTAACTACCGTTGCGCCTGCGAAGGCCGCTCCCATTGCGGCCTGAATCAGCGGAATCCCCAGTTGATCAATGAGCTCACGCACTGATGGGATTGGGGCAAGTGGATCTAAGTTCAGCAGGGTGCGCGTTCGTTCTGCCAGATCATACCCCCGGCGCCATACTGGAGCATAATAATCATCGCTCGCATCAAAGTGCTTGAGTATATTCGGAACAACACCAAGCTCGACCGCGAGCAAGTTTTGCCGCGATATCGTCCACGCCGCCTCCGCAAGCTTGAGCACCAGGGAGGGTGAGAAGCGTACGTTGTGTCCGGCACTCCCGAGCGTCCGCAGGCGGACTGCTAATTGCTGGTCGGCGCTCGCATCTGGTCGGACGCCCAGTTGCTCATCGTTGAGCCCAAGAGTTTGGGCAAGGAGTTGCAGGCGACGAACCGGCGAGATCGCCCCTAGCTGCTCAGCGCGCCGCACGTCGTTGACCGTAAGCATGCTAGCCCGAGCCACCTGCTCTTGCGTGAGTCCGAGCCTCACACGCTGCTCCCGCAGCGAGCGCGCAGGCTCATCAAGACTGACACTAATGACGGTCGCACCCTCATCGACCGCCTCGCGGAGTGCAGCGTAGCCGAATTGTTTTAATGCCCACCGAGCGGTCATGCGTGGTCCGGTCGCAGCGGGACGGTCGGGGGAAAGTTGCGACTGACTTCTGACAAAACGACGTGGGGAACTGGCGGCCCGATCTTCTGGTGTATCGCCACACGACTCCAGACCGAACACGCGGTCAAGTTCGGCCTTCAATGGGAGATTCATTTTACCCATTGCGGCAGACGAGACCCAATACGAAAAGGCCACGCATTTTCATCGTCCCACCCGTAACTCCACACCCCATAGCCCGAATTCTTAAACGCCCTAGCGACCGCAGTCATCTCTTCTTTGCTACGTGGACCATAACGACCTGAACCTCCGTCAAGCGCAACTGCATCGTTCTCGACAAAGACGAGCTGGCCGCCGCAATGCGCAGGACGAGCGCCTGTGAGATTGCTATGCTTGATTTCTTTCCCGTTGAGCGTATCTGCAAAGCCGCCGCATTCCGGCGCATGGACAACATCTTCGGCGCGCACGACCCACAAGCGCAACTTCGGATGATTTTTCATTAGCATCGGCGGCTCACCCTCAGCGACCTCGCCCGTCCCGTCGCGCCATTGTTCGAGCCCATCAGCGCTTGTCATCTCACGACGTTCGTCCTCATGACCTACGGGGGGACATTCTCTTTCCGGATAGGTGTGGCGAAATCGGTCAAAGGCTTGCTTCGTTTTGCTCAAAAAGATCGTCTTTCTAATCGAATCTATCTAGCAGGAACCAAGTTAGCTAGCTCCAGTTGTATCAATCCTACCCTTAGGCTCGAAAATGTAAACATAGCAATCGGCAGGCGCTTCTCGCTGGATGACAGCTTTCCCAAGCCTCGCGCTTGGAAGTAGCCCTACTACAGCCATCCCAACCCGCCCGGGGTCAGCACTTGAAATCTACGTCCGGTTTTGGAATGGTACATGTCCCGACCGGGTGACCGAGATAAGGGCAGAAGCGGAAGAGGGCTGGACATCCACCGCGATTCTCGCCATCGCAGGGGCCGCACGCATAACCGCCCCGCGCGACCATGGCTGCTCCTCTGCTTCATGAGCAGACAGGATCGCCCGACAAATAGTTGGTGCTGACGCCGAGCGAGCGAGGACCGGGAGCGGCGTAAGGCGCGAAGTGTCGGCGTGAGGGCGTGGTTACCACAGGATTTTAGCAAGCAGCGACAGAGCGGCTATCGCGATCGACAATAACCCCACCGCGAGCATTGCGCCGAAGCACGTCCGTCCTTTTCGTGGCCGACCTGGACCGCGCTTGATCACTGTCGCGGGCGCCACGTCTCCAACCTTGGCGCCAATGAACGCATCCAGGTCAGAGACACGAAAGCGGCGGTCACGCTTGCCGAAGCTGAACGATTTGGGTCCGCAGCCGAGCCACATCAGATTCCGCAGGCGCCCATGGGAGACGCCCAGATACTCGGCGGCCTGCTTGTAGTCCATCACGGCCGGCAGACGGCGTGACTCGTCTTCCTTACTCGTCATCGTCGCCTTCCTCGGCGGCGATGATGCCGGCCAGCCGCTCAGCCTCCTCGATCTGCTTGCTGATGGATTCCGGGACCGGCTGATAATACCGGTCCAGACTCTTCAGATCACGATGTCCCGTGACCCTCTTGAGGTCCAGCGGGTTCGGCAGCAGACGCGCGAGGCGGCTGGTCGCTTCGTGGCGCAGGTCATGGAACGTCAGGTTGTGGAGCCCGGTGCGTTTGACCATCCGCCCGTAACGCATGCTGAATGTAGACTCTTTGCCTACGCTGAACACGCTGTCGCCGGGCTCCGGCGGCGTCTCGTATGTGTCCCGTTTCTCAAGCAGGAGTCGCCTTGCTCCCGGCGTCAACGGGCGGATTTCAGGGCCTTGTTCTTCCTGGGTCTTGTGCGTCTTGGTCTTGCCGGACTCGCCCCCCAGCTTGATCAAGCTGCGTTCGATATCGACATCGCACCATCGCAGGCCGATCGCCTCACCGCGTCTTGTGCCCTGCTCGATCGACCAGCGGACCAGCCACACATCGTCCGGATAGACGGAGTCCGAGACAGCCACGATCAGCCTATCGAACTCCGTCTTCCCGTCCTTGTCCTTGTCTTCGTCGAGCCGTCTATTGCGCTTCTTGTCCGCACCTTCCGGCCGCTTCACGAACCGTCCGGAGGCGTAGTTGACGATGGAGGTATCCCACTCGCTGATGGCGTGCTGGATGACCGAGGCAAGTAGGTTTAGACGTTTGACGACCGTGGCCGGGGAATAGTCGGCAGACATCATCCGATCCCGGAAGCCGCGCACATCCGCCAGGCAGAATTTGGACAGCCGGACTCCAGGCAGATCCTTGTCCCGGAGAATGGCCGGGATATGCCCTGTCAGGTCAGCGCCACGCCCATCCATGCACTCCTTGGCATACCTGTCCACAAGGTCGCCGATGGTCTGCTTGTCGAGCGCGCTGGTGTCCTTGAATTGGCCGAGTTCGACCTTGGCGGCGGTCTCGTTGAGCCACCGTCGAGCCAGCGCGGCGGTCGAGAAGGTCTTGCGGTAGCGCTTGCCATCGACTTGCTTGCGAGCCTGATACTGCTTAGGGCCGCGGCACGAGATGCCAGCCGGCAAGGTCTTACCAGTCGCAGGGTCTATGTCCCCCTTGGCCCTGGTCACGGCCTGATCTCGTGTTTTATCGCTGCTGCTTGCCATGTCGCGAGGATAGCATCCTCCTCGCGATGGCTCAAATCTGGCTCAAAAACCCAAATTTTATCATGCCGTTTCCTCGAAAAACTCAAGGAAATCAATGGCGTCCCGTACGGGATTCGAACCCGTGTTACCGCCGTGAAAGGGCGGTGTCCTAGGCCTCTAGACGAACGGGACGTTGGACGAGGCAGCTTCTATGCCATCATGCGGCTGGACGCAACCCGCCTGATACCGGAAAATCCGCCCGCATCGCTTTTTTTCCAAGACCGATATTTTTCAGGCCGTTAGGGCGGAACGCGGCCTAACGAGCCAGGGTCAGCCGCCCGGCCACCCGCGCGTGGGCCAGGTCCCACAGGACGATACGGTCGGGGCCGCCGCCGGAAAGCGAGACCGCCAGCATGGCGTCGTCCTGCCGTGCCATGGCGGTAATGTGCGTCCCGGCCGGTTCGTCCAGCACAAGCGGGCCGTACGCCCCGTCAGGCGGCGACACCACCCGGACGGACGACACGGAATGGGGATGCGAGATGCGATGGACCAGGACCCCCACCAGCACCAACGACCCCACGGCGAGCAGGACCCCCATGCCGATCACCGCCGCCAGCAGGGCTTTCGAGCCGGGTCCGTTCGGGGCCTGTGCGTTCATGATTGCTTTCCGTATCCGGCCGCCGTCATTTTCCCGGCGGGCATTTTCCGTTAAGAGCCGCGCATGACCGACGACACCCAACCCATCCGCCTGACGCCCGAGACGGAGCATGCCGGCCAGCGTACCGACCGTTTCCTGGCCGATATGGTGGGGACGCTGTCGCGCTCGCGCGTCAAGGCGCTGATGGAGGGCGGCCATGTCCTGCGCGACGGCCATGTCCTGCGCGAACCGGCCGACCCGGTCCGGGCGGGTCTGTGTTATGAGATAAGGATGCCCCCGGCAATCCCGGCGACACCCCGGGCGCAGGCCATTCCCTTCGCCATCCTGTACGAGGATTCGGACCTGATCGTGCTGGACAAGCCCGCCGGGCTGGTCGTGCATCCCGCGCCGGGCAACGAGGACGGGACGCTGGTCAACGCCCTGCTGGCGCATTGCGGCGACAGCCTGACCGGCATCGGCGGCGAACGCCGGCCGGGCATCGTGCACCGGCTGGACAAGGATACGTCGGGCGTCATGGTGGTGGCCAAGACCGAGCAGGCGCATACCGCCCTGTCGGACGCGTTCGCCGCGCGCGATATCGACCGCACCTATCTGGCGCTGGCCTGGGGCATCCTGTCACCGGCCAGCGGCACGTTCGAGGGCGCGATCGGCCGCGACAGGCGCGACCGCAAGCGCATGGCCGTGGTCACGCACGGCGGCAAGCACGCCATGACGCACTACAGGACGCTGCACAGCTTCCATGGCGGGATCAGTTCCGTCGAATGCCGGCTGGCGACGGGCCGCACGCACCAGATCCGCGTGCATTTTTCCACCAGCGGCCATCCGCTGGTCGGCGACCCGGTCTATCTGCGCCGCATTCCCGCCGCCGCCCGCGCCCTGCCCGAGGATGCACGCCGCGCGGCGCTGGATTTTCCGCGCCAGGCATTGCATGCGGCGCGACTGGGCTTTACCCACCCCCGCACCGGCGAATCCCTGCTGTTCGAAACCGCGCCCCCGGACGATTTCAAGACGTTGCTGGCAAAGATTGCTTAGTTTTAAGGCAATGTCAGGGGAGTTTCCTTGACGGTCTGCCGGACCGCCAGTAGGCTGGACACCATAACTCCGACGGGTGACGCACCGCCGGATTGGACGTCCCGCGTCGACGCGGCCCATGGAGGGGGCGTCTCGCGGGGACGTGAAGTCCATCCACGCGTCATGCGGGCACGGTCGTGCAACCCTTCATATGGATGTGCCGTAGGACATCCAGGGACAGATGACCACCCCCAGGGAAAAGGAGTCCGGTCCATGGCCTCTTCCGTTCTCAATGTTGGTCCTGAATCCAACCTGTCAAGATACCTTCAGGACATCCGTAAATTTCCGATGCTGTCGCCCGAGGATGAACAGCGCCTGTCCCGGCGCTGGAAGGACAAGGGCGATACCGAGGCCGCGCATGCGCTCGTCACCTCGCACCTGCGCCTGGTCGCCAAGATCGCCATGGGCTATCGCGGCTATGGCCTGCCGCTGGGCGAGCTGATCAGCGAAGGCAATATCGGGATGATGCAGGCGGTCCGCCGCTTCGACCCGGATCGCGGCTTCCGCCTGGCGACCTATGCGATGTGGTGGATTCGGGCCGCCATCCAGGAATATATCCTGCATAGCTGGTCGCTGGTGAAGATGGGCACCACCGCCGCGCAGAAGAAGCTGTTCTTCAACCTGCGCCGCCTGAAGGGCCAGATGCAGGCCATCGACGACGGCGACCTGAAGCCCGAGCAGGTGAACAAGATCGCCGAATCGCTGGGTGTGCCCGAGCAGGACGTCATCAACATGAACCGCCGCCTGTCGGCGCCGGATCACAGCCTGAACGCCCCGCTGCGCGCCGACAGCGAAGGCGAATGGCAGGACTGGCTGGTCGACGAACACGACAACCAGGAACAGACCCTGGCGGAAAACGAGGAATTCAGCGGACGCAAGGCATTGCTGGACAATGCCATGAAGACGCTGAACGACCGTGAGCGCCACATCCTGACCGAACGCCGCCTGAAGGACGACCCGGCCACGCTGGAAGAATTGTCGCACACCTACAACATCTCGCGCGAGCGGGTGCGGCAGATCGAGGTCCGGGCGTTCGAGAAGGTGCAGGCGGCGATGAAGGCGGAAGTCGAGGCCCATCGCGAAGCCCACGCCGCAAACTGAGAATGACGGGGGGCGTTGAAGCGCCTCCCCCTCTTCCGTTTCCCGTTTCCGGGTGGATCGTCAGTTCTCGAACGGGTCGCGCATCAGGATCGTATCGTCGCGTTCCGGACTGGTGGACAGCAGGGTCACCGGTGCCTCGACCAGTTCCTCGATCCGGCGGACATATTTGATCGCCTGCGCCGGCAGGTCCGCCCAGGACCGCGCGCCGTAGGTGGTATCGGTCCAGCCTTCCATCGTCTCGTAGATCGGCTTGACGCGGGCCTGCGCCGCCGGCGAGGACGGGAAGCTGCGGATTTCCTGGCCGTCCAGTTCATAGCCGACGCACACGCGGATCTCGGGCAGGCCATCCAGCACGTCCAGCTTGGTCAGGGCCAGACCGTTGACGCCGCCCACGCGCACCGCGCGGCGGACCAGCATGGCGTCGAACCAGCCGCAGCGGCGGGGGCGCCCCGTCACCGTGCCGAATTCATGCCCGCGCTCGCCCAGGGTGCGGCCCATGTCGTCATGCAGTTCGCTGGGGAACGGCCCCTCGCCCACGCGGGTCGAATAGGCCTTGGCGATACCCAGCACGAAGCCGACGCTGCCCGGCCCCACGCCGCTGCCGGTCGCGGCATTGGCCGCGATGGTGTTGGAACTGGTGACGAACGGATAGGTGCCGTGATCGACGTCCAGCATCACCGCCTGCGCACCTTCGAACAGGATTCGCCGTCCGGCGCGGCGCGCATCGTCCAGCAGGTCCCACACCGTATCCATGTAGGGCAGCACGCGCGGCGCCAGCGCGGTCAGGTGGGCCAGCAGGGCGTCCTTGGTAAAGGTCTCGGCCCCCAGGCCGGCCAGCAGCGTGTTGTGGTGCAGCAGCAGTTCGTCCAGCTTCCAGTCCAGCGTCTCGGGCTCGGCCAGGTCGCACAGGCGGATGGCGCGGCGTGCCACCTTGTCCTCGTAGGCCGGGCCGATGCCGCGGCCCGTGGTGCCGATCTTGCGGTCGCCGCGCGCGGCTTCACGCGCGCGATCGATGGCGCCGTGGACGGGCAGGATCAGCGGCACGTTTTCAGCGATGCGCAGCGTCCGCGGCGATACTTCCAGCCCCTGCGCGCTCACCCGGTCGATTTCCGCCAGCAGCGCCTCGGGGTCCACGACGACGCCGTTGCCGATCACCCCCATCTTGCCTCGGACCAGGCCGGACGGCAGCAGCGACAGCTTGTAGGTCTGGCTGCCCACCACCAGCGTATGGCCGGCATTGTGACCGCCCTGGAAGCGGACGACGATATCGGCGCGGCTGGCCAGCCAGTCGACGATCTTGCCCTTTCCCTCGTCACCCCACTGGGCGCCGATGACGGTGACGTTGGACATAAGGTGCTCCTTGGAAAAACGGGACGGGCGGCAGATGGCGCCCGGCTTTAACAAATGTGTCAGTCTAACGCCACGATTCCGTCGCCGGCCGCGATCATCGTGCAACCCAGGCGCCTTGCCTCGGCCGCCTGGTCGGCGACCGGTGCCAGGGCGTCGACCGTGGCATAGCCTTCGGTCCGCAGCCGCCGGCCCAGCGCCGGGTCGCACCCGGCGGGCAGGAACACGCGGATGCGTCCGGGCCGGGTCGGGGCGGCCCGCAGCAGGGCCTCGGGGCGCAGGGTCAGGCCGCAGGCCGGTTCGTCATTGTTGGAAATATAGCGCCCGCCCCGGCCCAGTTCTTCATGCTGGCCACGGGCGTACACGGTCACGCACACGCCGGTATGGTAGCGCCAGCCCCGGAATTCGACCGGATCGACCGTCAGGCGGATATCGGGCACGCGCGCCTTGATCGCGGCACAGGTGGCGGCCAGCCGGTCGCTCAGCGCCCGGACCGGTTCCGGCAGGACCAGCCCACCCAGCACCGCCAGCGCGCGTTCGGCAGGACCCGCCGCATGCAGCAATTCGGTCAGCACCGGCGCCAGGCCGCCGGCCAGGCGCGCGACGGCCGCCGCGTCCTTGCGGTCCAGGGCGCGCATCAGCGCCTGCCGCTCGGCCGGGGTGTAGTCGATTTCCGCGATCAGCGCCGGCGCCAGCGAGGGCATCGTCAGGTCGAACGACACGCCGGGCACCCCCAGCACCGCCAGGCCTTCGGCCCCCAGTGCGATGATTTCAGCGTCGGCCTGGGGCGAGTCCGGGCCGATCAGTTCGATCCCGGCCTGGGAAATCTGGCGGTCGCTTTCCCGCGCCCCGCCGCTGGCCAGCACGCACAGCCCGGTATAGGACAGGCGCAGCGGACGCGGCACATCGGCCAGCCGGGTCGCCGCGATCCGCGCGATCTGCGGCGTGATGTCGGGACGCAGCGCCATCATCCGCCGCGTGTCCGGGTCCATCAGGCGAAAGGCCTGGTCGGCCACGGCCGCGCCCGATCCGCTCAGCAGCGTATCCTCGAATTCCAGCAGCGGCGGCTTCACGCGGCTGTATCCGTGCGTCGCGAAGACCCGCATCAGGTCTTCCATGCCGGCGGCCTCGGCCTCGGCATCGGAAGGAAGCAGGTCGACAAAGCCCGCGGGCAGCAGGGCGGGATTGGGAGGCGGGTCGTCCGTCATGCGCGCGCCTATAGCACCGTCCCGGCCATTCGTCATGCCCGCCCGTCAGGCGTATTCGGCTCGTACCTGGGCCTCGGCCCAGTCCAGCCACGGCATCAGGGCGCGCAGGTCACCGGATTCGACCGTCGCACCGCCCCACAGCCGCAGGCCGGGGGGCGCATCGCGGTAGCTGCCGATATCCAGCGCGACGCCTTCGCCCTCCAGCAGGGCCACGATCCGCCTGGCCGCGCGGGCCTGCGTCTCCGCGTCCAGGGCCCGGAACCAGGGCGCCACGATGGTCAGGCAGATCGCGGTGCTGGACCGTTCTGCCGCCGTTCCGGCCAGGAACGCCGCCCAATCGGACCGGGCGACCCAGTCCGACACCACGGCCAGGTTGGCCTGGCTGCGGGCGACCAGCGCCGGCAGTCCGCCGATCGCCTCGGCCCAGCGCAGGCCGTCCAATGCGTCCTCGACGCACAGCATCGACGGCGTATTGATGGTGTCGCCGCGAAAGATGCCCTCGATCAGCTTGCCCTTGGATGTCAGGCGAAAGATCTTCGGCAGGGCACGCGGGGCGGGCGCCTGCTCCAGCCGGCGGACGGCGCGGGGCGACAGCGCCAGCATGCCGTGCGCGGCCTCGCCCCCCAGGACCTTCTGCCAGGACCAGGTGACCACATCCAGCTTGTCCCACGGCAGGTCCATGGCGAAGGCGGCCGAGGTCGCGTCGCAGATGACCAGCCCGTCGCGGTCCGCCGGAATGGCCGATCCGTCGGGGATGCGCACGCCCGAGGTCGTGCCGTTCCACGCCAGGACGACATCATGCGACCAGTCCACCTGCCCCAGGTCCGGCAGGCGGCCGTAATCGGCCCTCGCGCACCCGGGCGTCGGGATCTGAAGCTGGGCCACGATATCGTTGGCCCAGGTTGCCGAAAAGCTCTCGAAGGCCAGGACATCCACCGGGCGCTGGCCGACCAGCGACCACAGCACCATTTCCACCGCGCCGGTGTCCGAAGCCGGCACGATCCCCAGCTTCCAGTCGTCCGGCATGCCCAGGATGGCGCGCGACCGGGTAATGACCTCGTTCAGCCGCGCGCGGCCGTCGGGTGCGCGGTGCGACCGCCCCAGCAGCGCCCCGGACAGCGCATCCAGCGACCAGCCCGGCCGCTTGGCGCAGGGGCCGGAGGAGAAACAGGGATTGCCGGGGCGCGCACCCGGCTTGACGATCGCATCGGGAGAAATAGAGAGCATCATCCTGTCCGGAGCCGGTGGTACGAGAGAGGGGACTCGAACCCCTATGCCTTGCGGCGGTCGATTTTGAGCCGACTACGTCTACCGTTCCGTCACTCTCGCCTGGTCCCCTGCTTACCAGCAAACCGGGGAATCTGGCAATTGATCAACTGCCCGCCCCTTTCAGGCCGGCGAAGCCAGGCCGAGCATCAGCGCGATATTCTGGATCGCGGCGCCCGATGCCCCCTTGCCCAGATTGTCCAGCCGCGCGGTCAGCACCGCCTGGCGGCGCGCGTCGTTGGCGTGCACGCGCAATTCCATCAGGTCGGTTCCCGCCAACGCATCGGCATCCAGGGTGGTGCCGGCCTCGGCCACGCCGACCCGGTCCGAGCCAGCGTAGACATCCGCCAGCACGGCCCGCAGGTCCGCCCCGGTGGCCGGTGCGGCCAGCATGTCGAGATGCAGCGGGATCGAGACGATCATGCCCTGGGGGAAATGCCCCACCGAGGGCACGAAGAGCGGCGTGCGCGACAGGCCGGCATAGCGGGTGATTTCCGGCACATGCTTATGATCCAGCCCCAGGCCGTAGAGTTCGAAGGCCGGGCCGCCCTCGCGCTCATGCGCCTCGATCATCGTGCGGCCGCCGCCGCTATAGCCGCTGACGGCGTTGATCGTGACCGGGAAATCGGGGGCCAGCAATCCGGCCCGGACCAGCGGACGCAGCAGCGCGATCGCGCCGGTCGGATAGCAGCCGGGATTGGACACGCGCCGCGCCGTCGCGATCGCCGCCGCCTGGTCCGCGCCCATTTCCGGGAAACCGTACGCCCAGTCGGGATCGACGCGAAAGGCCGTGCTGGCGTCCAGCAGGCGCGGGGCCGGCCCGCCGGCGGCCTCCATCGCCGCCACCATCGACGCGGCCTCGCGCGATGCCGCATCGGGCAGGCACAGCACGACCAGATCGGCCGATTCCATCATCTCGCGCCTTGCGTCGGCATCCTTGCGGCGCTCGGGGTCGATCGACCGCACCGCGACCGGGAGGGCATGCAGGCGCTGGCGAATGCCCAGCCCCGTCGTCCCGGCCTCGCCATCGATGAAAACCGTCGCCTGTCCGTCCATGATCCGTCCGTTCTCCCTCACCCCTAATGGATAGGGGCCTGTACCATAATCCAAAGGCCGATACCCCTGGAGACGGATTCTTTGTCAATGTCCCGGGGCGCAGGGCATCATGCCCGGCCTTTTCATAACATGGAGTTCCCCCCGATGTCCGAAGCCACCCAGGCCCTGTCCCGCCTGATAGACATCATGGCAAGGCTGCGCGATCCGGTGGCGGGATGTCCGTGGGACCGCGAGCAGGACTTCGCCACGATCGCCCCGTTCGCGATCGAGGAAGCCTATGAGGTCGAGGACACGATCGCCCGGCAGGATTGGGCGGCGCTGCCGGACGAACTGGGCGACCTGTTGCTGCAGGTCGTCTATCACGCCCGCATGGCGGAGGAAGCCGGCTGGTTCGATTTCGCGACCGTGGCCGGCATGATCGGCGACAAGATGGTCCGCCGCCATCCCCATGTGTTCGGCGATGCCACGCTGCAGGCCGGCCAGTGGGAAGATGAAAAGGAACGCGAGCGGCAGGCCCGGCGGGAGGAGGGTACGCTGGCCGGCATTCCGGCGGCGCTGCCGGCCCTGCTGCGCGCGCGCAAATTGTCGGCGCGGGCGGCCCGGGTCGGATTCGACTGGCCCGATGCAAGGGACGTCCTGGACAAGGTGGACGAGGAAGTCGCGGAACTGAAGGCCGAACTGGATTCGGGCGATCGCGCGCGCATCACCGACGAACTGGGGGACGTGCTGTTCACCCTGGCGACGCTGGCCCGCAAACTGGACATCGACCCGGAAGCCTGCCTGCGCCAGGCCAATGCCAAATTCACCCGCCGCTTCACCGCCATGGAACAGGACCTGGCCCGGCGGGGCACCAGCCTGCCGGACAGCACGCTGGCCGAGATGGAAGCCGGCTGGCAGGAGGTCAAGCGGCGCGAGCGGTAGGACGAAGCCGTTTTCAGTCCCTGTCGTATTCCAGCAGCAGGCGCCGCAGATCCAGCCAGCTTGCCCGGTCGGGGGCATAGAGCAGGCCGCCGGCAAGGTCGGTCGGGCGATAGGGGCTGCCGTCGAAATGGGCGCAGTAGCCGCCGGCCTCGCGGTGGATCAGCCAGCCGGCCAGATGGTCCCAGGGCAAGGTGCGGTTGAACAGCAGGAAATGCCACTTCCCGTCCGCGAGCATGAGATATTCATGCGCCGCGCAGCGGAAGTCCCACGAGCCCATCACCCGCGGCAGGTTCCGCGCGACGGTGTCGCGGATCGGCAGCGGCAGATAACGCCAGGAGGCATTGCCGCACATCTCTTCCGCGGGGGCGGGCGGCGCGCAGGCCAGCGTGCGTTCCGCACCGTCCGGGCCGACCAGCCAGGCGCCCTCGCCCCGCACCGCCAGCGCCGCGACGTCGCAAACCGGGTCCAGGATCGCGGCACCGACGACCTCGCCCCGCGCCACGACGGCCACCATCACGCCGAACAGCGGCACGCCGGCAGCGTAATTCGCGGTGCCGTCGATCGGGTCGACGACATACGCCAGTTCGGCCTCGCCCAGCGAATCAAGCAGGGCCGGGCGCGCGCTGACCGCTTCCTCGCCGATCACCACGGCCTTGGGGGACAGGCGCAGCAGGGCCTCGGTGATGTCGCGCTCGGCGGCTTCGTCGGCTTCGGTCACCACGTCCAGCTTGCTGGTCTTGCAGCGGATGGATGCGGAATCGAGTTGCCGGAAGCGCGACATGACCTGGCGGGCCGCGGCCAGCCGCATGATCCCCAGCACCTCGCGCATCTGTCCCACGGAAACAGGGCCGGCGGAAACGGGGACCGTCATGATCTTCACTCCCTGCCGGGCCGCACCCCTACTGGTCCTGACCGGCGATCTGCATCTCGAAACGGGCGCGGTCGGCCGGCAACAGGCGAACCGTCACCACGATAGCCTGCTCGCCATCCTCGCGCGATGTCACTTCGCCATGAGCGTACAGCCACGCCAGCATGGCGCCGTCCTTCACCGGGATGGTGTAGCGGACGGTTTCCATCGCCTCGGTCAGGCGCGAATCGATGGCGGCCAGCAGGTCGGGCAGGCCCTCGCCCGTGATGGCCGAAATGACGACGCTGCCCTTGCGGGGCGGCACGGCATCGCGGCCGCCGATCAGGTCGGCCTTGTTCTGCACCTCGATCACGCGCCGGCGCCAATCGTCCTCCAGCGTGCCGCTGCCGGCCATGCCTTCCAGCACGTCCTCGACATCCGCGCGCTGGGCGGCGCTGTCGGGATGGGAGATATCGCGCACATGCAGGATGACGTCGGCCTCGGCGACCTCTTCCAGCGTCGCGCGGAAGGCGGCGATCAGTTCGGTCGGCAGGTCGCTGATGAAGCCCACCGTGTCGGACAGGATGATGCGCCGGCCCGACGGCAGGCGAATGCCGCGCATCGTCGGGTCGAGGGTGGCGAACAACTGGTCCTGGGCGAAGACGGTCGCCCCGGTCAGGGCATTGAACAGGGTCGATTTTCCGGCATTGGTGTAACCGACCAGCGCCACGACCGGAAACGGCACCCGCCGGCGCGCGGCGCGGTGCAGGCCGCGCGTGCGCCGCACCTGTTCCAGTTCCCGCTTCAGGCGCACGATCCGGTCGCCGATCATGCGGCGGTCGGCCTCGATCTGGGTTTCGCCCGGACCGCCCAGGAAGCCGAAGCCGCCGCGCTGGCGCTCCAGATGGGTCCAGGTCCGGACCAGGCGGCTGCGCTGATATTCCAGATGGGCCAGTTCGACCTGCAGCGTGCCTTCCTTGGTGGCCGCGCGCTCGCCGAAAATGTCCAGGATCAGCGCCGTACGGTCGATGACCTTGCAGCCCAGGGCGCGTTCCAGGTTGCGCTGCTGCACGGGGGAGAGGCGCGAATCGACGATCACGACGGCGACGCGGTCCTGCTGGACCGCCGCGCGCAGCGATTCGACCTGCCCGTTTCCCAGCAATGTCGACGGCCGGCGTGCCCGCAGCACCAGCACGGCCTGGCGCACGATGACCAGGCCGATCGAGGCGGCGAGGCCGACAGCTTCTTCCAGTCGGGCCTCGGCCGCCCGAACTTCCTCCTGGCGGTCCGGCCGTTCCCAGGGCAGGATGACGGCGGCCCGCGTCGCGGATTGCGACACGGGATCGTCAGAGGAGATCGGCATCCCCCGCCAGATCCTTCTCCGTCAGGTCAACGGTGGCGCCTTCGGTGCGCGACGGGTCGAACAGGACCACCGGCGTCGCCGGCATGACGGTGCTGATGGCGTGCTTGTAGACAAGCTGCGTATGACCGTCGCGACGCAGCAGCACCGAGAAATTGTCAAACCAGGTAATGATGCCCTGCAGCTTTACGCCATTGACCAGGAACACCGTGACCGGGGTCTTGGACCGTCGGACATGGTTGAGGAAGACATCCTGAACGTTTTGTGTCGGTTCTTTTGCCACGGCTGGGCCTTACTTTTTTCTGTGGGCGGGAACGAGGGCGGAACACGCCGTACCGCTCCGTACCGATAACATGCGATTGCCCTTGTCTAGCAGGCCCTTCCCCGCGGGGCAAAACCTCATCCTGCGCCCCGCTCCTCCGACGTGACGCCCAACTGTTTCAACTTGCGGTGCAATGCGCTGCGTTCCATGCCGACGAAGCCGGCGGTACGGCTGATATTGCCGCCAAAACGCAGGAGCTGCGCCTGCAGATACTGGGTTTCGAACAGGTCCCGTGCCTCGCGCAGCGGCAGGCCCATCACGTCGGCGGCGGGATCAAATTTCAGCAATGCAGGTGCGCCCTGCCCCACCGACGGCGGCAGCATCTCGGCACGGATCAGGTCGGACCCGTTGCCCGGCATCATGATCAGCAGCCGTTCCATCAGGTTGCGCAGTTCCCGCGCGTTGCCCGGCCAGTCATAGCTTTGCAGCGCGGCGACGGCGTCGCCCGACAGGTCGCGCAGCGGCAGGCCCGCGTTTTCCGCCGCCCGGCGCAGGAACAGCCGCGCCAGGCCGGGAATGTCCTCGCGCCGTTCGCGCAGGCTGGGCACGCGCAGCGGCACCACCGCCAGGCGGTAATACAGGTCCTCGCGGAAGCGGCCGGCGGCGATCGCTTCCTGCAGGTCGCGATTGGTCGCGGCCAGCACGCGGACATCGACCTTGACCCGCGACGCCCCGCCCACGCGCTCGAAGCTCTGGTCCTGCAACGCGCGGACGATCTTGCCCTGGGTTTCGATCGGCATGTCCGAAACCTCGTCCAGCAGCAGGGTGCCGCCATGGGCGCGTTCCAGCACGCCGGTCCGGCGGCCGGTGCCGTCCGGCGCCCCCTCGATGCCGAACAGTTCCTCCTCGAACCGGCCGGGGGCCAGGGTGGCGCAGTTCAGGGCGATGAACGGCCCTTCGGCCCGGCGCGAGCGCGCGTGGATCATCCGCGCCGCGACCTCCTTGCCCGCCCCGGCGGCGCCGGAAATCAGCACGCGCGAGCCGCTGGGGGCCACGCGCTCGATCTGGTTGCGCACGCCCGCGATGACCGGGCTGTCGCCGTACAGCATCGCCTCGGGCCCCGCGCGCAGGCGCAGCTCGGCGTTTTCCCGGGCCAGGCGCGATGCCTCCAGCGCGCGGCGGACCACCAGCAGCAGCCGGTCGGACTGGAAGGGCTTTTCGATGAAGTCATAGGCGCCGTGCTGCAGCGCCGCGACCGCGGTTTCGATCGTGCCGTGGCCGGAGATCATGATGGTGGGAACGACCGGTTCCTCGCCCTGGATGGCCTGGAGGATTCCCAGGCCGTCGAGACGCGAGCCCTGGAGCCAGACATCCAGGATGACCAAAGACGGCCGGCGGGCCCGAAAGGCGCTGATTGCCGAATCCGAATCCCCTGCCAGGCGGGTCTCGTAGCCTTCGTCCCGAAGAATGCCCTCGACAAGCAGCCGGATGTCCGGCTCATCATCGACGATCAGGATTTCATGCCCCATGGTCGTCCTTTACAGGCAGTATCAAGATCGAAACCGCTCCCCTTGCGTCTGGCCGGTCCTCCAGACGGATGCTACCACCATGATCTTCCAGGATTTTCTTGACGATCGCCAGACCCAGGCCGGTTCCTTTCGGCTTGTGGGTCACATAGGGTTCGGTCAATCGCTGCCTGTCTTCTTCCGGCAGGCCGATCCCGTCGTCGGCCACCGTGAGGTGGGCCTCCGAACCTTCGATGTGCAAGACAATCCCGACGATGCCGGCCGGACCGGCCGGGCTGCATGCAGCATTCCCATCTTTTGGTACCATTGCAATGGCGTCGGCCGCATTCTGCAGCAAATTGGTCAGCGCCTGGACCATCAGCCGCCGGTCGCATGACACCACCGGCCCGTGTTCGGGCAGGTCGGTTTCGTAGCGGATCTCGGGGTGGGCGGCGCGTTGCAGGACCAGGGCCTCGCGCACGATGCGCGACAGGTCCTCGGGGCGGATGATCGGCTGCGGCATCCGCGCGAAGGCGGAAAATTCGTCCACCATGCGCCCGATATCGCCGACATGGCGCACGATCGTGTCCGCGCACTGGCTGAACGTTTCGGGATCCGACGTGATCTCGCGCAGGAAGCGCCGCTTCAGCCGTTCGGCCGCGAGCTGGATCGGCGTCAGGGGATTCTTGATCTCGTGCGCGATGCGTCGGGCGACGTCGGCCCAGGCGGCCTTGCGTTGCGCTGCCTGCAATGCCGTTATGTCGTCGAACGTCACGACATAGCCCTCGGCCTTGGCGCCACGGGTCTCGGCCCCGATCCGGACCAGCAGCGTGCAGGCCCGCGCGCCGCTGCCCACCTGGACCTCGCCGGTCCAGACCCGGTCGGAAGCCCGCGCCACCTCGTCCAGCATCGGATGGAATTCCGGCACCACGTCGACCAGGCGCCGGCCGATGGCCGCCGCCAGATCCTGCTGAAGCAGGGTGGCCGCCGCACGGTTGGGCAGTTCGATCACCTGCTGCGCGTCCAGGCCGATCACGCCCGCCGACACGCCCGACAGCACGGCTTCGGTAAAGCGGCGGCGTTCGTCGATCTGGTCGTAGGCGATCATCAGTTCCGAACGCTGGCTGGAAAGCTGGTCGGTCATGCGGTTGAAGGCACGCGACAGGCTGGACAGCTCATCGTCGCGCTCGCCCTCGGGGACGCGCACCTTCAGGTCGCCGTCGCTGATCCGTCCGGATGCCAGGATCAGCAGGCCCAGCGGCCGGACGATCTGGTTGGCCAGCACCAGGCCGATCAGGATCGCCGCGAACAGCACCAGAAGCCCCACCAGCGCGAAAATCAGCACGAAGGTGAACTGGATTTTCGAGCGGTTCCGGTTCAGCCGCTGGTAATCGGCCACCACATTTTCGGTCTTGTGCATGTGGTCGAGGATTTCGGGATCGACGGGGCGGGTGATCACCAGCATCAGCGGCGGCGTGTCGCCCAGCGAGATGACCGCCCGGACCGTCTTCTCGTCGGGCGAATCGAGAATGGCGATCTCGTTGGTGCGGGCCATCATGGTGGCCGAGGGCGGCGGCAGGGCCTGCATGTCGCCCGGGTGGCTCATCAGCCCGCCCGAGGCCACGATGTGGTTGGTCAGCGGGTCGTAGATCACCGCCTCGTTCAGGCCGCGCAGGGTGGCCTGCGAATCGAGGATCTGATCCAGGGCCTCGGGGTCGTGCATCAGGTCCGACCCCGACCCTTCCAGGCCGTTGGCCGCGCCGGCCAGGTAGTTGGCCAGCGAGAAGGCCTCGGTCCGGATATTGGCGTTATGTTCCTGCAGATAGCCGTGCGAGGCCTGCAGCGCCTCGTTCAGCGCGGTGTTCACCCGGTCGCTGAACCAGATCTGGATGCCGTAATGGAAGAACACCGTGGCGAAGCAGCCGACGACGATGGTGGGCGCCACCGCCACGATGCCGAACAGCGTGACCAGGCGCACATGCAGCCGCGCCCCGGCCAGGCCGCGCCGCCGTTCGGCCAGGACGCGACCCAGCCGTTCCGACAGCGCCAGGGCCAGCAGCAGCAGGACCAGGAAATTCAGTACGAAGATCAGCGCCTGGATGCGGGGGTAATGCGTCACCGACAGGCCGCCGGACAGCACCACGAAGGTCGCGACCCCGAAACACAGCGCCAGCGCGACCAGGGCGATGGTCACGTCGCGCCGCGCCAGCAGCCCGAACAGGCCGCGCATCAGCGGCGGCGCCGGAATCCGGGCGCGGGATGCCCTGGGTTCGGTCAATGGACGATCTCCCGCTTCACGGTCAGTTCGCGCCGCGAACGACAGGGATTTCCAGGTCGCGGATCTTCTTGCGCAGGGTGTTGCGGTTCAGCCCCAGCATCGCCGCCGCCTTGATCTGGTTGCCGCGGGTGGCCGCCAGGGTCATCTGGATCAGCGGCCGTTCGACCTCGGCGATCACGCGGTCATAGATGTCGTGCAGCGGCATGCCGTCCTGGCCCGAGGCCAGGAAATGGCGGATATGGCGGGCCACGGCGTCGGCCAGCGGTTCCTGCTCGCGCAGGTCCGGCGTATCGGCGCCCTGCTCGTGCAGCGTTTCGGCCAGTTCGGAATCGATCAGGTCGGCGGTGATCGTCTCCTGCGGGTACAGGGCCGCCAGCCGGCGCATCAGGTTTTCCAGTTCGCGCACATTGCCCGGCCAGCGGCTGGCCTGGAGCCGTTCCACCGCGCCGTCGTCCAGAATCTTGCCCGGCAGGCCGTCCTCGCGGCAGCGGTCCAGGAAGTGGCGGGCCAGCAGGGGGATGTCCTCGGCCCGCTCGCGCAGGGGCGGCAGGCGGATGGGCACCACGTTCAGGCGATAGAACAGGTCCTCGCGGAACGATCCGGTGCGGATCGCCTGGCGCAGGTCGCGATGGGTGGCGGCGATGATGCGGACATTCGCGCGGATCGGCTGGCGGCCGCCCACGGTGGTGAACTCGCCGTCCTGCAGCACGCGCAGCAGGCGCGTCTGGGCCTCGGGCGGCATGTCCCCGATCTCGTCCAGGAACAGGGTGCCCCCGGCGGCCTGTTCGAAGCGGCCGGGATTGCGGCTGGTGGCCCCGGTGAACGCGCCGCGCTCATGGCCGAACAGCTCGCTCTCGATCAGTTCGCGCGGGATCGCCGCCATGTTGACGGCGACGAAGGGCCCGCCGCGCCGGCGGCCGTAATCGTGCAGGGCGCGCGCCACCAGTTCCTTTCCGGTGCCGCTCTCGCCATTGATCATCACCGTCAGGTCCGACGTCGTCAGTCGCGCGATGATGCGATAGATGTCCTGCATCACCATCGACCGGCCGATCAGCGGCATGCGTTCGTCCGTATCGACCGGCGCGGGTTCGGCCAGGGCGCCGGCCGGCGACGCCAGCGCGCGCGCGACCACCGACAGCAGCTCCTTCAGGTCGAAGGGCTTGGGCAGGTACTCGAACGCGCCGCGCTGGGTCGCCTTGACGGCGGTCATCAGGGTGGATTGCGCGCTCATGACCACCACGCGCAGGTCGGGCCGGGCCCGCTTGATGCGCGGAATCAGGTCAAGGCCGTTTTCGTCGGGCATCACCACGTCGGTGATGACCAGGTCGCCCTCGCCCTCCTCGACCCATTGCCACAGGGTCGCGGCATGGGCGGTGACGCGCACCTGATAGCCCGCGCGCCCCAGCGCCTGGCTAAGGACGGTGCGGATGGAACGGTCGTCGTCGGCGACAAGGACGGTCGGCAGGGGCATGCGATAGGTCAGTCTCTTGAATCGGGGCTAAGGGCTGGGGGCGGCGTCCGGCCGGCGGTCAGGGAAGGGTCCTGCCTTCGGCCACCATGGGCAGGTGCAGGCGGACCTCGGTGCGGCCGGGGCGGCTGTCGATTTCGATCACGCCGCCATGGTCGTCGATGATCTTGCCCGCCAGGGCCAGTCCCAGGCCGCTTCCGCTGGTCTTCGTCGTCAGGAAGGGTTCGAACAGATGGGGCCGGATGCTGTCGGGAATGCCGGGCCCGGTATCGCGGACCGACACCACCAGCGGCAGTTCGACGCGATGTTCCATCCCCGGCACCGCCAGCCGCACCCCGTGCCGGTAGGACGTGCCGAGGGTGATTTCCCCCCCCTGCCCGTCCGATGCGATGGCCTCGGCCGCGTTCTTCACCAGGTTCAGCAGCACCTGCACCAACTGGTCGCGATTGCCCCAGACCGGCGGCAGCGAGGGATCGTAATCCTCGACGATCCGGATGTTGCCGGCGAATCCCTGCTCGGCCAGCATGCGCACGCGTTCGAGCACGCGATGAATGTTCACCGGGCGCCGTTCCAGCGGCTTGTCGCTGAACATTTCCATGCGCTCGACCAGGTCGCGTATCCGGTCGGCCTCGTCCCGGATCAGCACCGCCAGTTCCCGGTCGCCCTCGGCCACCGAGCTTTCCAGCAACTGCGCCGCCCCCCTGATGCCGGACAGGGGATTCTTGACCTCGTGCGCCAGGATGGCGGCCATGCCGGACACGCTGCGCGCCGCGGACCGGAAGGTCAGTTGCCGGTCGAGTTGCCGCGCCGCCGACGAATCGTGAAAGGTCAGCAGCACGGAATCCGGCTCATCGGGCAGTTGCGTGCCCTGCACGGTAATGCCCGTGCGGTGCAGCCGCGGCCCGTCCAGCGTCAGTTCATGTTCGGCGGTCGTCACCCCGTCGCGCCGCACCTGTTCGACCAGCAGGAAGATCGGATGGTCGGCCGCCAGGATTTCCGCCAGGTCCCGATGCATCAGTTGCTGGCGCGACGCGCCGAAGAACGGTTCGGCCGCGCTGTTGATGTAGCGGATATGATTGCCCGGCCCCACCAGGACCACCGGCATCGACATCGCGTCCAGCAGCGCGGCGCCATCCGGCTGCGGCATGTCGAGGGCCATGCCGGCCGCCATGGGTTTCAAGCCGCCTGGGCGGCATCCTGACCGCCCGCCGCCGTGCCGCGCCGCGCGCGGTGGGAACCGGCAGCGATGTGCCGGTCATAGAAGGCGGAGATCATCCCGATGGCCTCCTGGGCCTGGTCCACCCGGTTGATGGCGGCGCGGAATCCGGCCGAATCCGGCAGGCCGGCGGAATACCAGGCGACATGCTTGCGCGCCAGGCGCAGCCCGGGATGGGCGCCGAAATGCGACAGCATCATGTCGTAATGATCCAGCACGATCGCCTTTTCCGTCGCCAGGTCGGGGTCGGGCACGATGTCGCCGGTCGTCAGCGCCTGCGCGACCTGGGCCAGGAACCACGGCCGGCCATAGCAGCCGCGCCCGATCATCACCCCGTCCGCCCCCGACAGCGCCAGGGCCTGCCGCGCGTCGTCGACCGTCTGGATATCGCCGTTGACGATCACCGGCAGCGATACCGCGTCCTTCACCTGCCGGACGAAGGACCAGTCGGCGGTGCCGTTATAGAATTGCTGGCGCGTGCGGCCATGCACGGTGACCATGCGGATGCCCGTCTGTTCCGCGATGCGGGCCAGGGCCGGCGCGTTCAGGCTGGCATGGTCCCAGCCCATGCGCATCTTCAGCGTCACCGGCACGTCCACGGCCCGCACAACGGCATCCAGCAGCCGCGCGGCCAGGGCTTCGTCCCGCATCAGCGCCGAGCCCGCCTGCTGGCCGACCGCCACCTTCTTGACCGGGCAGCCGAAATTGATGTCGACCATGTCCGCGCCGCGATCGACCGCGATCCGCGCCGCCTGGGCCATGGCCTCGGGCTCGCAGCCGGCCAGCTGCACCGCGTTCGGGCCGTCATCATCGGCGACCTCGGCCATGCGCAGGGTGGCCTGGTTCTCCCGCACCATGGCCCACGAGGCGATCATTTCCGAAATGACCAGGCCCGCGCCCAGCCGCCGCGCCAGCCGGCGGAACGGCAGGTCCGTCACCCCGGACATCGGGGCGAGGATGACCGGGGTGCGCAGGACCACCCCCCCACCCAGATCGACGGGACGCAACATTTCGGACGACATGGACGGCATTACCCCCGTTGGGCTGTCAGATCCCGCGCCCGGCACACGGATGGGCGCCGGGATTGGGCGAATTTCCGGCATCTATGCCCAGGATTTAAGCAGAATACCCAATCTTCCGCTGTCACGCAATCGCGATGCGGCATTCCCCCAGGGGCGGAGCCACAAAACCGGGGGCGGAGCCGCAAAATACGGCATCCCCGCGCGTTCCAGCGCTTGACGGCGGGGAATCTCCGCCGCATTGCTCCGCCATGCGTGTTGCAGCCATTCTCCTTGCCGCAGGCGTGGGCCGACGTTTCAGCGCCACGACGGCATCCCCTGTCGCCAAGCAGTATCTGACGCTCGGCGGCCGGCCCATCATCCGCCATGCGGCGGATGCCCTGATCCCGCATGTCGACCTGCTTCAGCCGGTGGGCGATGCCCAGGCCCTGGCCGATGCGCTGCAGGGGCTGGATGTCCTGCCGCCGGTGGCGGGGGGCGAGACGCGGCAGGAAAGCGTCCGCGCCGGGCTGGAGGCGCTGGACCGCCTGCCCGAGTCCGCGCGGCCCGACCTGGTGCTGATCCATGACGGCGCCCGCCCCTATGTCCCCGGCGAGGTGACGCAGGCGGTGATCGCGGCGCTGGCGGCCCATCCCGGCGCCATTCCCGCCGTGCAGGTGGCCGATACGATCAAGCGCGGCAGGGACGGCGTGATTGCCGGCACCGTGCCGCGGGACGACCTGTTTCGCGCCCAGACGCCGCAGGGCTTCCGCTTCGCGCTGCTGCGCGACCTGCATCGCGGCGCCGCCGCGACGGACGCGACCGACGACGCGGCGCTGCTGGAGGCAGCCGGCCACACGGTCGCGCTGGTGCCCGGATCGGAAGACAATATCAAGCTGACCTACAAGGAGGATCTCATGCGCCTGGAACGCCTGATCGGTCCGACATTGCTGCCGCGCACCGGCATCGGCTACGACGTCCATGCGTTTGCCGAGAACCGCGCCCTGATCCTGTGCGGCATCACCGTGCCCCACGATCGCGGCCTGGCCGGGCATTCGGACGCCGATGTCGGTATCCATGCCCTGTGCGACGCGATCTATGGCGCGCTGGCCGAGGGCGATATCGGGCGCCATTTCCCGCCCAGCCAGAATCAGTGGAAGGACGCCGACAGCGCGCGCTTCCTGGTCCATGCCGGCGAGCGGATTCGCGCCCGGGGCGGCATGCTGGTGAATGCCGATGTCACGCTGATCTGCGAACGGCCGAAAATCGGCCCGCATTCCGAGGCGATGCGCCAGCGCCTGGCCGACCTGCTGCAGGTCGGGATCGACCGGATTTCCGTGAAGGCCACGACCTCCGAACGGCTGGGCTTCACCGGCCGCGAGGAAGGCATCGCCTGCACCGCCAGCGCCACGGTCCTGGTTCCCTAGATGTTTGGTCCCGGGATTTGGTGGTGCATTATTTTCACATGAGTGGAAGGATGCGCTATGGGCCAGGTTCACCACGGAAGCGCCACGACGACAGCGGCAGTCCGTCGAGCGATACAACATAGTCAAGAGAGCCTGAGGGTTCTGGCGAAACGCTACGGGATCAACCCGAAGACGGTCGCCAAATGGAAGGGGCGGACCGATACGTCGGATCGACGCACCGGTCCGAAGGTCGCATCCTCAACCATCCTGTCGACCGAAGAAGAAGCGATCGTTGTGGCCTTCCGTCGCCATACCCTGCTGCCTCTTGATGATTGCCTTTATGCGCTTCAGGCGACGATCCCGCATCTGACGCGATCTTCCCTGCACCGTTGTTTTCAGCGCCATGGGATCAGCCGCCTGCCCGAGACCGAAGGCGACAAACCAAAACGGTCGAAGTTCAAGAGTTATCCGATCGGCTATTTTCACATCGACATTGCTGAAGTCCGCACTGAAATGGGGCGCCTTTATCTTCTGGTGGCGATCGACCGGACCTCGAAATTCGCTTTTGTCCAATTGCACGAGAAAGCGACACGTCGCGTTGCCGGTGACTTCCTGCGTGCTCTGGCCGCTGCGGTTCCCTACCGCATCCATACCGTGCTGACCGATAACGGCACGCATTTTACCGATCCGGCCGGCAATGGATGGACACCCGAAGACATCAAGGCCATGCGGGCGGATGGTGTCCTGTTCCGGTGCCACTCTTTTGAACTGGCCTGTGCTGATCTCGATATCGAGCATCGACTGACAAAGCCGCGACATCCCTGGACGAATGGCCAGGTCGAGAGGATGAACCGCACGATCAAGGACGCCACCGTCAAGCGCTTCTACTACGAAACACATGACCAGTTGCGTCAACACCTCGCCGACTTCGTTACCGCCTACAATTTCGCCCGCAGGCTCAAGACCCTGCGCGGCCTCACTCCATATGAATTCATTTGTCAGCAGTGGGAAAAAGAACCATCACGGTTCATACATAATCCGCACCACCAAATCCCGGGACAAAACACCTAGATATACTTGGCCCCGGATCGATCTGGCTGGAGACGGTCCCGCGCCCGTCTCCCGGACTTCAGCGCGCACGGCCGTCAGACATGACGACCGCGGGGCTGTTTTCGGACGGTGATTAACCGTCGATGGCCATAAGGACCACGATGACCGGCACGATGGCCAGCAGGGCCCATGCCCCCATGGCGCAGGTCGCGACCCAGTGGCCCAGCCTCTGCTTCATGCGGCGCGACGTCTGCGGCCGGTCCCTGCTGGCCGCAATGTCCTGCCACGGGTCACGCTCGGCAAAGCCGGACGGTTCGGATAGCGGCCGCCAATCGATCGAGGCCATGGGACTCTCCTGTGTCGCCAGTTTCGCTCCTCGTCCCTTCTACAGCGAAGACCTGTAACGAAGTGTTCGGCTCGGTATCGGAACGCAAGATCCGATGTGCCGTTGCATTATGGCGGATCGATGACAGGGCGCGCGCCGTCAGGCGCCTCTATGACTCATTCACCAGGCGCAGGAATGTTTCGGCATCGCGAACGTCCCGCTCCAGCCGGGACAGGCGTTCGGCCTGCTGGGCGTCGTGGCCCCACAATTCCATCTGGGTCCGCTCGTCCAGCGTGGCGCAGGCGGTGGCCTGTTCCGCCGTCAGCCGTCCCTCGGCCAGGGCCAGGCCCAGGACCAGGCTTCCCAGCGCCGGCACCGCGACACCCAGCGCCGCCAGCGCCCCGTCGGACAGGGCATCCAGCACCGCGCGCACGGCGCCGAGGGCCTCTTCCGACTGAGCGATCGGCATCACGCCCTCGGTCACCGTCAGGCTGATGCCGTACCGGACGCGCAGCCAGTCCAGCCACGGGTCCCATTCCTGCCGCTGCCGTTCGACCAGCAGCGCCGGCGTGCGGACGCGGTAGCAGAGCAGGTCGCCCCCGGCATAGCCGGCCAGCACCGCGACGGTGGCGGACCGGTCCGGGGCGATTCGCTCCAGCATCGTGCCCGCGATGCGCGTCAGCGGCAGGTCGGCCGGGGTGAAAACACCCCCCTTGGACCCGCCCGCCGCCTGCCATTCCGCCGCCAGCGCCGTCGCCAGGGCGGCGCTTCGCACGCACAGCGCCGTGCCGCCGGGCAGGCGCACGGTCCGGCCGTCCAGCAGGACGGCGAATCCGTCCGGCAGCGTTTCGACCGTGGCCTGGTCCCAGAAGCGCTTGCGGGCGTCGTCCCGCGCCGGATCGCCGCTCATCGGAACAGTCCCAGGCCGCGCAGCATGTCCATGACCTTTGGCGCCTTGGCCTTGGGCGCGGCCCCGGGGGCCGGGCCGGGCTGGCCCTCGCGCGCCGCCTGCAATGCGGCGGGGCATGGATCGGCGATGCCGGAGGACGGGCCGATGGTCAGGACGAACCGCCGCCCGGCACCTGCCGGGTCCAGGCGCGGCTGCGGCGCCTGGATCGTGCCGCCGATCTCGACCGGCATCGCCGCCCCGGTCGAGCCGATCAGCAGTTGCGGAACCAGATGCAGGTCCAGGTCCTGCCGGACCAGTCCGACCGTTCCATGCCCGGTGACCGACAGGCGGCGGGTCTGCATGCCGATCGTATCCAGCGTGGCCTGGCCGCCGCCCAGCGCCATATGCACCCCGAAGCAGCGCAGCCCGCCCAGGGCGTCCTGCGCCGCGCCGGCCGCACCCGGACCCAGCAGGCGGCCCAGGGCCGCACCGTCGATCTGCCCGTTGACCAGCGACAGGCCCAGATGGCCGGCCAGCGCGGACCGTAGCGCCGCGCGCGTCGTCCCCTGCGTGTCCAGGACGCCGACCATCTGCAACGCGCCATGCACCGACGCGGGGATACCGGCCTGAGCCGCCACCCATTCGGCCGGCAGGACCAGCGATCCCACGCTGGCCGAAAGACGCGGCACGTCGCCCGACGCATCGACCGTGATCGTACCGTTCAGGTGGCGGCCCGCGCCGTCCGCGCGCAGCGGGTCGATCACCAGCCGGCCGCCGCGCAGCAGCACGTGCGCCAGCGCGTCATGATAATCGTCGCCGTTCAGCCGAAGCTGCGACGCCGCGAGATCGAGGTCGATATTCATCCGCCGCAGCCGGTCGAACGGCAGGACGGCGTCGGCCGGTGCCGGCGCTGGTGCCGGCGCGGCAGGGGCGGTCGTGTCCGGCGCCGGGGCCCGGGGCGTGGGGGCGGCGGCGTGCGGGGCCGTGATGTGCAGCGCGTCCAGGTCCAGCCTGTCGGCCCGTATCCGGCCGCCCAGCAGCGGAACGCCGCCCGTTCCGCCATGGCGGGTGAAATCCAGCCCGCCGGCCAGCGCCATCTGGGGTGGCATCACCCGCAGGCCCGACAGGCGAACGCTGTCCCCGCCCTGCATCGCGACATGGGCATCGGCGGTCAGATGGTCCAGAACCCGGTCGCCGGGCAGCGCCAGACGATCGGCGGCGACATGGAGATCCAGGTCGGACTGGCCGCCGCCGATGCTGCCGCCCCCGTGCAGGGCCGCCCCCGCGACGTCCCCGGACAGGTCCAGCGGCATGGGACTGCCCAGCCGGCTGCGCGCTGCCGCGATGGTTTCGGACAAGGTGCCCACCGTGCCATGCAGGTCGAACGGTCGCGCGCCGTACGTCCCGGCCGCCTGGATCGTCATGTGATCGGCCGGGGTCGGCGCGTCGATCGCCAGATGGTCCAGCCGCAGGGCCGGCACGACCTGGCCGGCATCGACCGGACCAGCCCGCAGATGCAGCATGCGCAGGCCGGGTTGCGGCGCGGCGTCGCCATCCGCCATGTCGACGATCCGGGCCGCGAGATCGACATTCCGCACATCCGGCAGGCCGGCATGCACGAACAGGCGGTTCAGCCCCGAAACCTGGCCCGCCGTGGCATGCAGCGTGACGTCATAGCCGCGCAGATGCGCCGGATCGGACAGCGCGCCGTCCAGCCCCAGGCTGCCGCCCGGCTGGCCGTCCAGCAGGAACGCCGCCTGGACCCGCACCTTCCACGGGTCGGAAGATGGCGTAACAAGGGGGCCGACCTGGCCCTGCATCGTGAAGCCGGCACCGGCATCCGCGGGGCGATGTCCCTGCACGTCGAAGGACGGCGCCGACCCCGTCAGCCCGTCCAGCGCCACACGATCCAGCGCGACCGTTCCCGTGCCATGGGCCTGCCGGTCATCCCAGGTCACGACGGCATCGCGCACCCGCACGCTGCCGATGCGCACCGCCCAGCGGGCAGAATGCGACGATCCGCCGGGGTTGGACGCGGCCGGTGCCGTGTCGGGCTGCGGATGCATCTGCCAGTTCGCCCGTCCGTCGGCCATCCGTTCGACCAGCAGGTCGGGGTGGGTCAGGCGCACGTCCTCCAGCCGGATTTCGTGATGCAGCAGCGGCAGGATGGCCAGCCGCGCATCCAGCCCGGTGGCGGTCAGCATGTCCGGTCGCGCCCCGCCCGCCATGTCCGACAGCGCAAGGTCGCGAACGGACACCGAGGGATAGGGCAGGATGCGCACGTCCAGCGTACCCACCCGCAGCACGCGCCCGGTCTGGCGCCAGACGGCCGCCACCGCCTGCTGGCGCAGGCTGGCGGGGTCGATCATGGCCCGCGCCGCCATGGTGGCGCTGCCTGCCACGAGCACGACCGCCGCCACCGATGCCAGCAGCCAGGCACGGCCCCGCCCCGAACGTGCCCCCGGTCCCGTCATGGGCTGTCCTCCGTTCCTGTCCGCCATCGTTCAGCCCCGTCGTGGCGGCTGGGTGGCCCCGGCACTGAAGCCCAGTTGCCGGAAGGTTTCACGCATGTGGGACGGCAGGTCGGCCGATACCACCAGCCGCCCGCCCGCCGGATGCGGCAGGTCCAGGGTGCGGGCGTGCAGGTGCAGCCGGTCGACGAAGCCCTCGGGGTGGGCGGTATCCCCGCCATATTTCGGATCGCCCAGGATCGGCGTGCCCAGGGCCTCGCAATGCACGCGAAGCTGATGCGTGCGCCCGGTCAGCGGCGACAGCGCCAGCCAGGACAGCTTGCGCCCGGCGGCATCCAGGACCTCGTATTCCGACAGGGCATGCGCGGCGTCGGCGTCCTTGCGCGAGGCGACCACCGTCAGCGCGCCGGGGCCGGCGCCCAGCCGGGCCAGCGGCTGGTCGATCACGCCCGAGGCCGGGCTGGGCCGCCCGACCACGATCGCCCAGTAGGTCTTGCGCACGTCCCGCCCGCGGAAGGATGCCGCCAGCTTCGCCGCCACGCCGGGGGTGCGCGCCAGCAGCAGCAGCCCGGACGTGTCGCGGTCGATCCGGTGTACCAGGCGCGGACGCGGGTCGTCGTCCTGGTCCTTCAGCCCGTCCAGCATGGCATCGACGTGATGGATGATCCCGGGACCGCCCTGCACCGGCAGACCGGCGGGCTTGTTCAGCACGATCACCTGGTCGTCGCTATAGATCACCATGCCGCGGATTTCGCGCACCAGCCGCTCGTCCAGCACCGGGCGGGGCGGCGGCGCGGGGCGCGACGCGCCGGGAATGGGCGGCACGCGCACCGCCTGGCCCGGCAGCAGGCGGGTGGAGGTTTCGGCGCGCTTGCCGTCCACGCGCACCTGCCCGGTACGGCACAGTTTCTGCAACGCCCCCTGGGTCAGGTGGGGGTAGTGGCGGCGGAACCAGCGATCCAGGCGGATATCGGCCTCGTCCTCGCTGACGGTCAGGGTCACAACACTCATGATCGAGGGCTTTCCCGCACTCTGGCCCAACTGTCCAGCGGTTGCGCGATTTCACCCGCGAATCGCCGGTCATCCGTCAGGACATGACGACGTCCCTGACGCCGAGGCGCTCGCGGATGGCGGCGACCGGTTCGGGCCGCCCCAGCAGGAAACCCTGCGCCTCGCTGCATCCCATGGCGTGCAGCCTCGCCCACTGTTCCTGGGTTTCCACGCCCTCGGCGGTGGTGGGAATGTCCATGCTCTGGGCCAGGCTGACAATGGCCTGGATGATGCCCGATGCGCTCTTTTCCGGCAATTCCTTGACGAAGGAACGATCGATCTTGATTTTCTGGAACGAGAACAGCCGCAGGTAGCTGAGGGCGGAATAGCCGGTTCCGAAATCGTCCAGGACGACGCTGCATCCCATGTCGGCGAGCTGTCGCAGGATGTCGCGGTTGACCGCGCTGTTCTGCACGAAGATATTTTCCGTGATCTCGACTTCCAGCCGGTGGGGCACGAGGCCCGCTTCCATCAGGGCCGACTGCACGATGGCCATGAACCGGGAATTGCGGAACTGGACCGGCGAAACATTGACGGCGACCTTGACGTGCGGCGGCCAGCAGACGGCCTCGCGGCACGCGGCACGCAGGACCCACTCGCCCAGTTCGTGGATCAGGCCGTTTTCCTCGGCCAGGCCGATGAACTGATCCGGCGGGATCATCCCGCGTACGGGGTGGTTCCAGCGCACCAGGGCCTCGCAGGCGGCGATCTGGTTGTCGGGCATGGTGTAAAGCGGCTGGAAATGCAGGCAGATCTGGCTGCTTCCGATGGCCGCGCGCAGCTCGTCGCCCAGCCGGGCCTTGTTGCGCATTTCGTAGCTGAGGCCGGCATCGAACGAATGAAAGCAGTTCCGCCCCAGCGCCTTGGCCTTGTACAGCGCGATATCGGCATGTTGCCGCAGCAGATCGGATGAACCCGCATCCGCCGGATAGGATGCCGATCCGATGCTGGCGCCGATCGCGACGTGCTGGCCGTCGATGACGTAGGGCCGGCTGATCGTCTCGACGATTTCACCCGCGCGATGGGCGAGTTCCTCCTTTTCCGGCACGTTGGGCCAGATGATGGCGAATTCGTCGCCGCCCAGGCGCGCGATCAGGTCGTCGGGACGGCTGCAGGCCCGCAAGCGGTCGGCCACCAGGCGAAGCAGGGCATCGCCCGCCGCGTGACCGTAGAGGTCGTTGACCGTCTTGAAATAATCCAGGTCGATGCACAATAGGATGGCCTCGTGCCCCGCCACGCACACGCCGTCGAGCCGCGCACCGAACAGGGCGCGGTTGGCCAGTCCGGTCAGCGGGTCGTAATGCGCCAGCCGTTCGACCTGCT